>NZ_JBQPXH010000005.1:0-332473 GCF_052244495.1 Rhodobacter sp. NSM
GGTGCCTACCACACGCGCCGCTGTCACACCGCCATCGTCGAGCGCCGCGCCACAGCGGTCATCCCTATCCGCCGGAACGGCCGACCCTGGAAGGGAGATGGTCCGGCCGCTCGGGCCAGAAACGAGACCCTGCGCGCCACCCGTCACTATGGCCGGGCGTTCTAAAAGCGATGGACGGGCTACCACGCCCGCAGCCGGATCGAAGCGAAGATGCCCTCGCCGGTTCGCTCGAACCGGTGGCGCTCACCGGCTCGGCTCAAGGCCTTCGGCGAACGCATCATGGCAAAGGACCCCGACCGTCGGACCGCCGAGATCCACATCCGCGTCGCGCTCATGAGCCGCTTCAACGTCCTCGGCACCGCCGAGATCGTCCGCGTCGCCTGACGCCGAGGGGAAAGCGGGCACTGCGCCTTAAGCTGGCGTTCTGCAACAACGCCTTCACGACCCCGCCACCGTCCACGGCATGCTGGAGGACTATCGCGCAGGCCTCGGGATCGATGCCGCGCATGACGCCGAGGATCGCCACTGCGGCCGCAGGCTCTCGTGCCCGCTTCTCGTCCTGTGGTCGCTCCACGACGATATCGAGGAGCTCTACGGCGACGTGCCCGGCGTCTGGTGCGCATGGTCGGACGACCCGAAGGGCGCGGGATTGCCTGCGGCCACCACATGGCAGAGGAGGCGCCGGACGAGTTGGCCGAAGAACTGGGCAGGTTCTTCGCCCTCCGCACCGGCCCGAGCGCGCTGCAGCGATAATCCGGACGTGGCGGAGCGGCCTTCCGGCTCATGCCCCCGGAGACCGGGTGCCGAACACCTCCGGTGAGATCCTGTGCAGCAGGAAGAAGAACGGCTGGTGGAAGCCCGCGTCGTTCAGCGCGCCCGTTTTCAGCATGATGGACCAGGTATCCAGCCGCCGGACCTCCGGTCGCGAGGCGGTTAGTGCGGAGGCCCCTCGGCGCGGTCTTCGGCGAGGCGGGGGAGGAACCACGCGAGTAGCCCCGCAAGCGGCAGGAACGAGCAGATCCGGTAGACGGCCTCGATCCCGTAGCTTTCGGCCAGCACCCCGAGCAGCGCCGCCGCGACCCCGCCGAGGCCGAAGTTCAGCCCGTAGAACAAACCTCCGATCAGCCCGATCCGGTTCGGCAGCAGGTCCATCGCATAGATCAGGATCGAGGCGAACGCGCTGGCCATGATCAGGTTGATCAGCACCGTCAGCACCCCGGTCCAGAACAGGTCGGCATAGGGCAGGATCAGCGTCAGCGGCAGCGGCCCCAGCACCGAGATCCAGATGATCCGGGCGCGGCCGATCCGGTCGCCGACGATGCCTCCGATCAGCACGCCCACCGCCGCGGCAAGCAGGAAGACGAAGAGCATCACCTGCGCCGACGGGATCGACAGCCCGAACCGGTCCATCAGGTAGAAAGTGTAGAACGACCGGAAGCTCTCGGCATAGGCGTTCTTGGCAAACATCAGCAGGGTCAGTGAGACAAGGCCGATCGCGATGGTGCGCGGCGCGTGGCGGGCGGTGTCGCCTCTCGTGCCGGTGCCGGCCCGGTGCGCCGCGAATGCGGCGCTGATCTCGCGCTGCCGGCTGCCGATCCAGGCCAGCAGCATCATCGCAACGAGCGCCGCCACCGCGAAGAGCGCGAGGCTCGGCTGCCCCCAGGGCACGATGATCAGCGCGGCAAAGATCGGCCCGAGCGCCCCGCCGGCCTGGCCGCCGACCTGGAAGATACCCTGCGCCAGCCCCTGCCGGCCGCCGGCGGCGTAGCGCGCCATCCGGGTCGCCTCGGGGTGGAAGATCGACGATCCGATGCCGATCAACGCGACCGAGACGAGGATCGTCGCGTAGCCATGCGCAAAGGCAAGGCTGACCAGGCCGGAGAGGGTGAACATCATGCCCACCACCGGCGAATAGGGCGCGGGATGGCGATCGGTCACCATGCCCACCACCGGCTGCAGCAGCGAGCCCGCGATCTGGAAGGTCATGGTGATCAGGCCGATCTGCACGAAATCGAGCGCATAGGCGTCCTTGAGGATCGGATAGGCGGCCGGGATCAGCGACTGCATCAGATCGTTCAGGAGATGCGAAAGGCCCAGCACCACCAGGACGGCAAGATAGGTGGTGGGGCGGCGCGCGGTCGAGATGGTCATGATGGCCTTCGGGGTATCGCGGGAAAGGCCGCCAGTAGCGCATGCCGGAGGGCTGGCTGCAAGCGCCGGCTGGCCTCTGCGGGAAGGCGGCAGTTGCAGGGGCGGCACGCTCCCCGACCTTCACCCCCGGGTTAACCTGCGATCCACGCCAGCGGCAACCTTCCGCACCGGGTGTGGCTTGCCTCAGCCGAAGTCGCCGCTGCCTCGCACCAGGCGACGGAAGAATGTCCGAAACTGCTCGCGAACAACAGCGCAAAGGCCGATGGGACGCCCATGACCGACGATTGCCGCTGGATGTGGGAGGAACTGGGCTTACTGGAGGAAAGGAGGCAGCAATATGGTCGGCATCAGCGTCGAACGGCTCAGAGCGGAGCTCGGAGGCTGCGCTGCATTCCTGTGAATGGCGGCTCCTCAACGTCGGTTGTCGTCGTGGGTGTCGAACTGATATCCGTCAGCGGCGCCTTCATCGAGCGTCCGAATCCGCCACCCTCCGAAATGCCATCATGAACCGGCAGCCACCGCCGGAGCGGTCCAGTCGAAATGTTCCGCCCATGCGGCGCATCGCAGTCTCGCAGATGGACAGGCCGAGACCGCTGCCGACGCGCATGTCACCCGGGCCGCGCGCGAACCGGACGAAGTCGCTTTCGGGGATTCGCGGTGGCGGTCCGTGACCGGTATCCTCGAAGCAGACGGTGCCGTCCTCATCGGCTCGAACCGTCACCGATGTTCCGGGAGGCGTATGCTTGCGGACGTTGTCGAGCAGGTTGCGCAGCACGAGCGCGATCAAGGTCGGATCGCCCAAGACGGGAATTGGCGACGTCAGGCCTTCCGCCTCGATCGGCCAGCCTTCCGACACGAGGCGCGGCGCAGCCTCCTGCAGGATCTGCGTCACTGTTTCCGACAGGTCGAGCATCCTGAGATGCAACCCGCCGCCGCCGTCGAGGCGGGCGATGTGGAGGAGCTGCTCGACCAGGCGCGCCATCGCATCGACGTCGCGCAGGGCGGCCCTGCGGTCCGCGTCCGAAGGCGGCCCCTCCAGCCGGAGGCGCAGGTCGGCCAGGGGCGTCCGCAGCTCATGGGCGGCGTGTATCGAAAAGTCGCGCTGCGCGGCTGCGCCCACCTCAATGCTGTCGAGCGCCTTGTTGACGGCCCGGATGAGGGGCTGGACCTCCGCGGGAGCCGCCTCGCCGCCGAGGCGTTCCTGGCGGAGGTTGTCGAAAGTGATCCGTTCCGCCTGGGCAGCGACCTGCCGCAGGCCGCGGAGGCTCATGCGGACGATCGCCACGACGGTTGCGACCGACACCGCCAACATCGCCAGCGCGACCCAACCCAGCTCTTCCAGAACCTGGGCGAAGAACGTGTTGGCCAAGGCGTCCACATCCGACCGTGCACGTGCTACCCGTAGCCAAGCACCGGCTTCCGGGACATACAGCTCGCCGATCAGAAGAACGCCGGACCCATCCAGCGCCGGACCGCTCGACAGTACGGGGTCCGGGCTCGGGGGGCCGGGCCGGCCAGCGGGAACGTTGGCCTCCGAGCGATCCAGAAGGTGGCCGTCCCCGTCGACGACCGCGTAGCCGTAGATGGGCCGCGCGCCGGTCAGCAGGCCGGTGTAGGGCGCATCCAGCTCCTGCGTCGTCTCGGCCGGCCGCGCGAAGGTCACGGCGCCGTCGGCCCCACGCCTCACCCGGGTGGCCCAGTCCTCGACCTGCGAAGCCAGCCCGCGCTCCTCGATCGCGATCTGCTCGCCCGTGAACTCCATCACGAGGAAGGTCCCGACTGCCGACAGGAGCGAGACCGACACCGCGCTGACGATGAAGGCCAGCCGGACATCAAGGCGATACGGCCGGCTCACTCCGGCACCTCAACGAGCAGATAGCCAAGGCCGCGCAGGGCCTTCAGCTCGACGGTCGCTCCCGCGCCGGACAGCTTCTTGCGCAGTCGATGGATCACCGACTCGACCGCGTTCTCGGTCCAGTCGTCGTCGAAAGAGTAGAGGTACTCGCCCATCCGGCCCTTCGGCGTGATCCGGTCCCCGGCTCGCAGAAGATGGTCGAGCGCGGCATGCTCCATGGCCGTCAGCCGGACCGGCTGGTCGCCGACGACGAGGGTCATGGTCAAGGGCGTGTAGGTCAGGTTGCCGATCCGCAACTCCGACGCGGTCAGGTAGCCGGTCCGTCGGCCGAGCGCCCGCAAGCGCGCGAGGAGTTCGTCCGTGGCGAAGGGCTTCACCAGGTAGTCGTCGGCCCCCGCGTCCAGCCCCGCGACGCGGTCCCCGATCTCGTCGCGCGCGGTCAGGATAAGCGTCGGCGTCGCCAATCCCGCGGCCCGGATCGTCTTCACCAGAGCACGACCATCGCCGTCCTCCAGCATCACGTCGATGATGGCCAGATCGTAGGGCGCCATAGTCCACGCGGCCTCTGCGTCGGCGACGGAGGGGAACACGTCCACGGCATGACCCGCCTCCGCGAGACGGCGCGCGAGGGCTTCGGCAAGCTGGCGATCGTCTTCTGCCAGAAGGATGCGCATCGCGGAGTCTTGGCGCACCGACGCGGAACGGTCAACGCGGACTTTGGGGCGAAGGACACGGATTGCCGTCCCGCCTTCCCGTCAGTTCCGATCGCTCCTGTCCTGCAAGTTTTGTGCCAGCCACGGGGTCTAGCCACTGGGGCATGAACCCAGTTCCTCCCTCATCTGGTCCCCTCGCCCGCGCCCGCCCCGCGCCCGCCGTCCAGTACTCGCAGATTATTCTGGCGGCCTTGGCCGTGATTGGCGGCAGCTGGTTCTTCTACGCCTTCCCCGGCGTCGACCAGACCGTCAGCGAATGGTTCTACGATGCCGACGAGGGCTTCGTGCTGCAGAACAGTCCGATGCTGCGGACGCTGAGGTCCAGCGCTGAATTTCTCATGCGGGGCATCGCGCTGGTGGCGCTCTTCCACATCGCCCGTCGCGCTTGGACGCGGCGGGGATCGCCCCGATCACTCTGGCTGCTGTCCTGTCTCCTGGTAGGTCCGGGCCTCCTGGTGAACGGCATTCTCAAGGCACATTGGGGTCGGCCGCGACCGCGAGAGACGGACCTCTTCGGCGGCGAGGCACCCTACCAGAAGGTCTGGGTCATCAGCGACTGGTGCGACAGCAACTGCTCCTTCGTCAGCGGCGAGGCCTCCTCGGCTGTCTGGCTCGTCGCCGCGGCATTGCTGGTGCCTCGACCGTATCGGTCCGCCGTCACGACCCTCACCGCGCTCTACGCCGCAGCCGTCTCGCTCAACCGCGTCGCCTTCGGAGGTCACTACCTCTCCGACGTCGTCCTGGCCTGGCTGCTCTGTACCCTCGTCTTCCTGGTCCTCGCGCAGCTCATCCTGACCCCACCCATCGGGGGATCGGAATGACCGTGCGCAAAGAAACTGGTCTCGGCACCGCTTTATGGCGGCCGGTTGTATAATCCGGCCCGTTGCGGCCGCTCGACGATTGACGGATGCTGCCGTGCCGCTTCTCAAACCGGGCGTTCGTGCTTGGCGCAGAGAAATCGACCGGACCATGTCCGCTCTGCAGGGATGGACTGAGCCGCTCCGCGGCATTGGGGGCCCGTGGTTGGCGTTCAGCATCACTGTCAGCGCTGTCCTTTGTGCAAGGCCTTTCCGGCCTGACGATTGGGGTCTTCCCACCCGTCACACAGGAGGCGTCGATGAAGGAGGAGAAGACCACCCCGCTGCGCCAGCGGATGATTGAAGACATGCGCATTCGCGGCATGGCCGAGAAGACCCAAGCCGCGCACATCCGGGCCGTCAAGGATATCGCGATGTTTCTGAGGCGGTCACCGGACACTGCCACGCCAGAGGAGCTGCGCGCCTATCAGCTCCACCTGACGAATGCCGGTATGACCGCAACGACCTTCAACGTGCGGATCGTATCGCTGCGGTTCTTCTTCGGCATGACCTGCGGGCGGGACGAGATGAAGCGGCACATGCAGTTCCGGCGGGCGCCGCGCAACCTGCTGGCGGTGCTCAGCATCGAGGTGGTCGGTGACATCCCGGCGGCAGCACCGGGGTCTGGGTTGAAGTGTCGCGCCGCCCTCGGGATCAGCTATGGCGCGGGCTTGCGTGCAGCCGAGGTCTGCCCTCTCCGGGTTCAGGATATCGAGAGCGACCGGATGATGATCCATGTCGAGGAAGGCAAAAGGGAACGTGACCGCAAGGCCATGTTGTCACCTGGCCTATTGGAGCTGCTGCGCGATTGCTGGCGCGAGACACGGCCCGATGGCTGGCTGTTCCCGGGCTTGCCGAGGGTCAGTCCGATCTCGCCGCGTCGGTTGAACCGGGCGTTTGCATCCGCCAAGCACATGGCAGGCGTGACGCGGTCTGCGACGCTGCATACCCTGCGCCACAGCTTCGCCACGAAAAGCTCCCGTTGCACGCGGCCTTCGCACCTCCGGTCGATGCGGATAATCATGGAAAGCCCTGACGTCAGTGCTCTTTCCCCATAAGCTGCGCTTGGCCCACGCGGCTTCGTCCCGACGTTTGTCAACGTGGACCGCCACCACCAGGCGGCTCACGTCGCGCCGCGGTCCACGCCGAAAAACCTTCAGGGGAGCGGCCGTCCGCAACGCTGTCGTAGGCTGACAGCACAAATCATCCATCCGCGCCGCCCCGACGACAGGTCAGCGCTTTGTTGCGCCGATCTGTTGCCACGGGTTCAGATCGCCTGACCGCCCGAGACCTCGATCCGCTGTGCCGTAACCCAGCGATTGGCGTCCGACAGCAGGCTTGCCACCATCGGGCCGATATCATCGGGCTGGCCCACTCGGCCAAGCGCCGTCATTCCCGCGTAGAGCGCGTTCACATCGGCATTGTCGCGCACGATCCCGCCCCCGAAATCGGTCTCTATCGCGCCCGGAGCCACGGTGTTCACGGAGATGCCACGGGGGCCGAGTTCCTTTGCCAGATACCGCGTTAGCACCTCGACAGCCCCCTTGGCCGAGGCATAGGCCGAAAAGCCCTCAGCCGAAAACCGCGTCAGCCCGGTCGAGAAGTTCACGATCCGCCCACCGTCGGTGATCAGCGGCAGCAAGACCTGTGTCAGGAAGTAGACGCCCTTCACATGCACGTCGAAGAGCCCGTCGAACTGGGCCTCGGTGGTCTCGGCGAAGGAGGTGAACTCGCCATGCCCGGCGTTGTTCACCAAGTGGTCGAAGCTGTCGCGCCCCCAGACATCGCGCAGGCTAGCCTGCAGTATGGCGGCAAAGGACGGAAGTTCCGCCACTTTTGAAACATCGAGCCGCAGCGCCACGGCCTTGCGGCCAAGCGCTTCGATTTCCCCGACGACTTCGGCGGCTTGTGCGGCATTGCCGCGATAGGCGACGACGACATCCCCACCATGGCGAGCGATGGAAAGGGCGGTATTGCGGCCGAGGCCACGGTTGGCGCCGGTGACCACTGCGATCTTGCTCATGTCTTGTTCCTCATCTGAGACGATGAGAGGAAGATGGTGCGGGCCGACCGGCCTTGGTTGCCTGTTCCTCGGCTTCTCTTGCCTGTTTCCCCGAAGTTCGGCGTGCAGGCTTGCGAGGATGCGGCATTTCTTGCCTGATACTGCGAACCTCTTCGTCTGGAGCCTGCCGATGCTCAGCCTTCTCGACCTTGTCCGCCGCCATGCCGATGCCCATGCCGACCGCTTCGGTTACGCACTGACACCGTTTCGCGGCTTGGGCGTGGTGCGGCAACGCCATCGCGGTGAGTTGCAAGTGGTCGTGCAGAAGCCTCTCATTGCCATCTGCCTTCAGGGTCGCAAGCGCGTAACCATGGGCACGAGCAGCTTTGACTACGGCCCCGGAGAGGCGCTGGTGATCACCGCTGATGTGCCAACCATCAGCGAGATCACGGAGGCAAGCCCCGTCGCCCCCTATTACGCAGTGGCGCTGGAACTAGACCCGGCCCTGTTGCGCACGCTTTCGGTCGAGGCCGATCTGCGCGCCTGCGATACGGCCTCGGTCAGGATTGAGCCTGCCGACCCGGATGTGACGGATGCCGCCTTGCGGCTGATGCGCCTTCTTGACCGACCCGCCGCGCAGCCGGTTCTGGGCGAGGCCCTTCTGCGGGAGATGCATTACTGGCTGATGACAGGCCGGCACGGCGCCGCGATCCGGGCGCTCGGGGCGGTCGACAGCCATGCGCACCGTATCGCCCGAGCAGTGGCCCTGATCCGCCAGGATTACGCGACCAAACTACGCATCGCCGATCTGGCTGCGGTGACAGGGATGAGCGAGTCCTCCTTTCACCTGCATTTTCGCGCGATCACCACCCTGTCGCCGCTGCAGTTCCAGAAGCAATTGCGCCTCATTGAGGCGCGCCGCCTGATGCTGGCGCAGGGAACCGCGATCAGCCATGCCGCCAACACCGTCGGATACGAGAGCGTGCCGCAATTTACCCGCGATTATGCCCGCCTGTTCGGCACTCCACCAGGCAAAGATATGCGGGACGCCCGGCTGAGCGCTTGAGATACGTAACTGGTGTGGGTCATCAAGCGCGGCATCATTCGCAAAGGTGTGGCAAGCCCATCAGAATGGGCGCCACACCTATGCGGTCAAGCGAGTTGGTGCTATCCAAGCTGTCCGTTGTCAGCCGCGTGTCAGGCTGCCGGGTTTCTGCGTCCGTCCCGCAATTTGACCAGATCAGCCGCTTTCCCAGGACCCTTGACAGAGTGCCAATCGGGTTCGCCAGCCACGATCCTTATCAGGGCCATGAGGGTAGGCGTAGGCCTGCCCCCACGGGGTGGTCCGTTTTCAATCTTAGTGCATGACAGGTCGTGGCGCCACATTTGAGGTGGCCGGCGTAGCGGGTGCGGTTGGCGAAGCCTGCCACTGCACCGCCAGTGGTGCCGGGGGACGGTACCCGAGCGATGAATGCGGGCGCCTTGTGTTGTAGGCTCCAGACCCATTGATTCAGACGGTTCGCGTGACTCAGGCTTCGCAAGGAGACCTGACCGATGAGCAACCTCTACTGGCTGACGGACACGCAAATGGAGCGCCTGAAGCCGTTCGTCGGGACGACAGCCCACCGGACTGTCGTCTGATCCTCCTCATTTCCGAAGAGCCATGGCAAGCCACGCGTCGACGACCGGCGCGTCCTGAGCGGCATTATCTTCATCAACCGCAATGGCTTAGGCTCCAGACGCATTGAATTTCAGAGCCAGAACAGGACGGTGGCTGCGAGGTCGATAGCGGAGAAGAACGTTTCCGGGCAGCGGTCGTATTGGGTGGCGACGCGTCTCCAGTCCTTGAGGCGGCCGAACATGATCTCGATGCGTTTGCGGCGCCTGTACCTCCGCTTGTCGTGCCTCACCGGCTTCCTGCGGGTCTTCCTGCCCGGGATGCAGACCTTCATCCCTTTGTCCTTCAACGCATCTCGCAGCAAGTCCGCGTCGTAGCCCCGATCGGCCAGAAGCCAGTCGGCTTTTGGAAGGCTGTCCAGCAGCGCCGCCGCGCCGGTGTAGTCGCTGACCGGACCGGCCGACATGAAGAACCCGATCGGCCGCCCCTTCGCATCGGCGACGGCGGGCAGTCTGGTGTTCATGCCGCCCTTCGTCCGACCTATCTGACGCGCACGTCCCCCTTTTTCGCGCACAGGCTGGAGGCCGTGCGATGCGCTTTCAGGTAGGTCGCGTCGATCATGATCGTCTTGTGCTCGGCCCTCTCGGCCGCCAGACCCATCATGATCCGTGCGAAGACACCATTGTCGCTCCAACGCTTCCAGCGGTTGTACAGGGTCTTGGCCGGACCGTATTCCCCGGGGGCGTCGCACCACCGTAATCCATTGCGGTTGATGAAGATAATGCCGCTCAGGACGCGCCGGTCGTCGACGCGTGGCTTGCCATGGCCCTTCGGAGGTGAGGAGGATCAGAAGACAGTCCGGTGGACTGTCGTCCCGACGAACGGCTTCAGGCGCTCCATTTGCGCGTGGGACAGCCAGTAGAGGTTGCTCATCGGCCAGGTCTCCTTGCGAGGCCTGAATCACGCGAACCGCCTGAAATCAATGGGTCTGGAGCCTAATTGAGCAGGTTCGCTAATGCGCACCCGGCGGGCGCAGGCGCGGACATGCGCTCATCCGGACAAGGCCATGAAACCGCCAGAGGTGTGGGTCCGTTGTTCCCGAAGCCCGTGAAGCGGGACTTCATGCAGGGGAGCGGCGAAATGAAGGTCCGGACCTATACAATTCAGGATGCGTCGTTCGAGCGTTCTCCCGATCAGGACAGCGACGTGTTCACCGCCAATCTGGTCGACGAGCGTCATGGCGCTCCTGTCACGATCGGCTACGGGAGGTATGGGCCGAACCAGGGTCTGACCGAGACGATGGCGGTCGATGACGTGATGATCGTTCTCGAAGGAAGCATTTTGATCACCTCGGACGACAGGACGAACTCGGTCGGGCCGGGCGGGATCGTCCATATGCCCAAGGGCGAGTCGGTCACCATCAAGGCGATGGATGAAGGCGCGGTCACCGCCTATGTCACCTACCCTCATTGGCGGGAGGCGCGATAGCACGATGGCGGACTATACGCTCTACTACTGGCCGATCCCCTTCCGGGGAGAATTCATCCGCGCGATCCTCGCCCACCAGGGCGCCACGGTTGAAGAGCCGGACGCCGCTGCGATCAGTTCGATGATGCGGGCCGATCCTGCCGCGCAGCCTGTCCCTCATATGGCGCCGCCGCTGCTGGTCGACACCGCCTCGGGCGAGGCCGTGGCCGAGATGCCCGCCATCTGCTTCTGGCTTGGTCAGCGCTTCGGATTGCTGCCCGAAGAGCCGCATCGCGGTGCGCTTGCAATGAAGCTGGTCAACGACGCCAATGACGTTCTGGATGAGATGACCCTGGATGGTGGCAAGTCGATGTGGACCGAAACCGCTTGGGCGGACTATCAGCCCCGTCTGCGTCGGTGGATGCACATATGGGAGGCGACGCACGCCCGTGGCTGGCTTCCCGCCGACGAGGAAGGCCTGGCGCAGATCGTTACCGCCACGCTCTGGGGCGTGATGACCGACCGGCTCCCCCGCCTGCGTCCTGTGCTCGAGGCGGAGGCACCGGGCGTCACGCAACTGACGGACAGGGTCCGTGCGCTGCCGTCCCTTTCCGCGCAGGCCCGAAATAGCCGCGATCGGTTTGGAGAAGCGTGGTGCGGCGGGGACATCGAGAAGTCTCTCCGGCGGGTTCTGTGACGGGGCGATAGCCGTCCGGCGCGTGGGACGCGGTCTTTCGTCGCATCATCCTGCAGCGTTCCTTGACCTTAACAGGCCAGTGTCCGCAGCGCAGAGGAAGCGAAAGATCGCAGACAGAGTCGCTTCTTTTGGTTGGCTGACACATACTCGCTGAAATCGAGGGCGGTGGACGGCTTCCAGGCGGGGGCATGCGCGTGGTGACCTGATGCGAGGCATCAATCCGGCCCAGAGGTGACGTTCGTGCGGGGCGCAGCTGATCACCGGTGTCGCCCCTCCCATCCGGTAAGAGTTCAGAGTTGTGCAGCCACGGCTGACTTGTCGATGATCGACCAGACGGAAGAGACCTTCCCGTGCTGGTATTCGTAGAAGACATTCTCCTCGAAACGGACCCGTGACCCATTCACGGGCAATCCAAAGAGCAAGCCTGTAGGAGTGCAGTCGAAGATCAGACGGCTGGCGATCACTGGAGGATCGCAGACCAGCATTGCAATCTTGAAGGAAAGGTCGGGGATCGCACGAAAATCTTCGATAAGCATATTCTTGTAGCCGTTCAAACCGATTGCGGTTCCGTTGTATCTCACCTGGTCGGCCACGTGCTGGTGAAGCCTCTCCCAGTCCTGACCGTTCAAGCAGGCGATATACGCCCGGTACGCCTCGGTGATCTTGTCTTTCGTCATGGTTTAAGCCTCGTGCGACAGAATTGGATAAGTGGCGCGAAGGTCTTGGCAAGCTCCCGACCGGCGCCTCTCGGCTGCTCGATCGCCTCGCTGCAACGCGCTCAACTGGCCGCTTCGGAGGTCGGCGCAGGGAGAGCCGATCTGCGGCTCAGAGCCGGCTGCTCCATATTGTAACGGCGCATCGGCTGATGCGCGACACGGCCTGCGATCGGGATGCAATCGAAGCACGTGAAAGGCTGGCCGCCCGCGCATTCGGGCGGCCGGTCTCGACCGAACAGGCCCTTCTACATTCCGTACTGTTCTCGCGCGTAGTCCCCCAGCCCCACGGCATCGAGGCGCGACATCGGCGCCAGCAGCGTCACCGTCACCACCCCGGGAGCGCGGCCGATCTCGATCGCGCCAGTGATGGTCGCGCGGTTGCGCACCTCGGGGACCGTCATGCCGAGGAGAATCGCCGCCCGCGACAGTCCGTTCTCGATCGCGGCGTTCATCGTGGCCGCGGTACCGATGACCGAAACCGGCGCCGACTCTTCCAGTTCCGTCACGCCCCATTGCGCCGCCATCCGCTCGGCCTTGGCACGCTCGGCCGCCGAGAATGGGCGCGCGAGCGGCGGCAAGTCCTCGGCCAGCGGGAACAGCACCGGCCCGTCGATCGGCCAGTCCTTCAGCACCTCGACCTGCAGCGTCACGCTGCCCGCCACGTCCATCGTGTGGCCGGCGATCTCGCCATCGCCCTGGGCCGCGTGCATGTCGCCCATGTAGACGCCCGCGCCGCGCACCTTGACCGGCGCCACGAGGATCGCCCCCGGCCGCACCGCGTCGATGTCCATGTGACCGTCGGTCTTGTGCCGGGCCAACTCCTCGGCGGTGATCGCATAGACGTGCGGCGCGCCGACGAGGAAGGCGCCGAAGTCGCCGGCGTTGTGGCTGTCAGGCATCGCCTTCGACGGGCAGGTGCCGAGCTGGCCGAGGAAGGGCCGCATCCGCACCATCACGCCGGCCATGTCGGAGGGCGCAAAGGTCAGGATCGAATGCTGCACCGACTGGTCCGGCAGCGCGGCGTAGTGCGAGGCATCGCGCGCGATGGTCTCGGCCGCGGCCTTCGGCAGCGTGAGGCCCACGGCGCGGGTCTCGTCGAAGACGACGGTGTAGCCGTGGACGATCTCGAACGGCGTCACGGCGTTGCCGCAGGTGTCGCATTTCACCGCGTCCGGACCGATGCCCTCGACATGGGTCTCCGGCCAGACCGTATCGCAGACCGGGCAGCGCGCGGCGACATAGGGATCGCCGAGGCAGAAGCCTTCGGGCGAACTGTCGTGGCCACTGGCCGTCGCAATCGACGTCACGGTGATGTCGCGGATGCGGATGACGACCGCATCGCCGGGCTCGGCTCCCTCGACGAAGACCGGCTGGGTCACCTCGTGGCCGCCGCGCAGGCGCGGGGTGATCATCGGGCCCCAGCAGCCGGGCGCGGTGTTGGCGATGATGGTGCCGCCATCCTCCAGCGGCCCGAGCATCGGCGCGGCCGGGTCAAGCACGCTGTTGGTGAAGCCTTGGACCACGACGCTGCGGCGGGCGGTGGCGGTGTCGATCTTTCCTTCCGGCATGGCACGATCTCCCCGTGGGTCTTTGTTCAACTGAAGCCTAGCGCGGCTGGCCCGACCGGGAAACGGTGATGTCGATCAGCGGCCGTAGATGGCCGTTGCTTCCATCGACAGGAGAAGGCCCATCTGCAGTTCCACGATCGGCGTGGAGCGGGTAGGCGGGCCGACCCGGGAAATACTCGCCGAAGAGGCTGTTGAGCGTCGCGCGCTGCGAGGCGTCGGCGAGGTAGGTGACAACCCGGACGACCTCCTGCGTCCCGGCACCGGCGCGGTCGAGGCAAGTCCGGAGGTTCTCGAAGGCCTGCCGGGCCTGGATCTCGAAATCGCCCTGCCGTCTCCCCGGTCGCGGATGCTTCTGCCTGACCTCGCACGATGCGGCACCCGGATGGACTGGCCAAAGGCCGGGGCACGGCGATGCGTTCCGCGGCTTGGAAGCGGGAGCCAACCGCTTGACCCATGTTGACAATGGCACCACGCCTCCGAGATCCAGAAGATCGTCCGGCATGACTGCCACAAATGAGCGATACGAAGGTCGGTGAGCCGCCTGACGGTGGTGCGGCATTGCATTGTAAAACTCCACCGACGACGAAGCCGCTCTGCGGAGTTGGCGCCCTCGGCTGACACTGGCGATCAACGATGCCTCGGCGATGATCGTGCTTCTCGCCATCGCGGCACTGGTATGCGTGCCCTTCAGCCGGGACCAGTCTCGAGAATGAACGTCCTGTGCCGGAAACACTCCTTCGGGGACAGTGTGTTTGCCCTGTCAGGGACGCGGAGCGGGAGGATCTTCCCGGCCGGGATCAGACATCGGAGAACCCCCGGCCTCCCGGACATTGGGCCGGATAAAGCCAGCGGCCGCTTCCCAGAGCCGCTTTCCCATTTGGCGGCTCCAAGAGGGCCAAAATAATGAACGTAAAGTGCGAGATGAGTGACGCGACCACCTCCCGGCCCTCCCTTCACGGGGAAGACCGTCCCAGCGCCAGTGAGGATGCGCATGCGATCATGATCAACCGCGTCTCCTGGGGCGCCATCTTCGCGGGCGTGGTGCTCGCGCTGGTCGTGTAGGTGATGCTGACCATGCTCGGCGTCGGCATCGGCGCCGCGACGCTTGACCCGGGTACAGGCGACAAACCGCAGGCCTCCACCTTCTCCATCGTCTCGGCGAGATGATATGCCCTCTCGGGGATCATCGCTGCCCGCATGTCGGGAAAGACCGTGGCGACGACGGGGGCGCTGCATGGCGTCACGACTTGGGCGCTGACGACGCTGCTGGTGCTCTACCTCGTGTCCACCTCGATCGGCAGCGTCGTCGGGGGCACCTTCCGCGGCATTTCCACCGCCGTCGGCGGCATCGGGCAGGCCGCGAGCGAGATGGCCGGCCCCATGTTGCAGGATGCCAATCTGCTGGAGGCACTGGAGCGCGGCGTCCGCGCCACCGACACCGATCCCGAGGCGCTCGACGCGCGCGCGGTGAATGCCATGCGGTGCGTCGTAGCCTCCGACGAGTCCGGCGCGGCAGCAGGCGGCGCAGGCGCTGTCCGAGGGCGGGGGGATTCCCCTGCCGGAGGCGGAACAGCAGGTGGCGCAGCTCGAGCAGCAGTATCGGCAGACGGTCGATCAGGCGCAGCAGAGGGCGACTGAAGCGGCCGCCACCGCATCATCGGCGGTGGCGACTGGGGCGCTCTCGGGGTTGCTGACGCTTCTGCCGGGCGCGGCTGCGGGCTGGTTCGGCGGGCGTTCCGGCTTGGTCCATCTGGTTTATGCCGACCGTCTCATACCCGGCAGGCGCCGCGTCTAACCTCGGAAACTCCGTGCCCCCATTCATCGCTCGGCTACCGTTCCCCCGGCACCATGGGCGGCGCAGTGGCCGCCACCCGCACCCGCTACGCCGGCCACCCCGTCCGTGGCGCCAAGACCCGTCATGCACTAAGATTGAAGCCGGATCATTCCATACGGGCAGGCCCGTCGCTCCGGATCTCGTGCCGATCTTCGAGGCACTGGTGCAGGCGCGCAGGGAAATCCTCGCCCGCATTGCCGCGCTCGACAGCCGGATCCGGTCAGTTGCCAAGAAGCATGCGACCGTCCGCCTGCTGATGACCGCGCCGGGCGTTGGGCCGATCACCGCCATGGCGGTGGTCGCTGCCTTCGATGATGCGTCCCGGTTTCGACGTTCGTCCAGCGCGGGCGCCCATATCGGGCTGACACCAAGGCAATGCCTCTTGACCGCGCCGCCTGAAGGGCACCAAGGTCACACGCCCGGAGCGCGCTGCCAGGGAATTCCCACAGCATTCGCGACACGCCCCCACGATCTCCCATCAGGCATCGGCCCCGGCCCCGGTCTCCTGCGCAGATCGCCTTCAGCATCGGCGTTAGGGCGGAGCGTGGCGTGATCGAGGCGTGGGCCAGTGCGCTTCGCATCCAGTGAAATGCGGCACCTCTGGCGGGTCGTGTTGAACGGTGGGTCGAACTGAGGCGCGAACTCAAGCACCCACAAGAAACTGCACGGCAACCGCTCCCGCGTAGATCACGAGGAGGAGGATGCTCTCGGCCCCGATGCGCGCAGGGCCCTGCCTTTGCCGCAGGATCAGGCCGCCTGTCAGGATGCCGGTCATCAGGAGCGCCGTGGAGATCCAGTAATAGTCCGCATCGCCCACAGCATGATAGAGCGAGCCGTCCCGGTAGGCGATGTCGGACGCCATCAGGAACAGGGTATCGAAGGTGTTGCCTCCGATGATGCCACCTACAGCGAGCAGCAAGGCGCCGCGGCGCACGGCAACGATGGTAGTGACCAGTTCCGGCATGGAAGTCACCAGAGCGGTGGCGAGCGCGCCTACGATCGAATCCGCGATCCCAGTCTTGTCGGCCAATTCCGAGGCACTCTTCGCGATTACGTAGCCCGCCGTTCCCATCAGGAGCATGAGACCTCCGAAGGCAAGAAAGAGGCGCCGGGTGCTCTGGGCACGGCTCTCCTCGTCCTCCTCCTCCGGCTGATCGATCTTGGTTTCCTGGGTGTCCACGGGTGTCCACATCGGTTCCTCGTGAACTGTCCTGCCCGCGACCAGCCCTACGGCGTAGACGAGAGGGAGGGCGAAGGATACCGGATGCACCGCCCAGATCGTGAACTCGGGCGAGGAGAGTGCAAGGAACGGCAGCGTCAGCAACACCATCAGCACGATGCCTTGGAAGACGTTGCCAAGATCGGCTGCGGCATGTTCGAGATTGATCTTGCGATAGAACATGTCGGCGATCGCCAGAAACAGAGTTTGCGCCGCAATGCCACCCACGCTGTTGGAAAACGCAAGCGAGGCGCGACCGTCGAGCGCGGCGGTGATCGAGACGATGATCCCGCTCAGTGAGGTCGCGGCCCCGAGCAGGACGCCGCCGATCAATGCCTCGCCAAGACCCGTGCGATCCGCCAGCCGGTCGGCGAGACCCGTCATCCGAAGGCCTGTGAAGAAGATGACCACGCTGGCGGCGAGGAACGCCCCGATCAGGATCGTCGTCGAGAGATCGTCCCACATGGTTCGCTCCTACCCTTTCAACGCGGAGCTCGGAAAGACCGGTAGGCGTCCACACCGCAAGCCCCGCCGGCGTCCATTCCCAAGTGCGAACGCGGCGCGGCAGCAACAGGTTCAAAGGCCAAAGATTGTTTCAGGAGCTTGCCGCCCAACTGTTGCGCATCGCGCCGTTCGGGCCGTCGGTTTGAGCGGCCGGTTTGGCAGGATGCCGCGGATGCGACGCCGCGTCTGCATCAGGCCGCTCAGCGCCCGGCGTGACCCGTAGAAGCGTGATGGACCTGCTGATGATGCTATCCTTCCAGCCATCGGCCGAGCCGAGGGCGCGGTGGGCGCAGGGGACAGGAGCAGAACCATGTCCACCGAGATCCTGCCTGCCCTCCGCCCCGTCCGCGCGCGCTGGAACAAGGGCGCATCGTCGGTCAGAAGCGGCCGCTTCTGCCGAAACATGTCTGGTCGATCCGCGTCCGCCTCGAGATGGCCGACAACAAGCGGGACCTCGCGCGCTTCAACATGGCCATCGACGGCAAGCTGTGAGGCTGCGATCTTGTCCGCCTGAGGGTCAACGATGTCTACGCCGCTGGCCGCGTCAAGGAGCGTGCGTCGGTGACGCAGGGCAAGACGCGCAAGCCGGTTCGGTTCGAGATAACCGAGACCACCCGCTTGTCGCTCGATCGGTGGATCAATGACCCCGAGATGATCGGCTGCGACTATCTCTGGCCCAGCCGACTCCATACCAGCCCGCACCTGTCCACGCGCCAGTATGCCCGGATCATGCGTGAGTGGGTTCTTCAGATCGGTCTCGAGCCCAGTGCCTATGGCATCCATTCGATGCGCCGCACGAAGGTGGCGCGGATCTACAAGAAGACTGGCAATCTGCGGGTGGTCCAGCTTCTGCTGGGCCACACGAAGATGGACAGCACGGTGCGCTTCCTCGGCGTCGATCCGGACAATGCACTGACGCTGTCGGAAGGGATCGACCTCTAGCATGGTCGCGACGTGCCGACCGAGAATGTAGCTTCGGGCGACAACGACCTTGACGTGGAGGCGCATGTAGCCTGAAGCTACCCCATGAAGCAGATCAGCTGCACGAAGGCGGCTCTCAGGACGTTGCGCCGGATGCCCGAAAACACGGCCGCGCTGATCCGCTCCAAGATCGAGGATTATGCGCAGGATCCTGCATCGCAGGCGAATAACGTCAAGTCCTTGAAGGGCCGAGAGGGCATCCGGCTGCGGATCGGCGACTGGCGAGGGCTCTGTTGCACGAATTGGCCAAGGGGATTCATCTCGTGAATCCAGCGTGGTAGCTGGGCTGCGTGATCAGACCGACACCCTCGGCCCGCAAGACCCGGAACTGGCAAGGCTACAACAAGGCGCTCAAGCACCGCGGTCCACTGGCGATCTGGTTTGATCCACCATTGCCTGGGCAGCCGCGCCCACGGGCAAGCGTGGCCGCCAGCCCGAGTGCAGTGACGCCGCGATCCAGACCTGCCTGACGATGAAGGTGCTGTTCGCCATGGCGTTGCGTCGGACGACGGGGTCGTCGTGAGCCTGCTGCGTCTGATCGGCCTGGACTTGGCGGTGCCCGACTTCAGCACGCTGTCGCGCCGCCAGGAGACCCTGAAGGTGAACATCCCCTACCGGGGCTCGGACGGTCCGCTGCACTTGCTGATCGACAGCACCGGCATCAAGGTCGAGGGCGAAGGGGAATGGAACGCCCGTAAGCACGGCGGCACGAAGCGCCGTGTATGGCGCAAGATCCATATCGGCATCGACGAGAGATCATTGGAGATCCGGGCCGCCGAGTTCACCATCAGTGACGTGGGCGACGCCCCCATGCTGCCCGAGTTGCTGGACCAGATACCGCCCGAGCAGGAGATTGCCACCGTCACCGCCGTCGCGCCTTCGACACCCGCAAATGCCACAACGCCCTTGCAGCCCGCGGCGGCGCCGCGATCATTCCGCCCCGCAAGAACGCCAAACCCTGGAAGCCAGACACCTCCGGTGCTGTCGCCCGCAACGAGATCCTGCGCACATCGAAGCGCGTCGGTCGGACAATCTGGCGACGATGGAGCGGCTATCACCGCCGAAGCCGAGCCGAAACCAAGATGCACTGCATCAAGCTCCTGGGTCAGCGCCTGTCCGCGCGCCAGTTCGACCGTCAGGTTGCAGAGTTCCGAGTCCGTGTCATTCGCCATGGTCGCTCGGACCAGTGGCGCGACATGGCGCATTCCTCAACGGGTTCACCGCGCTCGGCACACCCATCACAGATGTCGCAGGATAGGTCTGTCCGGAGAAAGGTGAGGTCCGTCATCACCCGATCTGTGCAACAGAGCCGATCTGGCACGGAATGCGGCGGTCGGTGCAATCCGGTGACACCGGGCTGCAGCTGCCGCCGATGCTGCTCTATGGGCCGCCCGGCATCGGCAAAAGCCGCTGGGCCAGCAGACTTGCCGGTCTGATCGGCGTGCCGGACCTGATCTTTGAAATCCTGCGCAAGGAGCGGCTGATCGCCACGGACGATCTGCGCAATTGAACTGCCGCGGACCTTGCAGCAGCGTACGTGTTCCGGGCCGCAGTGTATTGCGGCGCCGGTCGGGGCGCTTTAGCCTCGCGCGACCCTGTTGTTTTGCTTGGGATTGATGGCTTTACTGAGTTTCTTGCGCGCGAGGAGGGAGGACAAGACGCCGCTGCTGGCGCGTTGTTTGTCGGTTGATCTCGAAGTCAATCCCAAGACGGCCGAGGTTTTCGACATCGCAGCGGTGCGGTTCGGGGATGGGCCTGCCGTTGTGGCCGCGAAAGGGAACATCAAGCAGGGCCTTGATCAACTTGAAGAGGCCCTCGGCAAGACATCGCACGTCATCGGCCACAACATCCTGCGCCACGACATCGAGCATCTGCTGGCGGCGCGCCCGCACCTTCTTGCGAAGATGGCCGCGCCGATCGACACGCTCTGGCTCAATCCGCTGGCCTTTCCGCGCAACCCCTACCACCACCTCGTGAAGCACTACCACGACGGGCGCCTTCAGGCGGGGCATGTGAACGACCCCGAGCTTGACGCGCGGCTGGTGTTTCAGGTGCTGGAAAACCAGATCGCCGCGCTGACCGAGCTTGGCAATCGCTCTCCCGACACCCTGCTCGCCTATCATTATCTCGCGACCCGCTTGGACCGGTCCGAGGGCTTCGACGCGATCTTTTCCGACATCCGCAAGGCAAGGCAGCCCGATCGCGCCGCGGCGCTGGCGGCGATCCGGTCCCTGCTGGCCGGCAAGGCCTGTGGCGCACAGGTCGGGCGGGCGCTCGACGCGCTGTCAGATCCGCGATCGGGCTGGCCAATGGCCTATGCGCTGGCCTGGATCTCGGTCGCGGGCGGCGAATCCGTGATGCCGCCGTGGGTACGCGCCGCCTTTCCGCAGGCGGCGCTCATCGTGCGCGATCTGCGGGACACCAACTGCGGCGACCCCGCCTGCGGCTGGTGCGCCGAGATGAACGACCCTGTCGGGGCGCTGCGGAAGTGGTTCGGGTTCGACGGATTCCGTCCCCAGCCGGCGGACGCGGACGGTCGGCCGCTTCAGGAGGTCATCGTGGCCGAGACCATGGGCCACGGCAACGTCCTTGGCATCCTGCCCACCGGCACGGGCAAATCGGTCTGCTATCAGGTTCCCGCGCTGAGCCTTTACGACAAGACCGGGGCGCTGACGGTAGTGATCTCGCCGCTCGTCGCGCTGATGGCCGATCAGGTGCAGGGGATGGAGCGGGCGGGGATCTCGTCGGCGGTCACCATCAACGGCATGCTCTCGATGCCCGAACGGCAGGACGCGCTGGACCGGGTGCGTCTCGGGCAGGCGGCCATCCTGCTGATTTCGCCCGAACAGTTGCGCAGCGTTTCGGTCCGGTCCGTTCTGGCGCAGCGCGAGGTCGGGCTCTGGGTGCTGGACGAGGCTCATTGCGTGTCGAAATGGGGCCATGATTTCCGGCCGGACTACCGCTACATCGGGCGCTTCATCCGCGAGTTCTCGGGCGACGCGTCGCCCGCGCCGGTGCTGTGCCTGACGGCCACGGCCAAGCCCGAGGTCGTACGCGACATCACCGAGCATTTCCGCGAACGTCTGGGCGTCGACCTGGGGCTGTTCGACGGCGGGGCGACGCGGACCAACCTGACCTTTTCGGTGCTGGCGACGACGAAGGAAAGCAAGCTTGGGGACATCCTGGCCACGATTTCCGAGCGTCTGCCGCGGGACGACCGGTCGGGAGCCGTCGTCTATTGCGCCACCCGCGCCGAGACCGAGCGCATCGCGGATTTCCTGAAACGCCAGGGGCTTGCCGCAGAGCATTTCCACGCAGGCCTGACCCCCGACGACAAGCAGGCGGTGCAGGAGCGCTTCCGCGTGGGCGATCTGCGGGTGATCGCGGCCACCAACGCCTTCGGGATGGGCATCGACAAGCCCGACATCCGGCTGGTGCTTCACGCCGACATTCCGGGCTCGCTGGAAAACTACCTGCAGGAGGCAGGGCGGGCCGGCCGTGACCGCGACCCCGCCGAATGTGTGCTGCTTTACCATTCCGACGACGTGGAGCGGCAGTTCAGCCTGACCGCACGCTCGCGTCTTGAACGGCACGAGATCGGCGCCATCCTCAAGGCGCTGCGCCGGATCGACGAGCACACCCGCAACAGCGGCAAGGTCGTGGCGACCGCGGGCGAAATCGTGCGCGAAGAGAAGGATCGCGCCTTCGTGCGCGACAGCGCTACCGACGACACGCGGGTCAGGACGGCGATCTCGTGGCTGGAGGAAGCCACGCTGGTCTCGCGCGAGGAAAACCGGGTGCAGGTCTTTCCATCGTCGCTTCTGGTGCGGACGCTGGCCGAGGCCGAGGCGCGGCTGACCGGCGCCGAGATCACGCAGACGCGGCGCGACCAGCTGTTGAGCATCGTGCGCCACGTCATGAACACGCCGCCTGATCAGGGCATCTCGACCGACGAACTGACCGGCATCAGCGGGCTCACGCATAGGTCGCTGAGCAAGGCGATGGCCGATCTCGAAACCCTCGGGATCGCGCGCAACGCCATTGCCATCACGGTCTCGGTGCATGTCGGCATCGAGAACCAGTCGCGCCAGCGCATGACGCGGGCGATGCGGCTGGAAAAGGCGCTGATCGAGCGGATGCGCGAGCTGGCGCCCGAGGCCGGCGTGGGCGACGGCGCCCCGCTCGATCTGGCGGCTGCGAGCCAGCTTCTGCGGGACGAAGGGCACGAGGACGCGAGCCCGCACGTCCTCGACCGCCTTCTGCGAAGCATCGAGCGTGACGGCCGCGACAGCGACGGCGGGCGTGGCAACATCCGCCTGCGCAAACTTACGAGCAAGACGCTGGAAGTGGTCTTGCAGCGTTCGTGGCGGGTGGTGGACCAGACGGCCGCGGTGCGCTGGATGGCGGCCGAGAAACTGCTCGAGTTCCTGATCGGCAAGGTGCCCACGGGCACGAAGGGCAAGGACATCCAGGTCGACACCACCCTGGGCGACCTGCTGGCGGCGATGCACGGCGACGCGCTGATCGCGGCGTCCGGCGTGAAGGACATGACCAAGCTGATGGAGCGGGCGCTCCTGTGGCTGCACGAGCAGCAGGTGATGACGCTGGGCAAGGGCCTGACGGTGTTCCGCTCGGCCATGACCATCCACCTGAAGCCGGGGCACGCGGGCTTCACCCGAAAGGACTTCCTGCCGCTGGAAGAGCACTACCGCGAGCAGACCCTTCAGACCCACGTGATGGCCGCCTACGCCGAGACGGGGCTGGAGCGGATCGACGAGGCCGTGCGCCTGTCCGGGGATTACTTCGCCCTCGATCAGGACAGTTTCCTGCGCCGCTGGATGCCCGGCCGCGGCACGGAGCTTCGCCGGCAGACCACCGGCAAGGCGTGGAAGCAGATCGTCGAGGATCTGGGCAACCCGGTGCAGCAAGAGATCGTCGCCGACGACCGCGAGGAAACCAACGTGCTGGTGCTGGCGGGGCCGGGATCGGGCAAGACGCGGGTGCTTGTCCATCGCATCGCCTATCTGTTGCGGGTGAAGCGCGAGGACCCCGGCGGCATCCTCGTGCTCGCCTACAACCGCCACGCCGCCGCCGAAATCCGCGCCCGCCTGCGCCATCTGGTCGGCGATGACGCCGCACGCGTTACCGTCTCGACCTGTCATGCGTTGGCGATGCGGCTGGTGGGGGCCAGCTTCACGGGCGGTACGGCCGAGCGGCGCGACTTCGACGAGGTGCTGCGAGAGGCCGTGCGACAGATCAACGGCGAGGGTCTCAGCCGCTCCGAGGCCGAAGCGCAGCGCGAGGCGCTGATTCAGGGCTACCGCTGGATCCTGGTGGACGAATATCAGGACATCGGTCCCGCGGAATATGCGCTGATCGCCGCCGTGGCCGGGCGCTCGCTCGACGATCCCGACCAGCGGCTGAGCCTCTTTGCCGTGGGCGACGACGACCAGAACATCTACGCCTTCAACGGAGCGTCGATCTCCTTCATCCGCCGGTTCGAAGAAGACTACCGCGCCAAGCCCAAGTTCCTGACCGAGAACTACCGCTCGACCCGGCACATCGTCGATGCGGCGAACCAGGTCATTGAACTGGCGCGGGGTCGGATGAAGGCCGGCCATCCGATCACCGTGGACAAGGCGCGCGGCGCCGATCCGGGGGGCGGCGTGATGGCGCGCCACGATCCCGTCGGTCAGGGACGGGTGCAGTTTCTTGACGTCGCGGCCGACGACACGGCGCAGGCGGTGGCGGCGGTCGATGAACTGGTGCGGATCGCGCGGCTCGATCCGGGGTTCACCTGGGCGCGGTGCGCGATCATCTCGCGCGACTGGCGTAGGCTTGGCCCCGTGCGCGCCTACGCCGAAAAGCTTGGACTGCCCGTCGAGATGGCGAATGAGAAGCTGCCCAGCATCTGGCGCCTGCGCGAGATGCAGCGCTTCGTGGCGGGCCTGCGCCGACGCCCGGCGGCGATGCTGACGATTCAGGACATGCTCGACGTGCTCAACGAGCAGCGCTCGAACCGCTGGGTCGATCTCATCGCCGAAGGCATCGCGGATCTCGCGCGCGAACTGGGCAGGAAGACGATCCCCGTTCCCGATACCATCGAATGGCTCGCCGAATGGGCGCAGGACATCCGCAGCGCCCAGAGGGGGCTCTTGCTGCTGACCGCGCACCGCTCGAAGGGGCTCGAGTTCGACCATGTGGTGATCCTGAACGGCGGCTGGAAGGCGCTGTCGCAGGGCGAGGACGGCGAGGCGCCCCGCCGCCTCTTCTACGTCGCCATGACCCGTGCGCGCCGCAGTCTGGCGGTGGTGACGAACGGAGCGCACGCCTTCGTCGAGGCTGACAGCGATTGCGAGATGCTGCGCAAGGTCGAGATGCCGCACAGGATCGATCTTCCGCAACCGGACCAGTACCAGGTTCCCGACATGGCCGTGGTCGATCTGTCCTATGCCGGACGGCTGCCGGAGGCCAGTCCGACGTTGGCCGCCATTGCGGCCGCCGAGGTCGACGATCCGGTGACGATCGAGTTGCGCGAGGGGAAGTGGCTGATCCTCGACGGCCATCGCCGCGTGCTGGGCCGCATGGCGGGGACATGGGCGCCGCCCGAGGGCACCGTGCTGGTCGCGGGCAAGGTGGGTGCGGTCGTGCGCTGGCGCAAGTCCGACAACGACGAGCGCTTCCAGAGCTATGTCAAACGCGACGAATGGGAGACGATCCTGCCCGAACTCGTGTTTCGAAAGAAAGCGCCAGCTCGCACTATCTGACATTCCCTCAGAACTTCGGGTGATGTTTCAACTTGAAACTTAACAGCGCGCAGAGAGCGATCCGGCGTCTCTTCGGCCGCCCCGGCGGCCGGAGAGTTGAAGCCGGCCCTTACCAGCCTGCCAGCCGAGCTCAGTGCTGCGCTGGCACATTTCCGGCTCTGTTGCACAAAGCCGCTGAAGACGGAGCTACCCCTTTCCCCGGGCACACTTATCCCACGGCCTTGGTCACGGCTCTGCCGAGCGCGGTGAGACCGTTCATGATGGCTACACGAAGCTGAAGCTCGGCAACCTGCCGGTCAGGCTCCCGCGCCATGAGGCGTTGGCCCAGAAGCTCCATGCAGTGCATCCTGGTTTCGGCCCGACTCCGGCGATGGTAGCCGCTCCACTTCCGCCAGATTTTCCGGCCCAGGCGTTGCGATGCGCGGAGGGCCTCGTTGCGGGCAATGGCACTCGCGCTGTCGGGTTTCCGGAGCCTGGCATTCTTACGGGGCGGCATGACGGCAAGGGCGCCCCGGTCGGCGATGGCATCGTGACACTTGCGCGTATCGCAAGCGCCGTCTGCGGTGACGCTGCCGATCCCCTGATCGGGCGGGATCTGGTCGAGCAATTCGGCCAGCCTGGGCGCATCGCCGGTAATCGCTGCCAGTGAAATCGCCCGCCCGGATTCCCAGTGTTTCTTCATCGATCCCGAGGTGAACCTTGCGCCAGATGCGCCCGCGAACTTTGTGAAACAGAGCCGCGCTGCGCCATAAGTCATTGAGATACTCCGGCCCAGCCAGCACACCCCGGCTTCACCCGCGACCTTTCGGGTGCGTGCATCTCTCACTCTCCCCTTACGCCTGTGGCTGTGGGTTTAAGGCCCTTCGCCTGCCGGCATGCGATCCGCAGCCGGCGGCAGGAACTGCGGCGCCGGAGGCCCGAAATCCGCGATGGCATCCCAGAGGCGCGCGGCGACGGGACGCGGCGTCTCGTCCTCGCGCCGGACCATGAACCAGTGACGCAGGATCGGAAGCCCCGGAGCCTCGAGTTCGACAAGTCGCCCCGAAGCAAGTTCTTCCGTGACGGTGTGCAGGCTGAGGAAGGCGATGCCGAGACCCGCCATCACCGCCTGCTTGATCGTCTCGTTGCTGTCCATCTCGATCGTCTCGTAGCTGTGCCCGTCGCCGATACGGTCCAGCCAGCGCGACATGAGGATGCGGGTGCCCGATCCCTCCTCGCGGGCGAGAAAGGTCTGGGAGAACAGCGCGTCAAGCTGAACCGGTGCGCCGGCGAGCGGATCGTCGGGGGCGGCCACGAGCCCATGTGGATGCGGCCCGAGTGCCACGGCCTGCACCGCGGGAACACGCGGCGGACGGCCCATGATCGCGATGTCGAAGGCACCCCGCTCGATGCCCGCTATGGTTTCGGTGCGGTTGCCGACGCGGAGCGCCACGTCGATGTCGGGATGCGAGATGCTCAGCGCCTTGACGAGTCGCGGCGCGAAGTACTTCGCGGTCGACACCACGCCCAGCGTCACGCGACCGGCCTGCCCCTTCGCCAGCGCCCGGAGATTGGCGCTGGCCTGCGACAAAGCGTCGTCGATCCGTTCCGCCGTGACGAGAAGCGTGCGCCCGGCCTCTGTCAGTTCGGAGCCGGATCCATCCACCGCCCTTTGCAGCAGGCGCACTCCAGCCGCGTCCTCCAACCCCTTGATCTGCGTATGAATTGCTGGAGTCGTGAGGCTCAGCACCTGACCTGCCGCGGTGAGCGAACCGTGCCGCGCCACGGCCTGAAGCGCACGCAATTGCTTGAGCGTGACGCCGGACAGACGCGCCATATTAGATTTCCTTTAAAGCTGCTTGCCGATTTTCAAATATTCATGAAACCGATCCTGACGCAACGTCCGCGGCGACAACGGCAGGAGGAGCCATGGCCATCGAGCTTGAAGACCTGGGGCTGAGCCCCGAGCTGGCGGATGTGATGCAGAGGCTCGCCCGCGTGGGGGTGAAGGTCGCCCGCATCATCTCGCGCAATGCGCTCGACGACGATCTCGGGGCGGGCGTGGGCACCAATGCCGGCGGCGACGGGCAGAAGGCGCTGGACGTGATCGCCGATGATGCCTTTCGTGAGGCACTCACGGGTTCTGCCGTCGCCTATTACGCCTCGGAAGAGCAGGACGAGGTGGTGACGCTGGGCGCGGGGAGCCTCGCACTCGCCATCGACCCGCTGGACGGCTCGTCCAACATCGACGTCAACGTGTCCATCGGCACGATCTTCTCGATCTTCCCTGCGGCCGGCGGACCCGACGAGAGCTTCCTGCGCAAGGGCGCCGAGCAGATCGCGGGCGGCTACATCATCTACGGGCCGCAATGCGCCCTCGTCTGCACCTTCGGCAAGGGCGTGCAGCACTGGGTCCTCGATCTGGATGCAGGCATGTTCCGCCGCGTGGCCGACATCAGGGCGCTGCCGCAGGAGACATCGGAATACGCCATCAACGCCTCGAACTACCGGCACTGGCCGGCGCCGATCCGGGCCTTCATCGACGATCTTGTGGCAGGATCCGAGGGACCGCGCGGCAAGAACTTCAACATGCGGTGGATCGCCTCGCTGGTGGCCGAGACGCACAGGATCCTGATCCGGGGCGGCGTGTTTCTCTATCCGGGCGACGAGCGCAAGGGTTACGCCCGCGGCCGCCTGCGCCATGTCTACGAATGCGCGCCGATCGCCTTCCTCATCACCCAGGCCGGCGGCGGCGCCACGGACGGCTGCGAGCAGATCCTGACCGCGCTGCCGTCCGAACTGCACGCCCGCACTCCCTTCGTCTTCGGCTGCGCGAGCAAGGTCGCCCGTGTCGCCGCCTACCACGACCTGCCCGGCGAAGAGACATCGGCGCTCTTCAGCACCCGCGGCCTGTTCCGGAGTTAATCAGTGTCGAAGAAGTATCCCATCATCTCCGTGGTCGGCTCGTCCGGCGCTGGCACCTCGACCGTCAAGAACACCTTCGACCAGATCTTCCGGCGCGAGGGCGTGAAGTCGGTGTCGATCGAGGGCGACGCCTTCCACCGCTTCAACCGCGCCGACATGAAGGCCGAGCTCGAGCGCCGCTATGCGTCGGGCGACGCCACCTTCTCGCATTTCTCCTACGAGGCGAACGAGCTGAAGGAACTCGAACGCGTGTTCCGGGAATATGGCGAGACCGGCAAGGGCCGCAGCCGGCACTATGTCCACGACGCCAACGAGGCCGAGAAATACGGCGTGCCGCCCGGCAATTTTACCGAATGGTCGGCATTCGAGGAGGATACGGATCTTCTCTTCTACGAGGGGCTGCACGGCTGCGTGAAGAATGACGAGGTCGACCTCGTCAAGCACGCGGACCTCAAGCTGGGGGTGGTGCCGGTCATCAACCTCGAATGGATCCAGAAGATCCACCGTGACCGGGCACAGCGCGGATATACGACCGAAGCCGTCACGGACGTGATCCTGCGCCGGATGTACGCCTACGTGCACTGCATCGTCCCGCAGTTCTCGGAGACGGACATCAACTTCCAGCGCGTGCCGGTGGTGGACACGTCGAACCCGTTCATCGCCCGCTGGATCCCCACGCCGGACGAGAGCCTGATCGTCATCCGGTTCAAGAACCCGCGCGGGATCGACTTCCCCTATCTCACCTCGATGATCGCCGGCTCGTGGATGAGCCGCGCCAACTCGATCGTGGTGCCGGGCAACAAGCAGGATCTGGCGATGCAGCTGATCCTGACCCCGCTGATCGAGCGGATGGTGCGCGAGGGGCGCCGCGCGCGGGCCTGACGGCCGTGCGATGCAATGCGGTTCCGGATCGAGCCGGAACCGGAGGAACTGGGGCACAACGAAGGAACAGTGCCATGAAGGACATGCAATTTTCGCAGGAGACGCGGATGGCCAATGCCATCCGTGCGCTGGCCATGGACGCGGTCGAGAAGGCGAAATCGGGCCATCCCGGCATGCCGATGGGCATGGCTGACGTGGCCACCGTGCTTTTCAACCGCTTCATGACGATCGATCCCGCGGCGCCGAAATGGCCCGACCGTGACCGGTTCGTGCTGTCCGCAGGACACGGGTCGATGCTGCTCTACGCGATCCACCACCTGCTCGGCTATGCGGACATGGACATGGATCAGATCCGCTCCTTCCGGCAACTCGGCGCGCGCACGGCCGGGCACCCGGAATACGGTCATGCCGACGGGATCGAGGTGACGACCGGGCCGCTCGGCCAGGGGATCGCGACCGCGGTGGGCATGGCACTCGCGGAGCGCATGAAGAACGCGCGCTACGGCAATGATCTTGTGGATCATTACACGTATGTGATTGCCGGTGACGGCTGCCTCATGGAAGGCATCAGCCACGAGGCCATCGACATGGCGGGGCATCTGGGCCTCGGCCGGCTGATCGTGCTCTGGGACGACAACCGCATCACCATCGACGGCGACACGGCCATCTCGACCTCGACCGACCAGAAGGCGCGCTTCGCCGCCTCGGGCTGGCATGTTCAGGCCTGCGACGGCCATGCGCCCGAAGAAATCGCGGCGGCCATCGAGGCGGCGCGTCTCGATCCGCGGCCGTCGATGATCGCCTGCCGCACGGTGATCGGCTTCGGGGCCCCGAACAAGCAGGGTGGCCACGATGTCCATGGCGCGCCTCTCGGCGCGGCCGAGATTGCCGCCGCGAGGGATTTCCTCGGCTGGGACCACCCGCCCTTCGAGATCCCCGGCGACCTCTACGAGGCCTGGGGCCGGATCGCCGCCCGCGGCGCGGCCGCCCGCGCAGCCTGGGAGGCGCGACTGGCGGCTGACCCGTCGCGCGAAGCCTTCGTCCGGGCCGAGTCCGGCGATACCTCGGCGCTTCCCGCGGCCATTGCCGCCTACAAGGCGAAGCTCTCGGCCGACAGGCCGAAGGTCGCGACCCGCAAGGCCAGCGAGATGGCGCTCGAGGTCGTGAATGCGACGCTGCCGTTCTCGGTCGGCGGATCTGCCGACCTGACCGGATCGAACCTCACCCGGTCGAAGGCGATGGTCTCGGTGAAGCCGGGCTCCTTCTCGGGCGACTACATCCACTACGGCATCCGCGAGCACGGGATGGCCGCCGCGATGAACGGGATCGCCCTGCACGGGGGCCTGCGCCCCTATGGCGGCACCTTCATGGCCTTCGCCGACTATTGTCGTCCGTCCATCCGCCTCTCGGCCCTGATGGGCGTTCCGGTCACCTACGTCATGACCCACGACTCGATCGGTCTCGGCGAGGACGGGCCCACGCACCAGCCGGTCGAGCATCTGGCGAGCCTGCGTGCGATCCCGAACCTGACGGTCCTGCGTCCCGCAGATGCGGTGGAAACGGCAGAGGCCTGGGAGATCGCCATGACCTCGACCGCGACGCCGACGCTACTGGTCCTGTCGCGGCAGAACCTGCCGACCGTGCGCGGCACGCATGTGGACGAGAACCTGACTGCACGCGGCGCCTATCTGCTGCGCGATCCGGCGGACCGGCAGGCGACGCTGATCGCCACCGGTTCGGAACTGGAGCTGGCCCTCGCCGCCGCCGACAAGCTGGCCGAAGACGGGATCGCCGTGGCCGTCGTCTCGGCGCCCTCGTTCGAGTTGTTCGCCGCGCAGCCAGCCGACTACCGGGCAAAGGTCCTGGGTCAGGCGCCGCGTGTGGGCTGCGAGGCGGCGCTGCGGCAGGGCTGGGACCTGTTCCTCGGGCCGGAGGACGGCTTCGTGGGCATGACCGGCTTCGGCGCCTCGGCGCCTGCGCCCGAGCTCTACAAACACTTCAACATTACGGTCGACGCCATTGTCGCCGAAGCGAAAAATCGTATCTGAGGGAAGAGGATGACAGTCAAGGTTGCCATCAACGGCTTCGGCCGCATCGGCCGCAACGTGCTGCGCGCGATCATCGAGTCGGGCCGGACCGACATCGAGGTTGTCGCCATCAATGATCTCGGCCCGGTCGAGACCAATGCCCACCTGCTTCGCTTCGACAGCGTCCACGGCCGCTTCCCGGCCACCGTCACCACCGGCGAGGACTGGATCGACGTCGGCCGCGGCCCGATCAAGGTGACCGCGATCCGCAACCCCGCCGAACTCCCCTGGAGCGACGTGGATGTGGCGATGGAATGCACCGGCATCTTCACCACGAAGGAGAAGGCCTCGGCGCATCTGCAGAACGGGTCGAAACGGGTCCTGGTCTCGGCCCCCTGCGACGGCGCCGACAAGACCATCGTCTTCGGCGTGAACCATGCCACGCTGACCGCCGGGGACATGGTGGTCTCGAACGCCTCCTGCACCACCAACTGCCTCTCGCCGGTCGCCAAGGCGCTCAACGACGCGATCGGGATCGCCAAAGGCTTCATGACCACGATCCACAGCTACACGGGCGACCAGCCGACGCTCGACACGATGCACAAGGATCTCTACCGCGCCCGCGCCGCGGCGCTGAGCATGATCCCGACCTCGACGGGTGCGGCGAAGGCCGTGGGCCTCGTGCTGCCGGAGCTGAAGGGCAAGCTTGACGGTGTCGCGATCCGGGTCCCGACGCCGAACGTCTCGGTGGTGGACCTCGTGTTCGAGGCCGCGCGCGATACCACGGTGGACGAGGTCAACGCCGCCATCGAGGCCGCGGCCGAGGGCCCGCTGAAGGGCGTGCTGGGCTATACGAAACAGCCCAACGTCTCGTCGGACTTCAACCACGATCCGCACTCGTCGGTCTTCCACATGGACCAGACCAAGGTGATGGAGGGCCGGATGGTCCGCATCCTGAGCTGGTACGACAACGAATGGGGCTTCTCGAACCGGATGGCCGATACGGCCGTCGCGATGGGCAAGCTTCTTTGATCTTCCGGGCCGGGTCACCGGCCCCTTTCCACCACGCATTCCGGAGCCGGGCACTCCCGCTCCTCGTTTCTCAAGGTATCCCGTCATGGCACTGATCACGCTTCGCCAGCTTCTCGACCACGCCGCCGAACACGGCTACGGCGTTCCCGCCTTCAACATCAACAACATGGAACAGGGCCTCGCGATCATGGAGGCCGCCAAGGCCTGCGACGCGCCGGTCATCATCCAGGCCAGCCGCGGCGCGCGCAGCTATGCCAACGACATCATGCTGGCGAAGATGATCGAGGCACTGGCCGCGATCTATCCCGACATCCCGCTCTGCATGCACCAGGACCACGGCAACAACGAAGCCACCTGCATGACCGCGATCCGCCACGGCTTCACCTCGGTGATGATGGACGGCTCGCTCAAGGCCGATGCCAAGACCCCGGCGGACTACGACTACAACGTGGACATCACCGAGCGCGTGAGCAGCATGGCCCACTGGGTCGGCGCCTCGGTCGAGGGGGAACTCGGCGTGCTGGGCAGCCTCGAGACCGGCGAGAGCGAGGCCGAGGACGGCCACGGCGCCGAGGGCAAGCTGGACCACAGCCAGCTGCTGACCGATCCCGACCAGGCGGTGGACTTCGTGAAGAAGACCCAGGTCGATGCGCTGGCCATTGCCTGCGGCACCTCGCACGGCGCCTACAAGTTCAGCCGCAAGCCCGATGGCGAGATCCTCGCCATGTCGGTGATCGAGTCGATCCACAAGAAGCTGCCCGATACCCATCTCGTGATGCACGGCTCGTCCTCGGTCCCGCAGGAGCTTCAGGACATCATCAACGAATTCGGCGGCGCCATGCCGCAGACCTTCGGCGTGCCGGTGGAAGAGATCGTGCGCGGCATCAAGATGGGCGTGCGCAAGGTCAACATCGACACCGACTGCCGCATGGCGATGACCGGCCAGTTCCGCAAGATCGCGCAGCAGAATCCGTCCGAGTTCGACCCGCGCAAGTTCCTCAAGCCCGCGATGGACGCGATGCGCGACCTCTGCAAGCTGCGGCTCGAAGCCTTCGGCACCGCAGGCAATGCCGGGAAGATCAAGGTCATCCCGATGGACGATATGGCGGAGCGCTATGCCAGCGGCTCGCTTGCCCCCAAGACCGCCTGAAACGCCCCGTGTGAAAAGGATACGATCATGGACCAGTCCAACCGCTACGCCCGGCTTGAACTCAAGGAAGCCGATCTGATCGCCGGCGGCCGTCACGTTCTCTGCGCCTATGTCATGAAGCCCAAAGCCGGCTACGGCTACCTCGAAACGGCGGCCCACTTCGCCGCCGAAAGCTCGACCGGCACGAACGTCGAGGTCTCGACCACCGACGACTTCACCCGCGGCGTCGATGCGCTCGTGTACGAGATCGACCCGGAGAAGGAGATCATGAAGATCGCCTATCCGGTCGAGCTGTTCGACCGCAACATCATCGACGGCCGGGCGATGCTGTGTTCGTTCCTGACGCTGACGATCGGCAACAACCAGGGCATGGGCGACGTCGAATACGCCAAGATGCACGACTTCTACGTGCCGCCGTGCTATCTGCGCCTGTTCGACGGCCCCTCGATGAACATCGCCGACATGTGGCGGGTTCTGGGCCGGAGCGTGACCGACGGCGGCATGGTGGTGGGGACCATCATCAAGCCGAAGCTCGGCCTGCGGCCCAAGCCCTTCGCGGACGCCTGCTATGAATTCTGGCTGGGCGGCGACTTCATCAAGAATGACGAGCCGCAGGGCAACCAGACCTTCGCGCCGCTGAAGGAGACGATCCGCCTCGTCGCCGACGCGATGAAGCGTGCGCAGGACGAAACGGGCGAGGCGAAGCTCTTCTCGGCCAACATCACCGCGGACGACCATTACGAGATGGTGGCGCGGGGCGAGTACATCCTCGAGACCTTCGGCGAGAACGCCGACCATGTGGCCTTCCTCGTCGACGGCTACGTGACGGGCCCCGCGGCGATCACAACCGCCCGCCGGCAGTTCCCGCGGCAGTTCCTGCACTATCACCGCGCGGGCCACGGTGCCGTGACCTCGCCGCAGTCGATGCGCGGCTACACAGCCTTCGTGCTCTCGAAGATGTCGCGCCTGCAGGGCGCCTCCGGCATCCACACCGGCACGATGGGCTACGGGAAGATGGAGGGCGAGGCCGCCGACAAGATCATGGCCTTCATGCTGACCGAAGAGGCGGCGCAGGGCCCGTTCTACCATCAGGACTGGCTGGGGATGAAAGCCACGACGCCGATCATCTCGGGCGGGATGAACGCGCTGCGGCTGCCGGGCTTCTTCGACAACCTGGGCCATTCCAACGTGATCCAGACCTCGGGCGGCGGCGCCTTCGGCCATGTCGACGGCGGAACGGCCGGTGCGAAATCGCTGCGGCAGGCGCATGACGCCTGGAAGGCGGGCGTGGATCTCGTCACCTACGCCAAGGAGCATCACGAACTCGCCCGCGCCTTCGAGAGCTTCCAGAACGACGCGGACAAGCTCTACCCGGGCTGGCGCGAGCGGCTGGCGCTCGCCGGGGCCGCCTGATCCGCGACCACCCGATTGCGGGCCTGTGCCCGTATTGCGGCCTCCGACAGCTTCGCCGGGGGCCACATCATCGGCGTCGAGAGGTCATTGCCCCAGCGCGATCCCCTCGCGACGCGGATCCGCACCGCCGAGCAGCGTCGTGCCCAGCGAGATGGCGTGGAGGCCGGATGTCATCTCGGCGGCCTTCACCTCGTAGCCCAGATCCGCAAGCGGCTGCTGCATCTCCTCGGCCGTCGTGCCGAGCTCGATCTGGTAAGTGCCGAAGCTGTTGACCAGATGCGGCATGGCCACGGCCTGCTGCACGTCCATGCCCCAATCGAGATGCGCGATCAGCGCCTGCGCCACATAGCCGATGATCGTGGAGCCGCCGGGACTGCCGATAACGAGGACCGGCTTGCCGTCGCGCAACACGATGGTGGGCGACATCGACGAGCGTGGGCGCTTGCCGGGCTCCACGCGGTTCGCGATGGGCCAGCCGTCGGCATGGGTGCGGAAGGAGAAGTCGGTCAGTTCGTTGTTCAGCAGGAAGCCGTTCGTCATCAATCGCGAGCCGAAGCCGTTCTCGATCGTCGTCGTCATCGAGAGGGCGTTGCCGTCCGCGTCCACGATCGAGATATGCGAGGTCGAGGGCAGCTCCAGGCTCTCGTCCTGGCCCCGGAGCTGTGCGTGGTCATAGGCCGGCTCTCCCGCCGAAACCTCGGGCAGCGCGTCGTCGCCGCGCAGAAGCTCGGATCGCACGGACAGATAAGCGGGGTCGAGCAGCCCCTTGACCGGCACCGGCACGAAATCGCTGTCGGCCATGTAACGGCCGCGGTCCGCGAAGGCGAGGCGCGTGGCATCGCCGATGAGCCGCCAGCTCTCGGGATCCCGAGGTCCGAGCGTCGCGAGATCGTAGGGCTCCAGCGTGCCGAGGATCAGGCCCACCGTCAGCGCGCCCGATGAGGGTGGACCCATCCCGCAGACCTGCGCCCCGCGGTAGGCTGCGCAGACCGGCGGCCGCTCGACCACCCGGTAGTCCGCGAGATCCCCGAGCGACAGCTGCCCCGGATTGCCCTCGGCAGACCGGACAGTGGCGACGATGTCCTCCGCGATGGAGCCGCCGTAGAACGCATCCGCCCCCTCTGCCGCGATCTTCCGCAGCGTCGCCGCGTAGTCGGGGTTCTTCAGAAGCTCGCCCGACCGCAGCGGCTGGCCGCCGGGCAGGAAATATGCGGCGGTCGCCGGAAAGCGCGAGAGTCCCTCGGGGTCGTCGGCGACCAGACCGGCGAGGCGCGGCGAGACCTCGAACCCCTCCTCGGCCAGCCGGATGGCGTCGTCGAAGAGGCCCGGCCACGAGGCTTTCCCCCAGCGCCGGTGCGCCTCTTCGAGAAGCATGGGCGTTCCGGGGGTGCCCACGGACCGGCCTCCCACCACCGCATCGAGGAATTCGAGCGGCTCGCCCTCGGCGGTCTGGAAGAGCTGCGGCGTGACGCGTCGCGGCGCCGTCTCACGCGCGTCGAGCGTGGTCAGCTCGCCGCTTTCGCCGTCGTACCAGACGAGGAACGCGCCTCCGCCCAGTCCCGAGGATTGCGGCTCGACCAGCCCCAATACCGCCTGCACCGCGATCATTGCATCGGCCGCGGTTCCGCCGTCGCGGAGAACGTCGGCGCCGGCCTCGACCGCCAGCGGGTTCGCGGCGACGACCATCCAGTCCTGCGCCTCCACCGGCCTCCCCGCATCGCGGTTCTCCATGGCGGTGCGGGCCGCATCCGACAGCGTTCCGAAAGCCGTGGGCGCTGTGCCGGCTTCGGGAGCGACGGTATCGCTCGTTTGCTGGGCAAGCGCCGGCAGCGCCATCTGGCACGCGAGGAACAGGGCGAGCGGGCGGAACATCGGCGTCTCCTGACTGCGGGCTGGGGCCTCACGATCTGGCCCGGCCGCCGAACAGGTCAAGGTTGTGCCTGGCCTGCGCAAACCTACTGGCGGATGCGCCAGCCCGAGCGGAAGATCCACCAGATGATGCCGAGGCAGAGGCCCGTGAAGACGAAGATTGCGACGAGGCTGACCGCCACGGGCACGTCGGACGTGTCGAAGAAGGACCAGCGGAAGACCGACATGAGGTAGACGACGGGGTTGAACAGCGCGACCGTCTGCCAGGCTTCGGGCAGCATGTCGATGCTGTAGAAGCTGCCGCCGAGGAAGATCAGCGGCGTGAGCACCAGAAGCGGGATCAGTTGCAGCTGCTGGAAATCCTTGGCCCAGATGCCGATGATGAATCCGAAGAGCGAGAAACTGAGGCTGGTGAGCGCGAGAAGCATCACCATCGCCACAGGATGCGCGATCGGCAGGTCGACGAAGAGGAAGGCCGTGCCAAGGATCACGAGCCCGATCAGGATCGACTTGACCGCAGCCGCGCCGACGAAGCCCGTCACGATCTCGACGAAGCCGACGGGGGCCGCCAGAAGCTCCTGCATCGTGCCGATGAACTTGGGGAAATGGATGGCGAACGAGGCATTGGCCACGGACTGGGTGACGACGGTCAGCATGATCAGGCCCGGCACGATGAAGGCGCCGTAGCTGACGCCGCCCACCGTGTCGATGCGGCTGCCGATGGCCGCGCCGAAGACGACGAAGTAGAGCGAGGTCGAGATCACCGGCGAGGCCAGCGACTCGAGGATGGTGCGCCGGAAGCGCGCCATCTCCTTGGCAAAGATCACGCTGATCGCCTGAAGGTTCATCGTCCCGTCCTCACCAGATCCACGAAGATGTCCTCGAGGCTGCTCTGCCGCGTGGCCAGATCTGCGATCTGCAGCCCGGCCCCGCGCATCTCGCCGAGAAGCGTGACGATCCCCGTCCGCTCGCCCGCTGCATCGTAGGTATAGATGAGGCTGCGCCCGCCTTCGTCGAGTTCCAGCGCATGTCTGGCAAGGGTTTCGGGCACCGTTTCTATCGGTTCGGCCAGATCCACCTGCAGTTCCTTGCGGCCCATCCGCGACATCAGGCTCGCCTTGTCCTCGACCAGCAGGATCTCTCCGTGATTGATGATGCCCACCCGGTCCGCGATGGCTTCGGCCTCCTCGATGTAGTGGGTGGTGAGGATGATCGTCACACCCTGCGCGCGAAGGTCCGCCACCACCGCCCACATGTCCTTCCGGAGTTCGACATCCACCCCGGCCGTGGGCTCGTCGAGGAAGAGCACCTGCGGCCTGTGCGCCAGCGCCTTCGCGATCAGCACCCGGCGCTTCATCCCGCCCGAGAGCGGCTGGATCGTGCTGTCCTTCTTGTCCCAGAGCGAGAGCTGGCGCAGCACGCGTTCCACATGGCCGGGATCCGCAGGCCGGCCATAGAGCCCGCGCGAGAAGCTCACGCTACGGAAGACCGTCTCGAAGGGCTCCAGCGCGATTTCCTGAGGCACCAGCCCTATGAGGGATCGGGCGGCGCGCCAGTCGCGAGCGACATCGTGCCCGCCGACGGTGATCAGGCCCGAGGTCGGCCGGACGATGCCGCAGATGGTCGAGATGAGCGTCGTCTTGCCGGCTCCGTTCGGCCCGAGAAGCGCAAGGATCTCGCCCTCCTGGATGTCGAGGCTCACGCGCTTCAGCGCCTGGAAGCCCGAGTCGTAGGTTTTCACGAGATCGCGGATGGAGACGATGGCAGTCATTGAGCCCTCAGAGGATGCCGGCCGGCGGCGCGGACATCCCCGCCCGACAGCCGCGCCGGACAGCGAGATAGGCCGGAGGGAAGGGGGAACAAGGGGCTCCTTCGGGGGCGCCCGCCGTCCCGTCCTTCGGCGGCCTGTCGCCGGCGCTTTACTGCCCCGTCTCTCCGGCACGGATCGAGTCCGGCGCTTCCCCGGTGTCGAGCCAGCGCTCGAGCGCCGCCGTCGGATCGAGCGCCGTCTGGTCGATCCCGCCCGGTCCGGGCGCAAGGCCGCAATGGTCGAGCCCGGGGATCATGAAGAGGGCGACATTCTCCTTCAGCGCATCCTCTCCGCCTGCCTTGTCGGCGGCCTCGGCATACCACTCCACGGTCTTGTAGGGCGTCACGATCGCATCGGCCCAGCCGTGCCAGACGATCATCCGCCCGCCTGCCTCGCGAAAGGCCGACAGGTCGGGATCGTCGGCATCATAGACGGCGCTCATGGTCTCGAGCCGGGCCGGATCCGTCTCGAAGTCGAAGTCGGTCGGCTTCCAGCCGGGGCCGGGATCGTCCGGGAAGGCCATGTAGGCGCCGAAATTCGTGGTGAAGGCATTGACCAACCGTCCGCCGCCCTCGGCATTTCCGACGAGCCAGGTGGCCCAGAACGGCTCCGATCCTTCGGGGATGCCGCCCGGATAGAGCTGTTCTCCCGCAGCGTTGCGCGGACCCTGCCGCCAGAGCGAGACGACCTCGAGCTCCTTCTCCGTCAGACAGTCCGAGTTGCTGCCCGCACCGCAGGCCAGCGGCGAGAGATCCACCTCGCAGGCACGGGGATCCGCGATCAGCCCGTCTTCCGCGCCATCGACACCATCGCACTGCGCCATGACCTCGCGCCCGATCAGCGCCTCGCGCCCCGGTTTCAGGATCTGCTCGCCGTTGTCATCGGTATTGGCGGCCATGAACCAGCTCATCGCGGTCGCCACGAGGCCGGTGTAGTCCATGGCCGGAGCGCCCGCGATGATGCCGTCGAACATCTCGGGGTAGCGCAGCGCCGCCATCTGGGCCATGCGCCCCCCGGTCGAGCACCCCTGGAAGATCGAGCGCTCGGCGCCCGACCCGTAGAAGGTCTCGGCGAGCAGCAGGCCTACGCGGTTGGTCTCGCCGATGGACCGCCAGCCCCAGTCCCGTTCGGCGGCCGGATCGTGGTCGGCCCAGGCCGCATCGACGACCGACAGGCCGAGATGGCCGCTGTCCGAGGTGGCGGTCGCATAGCCGCGCGCGAGGCCCGGACGCATCGCGTTGATCCAGCCGGCGCCCGCGTCGTCGCGCCCGAGGATGCCGCAGAACCCGCCGCAGCCGGTCTGGTAGAAGCCGCCGTTCCAGCCCTCGAGCGGCAGCCGCACCTCGATCGAGATCGCCGGAAGGGCGGTGGCCCGGATCTCGCAATAGGCGGGCAGAGTGCCCTCCGCAGCGACTTCCCGGGCGCTCGTGACGTGGCCGCCTGGAAAGACCGTGTCCCGCAGCTCGGCGCAACTCGGACCGTCCGTGGCCTGCGCCTGCGCCGCTGCCGCCGATACAGCAAGCACCGCGCCGGCGATGGCGATGGTTCGCATGATCTTCCTCCTCCGCTGTCCTCCGGTCGTCATGCTAGGCAACAGCGGCGGGATTATCACCCCTGCCGTAGCGGCAGCGCGGGCACCGCCGTTCCACCCCGATCCTGCGTTTCCCGCGCCCTACCTTTGGTGGAGGACGCGGCAATGGTTTTCGCGGGCATCCTCTGACAGACTCGCATGCAGCGACGCGCGGATCTGGGAGGAGAACGTGAACGTCATCGGCACCCAATCGCAGGGTCAGGGAGTGACCCTTCTGGCCGAGCAGATCTGCGCCGGGCTGGTCGGCCACGACACGCTGGTCGAACGGCTCATGACGGCGCTGCTCACCGGTGGCCATGTGCTGATCGAGGGGCCGCCGGGGCTCGCAAAGACCCGGGCCGTCAAGCGGCTTGCCGAGGGGCTCGACGGCAGCTTCGCCCGGATCCAGTGCACGCCCGACCTCATGCCCTCGGACCTCACCGGCACGCAGGTGTTCCGGCGCAACAGCGAGAGCTTCGATTTCGTCCCGGGCCCGATCTTCCACTCGCTCGTTCTGGTGGACGAGATCAACCGCGCGCCGCCCAAGGTGCAGTCGGCCCTTCTCGAAGCCATGGGAGAGTCGCAGGTGACGGCAGGAGGCGTGACGCGGCGTCTGCCCGATCCCTTCATGGTGGTGGCTACGCAGAATCCGATCGAGCACGAGGGCACCTTTCCGCTGCCCGAGGCGCAGCTCGACCGGTTCCTTCTTCACGTCGATCTCGCGCTTCCCGGTGCCGAGGCCGAGCGGGCGATCCTCGATCTCGTCGAGGGCGAGGCGGGGCGCGAGGCCAGCCCGCTGCCAGCGCCGCTGAGCCATGGCGAACTCGGTGCGGCGCGCGCGGCGGCGGCTGCCATCCACCTCGCGCCCGCGCTCAGGGATTTCATCGTGCGTCTTGTCATCGCCACGCGCGAGACCGACGGAACCCCGCTCGACGGGCTGGTGGAGCATGCGGTCTCGCCCCGCGGCACGCTCGCCCTCGCGGCATCCGCCCGTGCGCGGGCGCTGCTTCACGGACGTGACCATGCGCTTCCCGAGGATGTCGAGGCGCTTGCACCCGATGCGCTCGCCCACCGCCTCGTTCCCAGCTGGCGCGCCACTTCCGAGGGGATCGACGCGCGCGGGATCGTGGCGCGGCTCCTCGGCCATGTGCGGCCCTGGTGATGGGCGCGTCGGCGCATGAGGTGACGGTGGCGCGGCTGCTGGCACTTGCGCCGGTCGCGGCCCGCAAGCGGCGGACCGCGCCGGAACTCGCGCGCAGGCCCGGTTCCACGGCGACGCGGCCGCGGGGGCAGGGGCACGAGATCCGCGAGATCAGGCCCTTCACCGAGGGCGACGACCTCCGCCACCTTGATGCGGCCGCCACCGCGAGAACCGGCGCCCTGCAGGTGCGCAGCTTCCACGAGGATCGCGACCGGACCGTCGTGCTCGTGGCGGATTTCCGTCGCCCGATGCTCTGGGGCACGCAGAGGTTCCGCTCGGTGGCGGCGGCCGAGGCGCTGGCCCTTGCGGGATGGCACGCGGTCAACGACGGAGGATCCGCCGGCGCGGTCGCGCTGACGGACGCCGGCCTGCAGTCCTCGCGGGCCTCGGCAAGAGCCATGGGCATGGCGCGGGCCGCAGGCTGTCTGGTCCGGGCACATGGAACCGCGCTCGCCTCGCTGAGCCAGCCGGTGCGAGATCTCGGTCCCGACCTGCTGCGGGCCGGCAGTCTCGCCCCGCGCGGCGCAACCATCCTGCTGGCCACCGCGCTCGACCGGCCGGGGCCCATGCTGGCGGCGGCGGTCGGAACACTCCTGCGGCGCGGCCCGCTGCGCCTTCTGCTGATGGTGGATCCCTTCGAGATCGATCCGCCCGCGACAATTCTGCCCTTCCTGACCGAGGGGGGGCGGACGCGACGCGGCGCGTTCCGGGATCTGCCCGGACGGCGCGCGGCCACGATGGACGAGCTTGCACGCCTGGGGGTGACGGTGGAGCAGGTGGCGACCGATGTGCCGGCCGAGGAACAGCCATGACCTCGTTCGACCCGCTCCGCGACCTGCACCCGCCGCGTCTTCCGGTCTCCTTCGCGAGCCTCGGCTGGGCCGAGGTGCTCGCGGCCTTCGGGTTCGGCCTGGCTCTGGCGCTGGTCCTCTTCGGCCTGTTGCGTCCGGCGATGGCGCGCACGAAGGGCCCGCGCCTGGAAGAGGAGATTCGCAGCCTCGCCGCGCTGCCCGCCGAGGACCGTGTCGTGGGCCAGCTTCGGCTTCTGCGGCGGCATGGCGGCAAACTGCCCGCCGAGGTGGCCGGCGCCCTCTACCGACCCGGAACGCCTCCGCCGGATCTCGCGCCGCTGATCCGCACTGCCGCGCGCAGGGGTCGCGATGCCTGACTTCGCCGCACCCTTCCTCTTCCTGCTCCTGCCCTTGCCTTTCCTTGCGTGGCGCTTCCTTCCGCCGCTCGAGCGCCAGGACGGCGCGCTCTACCTGCCGGACGGGCTTGCCGCCGGGGCCGAGCCCGCGCACGGCACCTCGCGCAGCGCGCGGTGGGGCACGGTTCTCAGGGTGCTTCTCTGGGTCTGCCTCGTCACTGCGCTCGCCGGTCCGCAGAGGCTGGTCCCCATGCCGGACCTCAGCGCTTCGGGACGCGAAATCGTGCTGACGCTCGACATGTCGGGCTCGATGCTGATCGAGGATTTCGACATCGACGGCGTCCAGAGCACGCGGCTCGACGCGGTGAAACAGGTCGCCCGCAGCTTCGTGGAAGAGCGGACGGGGGACAGGATCGGGCTCGTCCTCTTCGCCAACCGCGCCTATGTCGCTGCACCGCTGACCTTCGACCTCATGGCGATCGGCCGGGCGATCGAGGAGGCGTCGATCGGCATCACCGGCCGGTCGACGGCAATCGCCGACGGGCTCGGACTGGCGCTGAAACGTGTCTCGGAAGGAGAGGCGCGCTCGCGCGTGATCGTCCTTTTGTCGGACGGCCGGGACAACGCGCACCAGATCGACGCCCGGCAGGTGGCGGCGCTCGCTGCGCGTCACGACGTCCGCATCCACACGATCGCGCTGGGGCCCGACGACATGGAGACGCGGCCCGCCTCGCGCGATGCCGTGGATACCGCGACGCTCCGGGCCATAGCGGAGGCGAGCGGCGGGCGCAGCTACCGCGTCCGGGGCATGGAGGATCTCCGCGCCATGGCAGCCGACCTCGACCGGCTGGAGCCGAACCCCTCCGACCGCCCGCCCGTCCTCGTGCCGTTCCCGCTCTGGCCCTGGCCGGCCGCCCTCGCACTTGTCGCCGCACTGGCGCTGGGGCTGCGCCGGGAGGGGGCGGCATGAGCATTCTCCTGCTCCGCCCGCTCTGGCTCGCGCTGCTCCTGCCGATCGCGCTGCTCGCCCTGATCGTCTGGCGCCGCCGCGCGGCCGGGACATGGGAGAGGATCGTCGCGCCGCTGCTGCTCGAGCGGATGCGCGGAATGGGCTATGTCGCGCCGGCGGATGGGCGGTGGCTCGGCATGCTGCCCTTCCTCGTCGCGGCCGTGCTGGTGGCAGGGCTTGCCGGTCCCGCGCGGCTGCGTCAGGGGGCGCTGGCCTATGACCGGATGGACCCGATCATCCTCATCCTCGACATGTCGCCTTCGGTCGCGGCGACCGCGCAACTCGCCGATGCGCAGGCCGCGGCGGCGCTGGTGCTCCAGACCGCGGGAGGCAGGCCCGTCGGCCTCATGCTCTACGCGTCCGACGCCTATGTCGCGAGCGCGCCGACCAGCGATGCGGCCTCGCTCGAAAGCCTCGTCGCGGTGCTGGGTCCGGAGACGATGCCCGTCGAGGGCAGCCGGCCCGACATCGCACTGAGTTTCGCGCGGGAGCTTTTCGCCGCGGACGGAGCGGCGGGCCTTGCGGGGGCGGATCTGATCGTCATCTCGGACGGCGGCGGCGTGAATGCCCGTGCATGGGAGGAGGCGCGGCGACTGGACGAGGCCGGCGCCCGCGTCTGGGCGCTCGAACTCTCGCGCGGGGGACTGCCCGAGGGGATGCCTCCGCCGGCGGCCGATGCGCTGAGCGGACTGGCCAAGGCCGGTGGCGGCGACCTCGCGCCGGCACGGGAGCCGAGACCGCTGCTCGCACGCATGGGGGCCGCCCGGGCCCGTGCCATCGCGCGATCAAGCCAGGCGCCCGACGTGCTGGACGATTTCGGCCGCCTTCTCGTCCTGCTGGCTCTGGCGCCCGCCCTGCTGCTCTTCCGCCGCCCCGCCACAGGAGAGCGCTGATGCGGCGCGCGGCCCTCGCCCTTCTGGCCCTCGCCTGCATCGCCGCCAGTGGCCCGACCGCCTGGGCCAAGCTTGCGCTTCTGGCGGGCCTGCCGCAACTGGCCGTTCCGCTTGCATCGGATCCGGCCATCCGCGGTGTAGCTCTCTATCAGGCGCGCCGCTTCGCCGAGGCGGACAAGGCCTTCGCCGAGGCCGGGCGTTCGGTCACCTACAACAGGGGGCTCAGCCTTGCCGCCGTCGGCAACTACATCCTTGCCGAGGCCTATTTCGACGCGGTCCTCTTCGCGAATGCCGCCGACAGCGAGGCGCGCGAGAACCGCAATGTGGTGGCCGCTCTCTACGATCCCGTGGTGGGCATCGGTGACGAGACGGGGCGCATCGCGGTGCAGGTCGTGACACCGCCTGATGAAGCACCGACCGAGCGCTTCTCGGCTGACATGCCGCCGCTCGACGTGGGCCGTCTGGTCGCCGATGATGCCTGGCTTGCAACGCTTGCCGACGATCCGGGCGAATTCCTGCGGCTGCGGCTGTCGGACGAATACACCCGCCGCCTCTCGCTCGGCTTCGCGGCGCCGGAAGAGGGAGACCCGTGGTGATCCGCCTTCTCCTGTTGCTCGCAGCAATCACCGCCTCGCCCGCCTTCGCCGAGGAGCCGCTGCGGATGCTCGAGATCCAGGCCCATCCCCGCGCCGAGAGCATAGTCGAGGGCGAGATGGTGCCCGTCACCGTGCGCGGCGTCTACGACGGCAGGATCACGCTCGAGGATCTGAAGATTCTGCCCGGGGAGAGTTTCGACTGGGTGCAGCTGGACCGGGACGACTGGCACGAGGAGCGCATTGACGGCCGCACGCGCATCGTCGTCGAGCGACACCTTGCGATCTATCCCAAGCAGTCCGGCTTCTCGCGCTTCGGGCCGGCGGAGCACCGGCTGACCTTCGTCGGCTCGGATGGCAAGGCCGAAACCGTGGTGTCGCACCCGCTGGACCTGTCGGTCGCGCCCATGCCGCAGGGTCCGCCCTTCCACAGCCCGCACGGCTGGCGCTTCGCCGCCGCAGAGCTTCGCGTGACGGACGAACTGAGCACCGATCCGGCCCGGCTGAAGGACGGCGAGACGGTGACGCGAAGCGTCACGGTGACCGCGGTCGGAGCCCTGCCGGCGATGCTTCCGCCGCGGCCCGTCATCTCCGAGAACTGGCTCATCGCCTTTGCGGCCCCGGTGGAGCGCCGTCTGGAGCTGACCCCGGACGGGCCGGTGGCGAGCGTGGTCTGGACCTGGCAGTTCCGGCCCGAGACGGGCGAACCGGGCGTGCTGCCGGCGGTCCCCATCCCCTTCTTCAACACCGTGACGCGGAAGGTCGAAGCGGTCGAGATCCCGGCGCTGCCCATCGGCTACGCAAGCTTCGCCGCCTCGCAATCCGCCGGCATGCAACTCGATGCCGCAAGCACTCGCGGCGTGATCCTTGCGCTTGTCACGGGGCTCGGGGTCGGGCTGGCGGTCCTCGTCTCAGGTCATCGACCAACGGCGTATGCGCTGCATCGTCTCTGGCGGCATTACTCTCCGCTGCCGGGCTGGCGCTTGCGCCGCGCGGCGCGGGCGGGCGACCTCCTCGCTCTTCGTCGGGCCGCCGAGGAACGTTCCGCCGAATGCGTCGGGAGGCCGGACGTCCTCTCCGATCTGGACCGTGCGATCTACGGCCCGCCGCCCCAGACCTTCGATGCGCGCGCCTTCCTGCGGATCCTGCGCAGCCAGATCCGTCGTGGAGCAGCGGGAAAGTGACCGATCCTGCCCCGCCGTGCCGCGCTGTCGGCGCAGCGACTGGCTCCGGAAACCGTGGCCGAAGGGAGCGTTCCCATGGTCCCCGGACCCCACGAGACGATCATCGATCTGCGGGGTGACGAGAGACCGAATGCGCGCGCTTCTTCCGGATGCGCTGCCACCACCGGGACAGCGCGGAAGGCAGAGGATACAGCGGTCAGGAGCAACAGGAGTGGAAGCCGCTTGAAATCGCTCCCCGGCGCCTATCACACTGGGGGCTCCCGCGCCTGCCGCGTCCGCACGGAGGATCGTGTCACTTGGCCTTCGACTTCATTCTCATGCTCACCGCCGAGGATCGCACCATTCCCGACGCGCGCACCCGGCTGGACGAGGCGCTCGAGGCGGGCGCGCGCCACATCGGCTTTAAGGACGTCGGGCTGCCGTTCGACAGGCTGAAGGAACTTGCCGATGCGATCCGGGCCTCGGGCGGGCGATCCTACCTCGAGGTGGTGAGCCTCGACGAGGAGAGTGAACTGGCCTCGGCCCGCGCTGCCGTCGAACTGGAGGTGGATTGCCTGCTCGGCGGGACCCGCGCCGAGACGGTGACGGCGATCACCCGTCAGCATCCTATCCGGTACTATCCGTTCCCCGGACGTGTGACCGGCCATCCGAGCGTGCTGGAGGGCACCGCAGACGAGATCGTGGCCGCTGCCCGGAGGCTGGCGGATCTGGAGCATGTGCATGGCCTCGACCTTCTGGCCTACCGCTTCGCCGGCGACGTGCCCGCGCTGATGCGGCAGGTCTGCGCGGCGGTCGACAAGCCGGTGGTGATGGCGGGCAGCATCGACAGCGAGGCGCGCGTGACCGAGACCGCGGCGGCGGGCGCGGCCGGCTTCACCGTCGGCACGGCGGCGCTCGCGGGCTCGTTCCCCGCGGAGGAAGGCGGCTTTGTCTCGCAGGTGAGGGCGATCCTCGCGATCACGACCCGCGCCCGCGCGCAGTCCATCGCTCCCCGCCGCCTCGCGCTGGCCGCGCATGATACGCGAAAGCCCCATCTGAGGGCCTGGGTGACACGTCATGCGGCGCGGCTCGAGGGACACCGGCTGATCTGCACCGGCGGCACGGGGCGGATGATTCAGGCCGCCGTGCCCGGCCTTACGGTGCACCGGCTGCAGCGCGGGGCACGGGGAGGCGACCAGCAACTCGGCGCTTTGATTGCGACGGGCGAACTGGATGGCGTCGTCTTCTTTGCGGATCCGACGATCGCGCATGGCGGCGACGCGGACCTGCAGGCCCTCACGCGTCTCGCGATCCTCCACGACACGCCGGTCGCTCTCAGCCCGACTGCGGCCGACATGCTCGCCTCGTCGCTTCTGGCAGAGCGGCGGGGCGTCCTGCGGTAGGGCGATCTGCGCCGGAAGCCTGCAGCTTGCGTTGCTTCTGGACTTTGCGGCAGGCGAATTGCATGAACCGGCCATGCCTTATGCATCCTCCTTCCTCACCGGGTTCGGACTGTCGCTCGGCCTGATCGTCGCCATCGGAGCGCAGAACGCCTTCGTGCTGCGGCAGGGCCTGCGGCGTGAGCATGTCCTCGCCGTCGTGGCCTTCTGCGCGGGCGCGGATCTGGTGCTGATGACGGCAGGCGTCGCGGGCCTCGGCGCCGTTCTGGGAAGGCTTCCGGGCTTCGTCACCCTGCTGTCCCTCGCTGGCGCGGTCTTCCTGGGCTGGTACGGGATCACGGCGCTCCGCCGGGCGTTCCACCCGGAGCGACTGCTGGCCGAGGGCGGAGGGCCTGCGCTCTCGCTCGGCGGAGCGCTCGCGCGCGTGGCAGGGTTCACCTTCCTCAACCCCCATGTCTACCTCGACACGGTGCTTCTGGTCGGCTCGGTAGGGGCGGCCCAGCCCGACGGCATGCAGGCCCCCTTCCTCGGTGGCGCGGGCCTGGCGAGCGTCGTCTGGTTCGCCAGCCTCGGGTATGGCGCGCGCCTGCTGGTGCCGATCTTCGCGCGGCCCATCGCCTGGCGCGTGCTCGACGTGCTGATCGGCGTCATGATGCTCCTGCTGGCGGCCGGGCTTCTCCACTACGTTTTGAGGGGAGGGGCCTGACGGCGCACGACACCCAGACAGGCACGAGGCGCGGCCGGCGCGACATCACTCTTCCGTCCGGCCCTCCGATGGCCGGTCCCGCTCGTAGAGCTTCGAGGTCGGGAAGGGCGGCAGCCATGCCTCGCGCCGGATGGTCCAGAGTTCATAGGTGGGCGCGAAGAGGTCGGGGCTGTCGAGCGAGCCGAGGTTGACCTCGACCTCGTCGCCGGAGCGCCCGAAGACGGGCGAGCCGCAATCGGGGCAGAAGAAGCGCCCGGAATGCCCGCGTGGCTCTCCTTCGACCGTCACGGCCTCCTGCGGGAAGATGGCCGAGGCATGGAACAGCGCGCCGTGCTGCTTCCTGCAGTCGAGGCAGTGACAGATGCCTACCCGGTAAGGACGGCCTATCGCCGTGATGCGGATCCGGCCGCAGCGGCAGCCGCCCGTGACTGTGTCCATCGTCGGTCTCCATGGATGATGCCGTGTCCAGGATCGAGTCTAGCCCGTCGGCCGGGCCAGTCACAGCCCGTGAGGCCGGCCAACCTGCGATACCGGCGGAGCCGTGCTTCCCCGCCGGCCGGGGCGCGACCTTGGAGAGGCGTGCGACCAGCGCATGGTCGATTTTGCTTCCCCGGCGGCTGGGGCGCGACCCGCCTTCCGCCGCTCACTCTACCGGCTGCGCAATGCCGTCTCACGCCTGCGTCACCATGAAGCTCGGGGCCGTCTGGCCAACGCGGCGGAGCGCGGCTATAGCGCAGCCATGACTGATGCGCTTCCGCCTTGCCCCGAATGTTCCTCGGCCTTCACCTATCAGGTGGATGCGCTGCTCGCCTGTCCCGAATGCGGGCACGAATGGGCGCCTGGCGATCCGGCGGAGGTGACGGGCGCCGTCCGGGACAGCGTGGGCAACGTGCTTGCCGACGGCGATACGGTGACGGTCATCAAGGACCTCAAGCTCAAGGGGTCTTCCTCGGTCATCAAGGTGGGCACCAAGGTCCGGGGTATCCGCCTCGTGGCAGGCGACCACGACATCGACTGCAAGGTGCCGGGGATCGGCCAGATCGGCCTCAAGTCGCAGTTCGTCAAGAAGGTCACCGACTGAAACGACGGGCCGGCGTGGAGGCCTGTCCGCGCCGATACGTGCAAAAGGTCGTGGCACGGCCGAAGAGCCGGAGCGGGCGACGGATCCGGATATCCCGCACCGCGTCGGATCGCGCGGACGGGCTTGCCGCCGACCGCTCGAACGCGGTGGTGCGCGCGAGACATGGCGGACAACCAATCGACACGGCACGAGGATCGGCAATTCGGCGCCGCTTGCCTCGCGGGTCTCTCGTCAACGCTTTCGGCGGGGATCCCCGAAGGCCACCGCAGCCATGAGCCCGAGGAGGATCACGAGGCTGGCGGCAAGGCCGATGGCGTAGATCCGGCGCCGGGGCGTCGCCGCTGTCTCCGGCTCCGTCTCCGTCTCGGATGAGGTCGCGGTTCCTCGTCCGGCAGCATCGGCCGCAGCCGGCCGGTCCGTTATGACCGACGAGCCAGGTTCCTTCAGGGGCACGGCGATGGCACCCGGACGGGAGCGGTCGATAGTGCGGGGCGTGACAGCTTCAGCGCCATCGCAAAGCACTTCCGGCGCGTGGACCGGGCCGATCGCACGGCGAGGAGGTGCAGTGCCATGAGCAGCCACGCCCGCGCCGCAGACCACCAGAATCGCAATCAGCGCAGCGATGCGGCGTCTTCCGGTCAACTTGACATACCCTTTACCTGAACGGACCCCTCGGAAGGGGCCAGGACCGGAGGAACACGCGGCCTCCGGTCCGGTGCCACCATACCAAGGCACGGCATGCTCGAGACAGCCCTGATCCGCCCGCATATTGCCGCAGGGACCGGCCAGCGACGCAGGCCGCCCGGGAAGGCCAACCCGTGCCGCGTCCTCGGCCTGGCCTTCCCGGGCAGCCTCCGAAGCGGCTCGCCTGCCTAGATCAGTCCGCGCCGCTGGGCGATGTTGGCGGCCTGCACGGCGGTGCGTGCGCCGAGCCGGTCGCAGGCGGCCTTGAAGCGTGCCTTCACCGCGCCCTCGGTGATGCCAAGGCGGTGGGCAATCTCCTTGTAGCGCACACCCTCGCTCAGCATCCGCAGAACCTCGGCCTGGCTCGGCGTCAGCGCCTCGCGATTGGGGGCATGAAGCTCGGCCAGACTCGCGCGGAGGGTCGCGATCTCGGCATTGGTCATCTCGCGGTCGCCACGGGCAAAGATGCCGAAGGTGCGCTTGCGCGATCGCGCCGTGCGGGCGGGAAAGCCTACCACGCAGCCGAAGCGCAGCCCGTGACGGCGGTAGCTGGCGAGGATGCCCGCTTCGTCCGGCACATGGATCGCACTCCACCGGACGGCACCGTTTGCCGTGGCGGCCCACCGGGTCAGAGGATCCCGAAGCCCGAAGGAATTCACCGTGTAGAAGCGGATCCAGGCCGAGGGGAACAGGTTGCACTCTTCCTCCGGCGACAGGAAGCCGACGCGCAGCGCCACATAGCAGCCGCCCGGTGCCAGATCCCGGAACAGGGGTTCCTGATCGGACAGGGCAGAGAGGGATCCACGCGTCATTTTCTTCATTCTTCGGCCAGCGCCTTTTTTGGCGCGAGCAGACCGTGCCGCTGCGGCATTCTCAAGTTGCGCAAAAGGCAAGGCGCCGAAGGCCAAAATTGCGCAATCGAAGGGTGAAATCGATGCATCGTCAATGGCTTGCACAATTTGTGCCGCGGTGCCACTGAACTTCCGCAGGTTGTGTTGCCGCAGCACCAAATTCAACTGATCCGCCGCGTCGGTGGCGCTGCGCGGATCACCGGCAACCTGGAAGTGCACGCGCGGGACGGGAACGCACGGATCCGCGCCGCAAGCAGGGGATCAGCTGTGTGCGGTTCACCGACCGGCGAAGGTTACGCCGCGGCATGATCAGCGCAGCAGTCGCGCCGCTCCGCCTTGATCGTGGCGCAACGTCCCCGGAATTTCCCACCCGCCGCATGGTGACGGTGTCGCGTTCGGCGTCCCGCGAGGCGCGGTCGGCCGAGAGGCCCGTTCCGCCCGATCACGCGGCGAGCGCGACGACCGCCAGCAGCCCGGCAAGCACCGCCAGCGAGCGGATGTAGAGCCTCAATCCGCGGGTCATGTCGGCTGCTTCCGGGTCGGGCGCGGCGGCATTCAGCCAAGGTTCCGCGCTGATCCGCTCACCATAGGTCCGCGGGCCCGAGAGCCGGATCGCGAGCCCGCCCGCCATCGCGGCCTCCGGCCAGCCCGCGTTGGGCGAGCGATGAGAGCCCGCATCCCGCAGCATCGTCCGCCACGCGGCACGCGGCCGCCCGGCAGCGACGCAGAACAAGAGACCGGTCAGCCTTGCCGGCACCAGATTGGCCGCGTCGTCGAGCCGCGCCGCGATCCGGCCGAAATGCAGGTACCGGTCGCTGCGATGCCCGATCATGCTGTCGAGGGTGTTGATCGCCTTGTAGCCCGCGATCCCCGGCAGGCCGAGGATGGCCCCCCAGAAGACCGGCGCCACGACGCCGTCCGACGCGTTCTCGGCGAGGCTCTCCAGCGCCGCCCGTGCGATGCCCGCGCCATCGAGGCGCTCAGGGTCCCGCCCGACGATCATCGACACGGCGTGGCGCGCGGCCGCCAGATTACCCTCCGCCAGCGGGCGTGCGACGCGCGCCACATGGTCATGAAGGCTGCGTCCTGCCACCAGCGGCGCGGCGAGAAGGCCGGTCAGAAGCGCCCCGATCCAGCCACCGGGGAGCAGCGCCGCAAGCGCCATCGCCGGCAGGACCGTCGCCGCCAGAGTGGCGGCCACCGTGACGCCCCCGAGGATCAGCCTCGTCCGGTCGGTGAAACCCGGCCGGTTCCACCGCGCCTCCAGCGCGGCAATCACTGCGCCGATCCAGACGACAGGATGGCCGATCCGGGCGTGCAGCCGGTCAGGCCATCCTGCGAGGCCTTCGACCGCCAGAGCCACCAGCATCGCAGCCGCGCTCAAGCCACGTCTCCCGACCGCCTGAGCAGGTAGATGTCCATGATCCAGCCGTGCCGCGCCCGCGCCTCTGCCCTGGCCGCGACGATCCGCGGAGCGGCTTCCGCGAGCGGACCCGACTCGAGGATCTCTTCGGGCATCCCGAGATAGGCGCCCCACCAGATGCGCAGGCCCGACGGGTCGAGCGTGCGGAAGCTGCATTCGCCATCCAGCATGACGACAGCGGTATCGGTGCCCGCCGGCCAGCCGGCGCGCAGCTGCCGGCCGGTGGTGATGACGACCGGCGCGCCGACCTCGTTGAGCGGGATGGCATGCGCCGCGCAGAGCGCTTGGATCGCCGTGATCCCCGGAACCACCCGCACGCGGGGGGCGGGCGACAGCCGCGCGGCGATCCGCAGGCTCGAGTCATAGAGCGACGGGTCGCCCCAGATCAGCAGCGCTGCATGATCGGCATTTCCTGCGGCCTGCGCCCATGCGCGGGCAATGGCGTCGTGCCAGTCTTCCACGCCGCCGCGGTAGTCCGGGTTGGCCGCGTCGCGGACCGGAAGATCGAACTCGGCTACCGGCACCCCCGGCGCCAGTTCGGCGCAGAGCCGGAGCCGCAGATCTGCGAGATCGGCCTTCTCCTCGCCCTTGCGCGGCACGAGGATCAGTCCTGCCTCGCGCAGGGCCGCTGCCCCCTGACGGGTGACGTGGTCGGGATTGCCGGTGCCGATGCCGACGAGGGTCAGCTCACGCATCGTCCGACCCCGCCAGCGGGCCATAGAGGATCAGGGCAGGCGCGTCGCCGGCCTTCTGCACTTCCTCGGCCAGCCCCGCCAGAGTTCCGCGCCAGAGGCGCTGCGCCGGCGTCGAGACGCCCTCGGCCAGCAGCGCCGGGGTCTCGGCCGGCAGGCCCGCACCGATCAGCGCGGCGGCGAGCATCGGAAAGGTGCGCTTGCCCATGAAGACCACCGTGGTCGCCAGCGGATCGGCCAGAGCGGCGAGGTTCGCCTCCGGCAGGCCGCCGGTGACGTCCGCCCCGGTCAGGAACTGGACCCGCCGCGCCGTCAGCCGGCGGGTCAGCGGGATGCCCGCGGCGGCGGCGGCGGCGCAGGCCGAGGGCACGCCGGGGATGATCTCGTAGCCGATCCCTGCCGCGTCCAGCGCGGCGGTCTCCTCTTCCAGCCGGCCGAAGATGCCTGCATCGCCGGACTTCAGCCGCACGACGCGGGCGCCGGTGCTGGCGTAGTCCACCAGAAGGCGGCTTACATGGTCCTGCTTCGGAGAGGCGCGGCCAGCCCTCTTGCCGACGCCGACAAGGTCGGCGCCCTCGCGCGCATGGGACAGGATCGGTCCCGACGAGAGATCGTCGAACAGGACCGCATCCGCCCGCGACAGCCGATCCACCGCCTTCAGCGTGAGAAGCTCGGGATCACCCGGCCCCGAGGAGACGAAGGAGACGAAGCCGCTCATGTCCCCTCCGGGAAGCGTGGCGCGGTGCCTACGGGGCGATAGCGGCGGTCGTAGTCGGCGGCATAGAGCCGGCTCTCGCCAAAGTCCGCATCTCCGAGGCTGCGCCCGACGAGAATCAGGGCCGTCCGCTCCATCTCCTCGGCGACGGCGGCGCGGAGCGTGCCGAGCGTGGCGCGGATCAGGCGCTCGTCCGGCCAGCTCGCGCGCCAGACCACGGCGACGGGGCAATCCGGCCCGTAATGCGGCAGAAGCTCGGCCAGAACGTTCTCGAGCACATGCACCGACAGGTGAATGGCGAGGACCGCACCGGTGGCGGCAAAGGCCGCGAGGCGCTCGCCCTCGGGCATGGCCGAGGCGCGGCCGGAGGTGCGCGTCAGCACCACCGACTGCACGAGCCCCGGCAGCGTCAGTTCCGCCCCGAGGGCCGCCGCGGCGGCGGCGAAGGAAGGCACGCCCGGCGTCACGTCATAGGGGATCCCGAGCGCGCGGAGGCGGCGAAGCTGCTCTCCCATCGCCGACCAGATCGAGAGGTCGCCGGAATGCAGCCGTGCCACGTCCAGGCCGCCTGCATGGGCGGCCGCTATCTCGTCGATGATCGCATCGAGGCTCATTGGCGCCGTGTTGACGATCCTCGCCCCCGGCGGACAGTGGGCAAGCACCCCTTCCGGCACCAGCGATCCGGCGTAGAGGCAGACCGGCGAGGCTGCGATCAGGTCGCGGCCGCGCAGGGTGATGAGGTCAGGCCCTCCGGGGCCCGCTCCGATGAAATGCACTGTCATTGCGCGGCTTTCGTATCGGTCCGGCTTGGACCGGCGTTCTTGAAGTAGTTTTTCATATTTGATCTTTCTGATCTTCCGCGGCGCACGAAGCAGGGGCGCTCTGGGCAAGCGCCACGGTCACGAGACCCCTGACTTCCCGCTTGCGCACCAGCCGCGCGCCCGGACCCGCCGCCACCAGCGCTGCCGCTTCCGAGAGCGATCCGGTGCCGAACAGGTCCCGCACGCGCGAAGACTCCGTCAGCGTGCCGACGCCGCGCAGATCCTCCTCGGGCACGGCGATGACCGGCAGCCCGAGCGGGGCGAGCGCAGGTGCCTTTCCGGACGCCGTCGCCAGCGCATCCGGCGAAAGACCCGACAGCGCCTCTGCCAGATCCTGCACCGAGACGGTGCTGCGGAACCCCAAGCCCGCGACGATCACCGCTGAAGGCTCCACTGCACGACGGGGCGTGCCGTCTCCCACCCCCGCATCCCGCCAAGCGGCGCTGCGCGTGAAAGCTCGATCCGCAGGAGGTCGCCGCCATGGCGAGCGTGAAGCCCGAGCACCAGCGCCTCGGTCTCCAGCGTCACGGCGTTCACGACGAGGCGTGCGGTCTTCGGCAGACGCGCGAACAGGTCCGCGTCAAAGCCACCGCCGACGAAGATCGCATCCGGAGCGTCGAGCCCGGCCAGCACCTCGGCCGACCTACCCTCGACCACCGTCAGCCGATCGGACAGGCCGAAGCGCCGCGCATTCTCGCGAATGTTCGCGACGCGATCGGGGCGCGCCTCGACCGAGACGGCGCGGCCTCCCGCTAGGCACCATTCGACGGAGACCGACCCCGAGCCGCCGCCGAGATCCCAGAGGCGCTCGCCCGGATGCGGTGCGAGGGCGGCCAGCGTCAGGGCGCGCACCGGCGCCTTCGTGATCTGGCCGTCATGGGCGAATGCATTCTCGGGGCGGCCGGGCACGCGGCTCATCGGCCGGCCGCCAGAGGCTTCCAGCGCCACGGAGACGGGGCTTTCCGCCCCAGTGACGTCCCATCGGGAGGCGAGGCTCTGGCGCACCCGCTCACGCGGTCCGCCGAGGGCCTCGAGCAGCCAGATGCGCGACGCGCCCCAGCCCGCGTTGGTCAGCCATGCGGCCAGAGCGCATGCCGCCGCCCCGTCGCGGACGGTGCAGATGATGCGCGAGCCTTCGCGGAGATGGGGCAGCAGCCGCTCGAACGGGCCGGCATGCAGACCAAGGCAGGTCACCTCCTCCAGCCGCCAGCCCAGCCGGGCCGCCGCCAGCGAGCATACGCCCGGCGCCGGATAGACCTGCCATTCTGACGGCGACAGATGCTCGGCAAGACTGCCCCCGGCGCCATGCCAGAAGGGATCACCAGAGGCGAGCGCCGCAACCTTCCGACCGCGCAGCGCCAGCAGGGGTGCCACATCGAAGGGCACCGGCCATTCCATTCCTCGCGCCCCGGCCCCGGCCAGTGCAAGATGCCGTGGCCCGCCGACGACGACGTCGGCCTCTGCCAGGGCCGCACGGCTTGCATCCGTCAGGCCCGCCGGTCCATCCTCGCCCAGACCGATGATCGACAGCCAGGGATCAGCCATGCGCATCCTCCTTCTTGGTGGCACCACCGAGGCCAGCCGGATGGCCGCACTGCTGGCGGGAGAGGGCCTGGAGGCCGTCTTCTCCTACGCCGGCCGGACGGCCACGCCGATCGCCCAGCCCCTGCCGGTGCGCATGGGCGGCTTCGGTGGGGCGGAGGGGCTGGCGGACTATCTGCGGCAGGAAGGCATCTCGCACGTGGTCGATGCCACGCATCCCTTCGCCGCGCAGATGAGCCGCAATGCGGTCGAGGCCTGCGCCCTGACCGGCATCCCGCTGGTGGCGCTGGAGCGTGCGCCGTGGGTGCCGGGCAAGGGCGACCGCTGGACCCGCGTCGGCACCATCGCCGCTGCCGCCGAGGCCCTGCCGGAGGCCGAAGCCCGTGTGTTCCTCGCCATCGGCCGGATGCATCTCGAGGCCTTCGCCGGCCGCCCGCAGCACCACTACCTGCTGCGGCTCGTCGATCCGCCCGAGGCTCTGCCGCTGCCGCGTGCCGAGGTGGTGATCGCGCGCGGCCCCTTCGATCTCGACGGCGATCTTTCCCTGATGCGCGAGCAAGAGACCGAGATCGTCGTCGCCAAGAATGCAGGCGGCGAGGGCGCGCGCGCCAAGCTCGATGCGGCCCGCATGCTCGGGCTGCCGGTCATCCTGATCGACCGCCCGGCCATCCCGGACCGGCCGCGGGCGGAGACGCCCGAGGCGGTGATGGGCTGGCTCGGTCATGGTGCCGACCTTGGCGTGTAGACCCAGCGGCCGACGCGCCGCGTGGCCGAGTTTCCGACAAGGACCACCGTCCGCATGTCGGCCATGTCGGCCGTCGCGTCGCCCAGTGTCACGGTTTCAATGCGCTCTTCGGGTGTCGACACCGCGCGGGCGAAGGTGATCAGCCGGTCAGGCCCGCACGTCTCCCTGAGAAGGTCCAGCACCTTCGCGAAGCCCTCGGGCCGCGACCGCGAGCGCGGGTTGTAGAAGGCCATCGCCAGGTCGGCCTCGGTCGCCAGCCGCAGCCGCTTCTCGATCAGCGGCCAGGGCTTGAGATTGTCCGACAGGTTGATGGCACAGAAATCATGTCCCAAGGGCGCGCCCGCTGCCGCTGCCGCCGCCAGCATCGCGGTGATGCCGGGCAGCACGCGGATGTCCGTCGCGGCAAGATCGGGCCGCACCTCCAGCGCCTCGAAGAGCGCCGAGGCCATGGCGAAGACACCCGGATCGCCGGAGGAGACCACGGCCACCCGTCGCCCTTCGGCCGCCATCTCGAGCGCATGGGTCGCGCGCTCCACTTCGACCCGGTTGTCTGACGGATGCAGCGTCAGCCCCGGCCGTGGCGCCACCCGCGCGACATAGGGGATGTAACCCACGATGTCGGTCGCCTCTGCCAGCGCGGCTGCAACCTCGGGCGTCACCAGAGCCTCCGCACCCGGGCCGAGACCCGCGACGACAAGCCATCCGTTCATGCCCGGAACTCCACCTGATACGTGCAGGGCGTGGCCTGCCGCGATGCGACCGATGGCCAGCCCGTCATGCCCGAAGCTCCGCGCTCTGTCCGCCCGGCACTTTGGCTTTGGCTGCCCCCCGTCGCGTCATTCCTGAAGCTCCGGGCGCCGGCCATTGCCTGCGACGAGAACGATGGCGAAATAGGGGCAGTCGGACCCTTCCACCTCGGTGAGCCGCGTGACGCGCTGGCCCGGCATGGTGCCCCTCTCGACCAGCCACGCCTCCTCGAGCCGGCCTGCCGCCGCGAGGGCCCGGCGCACCTTCGGCAGGTTCCGCCCCGTCTTCATGACGACAACGGCATCCGCCGCCGCCGCGTGCCGCGCAAGATCCGCCTCCGGCAGAGTGCCCGCAAGCACCGTCAGCACGTCGTCACCCCAGGTGATCGGCAGGCCCGCTGCGTTCCAGCACCCCGCCATGCCGGGGATGCCCGGCACGATCTCGACCTCGGCCCGCCCCTGCAGCCGGCTGTGGAGGTGCATGAACGAGCCATAGAACAGCGGGTCGCCCTCGCAGAGCACCACGACGTCGCCAGTCGCGGCCAGTTCCGCCAGGCGATCGGCCCAGAATTCGTAGAATTCGGCCAGCATCCGGTTGTAGTCGGGATGGTCGAAGGGGATCTCGGTCGTCACCGGATAATCCATCGGGTGCTCGACGGCATCGGGCCGGAGCATGCCCTCCACGATCCGCCGCGCCTGACCGGACCGCCCCGCCTTGCGGAAATAGGCGACGTGATGGGCGTTGCGGATCAGCCGGTCGGACTTCACGCTCAGCAGTTCCGGGTCGCCGGGGCCGAGGCCTGCGCAGATCACCTTGCCCATCATTCGATCCTGCTCGCCAGCGCATTGACGGCGGCGACCGTGATGGCCGAACCGCCAAGCCGCCCCTCGACGATGAGCGAGGGGCAGGGCGGTGCCGCCATCAGCGCCTCTTTCGACTCCGCCGCGCCGACGAAGCCGACCGGGCAGCCGATGATCGCCGCCGGCCTCGGGCAGGACGGATCCTCCAGCATGTTCAGCAGGTGGAAGAGCGCCGTCGGCGCATTGCCGATGGCCACGACCGCGCCAGCGAGATGGGGGCGCCAGAGTTCCAGCGCCGCGGCGGAGCGGGTGGTGCCCATGCTCCGCGCGAGATCCGGCACCGCGAAATCCTGCAAGGTGCAGATCACCGCATTATTGGCCGGAAGGCGTGGGCGGGTGATGCCCTCGCTGACCATCCGCGCGTCGCAGAGGATCGGCGCCCCAGCCTCGAGCGCTGCGCGCGCCGCCACCGCCATGTCCGGCGTGAAGCGGACGTGGTCTTCAAGACCCACCATCCCGGCGGCATGGATCATGCGCACGACGACGATCTCCTCCTCGGGCGTGAAGCGGGCCAATGCCGCCTCCGAGCGGATCGTCGCGAAGGACTGGCGGTAGATCGCCGCGCCGTCGGTTTCATAGTGGTGCGGCATCAGGGGCTCTCGCAGGTCAGGGTTGCGGCGATGGAGTTGCGGCGGGTGATCCACAGGCCTGCCTCGGCCAGCGCGCGGAACCTCTCGCGCAGCGCCTGAAGGGCGGCCGGGTTCTCGCGCGCCATGAAGGCCACGAGGTCGTCGCGCCCGAGGGTCGCGTCGAAGCAGAGATCGAACAGGTGGCCTGGAACGGTCCGCGTCAGCTGTGCGAAGCGGGCCAGGTGATCGACGCTGGCCGTGATCTCGGCCGCTCCGCGGAATCCGTGCCGCATCAGGCCGTCGGCCCATCCGGGATCGGCGATCCGTGCGCGCACGATACGGGCGAGCTCCTCGGTCAGGGGGCGGGCGCGGGGCGATCCGGGCCGCGTGGCATCGAGGTGGTAGAGCGCGGCGTCGCGGTCGAGCCGCGCCATGGCTGCGGCGAATCCGCCGAGATGGGCCGGGTAGTCCTCGGCCATCAGCAGATCGGTCTCCGGCAGGTCCTGCACATGGGCGAAGGCGTCCGCCGCCTCCAGCCGGGCCTCGAGGGCCTCGCGCGCCAGCCGTGCATTGCCATCCGCCCCGATCGCCCAGGAGGAACCGTCGAGCCAGGCCTCGCCCGCCGCCGCGCGGGCCTCGTCGCCGAGGCCGCCCGGGGTGAGGCCGGCGCCGTAGAGGCCGGGCTTCGGCGCGAAGACGCGGGGGCCGCGGCGGAGGTAAGGGTTGTCCTCGGGGGCTTCCTCCCGGGCGGCCAGCGCCTCCGCCCCCGTCTCGAAGATCTGCGGCAGCGAGGGAAAGATGTCGCGGAAGAGGCCGGAGACACGCAGCGTCACGTCGATCCGTGGCCGGCCCAGCAGCGCGAGCGGCAGGACCTCGACGCCCGAGACGCGCTCGCTGCCTTCATCCCAGAGCGGTGCGAGGCCGGCAAGATGCAGCGCCATCGCGAATTCCTCGCCTGCCGTGCGCATCGAGGCCGAGCCCCACAGGTCGACGACCAGCCCCTTCGGCCAGTCACCGTGGTCCTGAAGGTGGCGGCGCAGCAGTTCCTCGGCAAGCTTCACGCCCTGCGCCTGGGCCGCGCGCGAGGGCACAGCGCGGGGATCGACCGAATAGAGGTTGCGCCCCGTGGGCAGCACGTCCGTCCGCCCTCGGTGCGGCGAGCCTGACGGCCCTGCCGCGACCCGTCGGCCCGAGAGCGCCGTGAGCAGGCCTTCCCCTTCACCCTCGCCCTGACCGTAGACGTGAAGCCCGTCGCCGTAGCGGCTTTCCTTCAGGTCGCAGACGAAGCGGTCGATGCGGGTGATCGCCTCGGCGGGGGCGGCGTTCGGGGGCAAGCCCAGGTCGTCCTCCACACCTGCCGCCCGCGCCTCGTCCCGGATCGACTCGATCAGGCGGCCGCGGCGGGCCGGGTCGAGCCCGTCGGCAGTGGAATATTCGTCGAGCAGCCGCTCCAGCCGGGTCAGCCGGTCCGGAAGCGCGCTGTCGCGCAGGGGAGGCGGCAGGTGGCCCAGCGTCACGGCACCCGTGCGGCGGCGCGCCTGCGCGGCCTCGCCGGGGTCGTTGACGATGAAGGGATAGATCACCGGAAGCGCGCCGATCAGCGCCTCGGGCCAGCAGAGATCCGACAGGGCCACCGCCTTGCCCGGCAGCCATTCCAGCGTGCCATGCGCGCCCATGTGCACCAGGGCGTGCAGGCCCTGCGTCCGGAGCCAGAGGTAGAAGGCGACATAGCCGTGACGCGGCACGCGCGAGAGGTCGTGGTAGTCGCCATCGCGGCTGGCCGTGGCACCCCGCTCGGGTTGCAGGGCGACGAGGACGCCGCCGCGGCGGGTTGCTGCAAAGCGGAACGCGCCGCCGATGCAGGCGGGATCGTCCTCGGGTGCGCCCCAGTGTTCACGAAGCGCGAGTTGCAGCGGTGCGGGCAGGGTGGCGAGGGCGGCCTGGTAGGCGGCCAGCGGCCAGTCGAGGCGCTCGTTCCACAGGCTGTCGGTGACGGGGGCGCCGGGGCCGGTGGCGTAGCCCTCGGCCGCAAGCGTGGACAGCAGCGCCTCCGCCGAGGCGGGTGCGTCGAGACCTACGGCATGGGCGATCTGGTCGGGCCGGCCGGGATAGGTCGAAAGCACGAGCGCCAGGCTGCGGTCCGCCGCAGGTGCTGCCGCGAGGCGCTGCCAGGCCGCCACGCGGTCGGCCACGGCGGCGATCCTGTCCGGATCCGGGCGGTGGGCGAAGCGGGAGTACTGAAGGTCCGGATCGCGCCGGCCCGGCGACTTGAAGCTGATCACGCCCGCGAAGATCCGCCCGTCCACCTCCGGCAGCACCACATGCATCGCGAGATCGGCAGGCGACAGGCCGCGTTCCGCTTCGGCCCAGTCGCGCCGGCGCGCAGTCGAGAGTGCGACCTGAAAGACCGGGCAGTCCGGCGTGTCCAGGGGCGAGCCCCCGGCCCGACGCGCGGAGAAAGCCGTGGCATTGACGACGGCCACGGGCGCGAAGCGGCCAAGTTCCGCGGCAACGTATTCGGCCGCGCCGGCAGCCTTCAGCGAGGGCGCGAAAAGCCCGTAGGCGCGAAACCCGCGGTCGCGGAGGGCCGCGATCAACGCGTCGACGGGCGCCGTGTCGGCGGCGGTCAGGTAGCTGCGGTAGAAGGTCACCGCGACGCCGCTTCCGGCCTCGGGCGGCGGGATCACCCCGCGATCGGGGTCGTACCAGCCGCAATCCGGTACCCGCTTTTCGCCCGTCACCGGCCCGGCGTAGAGGCCTGCGGCCAGCGCAAGCTGCGCCAGCGCGGCCTGTGCCGCCACCGCACCACCGGCGTCGCAGAGGGTCGCGAGCCTGCGGAGCGTCGAGACCGGCAAGGTCGATGCGGCATCCAGCGCCGCGTCCTCGCGGCCATCCGCGGGCAGCACCGCCAGTGCGATGCCGCGGCGACGGCAGAGGTCCTGCACCTCCGCCAGCCCGTAGCTCCAGTAGCTCTCTCCGCCGATCAGCCGGATCAGGATCGCCCTGGCATGCGCCAGGACGCGCTCGGCATAGGTGTCGATCGACAGCGGATGCCGCAGAGCCACGATGTTGAGCAGGCGCAGCGGGGGCAGCCCGCCGCTCGCGCGATGCCAGCCTGCCGCGAAGGCCCCGAGGTCACTGTCCGAGAACGACAGCACCACCATATCCGCGGGCGTCTGACCCGGATCGAAGGGGGTGGCGGTCTCTTCCAGACCGTGGCTTTCGCGGAAGACGACATGCATGGCTCAGGCCAGCGCCTCCAGCAGGTCGGCGCGGATCCCCGCTTCGTCCACATTGGCGACCTCGGCGATCACCACCAGCCTCGAGGCGCGCTCGCCCGTCCAGGGACGGTCGTACTGATGGCGGACGCGCTCGCCCACCGCCTGCACAAGAAGCCGCATCGGCTTGCCTGCCACGGCGGCGTGCCCCTTCACCCGCAGCACGTTGCGCGTGCGCGCCAGCGCCCTGATCGCCTCGGCCAGGCGATCGGGGTCCGAGATTTCGGGCAGGTCCACCACGGTCGAGGCGAAGTCGTCGTGCTCGTGGTCGTCCGCGCCATCGTGGTGCGATGGTCGAGCGGCGAGATCGTCCTCCGCCGCCGCTTCGATGCCGAGGATGATCTGAGCATCGACCGCACCTTCGGTCACGGCGAGGATCGGGATGGGCCGGGGCGACTCCGCCTCCACCACGGCGCGTGCGGCCGCAAGCCCGGCTTCGCCCGCGAGATCGGCCTTGGTCAGCAGCACGAGGTCGGCGCAGGCGAGCTGGTCCTCGAACACCTCCGACAGCGGCGTCTCGTGGTCGGCCCCTTCGGCCACCGCCTGCGCGGCCACCGCCTCGGCATCCGGTGCGAACCGGCCCGCGGCCACAGCCTCGGCATCGGCCAGCGCGATCACGCCGTCGACCGTGATGCGCGAGCGGATGGCCGGCCAGTCGAAGGCCTTCAGCAGCGGCTTCGGCAGCGCGAGACCCGAGGTCTCGATCAGGATGTGGTCGGGGCGGCGGGGCAGGGCCATCAGCGCCTCGATGGTCGGGATGAACTCGTCGGCGACCGTGCAGCAGAGGCAGCCGTTCGCCAGCTCGACGATGGCCTCATCGGGGCAGTTCTCGTCGGAGCAGGCCCGGATCAGGTCGCCGTCCACGCCAACCGTGCCGAATTCGTTCACCAGCACGGCCAGCCGTCGCCCGCCCGGGTTCTGCATCAGGTGCCGGATCAGCGTGGTCTTGCCGGCGCCGAGAAAGCCGGTGATCACCGTGACGGGGATCTTCGCGAGGTCGGTCATGGGGTCTCTCCGGTCGGGGGGATGCGGGCAAGCGACTGCTTGCGGAAGATCTCGGGCCGCTCGCGCCAGGGAACGATCCCGTCCTTCGTGGCCGCGTAGGCGAGGACGCCGCTCACGATCTCGGCGGCATCCTCGTGACCGAGGCGTCCGTAGACGTAGGTCCAGCGGCCCGGCGCGGTAAGCGCGATGGCGCAACCCTGGGTGCAGGCGGAAAGGCATTCGACGGGCACGACGGTGAAGCCGTCGCAGCAGGCTGCAGCCAAGGCCGCGTGGAGCCGCGCGCCGGGCACGGGGCCGTCGCCGACGGGCTCCCCTGCGCGGCAGGTCGTGCAGACATGAAGTGTCACCGTCATCGGCCCGATCCGTTGGCTCGACGGATGGGGAGCCGATCGGGGGAATGAGGACGCAAGCCGCGGCGCCTCCGTCCACCGGCCGCGGAACACCCCGTCCGCCCGTAAAGTTCAGCGCGGGCAGGTCTCCCGGCTTGCGGATCCAGGGCCTGTCGGCCCAGCGGGCGCCCACCTTCCCAGCCCTGCGGGCCAGTGGTCTCGGGCGACCTTTCCGGTCACGGTCGCGGGGGCGGCTGCCGTCACGGCATTCCCTCTTCGCCTGTCGCAGTGACAGGAACCAGCGCGGGCTCTAGGTGCGGCAAAGCCACCTTCTTGTCAAGCGAGCAGGGTGTCAGGCGCGGCCGCTTGCCGCGTGCGCCCTTCACAAGCCGCGAGGGACAGGGCAGAAGAGGGGCTTTCCGAGGGCGAACCCGATGGCTGCCTTTTCCTATCTCTGGCTTGCACCCCACCGCCCGCTGTTCCTCCTGGCCGCGCTCTGGGCGCTGATCGCCGTCCTGTGGTGGCAGTTCGGCGGCAGTGTCGCCTTGCCTGTCCCGGAACTGGCAACGGCCGGCCTCTGGCATGGCCACGAAATGCTGTTCGGCCTCGGCTCCGCGGCGGTCGGCGGCTATTTCCTGACGGCCGCTCAGGGCTGGCGCGGCGGCGCGCCGCTCCAGGGCAGACGGCTGGCGAGCCTCGTGGGTCTCTGGCTCGTGGCACGGCTGGCGCTGGTTGTGCAGGGGCTGTGGCCGCATGTGCCGCTGTGGCTGCTGCATCCGGCCGCCGTGGCCTACTTCCTCATGCTCGCGGCGCTGCTCGCCCACGAGGCCGTGGTCTCCCGCCGCACCGCGAAGCTGGGCTTCGCGGGGGGCGTGCTGCTCTTCGCGCTGGCCGAGATGCTCTACCTGAGGGCGGCGCTCGGCGCCGAAGTGCCCGACACCGCCGCAATGGTCAGGGCCGGCTGGATGTTCTTCGCGATCAAGATCTCGATCATCGCGGGGCGCATGATCCCGGCCTTCACCACGAACTGGATCCGCCAGACCAGGGTGCAGGTGCCCGAACCCCTGCCGACGCCGGTGCTGGGCTGGAGCGCGCTGGCGCTGCTTTGGCTGGCCCTAGGCCTCGGCTTTGCGGGGGAGGAGAGGGTCTCGGCGCTGGCGCTGGTCGGAGCCGGTCTGGCGCAGGCGGCGAGGCTGACCTTCTGGCGCGGCTGGCGCTGCCGGGGCAACCTTCTGCTCCTGCTGCTGCATGCGACCTTCGGGTGGCTCGCCTTCGGGCTGGTCCTCGTGGGGCTGGCGCGGTCGGGGCTGGTGCCGATTTCCGAGATGGATGCGCTTCATGCAGTCACGATGGGTGCGATGTCGGGCATGATCCTGTCGCTGGCGTCGCGGGCCGCCGCCCCGCGGGACGGCGGCCCGCTCAGGGCGCGCCCGACGATGCTGGCAGCCTTCGCCCTGGTATGGCTCGCGGCGGTGGCGAGGATTCTTGCGCCGGTCGTGGCCTTCGACGCCGTCGCCGCTGCAGCGCTTCTCTGGAGCGCGGCATGGGCCGTCTTCCTCGTGGGCTATGTCCCCACGATCCGCGGGCCGCTGCAACGGCCCGTATTCTCGGGGCCACGCGCGCCCATACAGATCAGGATGCCGGAATGACCGATACGCACGCGCAGAAGAAGGCCCGCATCAAGGCCGCCCGTGACCGCATGATGGCGGAGAAGACCGCGGAGAAGGGCCTCGTGATCGTGCATACCGGCACCGGCAAGGGCAAGTCCTCCGCAGCCTTCGGCATGATCCTGCGCTGCATCGCCCACGGCATGCCCTGCGCGGTCGTACAGTTCATCAAGGGCGCCTGGGACACCGGCGAGCGGCGCCTGCTCACGGGCCAGTTCGGCGACCTCTGCCAGTTCCACGCGATGGGCGAGGGCTTTACCTGGGAAACGCAGGATCGCGACCGCGACATTGCGGCGGCCCGAGCCGGCTGGGAGAAGGCGAAGACGCTGATCGCCGACCCGCAGATCCGCATGGTGCTGCTCGACGAGGTCAACATCGCGCTGCGCTACGACTACCTCGACCTGGCCGAGGTGCTGGAGGTGCTGGCAGCGAAGCCGCCGATGACGCATGTCGTGCTGACCGGGCGGAACGCGAAGCCGGAATTGATCGAAGCCGCCGATCTCGTGACGGAGATGACGATGATCCGGCACCCGTTCCGGGCCGGCATCAAGGGGCAGGCCGGCGTCGAATTCTGACGCCGGCCCTCACGATCCGGCGCCAGCCGGTCGAGGGGCATCTTGGTCGTCGACATGGCAGGTAATGCCAGCGCAAGGCTGGCGTGGACGCTTCCCGGGTCGTCCTGCATGAGCTTAAGACAGGCGCTTCCGCTTGCCCTCTCCTCTGGTGCCGCCGCGAAAAGCGCGTCCCAAGGGAAGTGTGACGGGAAGGCGCCCGGGCGCTGGCACCGTGAATATGAGTGAGGTTCATGAAGTAGTCGCGGATTATGAATTGGCCTCGGTCGGCGCGCGCAACTAGTCTGTCTGGCCTGAAGACGCACAGGATGCAGACCGTGACCCGCAGCTTTCTCCTCCCCGCTTCGCCGACAATTGCCGAACTCGATGCGCTCGCGCGCACGCGGATCCTGATCCTCGACGGGGCAATGGGGACGCAGATCCAGCAACTTGCCCTGAGCGAGGAGGACTACGCCGGCCAGGGCGGCTGCGCCTGCCGGCACCATTCGGACCATCCGCAGAAAGGCAACAACGACCTTCTGATCCTGACCCAGCCTGCAGCCATCGAGGAGATCCACTTCCGCTACGCGATGGCGGGCGCTGACATCGTCGAGACCAATACCTTTTCCGCCACCTCCATCGCGCAGGCCGACTACGGCATGGAGGCGGTGGTGCGCGATCTCAACGTCGAGGGAGCTCGGATCGTGCGGCGGGCGCTCGACCGGGCGACGGCGATCGACGGGCGCCCGCGCTACGTCGCCGGGGCGGTGGGGCCGACCAACCGAACCGCCTCGATCAGCCCGGACGTGAACGACCCCGGCTTCCGCGCAGTGACCTTCGACGAGCTGCGGACGGCCTACGGCCTGCAGATCCGCGGCCTGATCGAAGGCGGAGCGGATCTCATCCTGATCGAGACCATCTTCGACACGCTGAACGCCAAGGCCGCCGTCTTCGCCTGTTTCGAGGCCTTCGCCGAAGCCGGGCGGAGGCTGCCGCTGATGGTCTCGGGCACCATCACCGACGCTTCCGGGCGGACGCTTTCGGGGCAGACCCCCACCGCCTTCTGGCACTCCCTGCGCCACGCGCGTCCCTTCACCATCGGGCTGAACTGCGCCCTTGGCGCCTCGGCGATGCGGCCGCATCTGGCCGAGCTTGCCGGCGTGGCCGAGACCTTTACCTGCGCCTATCCGAACGCGGGCCTGCCCAACGCCTTCGGCCAGTACGACGAGGGGCCGGAGGAGACCGCCGCGCAAGTTGCTGATTTTGCGCGTGAAGGGCTCGTCAACGTCGTCGGCGGCTGCTGCGGCACCACGCCGGACCACATCCGCGCCATTGCGGAGGCGGTTGCGGGCGTTGCTCCGAGGGCGGTGGCATGAGCCGGTATCTGCGCCTCTCTGGGCTCGAGCCCTTCGTCCTCACACCCGACATACCCTTCGTCAACATCGGCGAGCGGACGAACGTCACCGGCTCGGCCCGCTTTCGCAAGCTGATCACCGGTCGCGATTATGCGGCCGCCCTCGAGGTCGCGCGCGATCAGGTGGAGAACGGCGCGCAGATCATCGACGTCAACATGGACGAGGGCCTGATCGACTCGAAGGCCGCCATGGTCGAGTTTCTCAACCTGATCGCGGCTGAACCCGACATCGCCCGCGTCCCGGTGATGATCGACAGCTCGAAATGGGAGGTGATCGAGGCGGGGCTGAAATGTGTTCAGGGCAAGCCCGTGGTGAACTCCATCAGCCTGAAGGAGGGCGAGGAGGTCTTCCGCCACCATGCAGGACTCTGCCTCGCCTACGGCGCGGCGGTCGTGGTCATGGCCTTCGACGAAGAGGGTCAGGCCGACAGCTTCGCCCGCAAGACCCGGATCTGCGCGCGGGCCTACCGCATCCTCGTCGACGAGATCGGCTTCCCGCCCGAGGACATCATCTTCGACCCGAACGTCTTTGCCGTGGCGACGGGCATCGAGGAGCACGACAATTACGGCGTGGACTTCATCGAGGCCACGCGCTGGATCCGCACCAATCTGCCGCATGCGCATGTCTCGGGCGGCGTTTCCAACCTGTCGTTCAGTTTCCGCGGCAACGAGCGCGTGCGCGAGGCGATGCACGCGGTCTTTCTCTACCACGCCATCCGCGCGGGGATGGACATGGGGATCGTCAACGCGGGTCAGCTGGCGGTCTATGACCAGATCGAGCCGGATCTGCGCGAAGCCTGCGAGGATGTGGTGCTGAACCGCCGCGCCGACGCGACCGAGCGGATGCTGGCACTTGCGGAACGGTTCCGCGGCGGGATGCGCGAGGAGAAGGTGCGCGACCTCGCATGGCGGGACTGGCCGGTGGAGAAGCGGTTGGAGCATGCGCTGGTCAACGGCATCACCGAATTCATCGAGGCCGACACCGAGGCCGCGCGTCTCGCAGCGGCGCGCCCGCTCGACGTGATCGAAGGCCCGCTGATGGCCGGGATGAACGTGGTGGGCGACCTCTTCGGCGCGGGCAAGATGTTCCTGCCACAGGTCGTCAAGTCCGCGCGCGTGATGAAGCAGGCGGTGGCGGTCCTCTTGCCGCACATGGAGGCCGAGAAGGGCGGCGGCCGTGAGGCGGCGGGGCGGGTGCTGATGGCGACCGTCAAGGGCGACGTTCATGACATCGGCAAGAACATCGTGGGCGTGGTTCTGGCGTGCAACAACTACGAGATCATCGACCTCGGCGTGATGGTGTCGGCGGCAAGGATCCTCGAGGTGGCGCGGACCGAGAAGGTGGACGTGATCGGACTGTCCGGACTCATCACGCCTTCGCTGGATGAAATGGTGAACGTCGCTTCGGAAATGGAGCGCGAGGGCTTCGACATTCCGCTTCTGATCGGCGGGGCCACAACGTCGAAAGTCCATACCGCCGTGAAGATCGCGCCGGCCTACGGCCGCAATCAGGCGGTTCATGTCACCGATGCCAGCCGTGCGGTGGGCGTCGTCGGCGCTCTTCTCAGTCAGAAGCAGAAGCAGGGCTACGTGGACGGCATTCGTGCGGACTATGCCGAGGTGGCCGAACGCCATGCCCGCGCGGAGCGCGCCAGGCAGCGCGTGACGCTGGCCGAGGCACGGGCCAATGCTCTGAAGCTCGATTGGCCAGGCTACGTTGCGACAAAGCCATCCTTCATCGGGGCACGGACGGTCGATGACTGGGATCTGGCAGAGATCGCGCGTTTCATCGACTGGACGATGTTCTTCCATGCCTGGGAGATGAAGGGCGTCTATCCGCGCATTCTGCATGATGCGGCGCAGGGCGAGGCGGCGCGGGCGCTCTTCGCCGACGCGCAGGAAATGCTCGCGAGGCTGATTTCCGAACGGTGGTTCACACCGCGCGCGGTGATCGGCTTCTGGCCCGCCAACGCTGTAGGCGACGACATCCGTCTTTACACCGACGAGGCGCGGCGCGAGACCCTGTCCACCTTCCACACGCTGCGGCAGCAGGTGCCGAAGCGGGAGGGGCGCCCGAACGTGGCACTGTCCGATTTCGTGGCGCCCGAGGGCACGGTGGCGGACTGGATCGGGGGCTTCGTGGTGACAGCCGGCCCGGAAGAGGCCGAGATCGCCGAGCGCTTTGACCAGGCCAACGACAACTATTCCTCGATCATGGTGAAGGCGCTGGCGGACCGCTTTGCCGAGGCCATGGCCGAGATGCTGCACCAGCGCGTTCGGCGCGACTACTGGGGCTATGCGCCCGAGGAGGCTTTCGCGCCTCAGGAGCTTCACGCCGAGCCCTACCGCGGCATCCGGCCCGCTCCGGGCTATCCCGCGCAACCCGACCACACCGAGAAGATCACGCTTTTCCGCCTTCTCGATGCACCTGCGGCAACGGGGGTGGAACTGACCGAGAGCATGGCGATGTGGCCGGGCTCCTCTGTCTCGGGCCTCTACATCGCCCACCCTGAAGCCTATTACTTCGGCCTTGCGCGGGTGGATCGCGATCAGGCGGAAGATTACGCCCGTCGCAAGGCCATGCCGCTGGCCGAGGTCGAACGCTGGCTCGCGCCCGTGCTCGGCAGCCCCTCGGGACGTCAGCGGGCCGTCGCCGCCGGCTGATCGTTCGCCGGTCGGCCAGGCACGGGCGGTCGATCATCCTCATCGGCTGGAGCGCGGGCAGAACTCGGGCCGACGCACTTTCCAGAGCGTTGTCGGTGAACCGTCCGGCCCACCCCGGGTCATTGTTTCTCAATGTCCTCGTAATCGGCTCGATGCACGACGAGACGCTCCGCACATCTTCGCCGTGCTCGTCTCGAGCCTGTCGAGGCAACACGGGGATCCCCGCGACCGGACGTGAGGGTCTTCGGCCCCGCGCGCTGGCCAGACGCCGCGCCTGCACGTCGTGTCGCCGGCCCTGTCCGCAGCCTCGGCCGGGTCAGCGTCCGGCTGCGGGCCACATGCGCGCGAACACGCCATCCCGACGCGCGAATGCGTGGTGCAGCGCCGCGCCGGCATGAAGGAGGACGAGGGCGATCAGCACGAACGCCGTTGCCTCGTGAAGTGCGCTGGCGGTATTTCCCACCGTCTCGATCTTCGGAAGCCGGGGCAGGCCGAGCGCGTCCCAGACCTCCAGCGGATAGCCGCCGGTGGTGACCCGGACGAAGCCCGAGGCCACCATGAAGAGCACGAGGACATAGAGCATGACATGGGTGAGCCGCGCGATGCGCGCCTGCCAGGCCTGCACCGAGACCGGCAACGGCGGTGGCGGATGCGCGCTGCGGTAGGCGAGGCGGACCAGCATGAGCAACCCCACGACGACGCCCGCATTCTTGTGAAAGAGGAACAGCGTGTCCTGCACCGGGCGCGGCAGCCCCTCGGTCGTCATGATCAGCCCCGCAGGGATCATGCACAGGATGATCAGGGCGACCGTCCAGTGCAGGAAGCGGGCGGCGGGCCGGTAGGCTTGGGTCATTGCGGCTCTCCTGTTTGGGTGAGAAGTCTGCGCCATCCGCGGCAATCGCACCAGTCCTGCGGTGATCCTGCAGCCCTTGCAGGTTGCAGGCGCCTCTCCGGCGGCGGGGCCGCGCCGCTTGACGCTGCGCTGGCGACGCCTAAACCGCAGGAGATGGAACCTGCGCGCGAGCCTGCCCCGCCCCCGCTCACTCCCGGTAATGTCCCCGGCGTTCTGGCGGTCTTTCTTGCGCTGGGTCTCGTGCATCTGGCCTTCGTGGGTCTTGTGGGGCACCGGCTGGGTGGAGGCGCCGTGGCGCTTGCTGTGGCGATGTTCGCCGCCGTCCTGATCGTCGCCGGGGCCTCGCTCAGGGCGCATTATCCCCATCCGCGGCTCGGGCTCTGCAATGCGGTGACGCAACTGCGTGCGGCGCTGGTGGCCGTCATCGCGGTCCCACTGGCGGCGCCGGGGGTGCTGGAGGTGGAACCAGGGCTCGCGTGGTCGGTGGTGTCGCTGGCGGCGCTGGCGCTGGCCCTCGACGGGCTTGACGGCTGGCTGGCACGCCGGGCCGGTCTCGTGTCGGACTTCGGGGCGCGCTTCGATATCGAGGTGGACGCACTGTTCGCGCTGACGCTTGCGCTCCTCGTCGCGCAGGGCGGAAAGGTCGGCCTCTGGGTGCTGGCGCTGGGAGTGCTCCGCTACGCCTTCGTGGCCGGGGCCCGGATCTGGCCCTGGCTCGCGGCGCCTCTGCCCGAGAGCCGGGCGCGCAAGCTGGTCTGCGTGATCCAGATCGCGAGCCTGATCGCGATGCTTGCGCCGCCGGTGGGAGGCGGCGTGGCGGTCTCTCTGGCGGCGGCGTCCCTTGCGCTGCTCATCTGGTCCTTCGGGCGCGACGTGGCATGGCTCGCGCGGCGCTGAGCCTCCTCCTGCTCGGCCTCGTGCTGGCGCTGCCCAGCCATCCGTCCGGCGCCCTGCGCTTTCCACTCGAGCTGCCAGTGATGGTGGCATTGCTTGCCCTCCGGCCGGGGCGGGCGCGGGGGCTGCGCGGGCTGATGGTCGCGGCTCTGGTGGCGACGGTCATGCTGAAGGGGCTCGATCTGGCGCTCCAGCTCGCCTTCGGGCGCCCCTTCGATCCGGTGGGCGATCTGCCGCTGCTCGCGTCGGCGCTGGATCTGGGCGAGGGGGCGCTGGGAGCGGGCCGGGCCCTGCTCGCCGTGGCCGTGCTGGGTGCGGTGCCGGCGGGGCTCGCCGCCGGTCTCTGGTGGGCGACGGGCGTCTGGGCCGGGCGTGGCCGAGCGCATCCGCGGTCAACGGGGGCCGCGGCCGTGCTCGCGCTGGGGCTGGTGGCGGCCGATCTCGCGCTGCCCGACCGCGTCCCAGGCGCAGCCTTCACCACCCGGCTGGCGTGGGACCATGCCGCGACGGCGCGGCAGACGCACGCCGATCTCGCGGCCTTCCGTGCGGGCGCCCTGAGCGATCCCTGGGCCGGGCGCTCGGATGCCCTCTCGCGCCTGGGCCAAGCCGAGCTTCGCATCGTCTTCGTGGAGAGCTACGGGCGGGCGAGCTTCGACAATCCGCTCGATGCCTCCCATGTGGCCCTCCTGCGTGCGGCCGAGACCGACATCGCCGCCCGGGGCCTCGCCATGCGGTCGGGCTGGCTCGGCTCTCCGGTCGCGGGCGGGCAGAGCTGGCTTGCCCATGCCACACTGGCCTCGGGCCTGCGGATCGACGGCGCCATTCGCTACCGCGCCCTGATCGCGAGCCCGCGAAAAACGCTCTTCGAGCTGGCGCAGGCGGCGGGGCGGGATACTCTGGCCGTGATGCCGGGCATCACCCGCGACTGGCCCGAGGGCCGGCGGCTCGGCTTCTCGCGCATCATGGATGCCGAGGGGCTTGGCTACCGGGGACGGCCCTTCAACTGGGTCACCATGCCCGACCAGTTCACCCTGACGGCCTTCGACCGGCTGGGATCCGAGGCGTCGCGGGTTGCGCAGATCGTGCTCCTCTCCAGCCACGCGCCCTGGGTGCCCGAGCCGCGGCTGGTGCCGTGGGAGGAGGTGGGCGACGGGAGGATCTTCGACGATCAGGCCACGGCCGGCGACCCGCCCGAAGTGGTCTGGCGTGATCCCGACCGGGTGCGGGCGGCCTATCGCCAGTCTCTCGCCTATTCGCTGCGGACGGTGACGGCCCATGCGGCGCGGTCGGGCGCAGGCGCGCTGACGCTGGTCCTCGGGGATCATCCCCCCGCGCCCTTCGTCTCGGGCATCGAGGGGCGGGACGTGCCGGCCCATCTGATCGGTCCACCCGAGCTTCTGGCCGCCTTCGACGGCTGGGGCTGGACCGAGGGGCTGATCCCGGCACCGAACCTGCCCACGGTGCCGATGGAGGCGTTCCGCGACCGTTTCCTGTCCGCCCTCACGGGCCCGCCGTGAGTTCCGGGCGCGCCCTATACACCATGTCCGCGTCCGCCGATCCGGCGCCTGCGGACTTGCCCGCAGGACGCATTGCCCTAGGCTTGGATCCACGGGACAGACGGGGGATGGCGCTTTGCGGGTGACACGGCGGGGACTGCTCGGCCTCGGAATCGGCGGATTGGGGCTACGGAGCCTTGGGGCGGGCCTTTCTGCTCAGGGGCTGGCCTTGATGGCGGCAGGCCCGGCGCGCGCGCAGACGGCGGTGGCGATGCAGCTCTCCTGGCTCCATTCGGTCCAGTTCGCCGGCAGCTACATCGCCCAGGCCCGCGGCTACTGGCGCGAGGAAGGGCTGGAGGTAGCGTTGCAACCGGGCGGGCCGAATGCGCCGGTCGAGCCGCCGGTCGTCTCCGGTCAGGCACTGGTGGGAATCTCGGCCGCCGACTACACCGCCGCGGCCGTGGCGCAGGGCGCCCCCTTCCGCATCCTCGCCGTGGCCATGCAGAAGAACCCCTTCGCCATCGCCTCGCTGCCGGCCAATCCGGTGCACACGCCCGCGGATCTGCCGGGCAAGCGGATCGGCATGGCGCTGGCCAACATGCCCGTATTGAAGGCGCTCTGCGCGCTGAACGGGATAGATGCGGCGAGGATCGAGGTGGTGCCCACGCAATATGACGCGGCGCCCCTGCTCGCGGGTCAGGTCGATTGCCTGCTCTGCTGGGCCACCGACCTGCCGGTGGCCATGGCGGTGCGCGGAATCGAGGCCGTCACGATGCTGATGGCAGATCACGGCTATGCGCTGCATTCCCAGACCTACATCGCGACCGACGAGAGCATCGCCTCGCGGCGGGCCGAGCTGGTGGGTCTCCTGCGCGGCGAGGCGCGGGGCTGGCAGGCCTGCCGCGCCGATCCCGAGGCCGCTCTGGCTCTGACGCTGGAGAGCCATCCCGATGCGGGCCTCGATGCGGCCGTGCAGGCGCTGCAGCTCGAGCGGCAGTTGCCGCTGATGGAGTCGGACCTGACCGAGGCTCATGGCTTCGGCTGGTTCAGCGACGAGACGGTGGCCGCCAACATCCGCACATTGGCCCTTCTGGGCCGCGAGGTGAGCCCCGACCTCTGGGACCGCTCGCTTCTCGAGGAAGCGAATGGCTGAGGCGCCGCCGGAGGTCGCCTGCCGGGGCCTCGCCCGCACCTACGGAACGGGGCCAGACGCGGTCGAGGCGGTGGGGCCCATGTGCCTCACCTTCGCCGCGGGCCAGACCACCGCGCTCGTCGGCCCGTCGGGATGCGGGAAATCGACGCTCCTGCGGATGATCGCGGGGCTCGAGGAGCCCTCGGCGGGCGGCGTCAGCATCGGCGGGCAGTCGCCTCTCGCGGTGCGCCGCCGGGGCGGGCTTTCGGTGGCGTTCCAGGAGGCGGCGCTTCTGCCCTGGCGCACGGTCGAGGGCAATGTGGCGCTGGCCCTGCGGCTTGCGCGGCGGCCCGCCGATCCTGCGGCCGTGGCGGGGCTGATCCGGCTCGTCGGGCTCGAAGGGTTCGAGCACCGCCGCCCGGCCGAGCTGTCCGGGGGCATGCGCCAGCGCGCGGCCATCGCCCGCTGCCTCGTGACCGCGCCGGGTCTCCTCCTTCTCGACGAGCCCTTCGGTTCGGTCGATGAGCTCACCCGCCTGCGGCTGAACCTGGACCTGCCGCGGCTCTGGCAGGAGCGGGGGACGACGACAATCCTCGTCACCCACTCGGTTTCCGAGGCGGTGCTGCTGTCCGACCGTGTCCTCGTGCTGTCGCCGCGGCCCGCGGCGGTGGTGGCCGACATTCCCGTGCGCCTGCCGCGCCCGCGGCGGGCGGCGATGGTGCGTGAGGCGCAGTTCCTCGACCTCGTGGACGAGATCACCGCCGGCCTCTCCGAGGGAGGGGCGGCGCCCGACCGGCCGCTCGCCGCGCAATGAGCGGCCGTCTCCTTGTCGGTCTGATGGTGCTGCTCCTGTGGGAGATGGCGGCCCGGACGCTGGCGGGCACGCATCTTCTGGCTGGGCCGGTCGACACGGCAGGCTGGCTCTTCCAGCACCGCGGGCTCGTCGGTCGCGCGCTGGCCGTGACCGCGGGCGAGGCGGCGCTGGGGCTTCTGGCGGGCACGCTCGCGGCCGTGCTGCTGGCGGCGCTGGCCGTGCTCGCGCCGCGCCGGGTGGCGGCGGTGATCTCGCTTCTGATGCTCTTCCTCTTCTGCCTGCCGCTGGTGGCCACCGGCCCCATCCTGCGCGTGCTCTGGGGGCCGGGCCTCGGGCCGCAGGTCACGCTCGCGGCGCTTGCGGTGACCTTCACCAGCTATCTGGCGCTTCTCGTGGGTCTCCGCGCCGCGCCACCGGTCTGGCTCGACCTCGTGCGCAGCTACGGGCGCGGGCGGCTGTCGGAGCTCTGGCATGTGCGGGCCCGAGGGGCGCTGCCCTACGTCATGGCAGGCCTCCAGATCGCGGCACCCGCGGCCTTCCTCGGCGCGCTGGTGGGAGAGTTCACCGGCGCCGAGCGCGGCCTCGGTCTGCTGGTGATCCGGGCGCTGCGCGAGCTGGACGCGCCGGCCACCTGGGGCCTCGCCACGGTCGCCGCCGCGGTGACAGTGGCCTCCCACGCGATCCTTGCGGCGGTCGGGCGCAGGCTGCAGGCCGAGCCGCCGCTGATCCTCGCGACCGCGACGGGCCGACGCGAGGGGCCGCTGCCGGTCCTGGCCGCACTGGCGCTGGGGCTCATCCTCTGGGCGGGCGCTATGGAGGCGGCTGACCTCAGCCCCTTCTTCGCCAAGCGGCCCTGGGATGTCTGGGCCTTCCTCTTCACGGATCCCGAGGCCGTGGCCCACCGCGCGGAGCTGGCTCTCGCACTGGCACAGACGCTGCGCGTGGCGGTGCCGGGCTATCTGGCGGGGCTTCTGGCGGGGGCGGGCCTTGCGGCGCTGGTGATCCTCGCCCCCCGCGCCGAGGGGGCGGTGCTGCCCGTGGCCGTGGCGCTGAGGGCGGTCCCCATCGTGACCACGGCGCCGCTTCTGGTGCTGGCGCTGGGGCGCGGGCCGGCGGGCACGGTGACCATCGTGGCGGTCATGATCTTCTTCCCGACCCTCGTCGCCTGCCTTCAGGGGATGCGCCAGACGCCGCGGGCGGTCCTCGACCTCTTCGAGAGTTATTCGGCAAGCCGCGGCGCGCGCCTCCTCCATGCGCAGCTGCCCGCAATGCTGCCGGCCTTCTTCGCCTCTGCGCGGATGGCGGTTCCCGCGGCGATCCTCGCCGCCACGACGGCGGAATGGCTGGCCACCGGCACCGGGCTCGGCGCGCTGATGGCCGTCACCGCCTCGACCTCGGCCTACGGCATGCTCTGGAGCGCCACGCTCGTCATCGCGCTGGCCGCCTGCCTCGCCTGGGGCGCGCTCGGCCTGCTCGAGCGGGCGGTCCTTTCGCGCACGGCGGCGGAGCAGCTGGCATGAGGGCGGTCTTCGCCATTCCCGGCGATCCGGACCGCCGCTCGGGCGGCTTCCTCTACGAACGCTCGCTGCTTGCGGCGCTGAACGAGAGCGGCCACGAGGTCGCTTATCTGCGCCTTCCCGCGGGCTTTCCCGACCCCGATCAGGCCGAGACCGCCGAGGCGGCCGCACTGCTCGCGGCCGTCCCCGAGGGCGTGCCGGTGATCCTCGACGGGCTCGTGCACGGCGCGATCGAGACGGAGGCGCTGGCGCGGATGCGCGCGCCGCTCGTGGCGATGACCCACCATCCGCTGGCGCTCGAGACGGGTCTGCCGTCTGCCCGCGCCGCCCTCCTGCGCGAGCGGGAGCGGGCAAATCTCGCGCTGGCAGCCCATGTGCTGGTGCCGAGCCCCCACACGGCGCGGCTCCTCGTGCAGGAATACGACGTGCCCGCCGAGCGGATCACGGTGGCGCCGCCGGGCTTTCCGCCACCCGATCCGGTGCGCGCGCCCGTGCGGCCGCCGCTGATCTTGTCGGTGGGGATCCTGGTGCCGCGGAAAGGGCACGACGTGCTGCTGGAAGCGCTGGCGCGGATCCGGGATCTGGACTGGCAGGCGCGCATCGTCGGGGCGCCGTGGTTTCCCGAGACGGCCGCGGCGCTGCACGCGCAACGGACGGCTCTCGGCCTCGAGGCGCGGGTCGCCTTCACCGGCGAACTCGGCGAGGCCGACCTGTGCGCCCTCTTTCGCCGGGCCACGCTCTTCGCGCTGGCGACCCGGCACGAGGGCTACGGCATGGTCTTTCCCGAGGCGCTGCTGCACGGCCTTCCCATCGTCGCCTGCGCCACGGGGGCGGTTCCCGACACGGTGCCTGCCGACGCGGGGCTTCTGGTGCCGCCGGACGATCCCACGGCCTTCGCCGACGCGCTGCGTCGCCTGCTCGAGGACGGGCCGACCCGTCAGCGCCTGGCGGATGCGGCTTGCCGGGCAGGGGGAACGCTGCCGCGATGGTCCGACACGGCCGCGATTGCCGGAGCGGTGCTGGATCGTCTCTCCTGCTGAGAGCCTGTCGGCCTCGCATCCCTTCCGTTGGCGGGCAGCCGCGGTGAGAAGAGCCGGTGGCACGGCCTGCGCAGGAAGCGCGTCCCGGCCACAACCTGCCAGCATTGCGCGTTCCTGCCACCGAAACTCCATCGTTGCGCCGCCTTTCGGCCAATGGTTGAAGCGAACGAGAGCCCCGATCCGTGCCCGATCCTCTGGCGCACGTCTCCGGCACCTCCGACATCGGATGGAAGGTGGTGCGGAATAATGTCCTGCGCCGCACGACGAGGTGATGAATGGTTCTTCCGGTATATTCCGAGGCAGAGGCTGGCTGGCAGCTTACGAACGGCTACTGGGGCGGTTCATCCCATTCCTGGTCGCTCGATGCGTCGCGCAGCCTGACCTACTCGTTCTCGTCCGGGATGACCGAGCCGGAACGGGCGATGGCGCGGATGGCACTCGCGACCTGGAGCGACATCGCGGACATCCGCTTCGTTGAAACCTCCAGCGGGAAGCTCACCTTCCAGAACTCGGACTCGGGCGCCTACACCTCGTCCTCCTGGGTGGGATCCTCGCTGACCACGGCCCGGGTGAACGTGTCGTCATCCTGGTTCGCCAGCTACGGGCAGGAGGCGGGCGGCTATTCGCTCCAGACCTATATTCACGAGATCGGGCACGCGCTGGGGCTGGGCCATACGGGCAATTACAACGGCTCGGCAAGCTATGCCGGCGACGCGCTCTATGCCAACGACAGCTGGCAGACGAGCGTCATGTCCTACTTCTCGCAGACCGAGAACACGTTCATGGATGCGAGCTACGCGTTCACGCTGACGCCGATGACCTTCGACATCGCCGCGATCCGGGCGCTCTACGGTGCGCCGGAGGCGGCGCATGCCGGAGACACGGTCTACGGTCTCGGTTCGACGGCGGGCGGATCGCTCGACTATCTCGGCCGGACCGGGTTCTCGGCCTCCGTCTGCTTCACCCTCGTCGACGGATCCGGCCTCGATACGCTGGATTTCTCTACACGGAGCGAGGGGAACCGCATCGACCTCGGCGAAGGGGCGGTGTCGGACGTGTTCGGCAGACGCGGCAACATGGTCATCGCCGCCGGAACGGTGATCGAGAACGTAAGCACCGGCTCGGGGGCTGATCGGATCACCGGCAACGGTGCCGCGAACGTCCTCTCGTCAGGCGCAGGGAACGACGAGGTCAGCGCGGGAGAAGGCGACGACACGATCTGGGGAGAGACGGGCGACGATGTCCTGACCGGCGGGGCCGGCAGCGACCTGTTCCGCTTCGCTGATGGCTTCGGAACCGACAGCATCCTGGACTTCGAGACGGGCACCGACGTCATCGACCTGCCGACGCTCGCCGGCATCTACAGCTGGCAGGGCTTCCTCGGCCATGTGATCGAGACCTCCGTCGGGCTCTGTATCGATCTGGCAGAGGGCATGCTGACGCTGGTCGACATGACCCTTGCCGCCCTGACCGCCAGCATGGTCCGGGTGGACGGCATGATCCTGCCGGACGAGGACGGCCCGCGCAGCATCATGGGCACTACTGCCGATGATGCCCTGCAGGGTGGCACGGGCGACGACACGATTGCGGCGGACTCCGGCAATGACACGGTCGATGCGGGCACGGGACGCGACTACGTTACGCTTGCGGATGGCGACGACGTCTTCACCGACGCAGTCGAGACGGGCGCGGCAGGCTCTGACACGGTGTCCGGTGGCGCCGGGAATGACCGCCTGGAAGGTTCGGGCGGTCATGACGTCCTGATGGGGGATGACGGGCAGGACACGATCCTCGGCGGTGGTGAGGCGGAGACGCTCGACGGCGGGACTGGCGACGACCTCATCCATGCCGGTGATGGAGCCGACTGCGTGACGGGTGGAGGCGGGTCCGACACGATCCGGGGAGACGCGGGCGCCGACCGGCTCTTCGGAGGAGCCGGCGACGACCGGATCTTCGGCACAACCTCGGCGAACCGGATCGACGGCGGAGAGGGACGCGACACCGTGGCGGCCGGTGGCGGTGACGACATCGTGGCCGACACTGGAGGCACCGACCTTGTGAGCCTCGGGGCGGGCAACGACACCTACCGGGGCGCGGGCGACGTGACGGGCCGGGGCGACACCATCGAGGGAGGAGCGGGCAGGGATCGCGTCCTCGCCTCTTCGGGGAATGACCGGGTTGACGGTGGTGCAGGGAACGACACGCTGTCGGGCGGGGCCGGGTCCGACCGGATCATCGGAGGAAGCGGGTCGGACCTGCTTCGCGGTGGGTCGGGGGCGGACGTCTTCGTGTTCGCGGCCGGCTGCGGCGCGGATCGGCTGTCGGACTTCCGCCCCGGCATCGACCGGGTGCTGCTCATGTCCGACGGTGGCCTCGACGATTGGACCGAGGTCTCCGCGCATCTGCGCCAGACCGCGGCAGGTGCGGTCCTCAGGCTGGATGGTGGCAGCCTCTGCTTCGCGGACCTGACCCTGGCCGGCCTGCACCAGTCGGACTTCATCTTCGCGTAAGGTGCACGCCGCGCGCGGTCCTTCGTGGCCCCGCTCGGACCACGAGAGTGGCCATGCCTCGGCCATGCTGCCGTTCCTGCCGCGGCCCGCATCCCGAGGATGCCTCAGAAACCCGCGACGGCTGCGAATTCTGCCCGGCCCTGATCCGGTCCCGCGGTGAAGCAGGCGACGGTTGTCGGGACCGGTAGGTCGGGAAAGTGATAGATCGCATTGGCGCTGAAGGGTCCGCCGCCGGAATGGCCGATCGCATGTCCGGCCGCGCCCATGCTGCCGCTCATGAGGCCGAGGCCATAGCCGCACTCGGTCCAGGGGCGGCCGGCAATCGCACCTGCCACGCGCCGGCGAGCCATCATCTGCTGCATGGATGCCGCGTTCAGCACCTGACCGGCGATCAGGGCGTGCAGCAGCCGCGCCGCATCCCTTGCCGAGCCGATCAGGCAGCCGTGGTAGACCCAGCCCGGGTGATACCGGCGCGCCGCTTCCCAATGCACGCGCGCGATGTGCTCGCGTGTTGTCGCCAACGTGACACTTTCCAGACCCAGGCGCTCGACGATGGTCCCCCGCACGAGATCGGCAAAAGAGCATCCGGCTGCTTTCTCGATCCACTCGCGCGCCAGCATGTATCCGACATTGGAGTAGGACCAGCCGCGGCCAGGCGCGAAGAGCCGCCCCTGAGCCAGCGCCGCCCGCAGCAGTTCGTCCCGTGGCCAAGGCTCTTCGTCGGATTCGACGGCCCGATGATAGTCGGGCAGCGTTCCGTAATCCGGCAGGCCTGCGGTGTGGTTCAGAAGCTGGCGCAGCGTGAAATCCTCTCGCTGCAGGGGTTCGTCGAGATTGATCCTGCCGCCTTCTGCCAGCTTCAGGGCACATATGGCGAGGACCGTCTTGGTGAAGCTCCAGTAGGGGAAGAGGAGTGTCGGGTCGCAGCACAAGCCGTCCTCACCCCGGTAGGGAATGCTGCAGGAATGCGGATGGTCCGGCTGCGTCATTGGATGGCCGCCTCGGCCTCAGCTTCCCGGAAGCTGGCGCGATATGTCCAGAAACTGCTCGTACATCTCGGCATCGTTCAGCGGCAGAAGATCCGGTGCGGAAAGCTCGGACAGCGCCGCGAACTCGCGCATCGATCCCGAGACGATCGCATCGAAATTCATCGCCACCGAGAACGTGTTCAACGTGTTCATCGCCACCTGAGCGTCCTCGGTCGCCGTCCCGAGCGCGGCAGCAGTCTTGTCCCGGCGGGCGACGAGGACGTCCCGGTAAAGCGCGATCGCCCTGTCGACCCGGTCGAGGACCCGCATGTTCGCCTCGATGGTCGAGCGGATGGCCGCTGTGCTTGCGCGTGCGACGACCCGGTCGCCCTCCTTGCGGATACGGCTGTTCTCCGCCTTCAGCTCGTCCAGCGCGGGAAGGTAGACCTCGTCGTAGTGCTGCAGGTGCCGGGCCTGGAGCCGCGCGATCATCATGCGGTTGAGGACGGCGACGCCCAGATACTGCTCCTGTATCTCCGGTGCGGAGCCGGCCGCGTCGGCGAAGAGCGTGCGCAGCTGCTCTTCCATCTGCGTCAGGATGCCGGAAATGGAAGCCGCATCCACGAGGTCGCCGCCATTGACCTGGTAAAGCAGCAGTTCGGCGTTGCGGTCGTCCAGTTGAAGCCGGTGCCGCTCGGCCATGGTCTTGCGGAAGTCCTCGATCACCTCCGTCCGCGCGGACCGGAGGCTCGCCACCTCGGCGTCGATGGCCGCGATCTCGCGCTCCAGCTCCTGACGGGTAGGGGTCTTCTTCGGGCTGATCGCGTTTCCGATGCGATCGAAGAGGCCGTCCGCCGGTTCCTCGACAGGCTCGGATCCTGCGTCGGGCGCGGTGCGGGCTTCGATCTTCAGGTCCGACTGCGCCATCTGCCGCTCCACGATCTTGCGGTCGAGCTCCGTCAGACGGGTGCGCGCGGTGCGGTAGGTCTCGGGCAGGACGAGGTCGAGGGCCTCGTCGAGATAGGTGTCGATCTCGGCCTGATAGCCGGACTTGTCCTTCAGCCACGACCGCTCGGGCGCTTCATCGAGCTCTCGCAGCGTGTCCCTGATCGCGGGAAGTTCGTCGCGCAGATGACGAAGCAGCTTGCCCGCCGCCGGGTCGGCCGGCGTTTCCTGCGCCCAGAGGGCGGCAGGCAGGGCGAGGACGAAGACAGATGCGCGGAGAATGCGGTGCATCGCGGGATCTCCCGATGACGTGGTTCGTATTGCGGCAGCTTAACTTGCGGGGCGGCCGAAGTCATCCCGGCCGGGTCCGCGCAGCTTCGGTTCAGGCGGGCGCGGTCTGATAGCGTTTGGCTCCCGAGGGATTGTCGGGATCAATGACGGTCAGGCCGGGTCGTGCCGGAATGCGCCCGCGCCACTCGGGCGAGGCCAGCAACCGCCGCATGTCGGCAGCGCCTGCGGCCCAGTGGTCGAGCATGGTCCGGCGCGAGAACTCGTAATCCTTGGTATGACCTTCGAAGGCTGCGCCCCGGTTGATGAGATGGGCGAGGGTAACGGGGCTCGTCGCTCCCATTCCGGTCAGGAACCGCAGGTCCGGGTCGTCCTTCAGCTCGTCGCCCACCTTCTGCCGGAGGCGCAGTCCGGCGGCCCTTATCTCGGCGAGCTGCCGGTAGCGGTCGGTGGTGAGCCGGGTCCGGCTGGAGTAGCGGATGTCCTGCGCACGCAGGTGCACGTCGTAGATCGTGCGTGGCTCGGGACCGCGCGCCGGGAAAAGGTCAAGCTGGAAGATGCAGAGCGGCGCGCCGTCGGTATTCTCGAGCACATGCTGAAGCGGGGTGTTCGAGACGAGTCCCCCGTCCCAGTAGAGCTGGCCATCGATCTCGACCGGGGCGAACCCGGGTGGAAGCGCCCCCGAGGCCATTGCATGCGCGATCCCCACGTCGCGCGCATCTGCGCCTGCGCTGTCGAAATAGGTGAAGTTGCCTGTGGCCACGGCGACCGCGCCCACGCTCAGCCGCGGCCCGCGCTTCTCCGAAAGGTAGCTTTCGTCGATCAGCCGTGCGAGCGTGGCGGCGAGAGGGGTCGTGTCGTACCAGCTGAGCGCCTCCGGAGTTCCATCCGGCATCAGCGCCGGAGGGAAGGGCCGCGGCCTGAAGAAGCCCGTCGCGCCGAACATCTGGACCCAGAGGCCGGAGAAGCTGTTCACGAGTTGCCGCCGCAAGAGCGTCGTCGGCTCGATCCTCGGCGAGCCGGAACTGACCGTCTCCCAGAATTCGCGCAGGTGCGGCACCCGATCTTCGGGTCGGTTGCCGGCGATGAGGGCCGCGTTGATCGCGCCGATCGAGATGCCGGCGATCCAGTCCGGCTCAAGGCCCTGCTCCGCCAGCACCTCATAAGCCCCGGCCTGGTATGCACCCATCGCTCCGCCGCCCTGCAGCACGAGCACCTTGCGTTCCGTCGGTGAAGCACTGTCCATCGTTCTCGGTCACCTAGTTGAAATGTGTCTTCCAGAAATTCCGCCGTCCAATATCGGTTCGGATCGGGCGTCCGTAGGCGGCCTGCCTTCCGCAGTCGGCGGAACCGTCCCGGCGTGGGCCCGGATCCCTCCGCGGCGGGTGTCCCGGCGGATGCGAGGACGCCAGCGCCCCCCGTAGTCGCCTGTTTCGCCATCGACGCCGAGGAGACAGGATCAGCGGACCCTCGGTGGCCCGTCAAGCCCGGCCCGGCCTCGGAACAAGGCCATCGGGGTGCGCCGCCTGTCTGCTGCCCGTCGGATCAGGTGGAAGGATATCACGACGCCCGGAGGGGCGCGCAAAGCAAATCATTAAGACGTTCCCGCTAAAAGCAAAGCGGGCTGCTTCGCGAGCGCATTTGATGAAGGCTTGAACCGGCCGCTCCCTGACCGAGGGGCACTGTCGGCGATGAGGGGATCGGAATGGCTACCTACACGTTCTATGGCTATCATCCGAACGACTGGATCACCGAGACCGACGCCACCGGCAAGACCGGCATCGCGCTGACCCCGGACTGGACGCAGGCCGACAGGCTCACCTTCACGATCACGGATGATGACGGCACGCTGAGTGGTGGCGGACTGCTCGGCGGCGCCTCGGACTGGTTCCAGCAGACAGGCTCGGTCACATCTTCCTCGGGCACGTCGACCAGCACGTTCTTCGTCAAGGCGGTGACGACGCTGGTCGGCCCGGATGGCGCGGCCACCTACGTCTACGAGATCGCGAACTCCAGCGGCTTGACCGTCGGCTATGCCGCGAGCATGCCGATCGTGCCCGGCGTCGGCTACACGATGGGCTCCACGACCACGACGTCCGGTGTCAGTTACTCGACCCTGCAGGGCGGGACCAACACCTGGGATGCGGCGGCCGCCAATTCCGTTACGGGCGGCGCCTACGGCGACCAGATCTACACCGGTGCGGGCGCCGATAGCATCAACTCGGGTGCAGGGCATGATTACATAAGTTCGGGCAGCGAGGCCGACGTCATCGATGCGGGATCGGGCAACGACACGATCTATTTCGGCACGGGCGACGACACGATCTACGGTGGCGACGGCAACGACACGATCGACGACGTGGCAGGGCAGCAGTGGTCGGGGGTGAACTACATCGACGCCGGTGCGGGCGACGACCTCGTCTATGCGGGGAACGACGACGATACCGTTCAGGCCGGCGAGGGCAACGACCGCGTCTATGCCGAAGAGGGCAACGACCTCGTCTACGGGGGCGTCGGGAACGACCGGCTCGACGGTGGCAACGGCAATGACACGCTCGCCGGAGATGGGGGCAGCGATTCCATCTACGGTGGCGGCGGCGCGGACGTCATCCATGGCGGCAGCGGCAGCGGCATCAGCGATGCAGGCGGCGACGGCAACGACTACATCGATGGCGGCGACGGGAATGACACGATCCAGGGCGGCACCGACAACGACACGATGCTCGGCGGCAGCGGGTCTGACCAGTTCTCGATCCGCGCCGGTGACGGTGTCGACACGATCTTCGCTGGCGAGGACGCTGACGGTGGCGACCGCGATACGCTCGACTTCTCGCAGACCACCGGCGGCGTGAATGTCGGCTTCGGCGGCTGGGAAACCGGCAGCTACACCGTGGCCGGCGGAGGATCCGGCTCGTTCCGGGAGATCGAGCAGGTCGTGGGCGGCTCGGGGGCCGACACGATCTCGGGCGGCATGGCGGCCGAGACGCTCGCGGGCGGCGGTGGTGAAGACCGGCTGTCGGGCGGCGTGGACGACCTCGAAAGCCGGGATGCCTCCGGGCACGACGTGCTTACCGGCGGAACCGGCCGCGACACCTTCGTGATCGGGGCGGGCTACGGCCGCGACATCGTCACCGACTTCAACATGACGACCCTGGACGGGGGAACGACTACCGACCGGATCGATGTCAGCAACCTGCTGAACGACAAGGACGAGCCCATTACTGCCTGGGACGTCACGATTTCGGACGACGGGAATGGAAACGCCGTGCTCACCTTTCCGTCCGGCGACCAGCTCGTGCTCGAAGGTGTCTCGCCGTCGCAGATCGACAATGCAAGCGCCCTCCATAGCATGGGCATCCCCTGCCTCCTCGCGGGAACCCGCATTGCCACCCCCGCCGGGCTGCGCCCGATCGAGGACCTGAAGATCGGCGATCTGGTCGAGACCTCCCGCGGCGTCCAGCCCCTGCTCTGGGTCGGCAGCCGCACCGTCACCCTCGCCGAACAGCAGGCCGATCCGCGGATGCTGCCGGTCGCCATCCCGGCCGGGTGTTTCGGAGAGCACGGGGCGCTGCGGATGTCGCGCCAGCACTGCATCGCGCTTACGACCTCGGAAGGGCCGGCCCTGGTGCGCGCAGCGCATCTGGCGGCGCGGAAAGGTCCCGCCTCGAGTCCCGAGGCCGAGGGCGACGTTTCCTATCACCACCTGCTCCTGCCCGCGCACGATCTGGTGCTGGCGGAGGGTCTGCCGGTGGAAACTCTCTGGCCGGGACCGGTGGCCCTGTCGACATTCGGCCGGAAGGTCCAGTTCGATCTGGTGCGGGGCCTGCCGCGCCTCGCTGCAGCGGTCTGGGGTCAACGTCCCGTGGAGGAGGTTTACGGCCCCGCCATCCTTCCGGTTCTCACCGGTGCGGAGTTGCGCGAGCGTCAGGCCGGCTGGTCCCGGCCGCTGCACGCCTGCATGCTGGGCCGCCTCGGGGACAAGGGCGACCTGATGACCGCCGTCTGACCGCAGGATCGGTCGGCGCCGGCCACCCCTCGCGGCAATCCGTGGCGAGGGTGCCGCGCGATCAGGCGGCGCGGCCAGCCTTCCCGGCGCAGAGAAGCAGCGCGAGGTTGCAGAGCGGCCCATAGATCGCGCTGACGCTGGCCCAGTCCGGCGCGCCGGACGCGACACGATGGAGCGTCTCGATGGCCTCGGTGAGCTTGCTCCGGATCTCGGTCGACTCCATGCCCGCCGCGGCATCGCGCAGGGTCCGGGAAGCGGCCTCGAGCGCCGAAGGAACAGAGGCGGGATCGTCGTGGATCATCTCTCGCGCATGCCGGAGAAGGTCGAGCGCATCGGCGAGGACGAGCCCGTCGCGGGCAGGGGATCTTGTCACGGCATGAACCTCGGCGCGTGGAGAAGCGGGATCGCTTGCTGCAAGTGCAAGGATCGGGCCGGATGGTTGCAAAAGCGTTGTCGTCGGATGCCGCGCCCGCCACATGGCCGCAGACCGACGCCGCGGTCGCGCGGAACCCGCCTGCAGGAAAGCGGCGCGAGAAAGGCAGGGATCGGTCGTCCGTCGAGCGGACGAGGGCACCAACCAACGTCGCTGCCTAAACATGCTGCGCAAAGGGATCAGTCGCCCATCGAGCGGATGTTCAGCACGCGACCGCAGTGCTTGCAATGCACCGCATCGCTGTCATGCAGCTGGAGGCCACAGTCGGGGCAGGCGCAGCGCACCTTGTTTGGCCGGAACAATGTCTGAGCGAGCCGCAGGAACAGCGTGACTCCGCAGATCATGATGACGATGGAGATGAGCCGCCCGCGCGTTCCCTCCAGCGTGATGTCGCCGAAGCCGGTGGTGGTGAGCGCGGTCACGGTGAAGTAGAGCGCATCCGCATAGTTCTGGATCTCGGGATTGCGCGTGTGCTCGGCGGTGTGGACGACACCCGTCATCACGAAGAGAAAGACCACGAGGTTCGTCAGCGCAAGCAGCATTTCCTCGTTGCGCCGGAAGAAGGGCCAGTCCATCCGCAGCCGGCCGAGGACCTGATAGGCGTGAAGCAAGCGGAGGGTGCGCAGGGCCCGCAGGAAGCCCGCGAACTCGCCGCTTGCCGGGGCGAGGAAGGACAGGACTGCCACCACGTCGGAAAGCGTGGTCGGGTAGAGCAGGAACCGGCTCCGGCGTGGTGCGGCGATGAAGCGGGCGGCGAGGTCGCAGAGGATGAGCACGCCGAAGAGCAGATCCGCCGCTTCGAGCCAGGGCGTGCGCGGCATGAAGGAGGTCGCGATGACGAAGGCCACGACCGCGAGGTCGAAGGCGATCAGGGCATAGCGGAAGCGGTGGGCCCGCCGGCTGCGCCCCTCGTAGAGATCCTTGAGCGCCTTCTGCAATTTCTCCCCTCCGGTTCTGCACCCAGCCAAGGCGTGGACTTCACGGGCGGTTCCCTCAGGCCGCTTCCTGCCGTCGGCGCGTTGCGGGCTGTCCCGAAGCCGCAACCGCGAGCTCCGGCGCGTTACCTGCCTGCGCCGATGCGCCGCGAGACCTCCGCCGCCGCCTCGCTGACCCAGAGGCCGATCTCGCGGATCCTCGCATCCGGCATGCGGATCGTCGGACCCGAGACCGAGATGCCCGCCACCGCTTCGCCATGGGCGTTCAGGATGCAGGCCGCGACGCAGCGCATCCCGATCCTGCGCTCCTCGTCGTCGAAGGCATAGCCCCTCTCGCGGATCTGCCGGACGGCTGCGCGCAAGGCCGCGGCATCGGCCACCGTCTTGTCGGTGAAGCGGGTGAGCGTCTCGCGAGACAGGAAGGCCTCGAGCCGCTCGTCGTCGAAGGCGCCGAGGAGGGCCTTGCCGATCCCCGAGGCGTGGAGCGGCGAGCGCGTTCCGGGTGGAAAGAACGCCCGGATCGACTCGTGCGTCTCGACCTGGCTGACGAAGAGGACGTCGCCGTCGCATTCGATCCCGAGGTTCGAGGTCTCGCCCGTCCGCATCATCAGGTCGCGCATCACGGGCCGGCTGCGCTCGACGATGTTGGTGCGGCGCAGGAAGGCCGATCCGAGCCGGAACGCCTGCGAGCCGACGAACCATTCCTGCCGTTCGGGATCGTTCTCGACGTAGTGGCGGCGTTCCAGGGTGGCGAGCACCCGATGCATGGTGGCGGGTGACTGATCGAGGTGATCCGCAAGCCGGGAGAGCGTCATGCCCTGGTGGAGGGCCAGCGCCTCCATCACATCGAGCGCGCGGTCGAGCGACTGGATCCCGGCCAACGGCTCCGCCGACGAGCCTCCCTTTGGCCGCCCCCTGCGCCTGACGGGCTGCTGCATGATCTCCTCCCTTCCGGACATCACCCGTCTTTCAAGCATTTTCCGGTCTCATACAGCGGAAAAATGCAACCCACTGACATAGTGTAACTAAACGGACACTTATCCAATATTGAAACAAATTTCCAGAAAAATTTATTGCGTCGTCGTCCTGTGCTAGGCTTCCGGCCATCATGGAGGAACCGACGATGACCAGCCAGAATCCCGTCTTCATTCCCGGCCCGACCAACATTCCGGAGGTGCTGCGCAAGGCCGTGGACCTGCCGACGGTGGACCATCGCAGTCCGGTCTTCGGCGGCATCCTGCGTCCCGCGCTCGAGGGCGTGAGGAAGGTGCTGAAATCCGCCACGGCCGAGATCTTCGTCTTTCCCGCGACGGGCACCGGAGGCTGGGAGGTCGCCCTCGCCAATACCCTGTCGCCCGGCGACAAGGTGCTCGCCTCGCGCAATGGCCTGTTCAGCCAGCGCTGGATCGAGATGTGCCGGCGCCACGGGCTCGATGTCACCGTGGTGGAGCAGGACTGGGGCGAGGGTGTTCCCGCCGACCGCTTCGAGGAGATCCTGACCGCCGATACCTCGCACCGGATCCGCGTGGTTCTTGCCACCCACAACGAGACGGCGACCGGTGTCCGCTCGGACATCGCGGCGGTTCGGCGGGCGCTTGACCGGGCCGGCCACCCGGCACTGCTCTATGTCGACGGGGTGAGTTCGATCGGCTGCTTCGACTTCCGCATGGACGACTGGGGCGTGGACATTGCGGTGACCGGCTCGCAGAAGGGCTTCATGCTGCCGCCGGGCCTCGCCATCCTGGGCTTCTCGGCCAAGGCGCTCGCCGCGGTCGAGGCCGCCAAGTTGCCGCGGACCTATTTCGACATCCGCGACATGCGCGACGGATATGCCGCCGGCAGTTTTCCCTATACGCCGCCCGTGGGCCTGCTCAACGGGCTGAAGGTCGCGACGGACATGCTGCTGGACGAGGGTCTGGAGAACGTCTTCGCCCGCCACCACCGCATCGCCGAAGGCGTCCGGCTCGCGGTCTCCGCCTGGGGCCTGAGGCTCTGCGCGGCGCGGCCGGAGCTCTGGTCCGACAGCGTCAGCGCGATCCGGTTGCCCGAGGGGTTCGACGGCAACCGGATCGTCGCCCGCGCGCTCGGCACCTATGGCGTCGCCTTCGGCACAGGTCTGGGAGAGGTTGCGGGCAAGGTGTTCCGCATCGGCCACCTCGGAAGCCTCAGCGACGCGATGGCACTGTCGGGGATCGCCACCGCAGAGATGGTGATGGCCGATCTGGGGCTTCCGGTGAGGCTGGGATCTGGCGTTGCCGCAGCGCAGGAGCATTATCGTAGCTCCACGGTGCCGGCCCAGCGCCAGGCGGCCTGACCGGGGCGGGCGTCGCAAGAGCGAGCCAGAGGCGGGCGGCGCATCCCGAGGATCGCCGCCGCTGTCCGGTGCCCAAACTGTGGTGTGGCGGCCGCATTTCCCTGGAGAGGAGCCGATGGGACGCTTCGGCGTGAAGATCTTGTCTCGCCTGCGATCACTGACTTCTCAGGTGTCGTCCGGCGCAGAAAATCCCAAGGTTCGACATGAAGGTGGGATTGGACAGTGCACGCACCGGACCCAACCTTCAGTCGCTCCGCCGGTGCCTATGTGGACGCGGCCGCCTGACGGCATCAATCCTTTAATCAGGGGACTTTGACCGCGGTGCAGGCGCCGCGCCCTTGGACGGAGGGCGCCGACGACGGGGCCTGACGCGCACAAAAATGCTCTGGCCGATCGGAACCGGACGCGCCTTCCCGCGTTCTTGCGTGCTGCCGATCGGGGAGGGAAGCGCCGGATGCCGGAAATCGAATCCAAGCTGCGCGCCGTCGTGGCGCAAGTCCTGCATGTGGAGCCGGACACGATCTCGCGCCATGCGGCGCTTGTGGAAACCTTCGGAATGGACAGCCTCGACAGCGTGGAACTCCAGATGGCGATCGAGGATGAATTCGGGATCGAAATTCCGGATGCGGACCTGTCCCATCTGGCGACGTTCGGTCTGGCACTTGATCACGTCCGTCGTGTGCTTTGCCACCGGGGTTCTGTCGCGCAGTTGGCTTGACGGGTCATTTTACGGCAGTCCGAAGACGCGTGGATGCCTTGATGGGCACGCGCCTGATCCGGCGCACCGCAACGGGCAAGAGCCGCCGAGACGGTGGTGAGCCACTTCCGCTTGGTGATGCTGACGACCTGTCTCCGGGAGCACGCCGCTGACCCTCGAGCCTGCAGGCGCAGCTCCCGATCCTGACGGCTGTCTCACTTGGCTTCGGGCGGCCGCTTCCCGTGCAGGCTGTGCTGCTGGTGCTGCCCGCGCTCTGCGCCCGCTGGCTGGGACCGGCAACGACACCGCAGCCGGCATGACGCCGCTCTTGCCCGGAAATGCCGACAGAGGAGGGCGTCGACACGGTGCCTGAAGGCGGCTGCGCTGTGTGCATCGCGGACGGAATGAGGCCAGGATGTCCGATCGGAGTCGCGCGGCCGATGCCTGACGTCACCGCAGCCGGCGCTTGCGTCCGATCGTTGCACTCCCTTGCAAGCGACCGAATTCTCGTCCACATGTCTGCTCCTGTCCGTCATCTGGCACTGTCAGAGGCTCGAACCACATCATGCGTCTCCTGCTTGTCCCCGCCCTGACCTGGATGCTGCTCCTGACCGGTTGCGCCGGTGAGGCGGCCGGACCAGGCGGCCGAGTGGTGGTCGAGCACGCAGGAAGCGAGCTCCTGAAACTCCGCGCCGGACCCGGTCTTGGCTATCGCGTGGTCCTCGGCCTGCCGGACGGAACCGCACTTCTGCGCCACGGCTGCGTGACCGAGGTGGGGCAACTCTGGTGCCGGGTATCGCTGGTCGACGCACCGCGCATCAGCGGCTACGTCTCCGCCGACTATATTTCAGGGCGCTGACTCGTCAGCCCGGTGTTTCCGACGAAAGTCGTGGCGCCTCCGGACCGATCGTCCCGGGATCCCGCCGCAAACATCCTTGCGCATTCGAGAGCTGCCGCTCACGCGGCCGAGATGTCATGCGCTCATTGGCCCGTCCCCCGCCTGCTGGCGGGGGCGCGCGATATATCGCCAAGCATCTGCCACGTTCGGCTCAGGTCGGCGTGGCCGGCGCTTCGGCGAGAAGGTCGGTCAGTTCCTGACGCATCCGTGCCAGTTCATCGTGCACTTCGCCCCGACTTTGCTGCAGGGCATCGTCAAAGGCATCGAGCACATGCTGCTCGCCGTCTTGGATCTGCTTCATGACGTCCTCGTCGATGCTGTCGAACATCGACCGGAGCGTGACCACCGTCCGGTTCACGGTGGACATGAACGTTCCCTCGTCATCGGGCCGTCGACCGGCCTTCGCAAGCATGTCCGAGAGCCGTGACGCCTGGCGCTGGTGGAGCTGACGGAAGCTCTCGGCGGTGGGACGAAACTCCGGCTGGGCCTTCTCGACCATCTTGTCGAAGCCTGCGAGCACGTCGCGGCTGCGGTCGTGGAGGGTCGCCAGGGCGTCGACGGCCGCGTCGTCCGCGGTCGAGGGTGCGCCCGCCGGCGCGGCATGAGTGCCGGCGGCAACTGCCTGAGGACCGCCGGCCTCATTTGAGGACGCCCCGACGGCTTCGGTCCGGTCGGTTGTCGCAGAGGTCCGTTCCGCTGGCGACCGGGTGGTGGATGAGGACCGTGCCGCGTCGCCGTGATCCGGGCTGCCGAGCTGACCCGCGAAGGACTGCAGCCTGCGGTCCGAATGTCCGGCCTCCTCGACGGCGCTCTTCAGGCAGGATGCGGTTTCGGCGTCCTGGACGCTCGAGGTCACCGTGAGATCCTCGTCCCGCCCCAGCTCACGCTGAAGTGTGGCCAGTACCTTCTGTGTTCCGGTGGGCCCGGTGTTGAAGCGCTCGAGGATCTGCCTGCCATTCGTTCCGTCACGATAGAGAACGTATCCCGTCGCTGTGATTTCCACCTCAAGTTGTGCCATGAAATCTCCTCCTGGTTCGGTCAGGTGCTCTGGGGCATCGCGCCCGCACCAACCCGTTCGTCGCGACAAGTCCCGGGCCGGGGAGGAAGTTCCTCGGTTCAGCGGCTGCCGTAACGACCACCAGTGCACGCAAAGGAAGGAACGCGTCGCCGCAGGACAGCGGGTACCTCGCGCCGCCACGCGGGCTGAGGTTGTGCATGGTGCCATATCGCTGCGACAGAGAGGCGGTCACCCGTCTGCAGCGAGGCCCTCGCGGCTCCTTTGCAGAAGGCTGGATCGGAACAAGTCCGGCTGCCGGCTGTTCCGCGGCTGTCAAGCCATGGAGGAGGATGACGATGGACGTGATGCGCGAGTACTTCGTGACGGGGCTGAAGAATGCCCATGCGATGGAGAAGCAGGCTCTCTCGATCATGGAACCACAGCTGAACCGGCTGGAGCACTACCCGCAGGTTCTGGAGCGGCTCGGGGAACACGTCCGCGAGACGGAGGGCCAGATCGAGCGACTGCGCCAGATCCTTGAATCGGCCGGAGAGAGCCCATCGGCCATGAAGGACGGGTTCCTGTCGGCGATGGGAAGCATGGCGGCCCTCGGCCATGTGCCGGCGCAGGACGAGATAATGAAGAACTCGCTGGCGAACCTTGCCTTCGAGAATTACGAGATCGCCGCCTACACGGCGCTGCGCACCATCGCCGAGGCTACGGGGGACACGCAGGCGGCAGGACTGCTCGAGCAGAGCCTGGACGAGGAGAAGCGCATGGCCGCGTGGATCCAAGAAAACCTGCCCGAGATCACGCGCAGCTTCCTTGCGCGAAAAGCCGAAGGGCTTGGCGCCAAGGTCTGAGCGGCAGGAGCCCTCGAGCGCCGTGGTCCTTCCTCTTTACGGAGGAGGCACCATGATGCTCTCCGGCACGGTGCCGGGCGGGATCAACCTGAAGAACCTGCTGTCGTCAGGGCTGTCCGCGATGCCGCTGGGCAGCGACTGGGCTCCGGTCAACATGTGACGTCAGCGGCAGCATTGCCGCCGACATTGAGTGCGAATGTCACGGCGGAATCCGCCGGTCGCCTCCTGGCCACGCGTCTCCACACCATGACCGCGGATCCGGAAATGAAGGAGTTGCTCGCCTGTGTCATCGCGCGCGACTGCGGTTAATGGTCGCCCCTTCCCGGCGGGAATTGCGTTCACAACCTGCGAGAGGCGATGCACGAAGCGTCCGCGATGCGCCGTGTCGGGAACGGGGTGCCATCGTCGATCTTGATCGTGGTGAAGCGGTGAGGCTGCGCCCTCCCGTCTATCATGGCCTCGCGACTGGCTCCGAAGAGAGGCGGATGCGCTCGTCTGCGGTCTCAACGACAAGCGTCAGAGGACCCGATGCGGCGGCACCCTGCGGCCAGTCCATGACCTTGTCGAGCCGCCCGGACGCATCCGTGGTCGCGACATCGAGCACGTCGAGCCCGCCCTCGCGGCGCAGGCCGACATTGACCGGGGCCTCGGGCGGCAGCCCGCTCGCCAGAAGCCTGAGCTGGCCGGCGGCGGTCGTCTCGACCACGAGATCTGCAGGCCCCGAGTCGACGATACCGAGCCTTTGGGCGAAGCCGCGCAGGTCGCGTCCGAGATCGGGATCGTCCGAGAGATAGTCGGCTGCGGAGCGCCCGGCAGCATTCGCTGCGTCCTCGACCTCGCGAGCCGTGTCGGCCAGCGCCCGGCGGGCGTTCTCGAACCGGGAGCCGATGCCCGCCTCCGGAATCTCCATCAGCGCCTGCGGCGTGGGCACCTCGGCCGGCGCGAGACCGTTGGCTTCGCGCAGGGTCTCTTCACTGACGCCACAGCGCGTGGCGATCTCCGAAAGCGTCTCGTCGGGTCGGAGCGCCTCCTCTGCGCCGCAGCCATCCTGTGCGGCCGCCGGCGCCGCAACAAGGGCGGCCAAGCCGATAGCAGCGATAGTTCTGGGCATGCCTCCCCCCGTTCATTGCATGTTCCGGCCGGCAGGATGCTTCTGGCCATCGTCTGCGGATGTAGAGGGTCGCAACCGGCGACCGCGGCGGATGTTCCGGATTGCGGGGGCTACTTCCGGGATCAGGAGGTGAGGGCCACGTCCATCGTGTCGGAACATGTCCCGCGTGGCCGCACCCGGCCATACGCGGCCATTCCAACCGGGCGCCGCCGCCTGCCGCCGATGCGGCCGATCCGTTGGCGGCGCCAGAGTTCCGGGCTGCAGGAACATCATGGAATATCAGGGGTTGTCAGGAGACGGCCGGTTCGTTGCCGCGCGGCCGTGTCATGGAGGTGGAATGACGACACACGATATCCTCGGTCCCCATCGCAGGGGCAATCGGGCGGTGATGGCGCTGGGAGTTGTCTGCGTCCTGCTGGGCCTCGTGCTTCTTGCAGGGGGCGTCTGGCTGATCGTGCTGGGAGGCAGCTGGTATTACGGCATTGCCGGACTGGGTCTCGTTCTTGTCGGCATCCTCTTGTTCCAACATTCCCTCGCTGCCGTCTGGCTCTATCTCGCGGTCTGGCTGGGCACTGTCATCTGGGCGTTCTGGGAGGTCGGCACCGACTGGTGGGCGCAGATGCCGCGCCTGGTCGGGCCCACGCTCATTCTCATTCTCGTCCTTCTCTGCATCCCCGCGCTCCGGCGCCGCTGACGGGAGCCGCCATGCTGATCCATTTCACCCGATCCCTCTCGATTCTGGCGTTGATCGCCGCAACTCCGCTCGCAGCGCAGGTCGAGCCGCAGCAGGCCCCGGACCCCGAGGCGCCGCCGCCGCAAGGCGAGCCGGCGCCGGGCACCCGGCCTGAGGATACAGACGATATCCCGGAGGGCGAGACCGAGCAGGCGGCGCCCGAGGGTGCGGCCTCTCCGGAAGCCACGACAGAAGCCGCACCGGAGGGAGCCAGCGTCGCTCAGGCGGAGGCAGAGGCGCAATCCGGCGTGCAGCGACCGGCGCAGCCGCAGCCCGAGGTCGGAGCGGACTGGCCCTTCTGGGGCGGGGACGCGGAGGCTACGCGCTACTCGCCCTTGGATCAGATCACACCCGATAACGTCGCGGGGCTCGAGCGGGCCTTCGTCTACCGGACCGGCGACATGCCGAGCGCCGAGGCCGATGGCAAGTATTCTCCCGAAACCACGCCTCTCAAGATTGGCGACGACCTGCTGATGTGCTCGGCAATGAACGTCCTGATCTCGATCGATGCCGCGACGGGCGAGGAAAACTGGCGCTTCGATCCGGGGGTTCCTGCCGAGGCCATTCCCTACGGCGCATCGTGCCGGGGTGTCTCGATCTACACGGATCCGGCCGCCGAGGAAGGCACGCTCTGCGCGACCCGGGTGATCGAGGGCACGCTGGATGCAAAGCTCATCGCAGTCGATGCGTTCACGGGAGACCCGTGCGAGGCATTCGGCGAGAATGGTATGGTGGACCTCTGGCAGGATATCGGCGAGCGGGTGCCCGGCTGGTATGCGGTCACTGCGCCCCCGGCTGTCGTGCGCGGTGTTCTGGTGACCGGAGCGCAGGTCAAGGATGGGCAGGCAGAGGATGCACCCTCAGGGGTCATTCGCGGCTATGACGCGATCACTGGCGACCTCGTCTGGGCCTGGGATCTCGCGGCGCCCGAAGCAAACCGCGCCGGCCCTCCGGGCGGAGAGGTCTATACCCGCGGCACTCCCAACATGTGGACGACGGCCGTCGCCGACGAGGAACTCGGATACGTCTACCTGCCGCTCGGAAATTCCTCGGTCGACTACTACGGCTCCAACCGCTCGGAGGCGGAGAACGCCTTCGCGACCTCTCTGGTGGCACTCGATGCCACGACGGGCGAGGAGGTCTGGCACTTCCAGACCGTTCGTCATGACGTATGGGACTACGACCTTGGCAGCCAGCCGACGCTCCTCGACTGGCAGGGCACGCCGGCGATCCTCCTGCCGTCGAAGCAGGGCGATCTCTATATCCTCGACCGGGCGACCGGCGAGCCGCTGACGCCGGTGGAAGAGCTGACCGGCCTGCCGCAGGGAGAGGTGGAGCCCGACTACATCTCGCCGACCCAGCCGGCCTCGGCCTGGGCCACGCTGCGGATGCCGCCGCTCGAGCCGAAGGACGCCTGGGGTTTCACGCCGATCGACCAACTCTGGTGCCGCATCCAGTTCCACCGCGCCAGCTACGAAGGCTACTTCACGCCTCCCTCCACCGACCGCCCATGGATCCAGTATCCGGGCTACAATGGCGGCTCGGACTGGGGCTCTGTCGCCGTGGACACCCAGAGAGGTCTGATTGTCGCGAACTACAACGACGTGCCCAACTACAACCGGCTCGTTCCGCGCGACGAGGTGGAGAGCGTGCCGATCAATGAGCAGGAAGCCGGCGCGGACGGCGGCGGGAATGCCGAGGGCGCGGCCGACCCGCAGGCAGGGGCGCCCTATGGCATCAGTGTGAATGCCGGTTGGCGCAACGAAGCAACGGGCATTCCCTGCGTCAGCCCGCCTTACGGCCATATCCGCGCGATCGACCTCGAGACGGGTGAGACAGTCTGGGACCGTCCTTTCGGCACCGCGCGCCGCAATGGCCCGTTCGGCATCCCGTCCTATCTGCCGTTCGACATCGGCACGCCCAACAACGGGGGATCCGTCGTGACCGCCGGCGGCGTGATCTTCATCGGGGCCGCGACCGACAATCTGTTCCGCGCGATAGATCTGGAGACCGGCGAAACGCTTTGGCAGGATGTGCTGCCTGCGGGGGCGCAGGCCAACCCGATCACCTATGAGGTCGACGGCCGGCAGTATGTGATGATCGCTGCCGTCGGGCATCATTTCATGGAGACCGGTGTCGGCGACTGGATGATCGCCTACGCTCTGCCTGAGTAGAGACTGAGGAGGGCGACGCACATCACCTGCGTTGCCCTCCTCATCCCCGGGCCTGAAACCGCGAGAGCATTTGCCAGCGAGATGGGTGGGGCAGGGTGTGCCCGCCCGGTCGGCACGCGTCGCCGCATGAGCGGTATCCCTAGTTACGACGGAGCCCGACGGAGCGAGCGGGATGGCTGCACCCGACGGATGCACGGGCTAGATGTCGGGCAATTCCGATCGTCCGGAAGACGGATTCAGGCTGGTGTCAGCTTGCCCGAGCAGCAGGAGCGCATCGGGCAAGAGGTTTATCGAGATGCTACAATTCCAGCTGCGCGCGAGCAGGGCGGGGGCGCCTGTCGGAAGCCCGCTCTTCTCGGTCTTTCAGGTGAATCTTGGCGTAGCCGGCTTCATACTCATCGCGGACAACGCCACCTTCTGGCAGCGCAGCCTCGACGTCTTCGGGTCAGGTCTGCACTTCCTCATGTTCGGCGCGGCGATCTCGGCTCTCACCTTCTTCATCGTGGCATTGTTCGGGATGAACCCGCTGCGCCGGCCGATGCTGGCGGCGCTGCTGATCCTCGCTGCAGCGACCGGATGGTTTCAGGACCGGATGGGGATCACGATCGACCGGGACATGATCGGCAACGTCGTCACCACCACCTTCGACGAGGGGCGCCATCTGATCACGCTCAGGTTCCTGATCCATGTCCTGGCCTTCGGCCTGCTGCCCGCCCTTGTCGTGCTGCGCCTTCCGGTGCGCGACCGTGGGTGGAGTGGGTTCATGCGCTCCGCGCTGACGGCCTGTCTGGCGCTGGCGCTTGGGGCCGGGCTGATCCTGAGCGATTTCAAGACATTCTCTGCGATCCTGCGCGAGCACAAGGAACTGGTTGCCGCCTGGCAGCCCGCGATGCCGATCGGCTCGGCCATCCGCTACGCAAAGCTCGAGATGCGCACGCGGCAGGTCGTCGCGGCCCCGCTCGGGCTCGATGCCCGGAAGGGACCGCTGCTGGCCGCGGCCGGGAAACCGGTGCTGACCGTTCTCGTGGTCGGCGAGACCGCACGGGCGCAGAACTGGGGGCTGAACGGCTATACGCGCGACACGACCCCGGAGCTTCGCAGCCGCGGGGTGGTCAATTTCCCGTCGGTCGAAAGCTGCGGAACAGCCACCGCGGTCTCGATGCCGTGCATGTTCTCGGTCCTGCCGCGCAGCCGCTACAGCCAGGAGAAGGGCCTCGCGACCGAGAACCTGCTGGACGTGCTGGCCCATGCGGGTGTCGCGGTCGAGTGGTGGGACAACAACACCGGCGACAAGGACATAGCGGCCCGGGTCGCCTCGGCCCGAGTTCCCGAGGTTGCCGATGCCTGCGGCGAGGGTGAATGCACCGACGCGGCCTTCCTGCCGCTGCTCGACCGGACTCTGGCCGAGATGGATCACGACACGGTTCTCGTTCTGCACCAGATCGGCAGCCACGGACCGGCCTATCACCTGCGCTATCCGGGAGCGTCCGAGCGCTTCTCGCCCGCATGTCAAAGCGCCGAGTTCTCCCGCTGCTCCGACGAGGAGATCCGCAACGCCTATGACAATTCGATTGCCTTCACTGACCACATCCTTGCCGAGATGATCGACCGTCTGGCCCGACAGGACCGCGTGATCCCGGCGCTGGTCTATGTCTCGGACCATGGCGAGTCCCTGGGAGAGAACGGGCTATACCTGCACGGCGCGCCACGCTTCATGGCGCCGGAGACGCAGACACATGTGCCGATGGTGCTTTGGCTGTCCGAGCCCTTCCGCGCCACCATGGCGTTGGATGAGGGCTGCCTTAGGGACCATGCAGCGGAACCTGCCAGCCATGACAACCTCTTTCATTCTCTCCTGGGACTGATGGATATACGCACGTCGGTGAGGGATGCGGCCCTCGACCGTGTCTCGACCTGCCGCGCTGCCGCTTCCTGAGGACCGGAACCATGACCGACCAGACCGACGACCTGCCCCGACCCCCGCGTGCAGAGGGCGCGCAGCATCTCATGGCCTCGGCCCGGCATTCGTGGGGGGGCCTGCGGCGTCTGTCGCACGAGACCGCGTTCCGCCATGAGGTGATTGCCGGCGGCGCGGGCCTTGCCCTGCTGCTGGCGACGCAGGCCAGTCCGGCCGAGATCCTCGGCGCGACGATCCTCTTCCTGCTGCTGCTGGCCACGGAGGCGATCAACACCGCGATCGAGATCGTGGTCGACCATCTCGCTCCCGGCTGGGCAGAATTCGCCCGCGACGCCAAGGATCTGGGCTCGCTTGCCGTCCTCTGCCTGATCGGCGCGAACCTTGCCTTCCTCGCTTACGTGCTCGTTACCTGAGGCGGGATCGCCCGCGCCTCGAACCCGTCGGCGTAGCCCGGAGCGGGCGAGAGAAGATCGAGCCGCCAGCCCGCCCCCCGCGCAATGCCCGCCGCGATGGCAAGCCCGAGTCCCGAGCCCTCGCGCGGACTGCTGCCACGCTGAAAGCGCAGCGTGATCCGGTCGAGCAACTCCGGTGCGACCGGCGGCCCGCCGTTCCGGACGCAGAGGCCGTCTTCCCCCAGACCGACCTCGACCGGCCCCTCGCCATGCAGCAGCGCATTCTCGATCAGGTTGCGCGCGAGGATCGCGAAGGCGTCCGGATCCATCCGCGCCGCGAGGGGGCGGACGTCGCAGTCAAGACGATACCCCTCGCGCCCATTGCGCGCATCCTCGATCACGAAATTCAGGATCGGCGCGAGGTCCTGCGGCGCATCGCTCAGCACGCCGGCACCTTCGGCCCGCGACAGTTCAAGCAGCTTCTCGGACAGCCGGGCGAGACGCTTCAGCTCGTGCTCGAGCCGCGCCGCCCGCGGCTGCAACGCCTCGGGAGCTTCTGCCATCAGCCGCTGCGCCTGCGCCAGCGCCGCGGCGATGGGCGTGCGCAATTCGTGCGCCGCGTTGGCGGTGAAACTCCTCTCGGTCGCAAGCGCCCGTCCGAGCCGCGCCATCAGGCGATCCACGGCGTCACGCAGCGGCAGAAGTTCGACCTGAAGCGCCTCTGTCCCCAGCGGCCGAAGGTCGGTCTCGTCCCGGCCCTGCACCTCGCGCGAGAGATCGCCGAGCCGCGCCAGCCCCGCATGCGTCCGCCAGGCGACCAGCGCAAGCGTGAGCGGCAGAAGCAGCAGCAGGGGCGTAACGAAGGTCACCAGCGTCTCGCGCACGGCCTCGCGCCGGTTCGCAAGCGGTTCGGCGATCGCGAACGTCCAGCGACCGCTCCGGTCGGAGACGGCATAGAGCCGGTGGCTCTCGCTGGTCGAGAAGCCGGAGGGCGTGGCCCCCGCGAAGGTCGATGGCTCGGCATCCTGCGACCAGAGGAGCACCGTGCCATCATGGTCGCGCACCACCCATGTCAGGTTTTCCGCATGCTCGCCTGCGCGCGCGATCCGGCGCGACTCGGCGCCCCCCGGGTCGCGGGCCAGCGCCAGCGGCAGCAGGCGCTCGGCCGTCTCCTGCAGCGCGCTGTCAAAGGTCTCGTCCATCTCCTCGCGCACGACCCAGGCAGCGCCCAGCGTGGCCAGCAGCCAGGTCAGCACGATCCCTGCGGCAAGGCTCAGCGACAGGTCCCGGCGCAGGCTGCGCGGGCGGCTCATTCGCGCACCAGGCGGTAGCCCATTCCGCGCTGCGTCTCGATCCGGTCGCGCCCGAGCTTCTTGCGAAGCCGACTGACGTAGACCTCGATCGTGTTGCTCTCGACCTCGGCATCGAAGGCGTAGAGCGTTTCCTCGAGCTGGCTTTTCGGCACCACCACGCCGGGCCGCCGTAGCAGCGTCTCGAAGATAGCCCATTCGCGCTGGCTCAGCGTGATCTCGCCCTCGGGTCCCTCGATCCGCCGGTCCGCCACGTCGACTTGCAGCGTCCCGATCTCGAGGCGCGGATTGGGCTTGCCCGCATACCGGCGCGATACCGCGCCGATGCGGGCCGAGAGTTCCGTGAGGTCGAAGGGCTTGACCATGTAGTCGTCGGCGCCCGCGTTCAGCCCTGCGATACGCTCGGTCACGCGGTCGCGGGCTGTCAGGATGATCACCGGCATGGCATGTCCGCGCGCCCGCAGGCTCCGCAGGAAGTCGAGCCCGTTTCCGTCCGGCAGGTTCAGGTCCAGCAGGACGAGCTCATAGGCCGCGGTCGACATCGCCACCGCCGCGTCGCCGACGCCGGTCATCCAGTCGGCGGCATGGCCCTCGGCCGCGATCTGATCGCGGATCGCGCCGCCCAGTCCGGGATCGTCTTCAACGAGCAGGATGCGCATGGGATCTCCTCTGGCGCTTCCTTCGTGTAACGGCGCCGGCAGCCGGTCAAGGGGACGGCCTCGCGTCGCGGCGCCCGGCATGACGGGTGCGCTGCCGATTTCGGGCGCGTCATTGACCCCGCGCATCGCGAACCCTGCCGGACTGTTCCAGACTGGATGGCACGAGAAAGGAGGAATCGCCATGTCCATCCAAACCTCGGCGCCCGTGCGTCGCTTTTCCTATCGTGCGGCCGCGGTTTTCACGATCGCCCTCTCGTCCGCGCTCATGCTCTTTTCGGGGCTCATCCTCGTCGCAGCCCCGAGCGGGCGGATCGCGCGGGACATCGCCTGGCAGCTCTGGGGCCTCGACAGAAGCGGCTGGGAGGTGCTGCACCTCACGGGATCGGTGCTCTTCGTGCTCGTCGTGCTGTGGCATCTGCTGCTGCATGCGAGCGTGGTAAGGAACCTCGTCTGGAATGCCGCGGCACATTCGGTGAGCCATCGACGCGAACTGGTCGTGGCCGCCGTGGCGGTCGCGCTCGTTGCGAGTCTCGTGGTGCTCGACCTGCCGCCCGCCAGCTGGCTCCGCGCGTTGATGGGTTTCATGCGTCGCGACTTCTGGTAGGTCGCGGCCCTTGCGGGCCGCGCCTTGCGGGGAGCGCGGCCAAGCCGGCCGCGAGTGCCCGACCGGGGCGGGCATCAGCCGCGGGGCTTGCGGCCGGTGATCATGGCACGCACGAGGTTTTCCCGGTGCTGGATGCCGGCGAGGATCACACCTGCCACATGAAAGGCCACCAGCGCGATGGTGCCATTGGCCAGCGTCTCGTGCAGGTCCTCGATCCATGCCGCGCCCCAGAGTGCATCCGTGGTCATGGCCCAGCCCGAGACGGCGGTCGCGACTGCAGATGCCAGCAGCGCAAGGACCATCGCCCCGCCTGCGGGATTGTGCCCGAGGTAACGCCGGGGTCGGCCACGGGCTATTTCGGCAAGGTAGCCGATCACGCGCGCAGGCCGGGCGACGAAGTCCGAGAAGCGCGCATGCCGGGTCCCCAGGAACCCCCAGGCGATGCGGAAGAGCACCAGCACGAGGACGAGGTAGCCGACAGCCTCGTGGCTGTCGGTCCCGGCTTCGGCCAGCATTTCCCAGCCGATGCTCGCTGCGAGAAGCCAGTGGAAGACCCGGACGGCCGGATCCCACACCGTTACCTCGCGTGCCTTGCCGGGGCGGGTATTGCCTGCCGCCTTCACGGCGTCACTTCGTCTTGACGAGGTCGCCGCTCACCGGATCGAAATAGGCCTCGACGCGGGCGCCGTCCTTGTTGCCCTTCACCTCCCAGCAGCCGTCTTCCTCCTTGACGCCCTTGATCTCGTAGCCCTCACCCGCCGCAAGGGTCGTGATCTGCTCTTTCGTCATCCATTGGTCCTTCGGGTGGTCGGTGCAGATCTCGGCGGCAAGGGCGGGAGCGGCGATCAGCAGGGTCGAGCCGAGAAACAGGATCTTGCGCATGGGATGTCCTTTGCGAAACGTGTCGGATGATGCGGAGGGCAGGGTCCCTCCGCGGGTTGCGGTCGGCGGGGACGTTGCTGTTCCCCAGAAGCTGCAGCGCGCAGCCCCTGCGGACCGTGGCCCCCGTCGCCCATGCCGACGCAGGTAGGGATCGAACCTGACATGAACCTGTCGGTGCCGGTGGAAATCGGCCCTCGAACCGGGTTGCCCATCAGGCGTGACGGCGCCGCTTGCGCCTGGAAGCCGCCCGGCCGACAAGCTCCTGACGTCCTGACGTCCTGACGTCCTGACGTCCTGACGTCCTGACGTCCTGCGGCGCGAGCCCACCGCGATCTGTCACTGGCGCATGATCGGGTGCAGCCGGACGCCGCGGGACCGGCAGACGGTGCCGTGAGGGGCCGGCTGATCCCGGAACCCAACCAACTGACCCATCCTGCGAAAGGCTCTCGATACAGCCAGCGCCGCGCCGGGACCTGGCATTTGCCTGCCGTCGGCCCTTATAGCTCACGCCCGCTCAGGCCCCGCGCCCGGGACAGGCAGGGCAGGCCGTTCTTCCGGAGGACCAGGGAGCATCACACCAGACCAGATTGCAGGTGCCGCAGGGTCCATCCGTGCGGGAAGCGCGGCGCGCAGGAACGGAAATCGGGGCCGGTGCCGCCATGGGCGGCGAGAGGGCGGCGGCGCTGCGGCTCGTGACTTGTGCGAAAGGCTGCATGGCGATCTCCCGTCAGGGGGTGAAAGGGCGATTCGGCGTCGGTTCATCCGGTGTCGCCCCCGGCGATGAGTGCCACCTGACGGCGCCGGTCAGCAGATTGTCAGGCTGGCAGACCCCCGGTCGATCCGGATCCGCGCTGGAAGCCCTCGGTCGATCCGGATCCTTACAGGAAGCTGACCGACCGCGTCAGGCGAGCGTCACCTGTGCCCCGCAGAAGGACGGAAGCCTTACCGGAGCCCGCAATGACCAGCCCTGTCCTCGTCCGCGTCTGGGATCGTCCGATCCGCCTGTTCCACTGGTCGCTCGCCGCGTGCGTCGCGGTTGCGGCCGCCACCGGATTCCTCGGAGGGCCCGAGGCGATCCGCTGGCACGTCGGGGCCGGCCTCGCGTCCGTGGCGCTTGTCCTCGCCCGCATCGTCTGGGGGTTCACCGGATCGACACATGCTCGGTTTCGTGACTTCACCCCCAGCCGCGCCTCACTGGTCGAGCACCTCCGCACGGACAGCCCGCGCCATCTCGGGCACAATCCGCTGGGGGCGCTGATGGTGTTCGCGCTGATCGGGCTGATGCTGCTGATCGGCGTCTCTGGCCTCGCGCTTCTGGGGGGCATGTTCAAGACCGGGCCGCTCGCCTTCTGGTCCTTCGAGGCCGGGCGCGTGGGCCGCGAGTTCCACGAGCTTGCCGCATGGGCGGTTCTGGGGCTGGTGGTTCTGCATCTGGGCGGGGTTATGCTGGAAAGCCGCCGCAGCCGCGAGAACCTCGCCCGCGCCATGCTGACCGGCGTGAAGGAGGCTCGTCCCGGCGACCATCCGGCACGCGAGGTTCCGGCGCGGGTGCCATTGGCCGTGTTCTTCCTGCTGCTCGCGGGCGCAGGCCTCTGGGCCGCGAACGCCTCGCTCGCCGCACGGCCACCGCAAGGGTTGCCCGTGGCCTTCGATCCGGTCGCGAGGGCCGAATGCTCGGCCTGCCACATGGCCTATCACCCGAGCCTCTTGCCGGCCGCGTCGTGGCGCGGGCTGATGGCGGGGCTTTCCGATCATTTCGGCGAGGACGCAAGCCTCGATCCCGTTACCGTCGCCGAAGTCGAAGGCTGGCTCGTCGCCCACGCTGCCGAAGAGGCGGATACGCTGCCGGCCCATGCCTTCGCGCTGACGGCGCCGGACGCACCCTTCGCGATCACCGAAAGCCCGTCGTGGAAGCGCCTGCATGGCGACTTGCCGGACGCGCTGTTCGAGCGAACCTCGGTCAGGAGCCGCTCGAACTGCGTCGCCTGCCATGCCGATGCCGAAAGCGGCCTCTTTTCTCCCTTCTCCATCCATGTTCCCAAGGAGTGACCCTGTGAAACGTCTTCTTATCCTCTCCATCCTCGTCGCGGCTCCGGCCTTCGCCGGCGACACGACGCCCACGCAGCTGATCGCGGGCTATGAGTCCACCGCCGGCGCCAAGGCCGACGCCGCGCGCGGGCGCGCGCTGTTTCAGGCGACCCAGACCGGCGGCAAGCCCGACACGCCCTCCTGCACCACCTGCCACGGGTCGGACGTCACGAAGGCCGGCCAGACCCGCACCGGCAAGGAAATCGCGCCGCTGGCCCTCTCCGTCACGCCCGATCGCTTCACCGACACGTCCAAGGTCGAAAAGTGGTTCGGGCGCAACTGCAACAGCGTGCTCGGCCGCGACTGCACCCCCGGCGAGAAGGCCGACGTGCTGGCCTGGCTCGCGACCCAATGACCGGAGGACCTTCCATGACCATCCGCACCTTCGCGCTGGCTTTCTGCGTCCTGCCCTTCACCCTGACCGCCACGGTTGCCGACGACGACGAGGGGCGCGGGCACGAGGGCCGTCGCGCCGCCATGGTGGTGACCGACCCCGCAACGAAGACCGAGTGCTCGGCCTGCCACCTGGCCTATCCGGCAGCCCTCCTGCCCGCGCGCTCGTGGCGGGCGCTGATGGCGGACCTCCCGAACCATTTCGGCGAGGATGCCTCGCTCGACGACACCACCCGCGCCGAGATCGAGGCTTACCTCGTCGCGAACGCCGCGGACGGCGGCCGCTCGCTGCGCGGAGTGGCCGCAACCGACACGCCGCTCAGGATCTCGGAATTGCCGTGGTTCAAGCGGGAGCACTCGGAGGAGGTGACGCCGCGCATGCTTGAAAAGGCCAAGAGCATGGCGAACTGCGCCGCCTGCCATACCGGCGCCGAGAGCGGCAACTTCGACGACGACTGAAGCACCCCCCGCGCGGATCGCGACAGATCCCGGCTGCGTCCCGCGCGGCCGGGTTTTGTCTCGCCGCAGTCGGCGGCAGCGGATGGCGGGCTGGGCCCGGAATGGCGCGGCCCGCCTTTCAGTCCGGCAGCATGACCGTCGCCTCGAAGCCGTCAGGGCGGCCGGGGATCGGCGAGTGCAACTCGAACCTGCCTCCGGCCCGCTCGACAATCGTCCGCACGATGGAAAGGCCGAGGCCCGAGCCCTCGCCCGCACCCGGCGCGCGCTCGAAGCGGCGGGTGAGGCGGGCGAGCGCATCGGAGGGAACGGGAGTGCAGCCATTGCGGACGGCGAAGCTCCGGTCGGGCGACAGCGAGACCTCGACGGGTGCGCCCGACGTGCCGTGGCGCAGCGCGTTCTCGATCAGGTTGCGGCAGAGGATCGTGAAGGCATCGGGGTCGATCCTGCTCGCCACCGCTGTCTCGGGCAGCGTCAGCGCCAGCCGGTCCCCCGCGCCCGCACGCAGGAAGTCCTGAACCACCAGCGACAGGATGGGCCGCAGGTCGGCCGGGCCTTCCGCCAAGCTGCGCCCTCCTTCGGCACGCGCGAGCTGCATCAGCTTGTCGGACAGCCGCGTCAGCCGCTTCAGCGTCGTCTCGATCTCGGCGGCGCGCGCGGCCGCCCGTGCGTCCGAGGTCTCGATGCGGATGCGCTGCGCCTGCGCGGTGGCGCCTGCGACAGGGGTGCGCAGCTCGTGCGCGGCATTGGCGGCGAAGGAGCGTTCCGCCTCGAAGGCCGAGCGCAGCCGGCCGAGCAGCTGGTTCACGGCCGCGGCGACCGGCGCGATCTCGGCCGGAAGCTCGGTCTCGCTCACGGGGGCCAGATCGCCCGCCCCTCGGCGAGCCAGGGCGTCGCGCAGGGCGCGCACGGGCCGGAAGCTCCAGCGGACGACCAGCACGATCCCGGCCAGCGCCAGCGGGATGATGAGGACCAGGGGCAACCCCATCGCCATGCCCAGATCGCGCGCGACCCGGGCACGATGGGCAAGCGGCTCGGCCACGGCGATCGTCACCGTCCCGCGCAGGGCGAGGTCGCAGTAGAGCCGGTGCGTCGCCGTCTGCGTGAAGCCCGGAGCGGCGCAGGGTGGAAAATCGGAGGGATCCGCGCGGTGAGAGGCGATCAGCACCGCACCCGCGGCATCGCGCACCAGATAGGTGTAGAATTCCTCATGGGCGCGCAAAGCGGCGATGCGCTGGCTGGCTGCTGGCTCCTCGCGTCCCATGATCTCCATCACCGCAAGAGGCAGGATGCGTTGCGCGGTCTCCTCCAGCGTCGAATCGAAGACCTCGTCGAGTTCGGCGTGCAGGACGCGCGCGGTTACCGTGGCGCTGCCGACCCAGAGTGCCGTCACCCCCGCGCCGAGCACCAGCGCGAGACGCGCCTGCAGCGAGCGCACCTTCATGGACGGCCGAGCTTGTAGCCGAGGCCGCGCACCGTCTCGATCACCCCGTGGTCGAGCTTGCGCCGCAGACGGCTGACGTAGACCTCGATGGCGTTGCTCTCGACCTCCGCGTCGAAGGACCACAGCCGCTCCTCGAGCTGCGCCTTCGAGAGCACCTGGTTCGGGCGGGAGAGGAAGGCTTCCAGCAGCACCCATTCGCGCGCGGTCAGCGGGACCGGCCGGCCGTCCCGGCGGATGCTGCGGGCTGCGAGGTCGATCTCGAAGGAACCCACCCGCACAAGCGGGTTGGGGTTCCCCGAGTAGCGCCGCGCGACCGAGCCGATGCGCGCGGACAGTTCGGCCAGATCGAAGGGCTTCACCAGATAATCGTCGGCGCCGGCGTTCAGCCCGTCGATCCGCTCGTTGATCTGGTCGAGGGCGGTCATGATGATCACCGGTGTCGCATCGCCCCGCGCGCGCTGGCGGCGCAGGAACGGGATGCCCAGCCCGTCTGGCAGCATGAGATCGAGCAGGATCAGGTCGTAGGCGGCCACGGCAAGCGCGTCGGAGGCCTCGGACAGCCGCCGCGCGCGGTCGATCGTGTGCCCGTCATCGGCCACGTGATCCGCCACGGCGCTCCCCAGAACCTCGTCGTCCTCCACCAACAGGATACGCATGTCACTCTCTCGCCGTTGACGCTCAACCTCGGCCTCTTGCCTGACAGCAGGCTGACAGCTTTTCCTGCGGCTTGTCAGGTGGCCGTAAGGCGCGCCGGGAAAAAAAAGGGGGACGATCCCATGGAGGCGATCAGGATGCGGCCGGGACTGCGGACGACGGCAATTCTCGCGATGCTGATGGCGGGCGCGGCATGGGCCGACGACGACTGCAGCGTGCCGATGGCCGACTGGCAGCCCCGCGCCGCGGTCGAGGCGTTGGCGGCGACCGAGGGCTGGACGATCCGGCGGCTGAAGGTGGACGACGGCTGCTACGAGATAAAGGGCTGGGACCGGAACGGGATCGAGGTCGAAGTGACGCTCGATCCGGCCACGCTGGCGGTGATCGAGATCGACCATGAGGACGAGCGGCACCGCCGCAAGGGCCATGAAGACAGAAGGGAGTAAAAGAACATGATCCGCGTCTGGGATCCCGTCGTGCGTTTCTTCCACTGGGCACTTGCCGCCTGTTTCGCACTGGCATGGCTCACGGCCGAGGAGGCGCAGGGTGTGCACGAATGGCTGGGCTATGCCGCCGCAGCATTGGTGGCCCTGCGATTGGTCTGGGGCCTGACGGGCTCGCACTATGCCCGGTTCGCTCAGTTCGTCCGGGGGCCGGGGGCTGTGCTGGCCTACCTGCGCGACATGGCGACGGGGCGCGAGCGGCGCTTCATCGGCCACAACCCGGCGGGGGCCGCGATGATCGTGGCGCTCTTGCTGTCGATGGGCGGCACCGCCTGGACCGGCTGGCTGATGACCGAGCCGGAGCGTGCGGCTCAGTTGCCCGCGATCGTCGCGCCCGCCTTTGCGGATGACGATGACGAGCACGGCAGGGGCCGCGGCGAAAGTGCCGTCGAGGAAGTCCACGAGGCGCTGGCCAACCTGATGCTGATCCTTGTCGTGCTGCACCTCGGGGGCGTGGCGCTCGCCTCGATGCGCCACCGCGAGAACCTTGCACGGGCCATGATCACGGGCCTCAAGCGCCCTGCCGAGCCTGGCGACGTCGCCTGATCAGGCGACAGGTTTCGGAACCCTTGCGTTTGCCTTACGGTGCTCCCGGTTTTCGCGTGACAATGATCTCGCCGTTCCTGGGAGGCCGCCATGCCGATCTGGTTGAGTGCAGGCCTCTGGGCCGGTCTCGGAGCATCCTCGCTGCTCCTCGGTGCCGCGGCCGCCTATCTGTTGCCGATACGACAGCGGGCCCGTGCTGCGATCATGGCCTTCGGCTGTGGCGTGCTGATCTCGGCTGTGGCCTATGACCTTCTGGAGGACGGTTTTCAGGAGGGCGGCATCTGGCCCATCGTCATCGGGGCCCTGATCGGATCCATGCTGTATGCAGCGGCCGACGAGGCGGTGTCGCGGGCCGGAGGGCACGCCCGCAAGCGTTCACATGCCGATCAGCCGCAGGAGGCGGGGCTGGCCGTAGCCATCGGTTCACTGCTCGATGGCATCCCGGAGTCGATCGTTCTGGGCGTCGGCATCGCCGGCGGCGAGGGTGTGAGCGCCGCCATGCTGGCCGCCATCCTCCTGTCGAACTTTCCCGAAGGCCTGTCGAGCGCCTCCGGCATGCGCAAGGCAGGGCGCAGCGCCCTCCACATCTTCGGGCTGTGGACGGGCATCGTCGCGATCTCGACACTCGCGGCATCGGCGGGAGCGTTGGCGCTGGCGGGAGCGGCACCTTCCACACTGGCCACCGTGAACGCGATCGCGGCCGGCGGCCTGCTGACCATGGTGGTGAACACCATGATCCCCGAAGCTGTCGCGGGTGAGCACAAGGCGACGGGAGTGCTCGCGGTCATGGGCCTGCTCGTCGCTTTCGCACTCACCAACCTTGGCGGGTTGTGACGTGTGCGGCTCGCCGGAGCCGAGATGCGCCACAGCAGAACAGCGATGCGTCCGCATCGTGGAACACGCGACGTGATGGCCCACGGCGAGTATGGACCCAGCCTCCTCCATCCATTCGATTTCGGGATTTTAAGACGCAAATCCGGGGTTGCAATGGCAGAGATAGCCTGCCTATCGTGAGCAGAACGGCAGGCTAGGCGTCCACATGGTGGACGCCTGTCAGGGGTTGGGAGGCCCCGCCGCAGGGAGGAGACTGACCGATGCAGCTGACGGATGCAGATCCGCAGTCCGACGTCGCGCTTGGCGGGATCGAGACGCTTGCCGAGCCGAAGCGCGCCGAGCGCTGGATGAAGCCGGTCGAACTGATGGCTGCGAGCCTCCTCGTGGTGATGATCGCCACCGTCCTCGCCAACGTCTTCTTCCGCTATGTGCTCGCCAAGCCCCTGATCTGGGGCGACGAGGTGGCCTCGCTCAGCTTCATCTGGATGGCGATGCTGGGGGCCGCTCTGGCGGTGGACCGGCACGAGCACATGCGGCTGACGGTCCTTCTGCCGCTGCTGCCGCCCGGCGTTGCACGGGTGGTGGACGTGGCCGGGCAGGTGCTGGTCTGCGTGTTCCTCGCGCGGATGCTGCCCGTTGCCGTCGACTACGCCATCGAGGAATCCTGGGTCCGCTCACCTGCGCTGGGGCTGCAGATGTCGTGGCGCGCGGCGGCGCTGCCCACGGGCATCGGGCTGATGACGCTGCTGATGGTGATTTCCGTCCTGCGCACGCGGGCGTGGGCGATCATCCTCGCGTCGCTGCTGGTGATCGGGGCGGTCACGGGGCTGCTGTGGATGCTGAAGCCCGCGCTCCTGACCATCGGCAACTGGAACCTGCCGCTGTTTCTCGGCCTGCTGGTCGCGGTGCTGCTGGTGGCGGGCGTGCCCATCGCCTTCTGCTTCGGGCTGGGAACGCTGGCCTACCTGACCTTCGCCAGCCACTCGCCGGTCTTTGTCATGGTTGGCCGGATCGACGAGGGCATGTCCTCCATCGTGCTCCTCTCGGTGCCGGTCTTCGTGCTGCTGGGCTGCATCCTCGACGTGACGGGGATGGGGCGGGCCATCGTGGGCTTCCTCGCCTCTCTCCTCGGCCATGTGAAGGCGGGGATGAGCTATGTCCTTCTGGGGTCGCTGTTCCTCGTCTCCGGCATCTCGGGATCGAAGGTCTCCGACATGGCGACCGTTGCCCCCGCGCTATTCCCCGAGATGAAGCGCCGCGGACATTCCGGCCCCGAGATGACCGCGCTGATGGCCGCGGGTGCCGCGATGGCCGATACGGTGCCGCCCTCCATCGTGCTGATCGTGCTGGGTTCGGTCGCGGGGGTCTCCATCGCCGGGCTCTTCACCTCGGGCTTCGCCATCGCGGTGGTGCTGCTGATCGTGCTGTCGATCCTCGCGCGCTGGAAGGCCCGGGGCGAGATCATGGACGCCGTCCGCCGCGCCACCGCGCGCGATGTCCTTCGCGCCGCCATCGTCGCCGTTCCCGCGCTGATCCTGCCCTTCATGATCCGCAGCCTCGTCGGGGGCGGCGTGGCCACCGCGACCGAGGTTTCCACCATCGCCGTGGTCTACGCCTTCGTGACCGGCGCGGTGCTCTATGGTGGCATTCCCCGGAAGAAGATCCTGCCGATGCTGGTCGATACCGCTGCCATGTCCGGGGCGATCCTGCTGATCCTCGGCGCCGCCTCCGCGATGGCGTGGGCGCTGACGCAATCGGGCTTCGCGCGCGACCTGATGACGGTGGTGCAGGGTCTGCCGGGCGGGACGGGCACCTTCATCCTGGCCTCCATCGCGATCTTCCTGATCCTCGGCTGCGTGCTGGAGGGGCTGCCCGCCATCGTGCTGCTGGCGCCGATCATGTTCCCCATCGCGCGCGGGCTCGGCATCCACGAGATCCACTATTCCATGATCATCGTCACGGCGATGAACATCGGCCTGATGGCCCCGCCCATCGGCATCGGCTTCTACATCGCCTGCAAGATCGGTGGCGCGCCCGCGGATCAGGTGATGGGCCGGATCTGGCCCTATCTCGCGGCGCTGCTGGTGGGTCTCGCGCTCATCGCCGCCGTGCCTGCCCTTTCGACTGCTCTGCTCTGACAATCTGGGAGGAATGACACCATGAGCATCAACCGCCGCTCGGTTCTGCTGGGCGCCAGCGCGGGGCTTCTGGCCGCCCCGTTCATCCGGCCCGGTGCCGCGCGCGCCGCCGAATTCACCTACAAGCTCGCCAACAACCAGCCGATGGAGCATCCCTCCAACGTGCGGGGCGGCGAGGCGGTCAAGGCGATCCTCGAGGAAACCGGCGGGCGGATGGACATCCAGATCTTCCCGTCGAACCAGCTCGGCGCCGATACCGACGTTCTCAGCCAGCTGCGCGCAGGCGGGGTGGAATTCTTCCTGCTCTCGCCGCTCATCCTGTCCACGCTGGTGCCGAACGCCTCGATCAACGGCATCGGCTTTGCGTTCCCGGACTACGATGCGGTCTGGAAGGCGATGGACGGCGAGCTTGGCGCCTATGCCCGCGGGCAGATCGAGAATGCCGGCCTCGTGGTGATGGACAAGATCTGGGACAACGGCTTCCGCCAGATCACCTCTTCGACCCGTCCGATCGTGACGCCCGCCGACCTCGAGGGTTTCAAGATCCGCGTGCCGGTCTCGCCGCTGTGGACGTCGATGTTCACGGCCTTCGGCTCGGCGCCGACCTCGATCAACTTCGCCGAGGTCTATCCCGCGCTGCAGACCGGGGTGGTGGACGGTCAGGAAAACCCGCTCGCCATCATCAAGGTCGCCAAGATGTGGGAGGTGCAGAAATACATCTCGCTGACCAACCACATGTGGGACGGGTTCTGGATGCTCGGCAACCGCCGCGCCTGGGCCGCGCTGCCCGAGGACATCCAGGAGGTCGTGGCAAAGCACTTCAACGCGGCCGCCGAGAACCAGCGCGCGGACATCATGGCGCTGAACGCCTCGTTGCGCAGCGAACTGGAAGGGCAGGGCTTCGCGATCAACGAGGTCGATCCGGCGCCGTTCGAGGCCAAGCTGCGCGAGGCGGGCTTCTACGCCGAATGGAAGAAGACCTACGGCGAGGAGGCCTGGGCCAAGCTGGAAGGCGCAGTCGGGCGGGAGCTCGCCTGACCATGAGCGCCCCCCGGCCTCCGCGCCTGCGTTCCGCGGCCCCGGCTCCGGCCGGGCTGCGACCTGCGCGGTCGGGCCCTGCCGCGGTGGAGGGTTCGCAATCCGTCCAGCGGGCGCTGTCGCTCCTGTCGCTGGCCGGGCGTGCGGGGGATGCAGGCGCGGGGCTGGCGCAACTGGCCGTGGGGACGGGCCTCGCCCGCCCCACGGTGCGGCGTCTCCTCATGGCGCTGGTTGCGGCCCGGCTGGTGGAGCAGGACCCGGGCACGCGGCGGTATCACCTCGGCCCGGAGGCCTACCTGCTCGGGACCTTCGCGGCTCCCCGGCACGGCATCCTGACCCATGCCGCGGACAGCCTGAGGCGGCTTGCGGCGGAAAGTGGCGATACGGCGTTCCTGTCCGTGCAGCAGGACGCACATGTGCTCTGCCTGCACCGCGAGGAGGGCTCTTTCCCGATCCGCACTCATGCGCTGAAGGCGGGCGACCGCAATCCGCTGGGGGTAGGGGGCGGCGGGCTTGCGATCCTTGCGGCCCTTCCCGAAGCGGAGGCCCGCGTGCTCCGCGCCCGCATGGCACCGATGCTGAAGGAGCGCGGCGGTCCTTCGTCCGAGGATCTTCTGGCCGACGAGATGCTGGCGCGCGAACGGGGCTATGCGATCAACCCGGGCCGCGTGGTGCAGGGCTCCTGGGGCATGGGCGTCGCGGTGCACTGGCCCGACGGGCGTCCCGCCGCCGCGCTGACCCTCGCCATGATCGAGGACCGCATGTCCCCCGCTCGCCAGCCCGCTCTGGTGGCGCTGTTGCAACGCGAGGCCGCGCTGGTGGAGGCGCGGCTCGCCCGGCTGTTCTCGCCCGACCCGAATGATCCCCTTGGCGAGCCGATCTCGCCCTGACCGGAAAGGAAATGTCATGTCCGAGCCCCTGATCGTCGGATGGGCGCACAGCCGCTTCGGCAAGGCCGAGGCCCCCGACACCATGGCCCTGATGGCGGAGGTCGCGCGTCCCGCGCTCGACCATGCCGGGGTGGCGCCCGATGCCGTGGATGGCATCTTCGTCGGCGTCTACAACAACGGCTTTTCCCGGCAGGATTTTCAGGGCGCGCTGGTCGCCATGGGCACGCCGGAACTGGCGGGCGTGCCATTCCTGCGCACGGAAAACGCCTGCGCCACCGGCTCCGCTGCGCTTTATGCAGCGGCCGATTTCATCGCGTCGGGCCGCGGCCGGGTGGCACTGGTGATCGGCGCCGAGAAGATGACGGCGACCCCCATCGCCGAGGTGGGCGACATCCTCCTGACCGCCAGCTACGTGGCGGAAGAGGCTCAGATCGAGGCTGGTTTCGCCGGTGTTTTCGGCCGCATCGCCGACACCTATTTCCAGCGCTACGGTGACCGCTCCGAGGAACTGGCGATGATCGCCGCCAAGAACCACGCCAACGGCGCGAAGAACCCCTACGCGCACATGCAGAAGGATTTCGGCTTCGATTTCTGCAACACGCCGTCGGAGAAGAACCCGCGCGTGGCGGGGCCGCTCCGGCGCACGGATTGCTCGCTGGTGTCGGACGGGGCCGCGGCGCTGGTGCTGGCCGATGCCGAGATGGCCGAAGAGTTGAGCCGCGCGATCCGCTTCCGCGCCCGGTCGCAGGCGGGGGACCTGCTGGCGCTGTCGCGGCGCGACCCCATCGCCTTCGACGGCGCGCGGCGGGCCTGGGCGGGGGCGCTGAAACAGGCGGGCGTGGCGCTGGACGACCTCAGTTTCGTCGAAACGCATGACTGCTTCACCGTGGCCGAGATGATCGAATACGAGGCGATGGGCCTTGCCGCCCCCGGCGAAGGCTGGAAGGTGGTGCGCGAGGGTACCACGCGCATGGACGGCCGCCTGCCGGTGAACCCGTCCGGCGGTCTGAAATCGCGCGGGCACCCGATCGGGGCCACCGGCGTCTCGCAGCACGTCATGGCCGCGATGCAGCTGATGGGCGAGGCGGGCGGCATGCAGGTCGATGGCGCCACGCTGGCGGGCGTCTTCAACATGGGCGGCACCGCGGTCGCCAACTACTGCTCGATCCTGGAGCGCGTGAAATGAGCGACCCGGCCGGCGGCGTCACCCCCGTCTCGACCCGGGTGATGAATCTCGCCACCCTGCTCACGCAGGTCGCCCGGCGCGATCCGGAGGGTATCGCGCTGGTCATGGGCGACGACCGCTGGACCTGGGGCCAGTTCGAGGCCCGCACAGATGCGCTTGCCGCCGCGCTGCAACGGCGCTTCGGCCTGCAGAAGGGCGACCGGGTGATGTGCCAGTCGCAGAACTGCCTCGAGATGATGCAGGCGATGTTCGCGGTCTGGCGCGCGGGCGGGGTCTGGGTGCCTGCCAACTTCCGCCAGACGCCGGAGGAGGTCGTCTACCTCACGCAATCCTCGGGCGCGAATATCCTGCTCTGCAACGCAAGCTTCCCCGGCCATGCCGAGGCCTGCCTGCGCGACTGCCCCGACCTAACGCATGTGCTGTCCTTCGGCACCTCAGACTTCGGGCCCTGCATCGAAGACGTCACCGCCGACCACATGGGCCAGCGCCCGCAGGTGGCGGCAGTGGAGCGCGACGATCCCTGCTGGTTCTTCTTCACCTCGGGGACCACGGGGCGGCCGAAGGCATCCGTCCTGACCCACGGCCAGATGGCCTTCGTGGTGACGAACCATCTGGCCGATCTGATGCCGGGGCTGACGCCCGAGGATGCCTCGCTGGTGGTGGCGCCGCTGTCGCATGGAGCAGGCGTGCACCAGCTGACACAGGTCGCGCGGGGCGTGAAGACCATCCTCATGCCCGGCGACCGCTTCGACGTGCCGACCGTCTGGCGACTGGTGCAGGAGTGGCGCGTCTCGACCATGTTCACCGTGCCCACGATCCTGAAGCTGCTGGTGGAGGATGCCTCGACGGCGGCGGCTGACCTCTCGTCGCTGCGCTACGTGATCTATGCCGGCGCGCCGATGTACCGGGTGGACCAGCAGAAGGCGCTGGCGACGCTCGGGCCGGTGCTGGTGCAGTATTTCGGCCTCGGCGAATGCACGGGCAACATTACCGTGCTGCCCGCTCGCCTGCATCAGGCCGAGGACGGGCCGCTCGCGCGCACCGGCACCTGCGGCCATCCCCGAACGGGGATCGAGATCCAGATCCAGGACGACGCGGGCCGCGAACTGCCCCCGGGCGAGACCGGCGAGATCTGCTGCATCGGCCCCGCGGTCTTTGCCGGCTATTACAAGAACCCCGAGGCCAATGCGAAATCCTTCCGCGACGGCTGGTTCCGCACCGGCGATCTGGGCCACGTCGATGCCGAAGGGTTCCTCTACATCACCGGGCGGCAGTCGGACATGTTCATCTCCGGCGGCTCCAACGTCTATCCGCGCGAGATCGAGGAGAAGATCCTGACCCATCCCGCGGTGTCGGAGGTGGCCGTGCTCGGCGTGCCCGACCCGCTCTGGGGCGAGGTCGGCTGGGCCATCTGCGTGGCGACCGGGCCGGTGACGGAGGAGGAACTGGCCGCGCATCTGGAAGGGAAGCTCTCGCGCTACAAGATGCCGAAGCGCTTCCTGTTCTGGGAGGCGCTGCCGAAATCGGCCTATGGCAAGATCACCAAGAAGATGATCCGCGAGGAACTGGAGGCGCGGGGCCTGATCGGGGAACCGGCGTGACGCTGCGGATGATCCATCCCGGCCCGCGCGCCGCGGAACGCAGCGTGGCCGTCCGCACCACGCTGCGCCCGGTGGAGGGTGTGCTGCCCGCGGGGCGGACGGTGGTTCAAGCGGTGGGCGATCTCTTTGCCGCCCACGGCTGCCGAGGCGGCGTGGTCTGGCTCGATGGGCTGGTCTGCGATCCCATGCGCTACGTGCTGCCTGCGGCCTCCACCGATGGCGTTCACGCGGCGTGGTATTCCGACACCCATGCCCCCGACGGCCCGGTGCGGATCGCACGGGCGACGGCGACCGTGGGCTCCCGCGATGGCGCGCCCTTCTTCCATTGCCACGGCCTTTGGGGCAACGAGGCTCTGGCGATGGGGCACCTGCTGCCGGACCAGTCGGTGGTGGGCCGCGATACAGCCGTCCGCGGGCTGGGCAGCGCGGATGCCTGGTTCGAGGGGCTGCCGGATGCGGAAACCGCCTTTACGCTCTTCAAGCCGCGGGGCGGCGGCGCGGGCCGGGCGCTGCTGGGGCGCATCCTGCCAGGTGAGGACGTCGTTGCGGCGGTGGAGGCGCTCTGCGCCACTCACGGGCTGACGGAGGCGCGGGTGCATGGGGTGGGCTCCATCGACCACATCCGCTTCGCTGAAGGCCACCGGATGGACTGCCACGCCACCGAGCTGCGCTTTGACGGCGCCGAGGTCGAGGGAGGCCTGGCCCGTCTGCCGATCGAGGTCGTGGACATCGCCGGCACCATCGCCACCGGCACCCTCACGCGCGGCGACAACCCCGTGGGGGTGACGCTGGAACTCATCATCGAACCGAAGGAATGAAACAGATGCAGAAAGTCGCCGTCGTCACCGGTGGATGCCGGGGGATCGGCCTCGCCACCACGGAGCTGTTCCTGGAGATGGGATGGCGCGTGGTCATGGTTGACCGCGACGGGCCGGAACTGCGTGCGGCCGCGGCGCAACTGGAAAACGTGCTGCCGGTCGAGGCCGACGTGTCGATCCCCGAGCAGGTGGACCGGATGGTCGCCGAGGCGCTGGCGGGCTTCGGCCGGATCGACGCGCTGGTGAACAACGCGGGCGTGGCGCTGTTCTCGCGCGCTGAGGGCACGCGCTTCGAGGACTGGCGAGAGGTGATGGAGACCAACCTCGACGGCGTGTTCCTCTGCACGCAGGCGGCGGCAGGGGCGCTGGCGGAGACGCGCGGCGCAGTGGTCAACATCGCCTCAATCTCCGGCCTGCGCGCCTCGACGCTGCGCGTGGCCTATGGCACCTCGAAGGCCGGTGTCATCCACATGACCAAGCAGTTCGCGGTGGAATTGGGCGAGCGCGGCATCCGGGTCAATTGCGTGGCGCCGGGGCCGGTCAGGACCAAGCTCGCCGCCGCGGTCCACGCGCCCGAAATCATCTCCGCCTATTACGACGCGATCCCCCTCAACCGCTATGGCGAGGCGCGCGAGATCGCGGAAGCGATCTGCTTCCTTTGCTCGGAGAAGGCCAGCTTCATCACCGGACAGACGCTGGCCGTGGACGGAGGCTTCGACGCCGCGGGCGTGGGCCTGCCCGCGCTGCGACGGGACGCGGCCGTCGCCGCGGATTGAGGCAGGCAGTGTCCTTGGCCGAGACCGGCGTTGCTGCGACGCCGGTTCTGGCGTGGAATGTCTGCCGGCACCTGTCCCCGGTGGTCTCGGTCGGCAGTTCGCGGTCGCGCCCGGACAGGCCGTCCGGCCGCCGACGCCTCGCGACGGTCACGCGCTGCGCAAGCATCATACGGGACATCTCCCACGGGCAGTCGCGCCGGCCCCGTCAGCCCGCGCTGCGGAATCCTCCCTCTACCGCGAACATCTGGCCGTTCACCTCGTGTGCGGGTGCGTGGCACGGCTTGCAGGTCTCGACCGACGGCGCATTCGGGCTCGCCCGTATGCGGCGGGAGATCGTCGGTCCGGCTCATGCCGGGCCGTTGCGCGTCGCGATCCTGCAGGGCCGCGTTCCGTGATAGGGTGATCCGGATGAAGCTGGAGGTCGGTGGATGAGTGCGAGGCGGACGGAAGGCGGCGAGCCGGGGATTGCGGGAAGGGCCATCTCCGAGACTTCGGCGGAGGTCGAGGGTTGGTTCGAGTCACTTCCCCCCGTAGCGATCCCCGACCTGATCGGTTTGTGGCGAGGCGAAGAGCTTCCGAGCGGGCATCCGTTCGACGGTGTGCTCGACCGATACCAGTGGTTCGGGAAGGAGTTCGCCAGCGCCGATGCGGTGCATCCCCTCCTGTTCCGCGACGCCCGAGGGCAACTCTTCGCCGTCGAGCCGCGCTTCCTGCCGTTCCACCTCGCGCTTCGGCTCGGCGTGGCCCGCAGCGGGTTGGCGGCTGCAGCCTTCTCCCGCGTAAAGCGGCTGCTCGCGACGCGGCGCCCCGCCGCCCACCTGCGCATGATGGAGTGGCGGGGCACGCCGAGCGCCACGATGATCTACAACCGGCTGCCGATCCACGATCACTTCCGACGCCTCGACGAAGACACTGTCGTCGGAGCGATGAACGACCCTGGCTTCAAGCGGCCATTCTTCTTTCTTCTGCGCCGGATTTCTCCGACGACGGTCAGCCCGCAGTCTCGGGGGTGACGCGGCAGGAAGGCGGCCCGGCACCGTCCCGGATCATTGCCGCGGCCCGCTCGGCGATCATCAACGTGGCTGCGTTCGTATTCCCGCCGATCAGCTTCGGCATGACGGATGCGTCGGCCACCCGCAGTCCTGCGAGGCCCTGCACCCTCAGGTCGGGGCCCACCACCGCCAGGCGGTCCCGGCCCATCCTGCACGTGCCGACCGGATGGTAGGCGGTGTCGACCCTCGCTCGAATGTCGGCCTTCAACGCCTCGTCGCCGGGGTCGCGTGGGTAGAGGGACGCGCCCATCCACGGGGCGAGCGGCTCGGCAGCCAGAATGCGCTCGAGGATGCGGACGCCGCGACAGAGGCCTTCGAGATCGCGCGCATCCGTCAGGAAGCCCGGGTCGATCCGCGGCGGCAGGCGCGGGTCCGGGCCCGTCAGTCCGAGGCTGCCCCGGCTTTCGGGGCGGAGCAGGCAGGCATGCGCCGTGAAGCCGTCGGCGAAGCGAAGGCGCCGCATGTGGTCATCGACGAGCCCGATCACGAAGAACAGCTGGATGTCGGGATCGGGCAGACGGGGATCGCTCCGAACAAAGGCACCGGCTTCCGCCATGGGAGAGGCGAAGAGACCCGTCCCCGTCCTCCGCCAGCGCGCGGCCGCCCGTGCGAGGCGCCAGAGGCCCCCGAGGTTCAGCGCCACCGCATCCCGCCTGAGCGAGAGGTGGTGGAGCGTGATATCGACATGATCCTGCAGGTTGGCCCCAACCCCCGGCAGCGCGTGGCGCACCGGAATGCCCTGCGTGCGCAACTCGTCCTCGGGACCGATCCCCGACAGCAGGAGAAGTTGCGGCGATCCGAACGTCCCGGCCGCGAGGATCACCTCGCGCTTCGCCCTCAGCGTGAGGCGGCGGCCGAACCTGCGCACGACGAGGCCCGTCGCCCGGTCGTCGTCGACAAGGACGCGCTCGGCCCGCGTCCGGGTCAGGACCGTGAGGTTCGGGCGGCCAAGAGCCGGGAAGAGCCAGGCCGCAGCGGCCGAGCAGCGCTCGCCCTTGCGCGGACCATCGTCGAACTGCGTCACCTGATAGAGCCCGGCGCCCTCCTGCGTCGGGCCGTTGAAGTCGCGGTTCTCTGGCAAACCGACCTTTCGGCACGCCTCGACGAAGGCGCGGGCGAGCGCGGTGGGTTCGACCTGATCCGAGACCCGCAGCGGCCCGCCTGTGCCGTGCCACGAACCGCCGCGCCGGTTCGCCTCGCAGGCGAGAAACCATGGCCGGACCGAGGCCCAGTCCCAGCCTTCCGCCCCGAGGTCGGCCCAGGCGTCGAAGTCGGAAGGCGTTCCCCGGACGTAGAGCATGGCGTTGATGGCAGAGGATCCACCGAGCGCACGGCCCCGTGGCTGGTATCCGCGGCGTCCGTTCAGACCCGGTTGCGGCACCGTCCGGAATGCCCAGTTGGCGATTGGCGGCCTGCCCGGAATCGTCACCGCCATCAGCGCTGGCGCCCGTATGAAGATGTCCTGCCCGTCTCCGCCCGCCTCGACCAGGCAGACCTTGACGCGCAGGTTCTCGGACAGGCGCGCGGCGAGCACCGAGCCCGCCGATCCTCCCCCTGCGATGACGTAGTCGAACTCCATGCCCACTCTCCCGCTGCCCGGTCAGCTTGACCGGAGGAGGCCTCGCGCGGAACCAGTTTTTCCCGGTCAAGAGGCCTCGGCAGACAGTCGCCGCCAACCGCTGCACATCGGACGGACGTTCCGAAGGGCGAGATGAGGTCCCGGACGCCGACCACTGCGCAGGTGCCCCGGTCCGGGAACATCGCATCTGGCGGCCGGAGTGGAGCAAGGTGCCGTTTCTGTTCCAGACCACGACGCAGCGCTGGTTCGCCGATCCCATCCTGTCCTCCGACGACGAAGGTGAGGTGGATCGGACCACGCGGACTGTCTTCGCCCACGATCACGTCGGGCCTTCTCCGATCCATCAGCACGGCTTCTACGCCGCGCGGGTCGTCGAGCCGTCGTCGTCACCGAGAGGCCCGAGGCAGCGGTGCTCGGCGAACATCTGCTGGAGTACCGCCAGAAGGCTGCCGGCACTTGGCGTCCGGACCTGTCGAAGCTTCGGACGATCTCCTCCAAGTCATGCTTCTTCTGTCCCATTCCTGCGTCCTCCATCGAGCCCGGAAGCCTGCCTCAGGAAGGACTTTGATGAATGCTTCGGGCCCCGAATTCCCGGTGGTCCTCGGCCGGTCTGCTGCGCGGCGCGCGCTCCACCGCGTCCTTGGCGGTGGAGCGCGCCGCCCATGCATCAACCTCGACAATCTGATGACGGGAAAGACAACCGGAACGGATGATACCTGGCGCAGTCGAAAGTTCCGAACAATCATCAGATTTCAGGGGGTGCGCTGTCCGCGCCCCCGAAATATCCGTTCTGTGGGTGCGACAGGGATTCGCGTTACGGCGATAACCCGCTGCGCCTGCCTTGAAGGAGGATCAACCAGCGCCGGCCGAGCAGGCGGCAGCAGCAATGACGGAGACTGCATGCAAGCCCTCGCGAGAGCCTTGAACTTCCGCGCGAAGATCATCCTTGCGCTCCTCCTTGCTGGCCTCCTCCCTTCCGGTGCGATCCTGACGCTCGACATGGCCCGTTTTGAAGCCTCGGTGCGGAGATCGGTCGAATCCCAGTTGCATCTGGCCGGAGATGCAAAGGGGGCGATGCTCGAGGCGTGGTTCGCAAACCTGCTTACGGTTGCCGGAAGCCTTGCAGAAAATCCCTTCGTGATCGCCGCGATGACGGACCTCGAACGCGGCGCGGATCAGCTTTCAAGGAGCGGGTCCCCGCCCGTCAACGAAGCAAGGCTTCGTGAACGCTACCAGATTCAGGCTGAACGGACACGGGACGCGTCCCCTGACGCTGTTGATCGATGGATGCGGCTGGACGTGACGGCGCGTCGCCTGCAGAATCTTTATGTATCCGGCAATCCGAGGCCCTTGGGAGAAAAGCAGGCCCTCGATGACGCAGGCGACGGCAGCCCCTACTCCGCGGGGCACCGGAAATACCACCCGTTCTTCCGCAACTACCTGGAAGATTTCGGGTTCTACGACATATTCCTCATCGAGCCGCAGGCGGGCTCCATCGTCTACTCGGTGTTCAAGGAGACCGATTTCGGAACCTCCCTGTTCGACGGCCCGTACAGCGGCACCGCCTTCGGGCGCGCCGCCCAGGCCATCGTGCGCAACGCCGGAAGCGATCCGTTCCTGGTCACCGATTTCGCGCCCTATGAACCGTCCTACAACGCTCATGCGGCCTTCATCCTGATGCCTCTACGTCAGGACGGCGCGCTTGTCGGCATCCTTGCCTTCCAGATCCCGATTGAACCGCTCAACGACATTCTGAGAAGGCCGATCGCGGGATTTGCCACGTCTGACGGCTTCCTCGTCGGCGCCGACCGCCTCCTGCGTTCCGTGCCGCTGAAGGACCAATCCCTGGAAGTGGGATCGCCGGTCGATGGCGACATCGTGGAAGCCGCCCTGGCTCGAGACGAGGGTGTCATGCGAGGTGCGAACTACGCCGGCGAGGATGTGTTGGCGGCCTTCCGGCCGGTCGCCATTCCCGGCATGACATGGGCCATCGTGTCCGAGATCTCATCCGACGAGGCCTATGCCGACTTGCGTGCAGGCCTGCGAGCGGCGGGCATGACGGCAGGGGGCGCCGCGGGCTTGATCGTCATCGCCGGATTGTTGACCGCCATCTGGCTGCTTCGACCGATACGGCGGCTCTCCGCCGATATGCACGGCATTGCCGTCAGCTCGGTCGGGGCGCTGAAGGAAGCCTCCGGTTCTGCCATAGCGGCCGCCGAGAAGATGGTCGTGACGGCTGAAGAGACGAGCCGCCAGTGTCAGGTGGTCAAGGATAACTTCGGTCATGCGGCGACCAATGTCGCGGATGTGGTCTCTGCCGTTGAACAGATGTCGGCGTCGGCTCAGGAAGTGGTGCAGGGCGTGGTCCGCACGACGGGCTTCATGGAGGAGGTCACGCGGAAGGCCGAGTCTGCCCGGACGTCGCTCACGGACCTCGAGCAGGTCACGCATCGCATTCGCGGTGTCGCGAGCCATATCGGCGGAATTGCCAGGCAGACAGACCTTCTCGCCTTGAATGCGGCGATCGAGGCCGCGCGAGCGGGGGAGGCCGGACGTGGGTTCAGCGTGGTCGCTGAAGAAGTCCGCAAGCTGGCAGCCATGACAACGCGGTCGACAGGCGAGATTGCGGCTGAAGTGCAAGCCGTCGTTGGTGCGGTGGAGCGGAACGTGGTCATCATCCGCGACATGACGGGTTTGATGGAGCAGGTTCGCGATCAGGCGCAGGTCATGTCTGTAACCGCTCTTGAACAGGGACATGTTTCCACACGCATCGCCTCTCGCATGGCGGACACCGCTCAACGCGTCGCGACCGTCGACAACAGCATGGCCGGTGTGGGATCCGCCTCGGCCGAGGCGGCTTCGACCGCAACCGGTCTGATGGACCAGATGGCAGATGTCGATGCGGCTTCCGTGGATCTCGATGCTGCCATCGGAACATTCGTCGAGAGGGTCAGACGCCTCTAGGCTCCAGACCCATTGATTTCAGGCGGTTCCGCGTGATTCAGGCCTCGCAGGGAGACCTTACCGCTGAGCAACCTCTACTGGCTGACCAAGGCCCAAATCGAGCGCCTGAGGCCCTTCTTTTCCAAGAGCCATGGCAAGCCGCGCGTCGATGACCGGCGCATTTTGAGCCGCATTATCTTGTTCAACGGCAATGGCTTACATTTGACGCACCACGGGAATATGGTCTGGGCAAGACCCTGCACAGCCGCTGGAAGTGCTGGAGCGACAACGGCGTCTTCGCCGGATCCTGGTCGGCCTGGCTGGCCAGAGGGCCAAGCACAAGACCAGCATGATCGACGAGATCTATCTGAAGGCGCATCGCGCGAACTCCAGCCTGTGCGGATAAAGGGGAACGTGCTGGTCTGCCTCCAGAAAAGTGGTCCTCCCCGAGGTAGGCTTTCGGGCCTCATGGGGGGCTCTGTTGTACAAAGCCGCTGAAGGTGGAGCTACCCCTTGTCCCGGACACACTTATCCCACGGCTTCGGTCACGGGTCTGCCGAGCGCGGTGAGACCGTTCATGATGGCTGCACGAAGCTGAAGCTCGGCAACCTGCCGGTCAGGCTCCCGCGCCATGAGGCGTTGGCCCAGAAGCTCCATGCAGTGCATCCTGGTTTCGGCCCGACTCCGGCGATGGTAGCCGCTCCACTTCCGCCAGATTTTCCGGCCCAGGCGTTTCGATGCGCGGAGGGCCTCGTTGCGGGCAATGGCACTCGCGCTGTCGGGTTTCCGGAGCCTGGCATTCTTGCGGGGCGGCATGACGGCAAGGGCGCCCCGGTCGGCGATGGCATCGTGACACTTGCGCGTATCGCAAGCCGTCTGCGGTGACGCTGCCGATCTCCTGATCGGGCGGGATCTGGGCGAGCAATTCGGCCAGCCTAGGCGCATCGCCGGTATCGCTGCCGGTGAACTCGACCGCCCGGATTCCCAGTGTTTCTTCATCGATCCCGAGGTGAACCTTGCGCCAGATGCGGCGTTTGGAGCCGCCATGCTTGCGGGCATTCCACTCGCCTTCACCCTCAACCCTGGTCCCGGTGCTGTCGATCAGAAGGTGCAGCGGACCTTCCGAGCCACGATACGGGATGTTCACGGCCTAGGTCTTCTGGCGGCGCGACAGCGTGCTGAAATCCGGCACTGACCAGTCGAGCCCGCTCAACTGCAGAAGGCTCTCGACGAAGCCCGCCGTCTGCCTGAGTGCCATGCCGAACAGCCCTTTCATCGTCAGGCAGGACTGGATCGCAGCGTCGCTGCAGGTGCGCTGCCGGCCCTGATTGCCGGTCGGCCTGGCCTCCCACGTCATCTCGGGATCGAACCAGATCGTCAGCGAGCCCCGGCGCTTGAGCGCTTCGTTACAGGCCCGCCAGTTCCTGATCTTGCAGGCCACCCGCACCTGCTAAGCCAGCCACCCCGACCGTGGCGCCGAGGCCCGTCATGCACTAACATTCAAACCGACCACTCAATAGGGGCAGGCCAACCGCGGCTTCGTGTTGAACGCCAAAAAAGGTGCGGCGTCTGATGAGGGGGACATGACCTGAATCCGCGGCGGTGGCGTTTCGTCCGCACAACCGACACTGATCACGCCTGCCTGATCCATCCGTTCGTGGCCAGGGAACTCCAAATCCATGGCCCGGACCAGTTCTGGGGTAGGGCGGAACAGCGGTCCACCCGGTGCAAGGACCGCCCGCCGAACGACCTGACGCATGTCACGATTCCGGCCGGCTTCGCCTATGTGACGTAGATCACGGGCGCCTTGTCCCGTCGCACCGTCGGCTACGCCATCGGCCGCCGGATCGACGCACGCCGTGCCGTCGGGGCCATGAGAAGGTCGATCGCGCTGCGCCGCTTTGTGTTCCATTCTGACCGCGGCTCGCAATACGCCTCCGATCTGCACCGCGATCTGTTGAAGGAACAAGTCTTCGTCGGGTCGATGAGCCGACGCGCGAACCCATACGACGATCCACAGGCCGAGAGCCTCATGAGATGATGGCGCACTGACGGAAACGAGGAAGGCACGCCCCGTTCTGACCGAAGCGCCTCGGAGCGCGCCATTGATCGGTGCCGAACCCACACGTGGGCGTTCATCAGGGCGCGCGGGCAAGCCGCAACCGAGACGCCGAATACATGGCCGCGGCGACATCAGGCAGGGACGAGCCCGTCCCGGCGGACTTCGGACCGGCGTGACTGGCTGTTGCTGCGAGCTCCCTTCGCAGCAACAGGCAGAGCATTGTCCCAGTACTGAAACATCGCCTGGAACTTATCGACCCGGCCATCATTGATGCAGTGCAGCATCTCTGGCTGCATGCGCAGCATCCGCATCGGGAAGCCCGAGCGGATAGAAATGAAAGTGCTGCGACCCGAACCCCAACGCATTTTTGTCGTGCTCGACCGTCCCCGCGAGGAAATCCTGCGGATCGTCAGTCGCGCCCCGCTCGAAAGGACCGACAATGACGACCATTCGACAACTGATCCAGTCCAGCCCCAAGAAGACCGAAGAGCTGTTTGCAAGGCTCGTCGATACCTCCGAAACCGCCGTCAAGACGCGCGACCGTCTGTTCTCCGAGCTGAAGGACGAGCTTGAGCTTCAGGCCAGGCTCGAGGAGCAGCATGTCCTTCCGGTGCTGAAGAAGCACAAGGAGACCAAGGGTCTCGTGGCCGATGCCCTGAACGACAACCGGCAGACGCGCGAGCTTCTGGCCGAGCTGGAGCACACCCCCAAGGACAGCGAGGCGTTCGGCGTCAAGGTGGCCGACCTTCGGGCGGCCTTCCAGAAGCACGTCCGCGACGACAAGAAGGAGTTCCTGCCCGCGGTCGTCAAGGCGCTGACCGACGAGGAGGCAAGCACCATCGTCGAGAAGATCGAGGACGGGAAGGCCCAGTTCGAGGCGGCGCAGCGTGCCGAGGCCGACGAGCGCCGCGCCGAGGCCAAACGAGAGCGCGAGCAAGCCAAGCACGAACAGGCAGAGCGCGAACAGGCCGAAGCAGCCGACGCAGCAAAGGGCAAGGCGAAGGCTGACGCCGAGCGCGCCCAAAAGGAGACCGTCGCGGCGCAGACCGGGACCGGTTCGGTCGCGCGGAAAGGCAATGCGGGGCCGCAGGACGCCCAACGCCGGCCCGAGGGGCGCAATGCCGCCGAAGCGGAAGCCCCGGCAGCGAAGATGGTGGATGCCGCCGCCAATTTCGGACGCACCGCCATGACCGCTGGCGCCGAAGGCACCCGTGATCTGGGCAAGGCTCTTCGGGCTGCCACGGGCCTCGAGCAGCCGCGGGAGGCCGGCGGCAAGGCGGAGACCTTGGCCGGACCGTGGATGGTCGAACTGCTGACGGAACAGGCGCGGCACGCGATGCGGACGACCGTGGCGGTCGGAAGCGCCAGATCGCTGACCGAGGTGGCCAAGGCGCAAGGCGACTTCATGAGTGGGAGCCTTCAGCGGATGACCCAGCTCAACGCGCGCTACCTCGCCCTCGTCCGCGACGGGATGAGCATCGGCTCGTCCCTCATGCCCCGCCGCTGACCAGTGACGGCCCCCGGCCGAGAAAGATCCCCGATGCCCAGACCATCCATATCGGCGCCAAATGGCGTTTCCGCGCCCGAACGTCGGGTCATCCCGATCGTCGAGGAGCAGGCCGTCATCCTCAAGCGCAAGATGCTGGCCGAGGGCGTGCGCGTCCGGACGGTCGTGCATGAGGACGAAGCCGTGATCGACACGCCCGTCGCCCGCGAGACCATCGAGGTCGAGCGCGTTGCCCTCGACCATTGGGTCGAGGGGCCGGTCCCGGTGCGCCAGGAGGGCGACACCACGATCGTCACCTTCGTCGAGGAGGTGGCGGTGGTCGAAACGCGCCTGCGCGCCACCGCGGAAGTCCGCATCACGCGACGCCGCGAGGTCGATACCAGTTCCCACCAGGTTACGCTCCGCCGCGAGGAGGCCGTGGTCGAGCGGCTTGATAACTCCGGCGACACCGAAAGCGACGCAGGCTGACGGGCTTTTGCCTGTCCGCCGGAACTTTCAGCTGAACATATTGGAAAAACCAGAATGGCTAACCTCATCATCGCCTACAATGACCGGAACATCGCCGACCGGGCCATTGCCGCGCTGCGCGACGAAGGGTTCGGGGACGCTCACGTCCGGATCCTGAAGGGCGCCACGGCGAAGCTCGTCGCCGAAATCTCCGACTGCGGCTTCGCGGAGGCCGACGCGCGCGCCTATGCCAAGGCGGCCGGCGACGGCAAGGCCGTGGTCGTGGCCGACGTACCCGAGGATCAGTCCGATCTGGCGCAGTCGATCCTCGACGGAGTTACCTCGGGCACGGGTCCGGACAACGGCGGTGCCATGCCCAACGTCGAGGAGGAATTCTCGGTCGGCAAGGTGAAGACCACGAACGGCGGCGTCCGGGTGACCTCCAGCGTTCGCGAGACGCCGGTTGAGGCGACAGTCACGCTACGCACGGAGACGGTGGGCGCCGAACGCCGCGAGGCCAATCGCCCGCTGGAAGGCGATGAGGCCAAAGCCGCCTTCAAGGAGAAGACCATCGAGATGATGGGAACCCGCGAAGAGGCCGAGGTCCACAAGGAGGCTCGGGTCGTCGGCGAGGTCGAACTTCGCAAGGAGGCATCCGAGCGCCAGACGACCGTCAAGGACACCGTCCGCAAGACCCATGTCGAGGTGGAGCGGATCGGCGATCGCGCTGCAGGAAAGTAAGGCCACATCCGGCGGCCGCACGGCACCCCGCTCCGGATGGGGCGGGGTCTGCCCGGAGGTTCGATGCGAAGGTGTTGCCGAAGGGCCTACTTCTGCGCGTCCCGCAAGAGCATCAGCGTCTCTGCCAGGCGCTTGCTGGTCAGGGGCTTTTCGAGGCGGCGCGCAGCCTGCAGAAGCGGGTGTCCCGAGATCGAACGGACATGACCGCTGACCACGACGAACGGGATCCCCTGTTCGTGGAGCCTCATGGCGACCGGCAACACCGACTCGCCCGAGAGGGATTCATCCAGCAGTGCCAGATCGGCCCCGTCGCGCGCCAGCGTCGCCAGGGCATCTGCAACCGAAGCCGCCGGCCCGACCGGGCGGTAGCCCAGTTGCTCGAGCGTGCAAACCAGATCCATCGCGATCAGGTACTGGTCGTCGACGACCAGAACCCGGGTGCGGTTGTCTTGGGTCTGTTCCATTCGGTTTCCGCCTGTGCTGGGCGACGGTTGAGACGTGCTGCGGCAGAACGCGTGTCGCGGCCATTCAAGGCCCGTCGGGAAGGGTCAACGGGAACGATATGCGGCAGAGAGCGCCGTCGGGGGCAAGGGTCAGGTCCGCCTCTCCGCGCAACTGGTATGCGACCAACTGGCGGATCAGCGTCGACCCGAAACCTTCGCGTTCGGCAGGCCCCGGCGCCGGACCACCGGTTTCCCGCCACAGCAAATGGACATGACCGTCCCGTACGCTCCACGACACGGCGGCGCGGCCGGTCGTGTTGGAGAAGGCACCATACTTGGTGGCGTTCGTCTCGAGTTCATGCAGCACAAGGCTCAGCGCCAGCGCCTGCGATGACGAAAGAAGGACTTCGGGACCATCGACCGCGATGCGATCCGCTTCGACCGAATGGGCGTCGAGCGTGGCCTGAACGGTTTCCCGCAGCGGCCCCGGGCGCCAGTCCCGCGACAGAAGCAGGTTGTGTGCCCTAGAAAAGGCGGAGAGCCGTCCGGAGAAGGCGTGCACGAACTCGTCAAGGGAACGGCTGCGGCGCGCGGTCTGCGAGGCAAGGCCCTGCACCACGGCCAGCGCGTTCTTCACGCGGTGTCCAAGCTCGCCCATCAGGATCGCCTGATGGGCCTCGAACGCCCGGCGCTCGGTGATGTCCTCGATCGCCAGCAGGATCAACTGGACATGATCCAGCCTGCGGCCGCTCAGCAGCAGGATCTTGTGGCCGATGGTGCGGAAGTCATGCTCGACCTGGAAGTCCTGGAATGCTTCGTCTTCCGGCAGCACCTCGTTCAGAAGGCGCCGCAGCTCGGGGATGTTCCACTGGCCGTCGCCCAGGTCGTAGACCAGTCGGTTTACGGTGCGCTCGGGGTCGGCGTTGAATGTCCTGTAGAAGGCGGGGTTCGCCGAGACCACGCGGGATCCGGTGTCAAGCACCAGAAGAGGTGTCGGCACGGTCTCGACGATCCGCTCGGCGTAGCGCCGGGCGTCCTGTATCTCGGTCACCTCGCCGAAGGTGACGACGACGCCGGCGATACGGTCGTTCGCGTCCCGGTAGGGCGTGATGCGGCGCAGGAAGGTGCGGTGGCCGGCCGACTCCACCTGTCCCTCGCACCGCTCCAGCGTCGCGAGCACGTGGTGACAGTCGTCCTCCAGCCGTGGATCCTCGTAGCTGCGGACGATGTGGCCGACGGGGCGGCCGACATCCTCCTGCCGGATCCGGAAAAGCTCGGTCAGGCTGGGCGAGAACCAGCGCACGGCAAGGTCGGCATCCAGGAAGAGCGTGGCGACATTCGTGCTCCGCATGAGGTTGTCGAGATCGGCCGTCCGCTCGCGCAGTTCCGAGACTGTTTCGCGAAGTTGCGCATTGACCGTGCGCAATTCCTCGTTCAGCGACTGCAGTTCCTCCTTCGAGGTCTCGAGCTCCTCGTTCGCCGCACGCAATTCCTCGTTGATCGAGGTCATCTCTTCGCTGTAGGCGCGGGTCTCCTCAAGATTCTGATGTGCGGCCCAGGTCGTCGTGGCGAGTTCCGCGCGCAGCAGGCGGACTTCCTCTTCAAGCTCCTGCCCGCGCAGCGGCTCGGCCGGGTCGTCGCCAGGCGTCGCCTTGCGGATGGGCCGCTCCTCGACGAAGCTGATGGCGAACCGGCTCTCCGCCTCGGCGATCGGCGTCGCCTCGATCAGCAGAAGGTGTTCGTCGTTCCCGAGGACCGTGTGCGTCCTGACCGATTCCGGCTTGCCGGTGCGCGCGGCCGCATCCAGAGCCCGGCGGATGTAAGGCGCCAGCCCCTCCCGTGCCAGCGCCATGAGGTTCTGCGTCACCTCTCCTACCTGCGGCCGAAGATACTGGCTCATGTCGCCGTGGTAATAGACGATGACGGCTTCGCTGTCGGTGACGACGGCGGGTGGAGCGTAGCGATCGGCCAGGGTTGCGGCCACCCAATCCGGCAGGCGCCGTTGCCTTGCGGCCTGCAGTCCCGGCAGACCCGTGCGCGATGCGCCGCCATGCCTGCGCCCCAGCTCGCGGATCAGGGGAAAGTCCAGCAGATCGTGCCGCGTCGGACCGATCCGGCGCCAGATACGGGCGTCCTTGTCCAGCGTCTCGAAGAGGTCGCCCGTCTCGCCGACGCTCTCGGCAGAGCCGAGAAACAGCGCCCCGTCCTCGGCCAGCGCAAAGTGGAACAGGCGGATCAGCCGCCGCTGGATCTCTGGCTTGAGATAGATCAGCAGGTTGCGGCAGATCACGAGGTCCGCGCGCGAGAACGGCGGATCCTGAACCAGGTTCTGCGGGGCGAAGATCATCACGTCGCGGATCTCGGACCTGATCTGGACGCAGTCGCCCGAGCGATCGAACCAGCGGTCGACCAGGTTTTCGGGCAGGTGCGCGACCGCCGACGCGGGAAAACGGCCCGACCGCGCCCGCGCCAGGGCCGCGAGCGAAGCGTCGGTCGCGAATATCTCCACCTGCGCCTCGGACCCCGTCTGGTGCAGGAGTTCAAAGATCGAGATCGCGACCGAATAGGCTTCCTCTCCGGTGGCGCAGCCCGCGGTCCAGATGCGGATCGGCCGATCTGCCGACCGTCGCGCAACAAGCGGCTTCAGCACATTTTCCGTCAGACTTTCCCACGCCCTGCCATCCCGGAAGAACGAAGTCACGGTGATCAGCACGTTCTTCAGAAGAAGGTCGGCTTCCTCTTCGGAAGTCTCGACATACGCGGCATAGGCATCCCAATCCCCAAGCCCGAGGAAATGCACGCGGCGGTCGATCCGACGGAAAAGGGTTCCGATCTTGTATTGCCGGAAGTCGATGGTGCTTTGGCGTTGCAACGCGCGCAGGATCCGCTCGAAGGGATCGACTTGCGCCGACTCGTTTTCCGCCTCCCTTGAGCCAGTTGCCTTGCCACTCTGCCGCGCGGCGTCATCGCCGGGCATGGCCTCGCGCACAACCTTTGCGTCCCGAAGCCGCGTGGCATTTCGAACAAGCGCCGGAACCATCTGTGCCGGCTCGAGCACCATGTCCACGAAGCCCGTCTCGATGGCCCGCCGCGGCATCTCGCCGAACTCGGCGCTGTCGGGGGCCTGAGCAATCACGCAGCCGCCGGCTTCGCGCACGCCCCCGAGCGCCGTCGAGCCGTTCGATCCGGTGCCCGAGCAGATGATCACCGTCGTCCGACCGCCGAACTCTCGCGTAAGGCCGCGAACGATGTCGTCGACCGGCCGATGCGTGCTTCCGGTAGCGCGCTGCCGCGGGATCAGGGCGCCATCGGCGACATCGAGCGTCCGGTCGGGCGGCAGGACATAGATGGTCCCGCAGGTGATCGTTGTCGGATCGTCCACTGCCACGACAGGAAGGTCGGTCCTGCTGCGCAGCAACTCGACCAGGTGGCTCTCCTGATCGGGCGACAGGTGGAGGATGACGACATACGCCATCTTCGTCCGCGTCTCCTCTCGGGACATCGCGTCGAAGAAGTCGAAGAAGCTCTGCAAGGCCCCGGCAGATCCGCCCAAGGCGACCACCGGGAAGCCTGAAGGTGGTGGATCTGCCATCCGCGCAACCTGATGCATCCCGCCAGGTCTTGCAAGCGATAGTCGCCTCCATCGGTCAGGCTCTCGCCCGTCCCGCGGCGTGACGAGGAACAGTTTCGGGCGAGTGCCTGACGGCCCGGGCCGCCCGGCCCGGACGACCCCGCCGCCAGCTCGTCGCGCTTCAGGCGGCGGTCGGGCAGGTCTCCGCAATGCGCCCCGTGCCCCGGCCCACCGCAAGGCGAGCCGTGACAATCCGGTTCTTTGTTTTACGTCACAAGGCGCCGGGGTGGGGCGCGTTCCACCTCCGCGGACCATCTCGCGCCGACCCGCCCGCCAGACGATCCGGGTCGAGAGCGCTGCGCGGCGTGGCGCATGATGCGGGTCAAAGCGCAGGCTTCAAGAAGGCACGCGCCACCGTTGCCCGCAAGCTCGCCATCGTCCTCCACGCCATGTGGAGGACAGGCACGCCGTTCCGCTGGAGCAAGGTCCATGGATGACACGCAAGGAGTACGACTGACCGAATGACTTCACGGATGCGCCTGCCGAGACGCGTGGCCCGGATCAGGCCGACCCTCTGACAGGCGGCACCTCCACCCAGACGCAGGAAGATGATTGCGAGGACCATTTCGGGCGATCCACCATCCGACGCCAACATGCAGCGATCCCAACCGCAATCGACTGCGGAGAGAATCCTGAATCCGGCAAAGGCGCAGATCCGAACCAGAACCCTTGACCAATGCTATTTGAGCAGGGGCACGCCAGCTGCCTGGCAATTGTTCCCCGGCACCACGCGCGGTGCAGTGGCCGGCTTCGCCACCCGCACCCGCTGCGCCGGGCGCCCCATCTGTAGCGCCAGGACCCGCCATGCATTAACATCGAAATCGGGCCACTCAATGGGGCAGACCAAGGAGGTATGGTGATTAATGCTAAGGTCTTGTCGTCGCACAATCGCTGTTTGCTACGTTTGCGCCGCTCCAACTTCGACATTGGGAAGGGATGGTGATGGCCACTGAGAGTGAATTTGGGCATGCAGCCCCATCATGGTTTACCGCACCCGGAGAGACCGACTTTCTGGCATGGGTCACCGTCTTTTTAATTATTTTGGCCTTGTTCGGGTTAATCACTTTGTACGCGGCGTTCGACCGTTGGGCGGAGCATAAGTCGAGTGGAACGCCGCTGGCAAAGACCATCCCGACGCTGCTCACCATAGCGCTTGTATATGAGATATTCCCTTTGGACCACGTCAGTGCGCTCTTGCCGCTCAGCGCCATCCTGATCGCGCTGGCCGCGGACTGGTCTCGGTTCCACCTGGTTGGCCCGCTGGACACGGCGCCTGGACACACCGCCACGCAAACAGGCGGGCGGCCTGCGGAGCGAACGGATGCCGAAGGAGAGCCGGAGCATGCTTGAACTCCTGCTGACCTCCTTTCCCGCGATCTTCCGCTATTATCAGCTGAAGCGGCGGGGCGAGGCGATGACCGTCTGGAACATGCGGACGGCGGTGTTCGCCTGGGCCGTGATGGCCGTGGGCCTGTTTCTCGTGATCTTCTACTTCCATCCCAAATCCTATTCCGGTCTGCTTCCGTTCCGGACCATCTCTGTTGTGGCGCAGACCAGCGGCCCGGTCACCGAAATCCACGTCGAGAACGGCCAGCGGGTCGCTGCGGGCGATCTGTTGTTCAGGATCGAGGACAGTTCCCAGAAAGCACGGCTGACCCAGGCCGAAGCGGAGTTCGACAAGATCGCCGCAGCAGAGACCAAGGCGCAGGACACCCTGAGAGTGGCCTTGGCAAGCGTCGCCGCGGCGACCTCGACGCTGGAGAAATTGAGTGTCGACCGGGATAACGCCCGTCAGCTTCTGACGCGCAATGTCGGGACGCAGGATACCCTTCGCCAGACCGAGGCATCTGTCACCGCGGCCGAGGCCGAACGCGAGGCCGCCCAGGCACAGGCCGATCTTGCACGTGCGGAACTGTCGCAGGCCATCCCGGCTCAGCGCAAGGCGGCGGAGGCCGCGTTGCAGGTCGCTCGGGCAGATCTTGCCAAGACCGAGGTCCGGTCCTTCTCCGACGGACTTGTCACGCAACTGGCGCTGAGCGTCGGCAGCCCGGCCGCCACGCTCATCCTGAGCCCCGCGATGCTGATCATCCCGGATCGGCCCGAGGATCTTCCGCTGCGGTTCACCGCAGGGTTCAATCAGGTCGCGAGGTCCACGCTTTATGTGGGCATGCCGGCAGAGATCGCCTGCAACACGAATATCAACCTTTCATTTCGCGATACCGTTCTTCCTGCCCGGATCCAGGCGATCCAGCCGGCGATAGCATCAGGTCAGGTGGTTCCGGGGGGGCGCCTGCTCGAAGCTGAAAACGGCATGCAGCGGGGATCCCTGCTGGTCTATCTGGAACTGATCCACCCCGAACAGGAGAGCATCACGATCGACGGCAGCGGTTGTGTCGTGCAGACCTATACCGACAATCTTGAAGGCATCTTTGGTCATGTCATCGCAGCAACGGGGATCATCAAGGCCGCTGGTCTGAGGCTCAAGGTCTGGGGAGCCATGGTGGCAGGGGTCGGGCTTGGCGGAGGGGGTCACTGACAGTGCATCGGCAGGCCGCCGAAATAGGCGGCACGTCGGGACGGTTTCCCTCGGCCGGCGGGCTGAGGGAGGTCCGCTCCTCAGGTTCGGCATGCCTGGGCGCACCCCCCGATCCCATGCTGCAAATTCCTCGGCGTCGCAGGCCTTGTCTGCTCCGAGCGTCAGCCGCCTCGTCGAGCCGGCGAGTGGTGGTGGGCCATGTCGCGCGCGGCCTTTCGTTCGGCATGACCGTCCGCCTGCGTGACCTCGGTCTGGGCCACGAAGCCGTGCCGGTTCTCCATCCGGGAGGGCCCATGACAAAGGGCCGCGCCGGCGCCGGGAGATTTCCTGGATAGCCGCGCCTCCGGATCCGTGACCGAAGCGTGGGTGGCGTTCGAGCGCTTCTGGCCCGGGAAGTCGACCTCTGCCTTTCGGGTTCCGGGTTCCGGGTTTCGGGGCGGTCTCGGGCTTCGTCTCGGCGGGTCCGGTGTCAGAGGCGGGCGAAGGGGCTGGCGGCGGCGAAGCTCGCCCGCCGCGAAGACCTCGAATTGTGAAATGACCTCAGCGCATGACATAAGGCATGCCCTAAGTCAGAAACCCAGATCCAGACAGGCGGCTTCGGCGGTGGGAGATCCGCTCCATCGTCGCCAGATGGTCCTTACGACGCGCTTCGATGTGCGCAGGATTTCCTTGGGAGCGATGGCCCCGGCGGTGTCGGGATTCAAGGTCTGGCGTTCTTGCGGGGCAGGAGTGAGGACAAGCGGGCCTTCCAGCGGAAGGCCCGTCCGACGAACGCGGCGGCGCCCCGGGCGGCGATTGCGTCATGGCACTTGCGGGTGTCGAAGGCGGACGGTTTTCTGACCCACCTTACTCGCCTTCGATGCCAGTGCTGTCGACCCGCAGGGGCAGGGGGCTGTCGCCAGGCCGACCACCATGACCGTGGTGTCGAGAGCCGTCAGGCATCAACATTTACGCCGGACCACCCCTTGGGGCAGGCCAGTGCGACGCAAGCCGCGTCAGGCGTGCAGGGGATGCAGGTCGAAGATCGTCAGCGCGTCGAGGCGCAGGACTGCGCCGAGCCTGCGCTCGAGATACTCGATGATGTCCGGGGTGTTGAGCTTGATCTCGAAGGCCAGCACCCGCGTGTCGACCCGTTCACGGCCGTGGCGTTCGTAGCCGTAGGTGATGCGGTACTTCATGCGACCACCAGTCGGAACTGGTCTTCGGTGCGCAGCCTGTACTCGGCGAGCATCATGCAGACGGACCGCCCGCGTCGCAGGTGGCGCATGAGAGCGGCCTCGTCGGGGAACTGACGGTCGTTGGTTGCCAGAAGCGCTGCCAGCCGGCTCTGGTCGAGCGGAAGCTCTCGGGCGGGGCAGCCGTGGAGGGAACGGATGATCCTGAGCGTCATGGCGATCCCCTTAGCCGGCAAGCGCTGCTGTGCGGAGGAAGGGGCGGACGCGCATCAGCACCTCGTAGGTGTCCTCGGGCACCCGGACCCACGGCCAACCCACGGAGGTGGAATAGTCGGTCCATGCGGCGAAGGCATCGGCCGGTGCCACCTCGAAGTCGCGCATGCGCAGCGCATCCTGGATCGCCCGCACGAGCCTGCTGCGCTCCTGCGGCACGAGGGTCGCCTCTCCCGCATAGATCAGGGTCTTGGTCGTCATGTCGAACGTCTCCGTACGGCGCGTCAGGCGGAGACGAGGCGCACGATCGCCGGCGCGATCGGGCGGCCGGTGAGGGTGCGGTTGCCGTCGCGGATGGTGACGAGGCCCGAGGTGGCATCCTCGGCAACGACAACTCCGCGTGCGGAAATATAGGGAGAGATCTGGACGGTTGCGTGGTTCATGGTCGACTGTCCCCGAAGGATCAAGATGGCGGAAGAACTGATGCCGGGCTACTCGACCTGACCCTCTCCACACGAACCAACGTCCCGACATGCTATCGGTCTCATCCTCCCGACTTTCTCACCTTGACCTAAATCAACTCGCAGACGAGGACTTGACGCAAGGGATCGGGCTCCCGCTGCGGCGTTCCTCCCAGGACGCTCCTGCGGCGGATGGCGTGAGTTGTGGGAGGGGCGCCGAGGGTGATCGAGGACATGAGATCGCCCGGATCCGCCGGAAGCAGCAGGTGCCGGTTCCCCTCCGCTGCGTCTGCCGCGTCGTCAGTCAGAAAGATGCGGGATCGTCGCCGGATCCGCGGCAAGATGTAGCCGCTCGGAGGGCTCGCGTTTCGGGTTCCAGCAGGACGCCGCAGATACCGGAATGCGGTCCAGCCTCGGTCAGCGCGTCCCGCAGCCAACTCCAGACCGCCACCATCCGCGCAAGCCTGGCCGCTCAGGTCCGGCGCGCAACGAAGCCGCAACACATGGTGGTGGACCCGGCCCGCTCGGGTGTTTTCCTGCCGACGCGCCAGCGCGACCACTTCGCGGCATGCCGATCCTGGAAGCATGCCGATCCTGTCTCGCCCGGACAGGACGAGTGTGCCGAAGTCAGGATGCCGCCGGGCCTGAGGGCGCCGGCGGGCCAGACCTCACTGCACGGCGACCCGATAGAGGTGCCACGTGGCGTGGCCCAGGATCGGCAGCACGAATATCAAGCCGAGAAACATGGGGACTGTCCCCACGACAAGCAGACCGGCCACCACAAGCCCCCATGTCGCGACCGGCGCCGGGTTCTCCTGCGTAAGCCTCAGGGACGTCGCGACGGCCGTGGCCACGCCGACGCGCCTGTCGATCAGCAGCGGAATGGACACGATGGTCGCGGCCAGCGTTGCCGCCGCAAGGATGAAGCCCGCTCCGCAACCGACGATCAGCATCGTCCAGCCGGGCAAGGTCGTGAAGACTTCGGTCAGGAAGGTGCCCAGCGAGGCCGGGGGTTCCGGTCCCAGCGTCAGCGCGAAGATGAAATAGGCCGCCAGCATCCAGATGACGAACATGACCACGAGGCCGAGACCCATCACGAAGAGCGCACCGCTGGCCGGCGATGCCAGCACGGCGAATACGGAACCGGAGCCCGGGGTCTCGCCTCGCTCGCGACGCCGGCTCATCTCGTAGAGGCCGACGGCCGCGACCGGTCCGAGGAGTGCGAAGCCCGACATCAGCGGGAAGACGAGCGGCAACAGATCGCGTTGCAAGGCCAGGGTCGCCAGCGCAAGCCCGATGATCGGGTAGAGAACGACGACGAAGATCACGTCGCTTCGGAGCGCCGCGAAGTCATCGACCCCCCGTCGCAAGGCGAGCAGTATGTCGTCACGATCCAGCCGCCTCAGCTGCGGCAGAGAGGTGTGGTCGTCTCCCCGGATCTCATGTGCCGCGTCTGCGACGTAGCGCGACGATGTGGCCAGCGCCTCCACCGTCCATGAAAGGGGGTTTCCAATCGTCTTGACCGCTTTGCCCATTGCGAACCTCCTCGCGGGTGTCGAGCGGTGCATCGACCAGTCAAATCGTCACCGGTCATGGCACCGGCACATGGGCAGACTACCACGTTCCGGCAGATCAGGCGATCACGATGGCTCGTTCGGCGGAGCCCGCGGCGAGCGATCCCGTGCCGACCCGGCGACCTGCACGGTCCAGGCTCCCGACCGAAGGATTCGGACGTTTCGCGGGATTCAGGCCTCGCAAGGAGTTCTGACGGATGAGCAACCTCGACTGGCTGGTGAGCGTCCGAAGAGCTGGTGTGATTTCATAGCTGCCAGCGGTGTGATCCCGGGGTCGCCATCGAGGTGGAGTTCGGCGACTTCACCCACGGGCCAGACGACCAGGAGGAGCGCGGACCTGTCCTTGCTTCCGGCCGGGCATGATCAGAGAGACTTCCTCCGCCGCATCGCCGGGGCGGTCCTGCAACTGAACCAGGATTGACGGCGCTACCCCGATCTGTCACGCCATGCCGCGACGGTTCCCGACGGCGAACAAGCCCGAGGGATGAAAAGGGAACGCGGTGAGGGGAGACCCCCGAATCCGCGACTGCCCCCGCAACTGTGAGCGGCGAGCCGCCCCGACGGACACCACTGGCCGATGGCCGGGAAGGTTCGGGGACGGCTTTGACCCGCAAGTCAGGAGACCTGCCGTCAGGCGCATCCGCGCCGCCCTCGCCGGGATACCGGCCCAAACCCAATCGCCGTCGGGGATGACGGCCAGGAGGACGACATGCATATCGAACCCGGTCTCGTGACCGGAGCCAAATCCATCGTCGGCTACGCCACAGCGGCGACCGCCGGTCTCTACGCGCTGAAGCTCGGCTGGTCTGCGATGCGCGAAGGCGGGGTCAGCTCGCTGGTCCTGCGCAGCGCGATCGCCACCGGAGCGGTCTTTTCCTTCTTCGAGATCCTGCCGCACCATCCGGTTGGCGTGTCCGAGGTTCACCTGATCCTCGGCTCGACGCTGTTCCTGATCCTCGGAGCCGCGCCTGCGGCGATCGGGCTGGCGCTGGGTCTGCTGATCCAGGGGCTCTTCTTCGCGCCCTTCGACCTGCCTCAGTACGGCATGAACGTCACGACGCTGCTCGTGCCGCTCTTCGCGCTGCGGGCGCTGGCCGGGCGGATCATCGCTCCGCACACGCCCTACGTCGAGCTCAAGTACCGTCAGGCGCTGGCGCTTTCGACCGCGTATCAGGGCGGGGTGGTGGCTTGGGTGGCCTTCTGGGCCTTCCTCGGCCAGGGCTTCGGGGCAGAGAACCTCACCGCCATTGCGAGCTTCGGCAGCGCCTACATGCTGGTGATCCTGATCGAGCCGCTTGCCGATCTGGCGGTGCTGGCGGGCGCCAGGTCGATGCACGGCCTTGCCCGATCCGGGCTCTTCACCCATCGGCTGCACCACGCGGCCTGACCGGAGCGGCCCCTTCGGGGGCCGCTTGCGCGGCGAAAGCCGGCTGCGCCCGGCGCTGGATGACGCCGGGAATCCGCTGTCGGCGGTATGAAGGGCAGGGCGGGTAGCCCCGGTTGTCGCCGGCACCGTCGCCATCGGAGGCCGCCGGCCGGCAATGAGGGAGCGTGGCGGTCAGATCGCAGGATCGCCTGCCAGCCTCGATGAAGCGCGCCGGGCAGGGCGTTCCGGCAACGGGTTCCCGCGGGCGCGCTCTGCCTTCGCATACGTTCCTCCCACAGGGAAAGGTTGGCATGCAGGACGACGAGACCCGCCCGGCGCGAGCAGGATCCCGGCGGCTTCCGGTGATCTGGCCGCCCGGTCTGATGATTGCTGCGCCGGGCTCGGGCTCGGGCAAGACCACGGTGACGCTGGGGCTTCTGCGGGCGTTTCGCGATGCGGGTCTGGTCGTGCAGCCGTTCAAGAACGGCCCCGACTATATCGACCCTGCCTTTCACCTTGCGGCGGCGGGGCGGCCATCCTTCAACCTTGACGGCTGGTCGATGGGTGAAGACCTGCTCGGCGCGCTGGCGTTCCGGGCGGAGGGAGCGGATCTGGTCATCGCCGAAGGGTCGATGGGCCTCTATGACGGGACCTCGACGGCCGGGCGAACGGGGCGAGGGGCCGCCTCCGAGATCGCGCGGCGCTTCGGCTGGCCCGTGGTGCTGGTGCTGGACGTGGGGGGGCAGGCGCAGTCGGCCGCGGCGACGGCGCTCGGCTTCGCGCGCCACCCCGAGGCGCCTGACTTCGCAGGCGTGATCCTGAACAATGTGGCGGGGCCGCGGCATGAGGCGATGATCCGCCGCGAGATGGCGCGCCTCGGCCTGACCGTGCTCGGGGCGCTGCCCCGGCGCAAGGATCTCGTCCTGCCCGAACGGCACCTCGGGCTCGTTCAGGCGGGCGAGCATCCCGACCTGGAGGCGGCGATCGGATGTCTCGCCGCGCTCCTGCGCGATCATGCCGATCTCGACGCGCTCCGCGCGGCGGCGCGGGCCGGTGCGGCGCCGGCCGCCGGTCGTCTGCCACCACCACCCGCACAGCGGATCGCACTTGCATCGGATGCGGCCTTCACCTTCACCTATCCGCATCTTCTGACCGGCTGGCGCGAGGCGGGGGCCGAGATCCTGCCCTTCTCCCCGCTCGCCGACGAGGCCCCGCCCGAGGCCGATCTGGTCTGGCTGCCGGGAGGTTACCCGGAACTGCATGCCGGCAGGCTGGCGGCGGCCGAGGCCTTTCGCTCGGGTCTCTCCCGCCATGCCGAAACCCGCCCTGTCCATGGCGAATGCGGCGGCTACATGGCCCTCGGCACGGCGCTGGTGGATGCCGGCGGCCAGCACCACCGGATGGCGGGGCTTCTCGGCCTCGTGACCAGCTATGAACAGCGGCGGCTGCATCTGGGCTATCGCACTGCGCATCTGCTGTCGCCGCTGCCGGGACATGCCGTGGGGGCCCGACTTGCGGGCCACGAATTCCACTATTCCACCATCCTCGACCAGCCCGACGCGCCGCTCGCCTCCGTCACCGATGCCGAGGGCAACCCGGTGCCAGAGACCGGCTCCTGCCGCGGCCATGTCACGGGCAGCTTCTTCCACCTGATTGCCGCCGGATACCCGTGAACGGCCGTAGAGTCGCGGCTGGCCAGCCCTCAAGCTGCCCTGCTGGTGCCGAGGCGGCGCGGCTGCCGGTGGGGCGTCACCCGTTTCCGTTCCTGGCCATGGCCTCGTCGGGCTCTCCGAGCGGGCGCGGCCGCGCGACAGGCGGATCGGTCTGTGGCCGGCCGCTCCACGGCTGCGGATACTCCAGCCACTTCTGGATGAAGTTCCACGATTGCAGGTAGCCGTCATGCGGCAGCGTGCAACTCGAACAGTCCTTGCGCACAAGACCGTGACGGTCGGTATAGGTCTGATAGGGGCCGGGGCATTGGTAAGCGATCAGAGGGCAGTAGCAGAAGAGGCAGTTGAACGCGCGCTTCACGCCGGGGTGGCAGGGCAGGAAGGGGCAGTCGCGATTTGTGAACCCCTTGAAGGCCTCGTTCAGCGTGGTGTCCTTGGGCTCCATTGCCTCTCCTTCGATAGCGGGTCCGGAGGGCATCGGGGCGCCGTTCCCGGCGCGACGCCGGGTCCATGCCTCCGGGCCCGCCGGCCGGGTGGTGGTTCGGTCCGGCAGGTCTCCGGGCCCGCAGCTCGAACGCCTGCCCGCCCCGGGGGGGCAGCGGCATGGCAGAAGGCTCGCCGATCGCAGCTGCGGGGGCATCGCCGGACCCGGACCTGCTTCCCTTTTCGCCTGCGGGGGTCATCGCAGGCACCGATCGTGTCTACAGCGTCGGGCAAGGAGCGCGGAAGAGTCAACGCCCGGGCCGCGCGGCAACATCGCTGTTGACAGGGTCTGCGGGACGGGGTTCAACGTCTGCGCCATCGGTTCTTCCGCAAGGAAGAGGAAAGAGGGAATGCGGTGAGGCCGAAGTGCCGACTCCGCGGCTGCCCCCGCAACTGTAAGCGGTGAGCGAAGGCCGGACATGCCACTGGGCGCTGCGCCCGGGAAGGTCGGCCAGAGCTGAGACCCGCGAGCCAGGAGACCTGCCGCTGGCGCGCGAGGAGCGATCCCGCGCCTTCCACCGGACGCCGGGGTGCGCGTCTGGCGCGGGAAACGGCGCAGGAACACGCGACCGCGCCCCGTGCCATGGGTCCCCTCCGTCCTTTCGCACGACCGCCCGCAGGATAGGGCCGGAGAGGGGACGACGATGAAACTCCGTCACGCAATGCTTGCTGCGGGCCTCATGATGCCTGCCGCCGCCGAGGCGCATTTCCAGCTGATCTATGCCGAGACGCCGCTGATCGAGGCACCGGGCGATGTGCCGGTGAAGCTCGTTTTCTGGCATCCGTTCGAGAACGGACATGTGATGGACATGGGCAGGCCGCAGGCGTTCTACGCGGTCAGCCGCGGGCAAAGGATCGACCTCTCCCAAAGCCTCAGGCCCTTCACCTTCGCGGGCGTCTCCAACGCGGCGCAGGCCTTTGATGCAATGGTGCCGGTGACGAAGGCGGGCGATTACGTGCTGGTGGTCGAGGCCGCACCCTATCTGGAGCCGTCCGAGGACATCTACATCCAGCAGTACGCCAAGGTCTACCTGAACCGCATGCAACTGCCGACGGACTGGACCGAGCCGCAGGGGTTGCCAACCGAGATCCTGCCTCTGGTCAAGCCCTACAACGTCATCGCCGGCTCGACCTTCACCGGGCGCGTCCTGTCCGAGGGCGAGCCGGTGGCCGCCGCGGTGATCGAGGTGGAATACATGGCGGCGGAACCCGATGCGGTGGCGAACGCCCCGAGGACCCCCACGGCCCGGCCGATGCCCGGCGGTGCCGTGGTCGCGATCTCGGACGACGCCGGCTATTTCACCTTCGGCATTCCCACGGCCGGATGGTGGGGCTTCGCCGCGCTCGGAACCGGGCCGGTGAAGGAGCACGCGGGCAAGGAGCTGAGTCAGGACGCGGTGATCTGGGTCCGCGCCTGGGATCTGGAGTAGGCCGATGCACATCGTCGATGGCGCGCTTTCGGGTCCCGTGGTCGTTGCGGGCGCGGTGCTGGCCGCGGCCGGCGTCGGGCAGGGGCTGCGTCACCTGCCTGTCGAAAAGATACCCGTGGCGGGTATGCTGTCGGCGACCTTCTTCGTCGCCTCTCTGGTGCATGTGCCCATCGGGCCGTCGTCGGTCCACCTGATCCTGAACGGGCTCGCGGGGTTGGTGCTCGGCTGGGCGGCGTTTCCGGCATTGTTCGTGGGCCTCCTGCTGCAGGCGGTTTTCTTCGGCTTCGGTGGTGTCACGGTGCTGGGGGTGAATACGCTCAACATCGCGGCTCCGGCGGTTCTGGCGGGAATGCTCTGCCGCCGCGGTCTTGCCGGCCCGCCCGCCATGGCCGCGATCTCGGGTGCGGTGGGCGGCGCGCTCGCCATCGCACTGACGGCGGTGTGCGTCGGCGCAGCACTCGCGCTGTCCGGCGAGCAATTCCTTCCTGCGGCCAAGCTCGTCTTTCTGACCCACATTCCGGTCATGGCGGTCGAGGCGGCCATCACCGGCGCGGCCGTGTCGCTGATCCGGCAGGTGAAGCCGGAGCTCTTCTCGGTCATGGAGGCCGCCAGATGAAAGTCCTGCTCGCGCTGATCCTGATGCTGGCGCCCCTGCCGGCCATGGCGCACAAGGTGATCGCGTCGGTCTATCCGGCAGGCGCGTCAATCGAGGGAGAGGTCGGCTTCTCCAACGGCGACATGGCGGCCAACCAGACGGTGACGGTGTCCGATCCGGCAGGGCGCAGTCTCGGCGAGACCGTAACCGACGCGGCAGGCGCCTTCAGCTTCGCGCCCTCCGAGCCGGTGGCACATGTGTTTCACGCGGATCTCGGCGCGGGCCATGTCGCGGAAACCGTGATGAGCGAGGAAGATGTGGCCGCAGTGCTCGGACGTGCGGTGCCTGCCGCACCTCCGGCGGCCGTGTCCGCGGCCGCTCCCGCCAAGGAGCGGGCGCCTGCGGACGGCCTCTCTGCCGAGACGCGCGAGGAAGTTGCCGCGATGCTGCGAGCCGAGCTGCGCCCGCTGCGGCAGGAGATTGCAGCCTACAGGGAGAAGAACGACTTCCAGACCATACTCGGCGGTCTCGGCTGGATCGCCGGGCTGTTCGGGCTCGGCTTCTACCTCGCTGCCCGTCGCCGGATGGCGGGCTGAGGCTTGAGCCACCTCCTTCCCGCCGATGTATCCGAGCCACTCCCGGACGGGGGCGCCCTGCGCCGGATCGATCCGCGGGCGCGCCTCGTCGCGGCCGCGGGCTTCGCCTTGGCCGCTGTGGCACTCTCGACGCTGACCGGTCTCGTTCTCGCGCTCGGCCTGGCGCTGGCCCTGCTGGTGGCTAGCCGCCTTCCGGTCGCGCCGACGCTGAAGCGCATGGCGATGATGGACGGGTTCATCGTCTTCATGCTGGCGCTTCTGCCCTTCACCGTGCCGGGGACGGCGGCCTTTACGCTCTGGGGATTTCCGGCCAGCTGGCAGGGGCTACGGCAGGCCGTGGCCATCGCGCTGACGGCCAATGCGGTCATCCTCGCGCTGATGGTGCTGGCCGGCACGCTGGAGCCTGCGATCCTCGGCCATGCGCTCGCGAGGCTGGGGGTGCCCGAGCGGCTGGTGCATCTGCTCCTCTTCACTGTCCGCTACATCGAGGTGCTGGCCGAGGAATACCAGCGCCTGCGCCTCGCCATGCGGGCGCGCGGCTTCCGGCCCCGCACCGACCGGCATACGGTGACGAGCCTCGGCCATCTCGTCGGAATGATGCTCGTGCGCGCGCTGGAGCGGTCCGAGCGCGTCCTCGCCGCCATGCGGTGCCGCGGATTCACCGGGCGCCTGCCGCTGATCGACCGTCTGGCATGGCGCCCGTCCGATACCGCGTTCCTGGTCGGGCTGGCCATGGTGCTCCTTGCCCTCCTGCTGCTGGATCTGCGCCTTGCTGATTGAACTCTGCGACCTGCACTTCGCCTATCCGGGAGGCGCGCCCGTCCTGCGCGGCGCGACGCTGTCCCTCGCCGGGGGCGAGCGGCTGGCTGTCACCGGGCCGAACGGATCGGGCAAGTCGACACTCCTGCAACTGGCCGTCGGGTTGCTTCGCCCCGCGTCGGGCCGCGTCGTCGCCTTCGGGCAGGAGCGTCGGCACGAGGAGGAGTTTCACGAGGTGCGCCGTCGCGCCGGCCTCGTGTTCCAGGACGCCGACGACCAACTCTTCTGCCCCACGGTTGCCCAGGATGTGGCCTTCGGCCCGCTCAATCTCGGCCAGTCTCGGGCGGAGGCGCTTGCGACGGTGGACCGCGTGCTGGCGCGGCTCGGCATCGCGTATCTGCGCGACCGGGTGACCCACAGGCTGTCGGGGGGCGAGAAGCGGCTGGTGACGCTCGCCGCTGTCCTGGCGATGGAGCCCGAGGTGCTCCTGCTCGACGAGCCGACGACGGGTCTCGACCAGGCCAACGAAGAGCGGCTGACCGATCTGCTGGCAGGCCTGCCACAGGCGATGCTGTTCGTCAGCCACGACCGCAGCTTCCGCGGCCGGCTTGCTACCCGCGAGCTTCGGTTGCACGAGGGGCGTCTGATTGCCTGACGCCCGCCTCTTCAGCCGCGCCGCTCGAGGCTGGTGACGACCGGCCTGCCCGGAGTGTCATGCATCGGCACGGCCAGCCCTTCGCGCGAGAGGAGGATGGCGATGGAGCGCAGCGGCGCGATCTCGGCGCAGACGATCATCAGCGCCACCATGATGGGCACCGAGAGGAACATGCCCGGAATGCCCCAGACCGCGCCCCAGAAGGCGAGGCTGATGATGATGCCGAAGGAGGACAGCTGCAGTGCACGCCCCATCAGCATCGGATCGAGGATGTTGCCGCAGATGAACTGGATGGCGCCCACGGAGGCGAGCAGGGACAGCGCCGTCTTCACATCGACCGTCTGGACGAAGGCGACCAGCACGATCAGGAGGGTCGCGACGATGGATCCTATGCTCGGAATGAAGTTCAGGACGAAGGTCAGCATCCCCAGCGGAGCGGCGAGATCCAGGCCGAAGGCCAGCGCGACCCCCCAGACCAGCAGGCCGGTCAGCGCGCTCACCAGCGTCTTGACGAGGAGATACCGGTTCACGCGGTGCATGATGGAATTCACGATCTCCTCGACCCTGCGCGCACGTTCCACATTGCCGATCAGGTTGAGCAGTTTCACCGGGAACCAGACCCTCTCGGCGAAGAGAAAGCCCACGAAGAGGATCACGAGCACCGTGGCCTGCATCAGCGCGCCCGCCTGCGCGGCCAGCGTCCGCAGATAGCCCGACACCTCCACCGCGCGGAGCGAGGAGAGCACGGCCTCTTCCGCATCCTTGCCCAGCCACGAGAAGACCGCCGCGACGGCGGCCGGAGCCTGCTCGCTGTAGTTCAGCGCCGTCACGAGGACGGTGTTGACTTGCGAGACGATGACCGCGGCGAGCGACAGAAGGACAGTGGCCAGCAGGAGCAACGCGAGACTGCTCGCAAGCCAGTTCGGGATCTTCACCGGACCGAAGCGGACTCGCCCGACGAGCGCGATCGCATCGCTTGTAAGGCTGAAGAGAATGACGGATACGGCGAGCGAGATCAGGATGAACTGCGCCTGCACGAGCAGGAACAGCACCACCGCAAAGGCGATGATGACCAGGGCGGCCGTCTGGACCCGCGAGATGAGGGAGCGGTCCTTCGGCGTGCCGGGAAGAGGGACGGGATCGGGCATGGACAGTCCGTTGGGGAGGCTTCGATCCACAATGGCGGTCCTCCGCCGGCGCGGCAACCGTCCAGCGGCCCGCCATCGCCGAAAGTGTTCCGCGTCATCGCCTTGCGAACCCGAAAGCCGCCACTGGCCCCGACTGCCCGCTTGTGCGCCGCCCGGCGCCGCCTCGCCAGCGACGGGCGCGCGGTTGTCTTTCTCTCGATCCGACAACGGCAAGTTGCACTTTACGAGCAGAGGAGAGTTGCATTAGCACAGCCGCAACCGTCCCGAGTTCACCATGCGGTTAGCCAGTCCACGATTCCCTGGAGAGACCAGCTTCATGCCCGGACTGCCCAAGCCCATCGAGGATACCGCCTTCGACCTCGCCCCCATCTCGATGTGGATCGAGGACTTCAGCGAGGTCCGTGCGCTCTTCGACCAATGGAGGGCGGACGGGATCACCGACCTCCGCGCCTTCCTCGAAGAGGATCTTGCACGCGTGGCCGCCTGTTCGCGCCGGATCCGTGTCGTGAAGGTCAACGCGCGCACGCTCCAACTCTACGAGGCGCGGGACCTCGATCATCTGGTCGCGAACCTCGGACTGGTGTTCCGTGACGAGATGCTTCAGAGCCACATCAACGAGCTTGCGCAGCTCTGGGCGGGTGAGACGAGCTTCTCCGGCACCGCGGTGAACTACTCGCTCGGCGGCAGGCGTCTCGACATCCAGCTGCGCGGGGCGGTGCTGCCCGGATCCGAACAGAGCCTCGAGCGCATCCTCCTCACCTGCGAGGACGTGACCGCCCGCGAGGAGGCCCGGAGACGCGAGTTGTTGAGCCGCCGCTATGCCGAGGGGATCTTCGAGCATTCGCCGGTCTCGCTCTGGGTCGAGGATTTCAGCCAGATCCGCCAGCTCATGGAGAACCTGCGCTCGCGCGGGATCGTCGACCTGCGCGTCTTCACCGACGTGCACCCCGAATTCGTCCGGCAATGCATGGGCGAGATCCGGGTGATCGACGTCAACAACGCCACGCTCGAGATGTTCTGCGCACCGGACAAGGCGACGCTGCTCAGCCGGCTCCGCGACGTGTTCCGCGACAACATGGAGCAGCATTTCCGCGAACAGCTGATCGATCTCTGGAACCATCACTACTACCACAGCCGGGAAGTCGTGAACTATGCGCTCGACGGAACCGAACGCGCCGTCATCATGCACTTCGCCGTGTTGCCGGGACACGAGCACGATTGGTCGCTTGTGCAGGTCGCGCTGACCGACATCACCGCACGCAAGAAGGCCGAGGCCTATCTTGCCTATCTCGGCAAGCATGACGTGCTGACGGGCGTCAACAACCGTGCCTTCTACATCGACGAGCTGAACCGGCTCGAGCGGCAGAAGGTGCGGCCGGTCTCGGTCGTCATGCTCGACCTGAACGGGCTGAAGGCGGTCAATGACGAGCTGGGACATGATGCCGGAGATCAGCTTCTCCGGAGAATGGGCGAGGTGCTGAAGGAGGCCGTGGGCGAAACCTGTCACCCGGCGAGGATCGGTGGCGACGAATTCGCCGTCGTCATGCCGCGGGCGGCCGAGGTGGAAGCCGAGGCGATGGTCGATGCGATCAGGCGCCTGCTGTCCGTGAACAACAAGTTCCACTTCGCAGTCCCGCTCTCGGTCTCGATCGGCCATGCGACCAGCATCGCCGGAGAAACGACCGAGGAACTGGTAAGGCGGGCCGATCAGCGGATGTACGAGGAAAAGCGCAAGTTCTACGCGGAGGCCGACCGCCGCGCTCCGGCCTCGGTGCTCACGGCGCGCTGAGATGCCCCGAGTGACGGCTACCCGCCTCTGCGGCCGGGCCGCTTGGCCGCCGTCGGCATCAGATGCTGCCGGCGTGCGACGCTTCGGCCAGTGACCGGGGCAGCGGCCTGCGCCGAACCTCTGCCAGGATCCGCGCCAGTGCGCTGGTGTAGGCGTCCATTCCGTAGCACGAGACCATGATCTGACGCGCCGCCCGGCCCAGCCGTTCGCGCAGCGGCGCGTCCGAGAGCAGCCGCAGCATGGCCGCCTTCAGTGCATCGGCATCCCCGGGCGGCACCAGAAGGCAGGTCTCGCCATCGCGGAAGAAGTCCGCCGGTGCCCGTGTGCGCGTCACGACAAGCGCCTTGCCCATGGCCATGGCCTCCATCGCCACCGCATAGCCGCTGGCATGCTCCACGTCCTCAAGCGGCAGAACCACCATTGACGCGCTCCGATAGAGATCGCGGAGCTTCGTCATGGATCCCGCACTGCCCATCTGGCAGTTGCCCGGCAGTTCGACCATCGCCGCATCGGCGATCCAACTCGACCCCGAGGCGATGCGGAAGGTCGCCGGCACATCGGCCATGCAGGCCGCCAGGGTCGCATAGTCCCGTTGCGCCGCACCGGCGCTCAGGATCAATGGCGGCCCGGCCTGCGGTTGCTCGGCCGGGGTGAAAAAGGCGCAGTCGACCGGCACGCACAGTGTCCGGCAGCGCTGGGAAGGGATGCCGAAATCGTCCATCAGCCGGTGCCGGATCGGCTCGGAGAGCGGCAGGAAATGAATGTTCGGGTCGTGGCGCGCGAGCCGCGCCCAGATCCGGAATTTCCGGTTGACGAGGTAGTGCCCGTGCACGCCCACGAGAAGCGGCACCCGTTTCCCCCGCAGCCGCAGCGCGATCGCCACCGGCACGCCTATGTCCTCGGCCACGCAGAGGATCGCGTCGAAGTTCCCGGCCTCTTCGGCCACCGCCTCGGCCGGTCCGAACCGTTCCCCCAGCGCCCGACGGAGAAGGCGCGAGGCACCTGGTGCCGAATCCTTCGTGAAGAGGCGCGCCGACAGACTCTGGAGATGCGTGAAATCGAGCGCGGGGTTCTCGCCGCATTCGATCCTTCTCTTGACGTCGGCGGGAACCGAACCGCTGACGACGCAGGCAAGGCGCGAGAAATCGGGTCTGTTCATGGGATGGCCCCGGACATTGCGCATGAGCTTCCGTTGCTCCTCCGAGGGGTCTCGGTGGAACCTGTGGATTGCAGCTAAGGGTGAGCACGGGGCGGATTACGCCCCTTCATTCAAGGAACCGTCTTTGCGAGGCACGTCACCGCCAGGCGCGACCCCGTCGCTTCATCAGCACGAGACTTGTCACTACGATCGGGAAGGTGAGGCGTCGCGAGCTGTCCTGCAAGGCGTCGAAAGGTTCAGACGGCCTTCCTGCGCGGAATGAAGCTCAGTCGGCGGGGCCATGCACGCCAGTGGACCGGATATTCTCATCCGTGGTGCAAACGCAGGCAGTTCCATGACTGTCGGCATGGCCTCGCACGCCGCAGCCGTCGCTTCAGGCGAAGGGCAGCCGCCAGGTCCCCCGGCGGTTGCCCTTCGTCGATCAGTGCTCGCCGCCCTCGGCCTTGTCGGCCGGGCGCGCGTTCAGCAACCCGTAGTTCTGCGCCCCGATGCTGTCCATCAGCCCGAGCTGCGTCTCGAGGAAGTCGATATGACCCTCTTCGTCCGCAATCAGCGCTTCGAAGAGACCCTTCGAGACATAGTCGCCGACTTTCTCGCAGTGATCGCGCGCCTCGATATACAGCGTGCGGGCGTCGTGCTCGGCCGCGAGATCGGCGTCCAGCGTTTCCTTCAGGTTCTGGCCGATGCGAAGCGGGTCGAGCGCCTGCAGGTTCGGATGCCCCTCAAGGAAGATGATCCGCGCGATGAGGCGGTCGGCGTGGCGCATTTCCTCGATGCTCTCCTCACGCGACTTGTCGGCGATGGCGCCGAACCCCCAGTCTTCCTGAAGGCGGTAGTGCAGCCAGTATTGGCTGACGGCCGTCAGTTCCGACCGCAGCGCCCTGTTCAGATATTCGATGACCTTCTCGTCGCCCTTCATGTCCGTCCTCTTGTTTTCCGGATCCGATGCCGCGGCCCGGATCCCGTGCCCGATTGCGATCCCGACCACGGCGGGGATGCACCTGTGGCCGGACCGCAAGGCGCCTCCAGGCCGGAAGCGCCGGCCGCAGAATGGAAGCGTTCCGGCGGGAAGGCAACAATTCTGGCGAAAAACATAAGGTTGACCTCATCCATCCGCTTGAGGTGCGAAGAAGTCCGGCGATCTGCTCGGACCTTGAACCGGGCCGGCCGCATCCGACGGACGCCGCGCCGCGCGCCTGCGGCAGCCCGCCGCAGGCAGACGGGGGCGCGAGCGGCCGATCTTCTATCCGCTGTCGTGATGGTCAACCGCACGAGATGAGATTGGCGCTGCGCCCCGGGCTGCGCTAAGGCAATCCCGGATCCCGAGGATGGCCAGATGACCGACGCAACCGTTGCCCCGAACGAAGACAGTGCGCGTGGCATCGCCTTTGCGCTGTCGGCCTATCTGCTGTGGGGCTTTCTGCCGATCTACATGAAGGCGCTGGCGCATGTGCCCCCCTACGAGGTCGTGGCGCACCGGGTGATCTGGTCCGTTCCGGTGGCGCTGGCCGTGCTGGTGGCGCTCGGGCGCACCTCGGAACTGCGCGTGGCGCTGCGTTCGCCGCGCATGCTGCTGATGGCCTCGGCCACTGCGGCTCTCATTTCGATCAACTGGGGGATCTATGTCTGGGCCATCGGCGCGGGCCATGCGCTCGACACCGCGCTCGGCTATTACATCAACCCGCTCTTCAGCGTCTTTCTCGGCGCGGTCCTGCTGGGCGAACGCCTGGGGCGGCTGCAACTGGCCGCCATCGCGCTTGCGGTGGTGGCGGTCGTCGTCCTCACGGTCGAGGCCGGGCGGCTGCCCGTGGTGGCGATCAGCCTGACCTTGACCTGGGGCTGCTACGCCTACCTCAAGAAATCGCTGCCGATCGGCCCCAATCAGGGCTTCCTGCTCGAGGTGCTGATCCTGCTGCTGCCCGCGCTTGCGGTGGCGGTCTGGGTCGAGGCCAAGGGCGAGGGCCATTTCCTGCACGGCAGCCTGTCGGACCAGGCGCTGCTGCTGGGAACGGGGCTCGTCACGGCCACGCCGCTCATGCTCTACGCCAACGGGGCGAAGCTGCTTCGGCTTTCGACCATCGGCTTCCTGCAATACGTCGCGCCGACCATGATATTCCTGACGGCGGTCTTCGTGTTCGGCGAGCCCTTCGGCCGCGCCGAGGCCATCGCCTTCCCGATGATCTGGCTGGCGCTGGTGGTCTTCACGGTCGCGCTGATCCGGTCGAGCCGCCGCTAGGCCTGCTGCTCCTCCTCAAGGCCGAACTGCTCAGGCGCCATCATCACGTCGGCTATCGTGAACTCGTCGAGCGTGTTCATGAAGGACGAGACCGCCTTGGCAAGGATCGGCGGAAGCCGGCAGGGACGGGTGATGCAGCAGGCGTTGCCCTGCTGGAAGCACTCCACCAGTGCAAAGTCGGTTTCGGTGGCGCGCAGGACCTCGCCCAGGCGGATCTCGTTCGCCGGCCGGGCGAGGCGGAAGCCACCGGTGCGGCCGCGCGTGCCCTGAAGAAACCCGGCGTGGATGAGGTTCATCACCACCTTCTTCAGGTGACCTTGGGATATGCCGTAGACCGAGGCGGTCTCGCCAATGGTCACAAGCCGCCCGTCCTCGATGCTCGCCGCATAGAGCAGGACGCGCAGGGCGTAATCACTGAACTTGGTCAATCGCATCTTGCACTCCGGGGAAAACCGCATGCCCCTTTTACGCAGGCAATCGCGAATTGGCGTTGATCGCAATCAAAAAACGGAATGAGTTGGCGGTCAGGCGCAAGTGCCGCAGGCGATGGCGTCGGACTTGCGTTCCGGAGCAGCCGACAAGTGCAGCCGACAGATGCCTTCGGCGGAAGGCGTTCCGCGACAGGCTCATGCCCGCGCCAGTGCCTCGCGAAGCGATCGGGCGGGGGGCGCGGGGTTGCGCAGGTCGAGCGACGAGATCAGATCCAGCAGGTGGCCCTTCATCATCTCTTCCGCGCGCGAGCCGTCGCCGTCCTCGAGAGCCTTCAGCAGGGCATGGTGGGCGTGGCTTTCGCAAAGCGCGGTTCGTCTCTGCCAGTAGAGCGCGATGATGAGCGAGGACCGCGCCACGAGCTGCGTGATGAATTCGCGCAGGGTTTCCTGATCGGCGATGGCCGCTATCTCGATGTGGAACTGGCCCGAGAGGCGCAGCGCCCGCCCCGGATCCCCGTCCGCGAGTGCCGCATGCTCCTCGTCGATATGGCGCTGCAGACGCGTGATATCGGCGCCTGTTGCCCGTTCGGCGGCAGAGCGGGCTGTGCGCGGTTCGAGCAGGGCGCGGGCCTCGAAGACCTCGCGCGCCTCGCGGACGGACGGCTGCGCGACGAAGGCGCCGCGGTTGCGCTTCAATGTGACGAGCCGGTCATGTGCCAGTTGCTGCAGCGCGGCCCTCACCAGGGTTCGGCTGACACCGAAGATCTCGCCCACCTCGTCCTCGGACAGCTTGGCTCCCGGCTGGATCCTGTGTTCGTGAATCGCGAGTGCGAGGCGACTGGCGACTGCGTCGCTGCCCCCGGATCCGGTCTGTGCGCTGTCACTCGTCATGATGCCTCGCAACTGTCCTGCCTGATTCCTCGCGCCGGGCCTGCTGCGGAGCAAGACCGGGGTGCCTCCGCACAAGTTTGTATACGATCTTGCATCGGATCATGTTCCTGAGCCGGGGTGGTCGCTGAAAAATCGGGCAGCGGGAAATTTCCATCGGCTCACGGATGCGCCGCAATTGCCGCGGGCGAACCATCTGCGTCAGCCTGAGGACAGGCAGAGACGGGGGTGCCATGCGGACCGGACACGATCTTGAACTCGTGCATGTGACGAAGCGCTATGGCGGATCCGCCGTGGCGGTCTCCGACGTCAGCCACCTGTTCGCAGGAGGAAGCTATGTCTGCCTGCTCGGCCCCTCCGGCTGCGGAAAGTCCTCGACACTGCGCATGATCGCGGGTCACGAGACGGTCACCGAAGGGTCGATCCTTCTGGAGGGCAAGGACGTCACGCGCCTGCCGCCGGCGAAGCGCGGGACGGCGATGATGTTCCAGAGCTACGCGCTCTTTCCGCACCTGTCGGTCACGGACAACGTCGCCTTCTCTCTCAAGATGAAAGGGGTCGACGGTGCCGCACGGCGCGCGAAGGCCGCCGAGATGCTCGAACTGGTGGACATGCAGCGCTATGCGGATCGGCTTCCGAGCCAGCTCTCGGGCGGCCAGCAACAGCGCGTGGCGCTGGCGCGTGCGCTCATCACCGGGCCGCAGGTGCTGCTTCTGGACGAGCCGCTGTCGGCGCTCGACCCGTTCCTGCGCGTCCGGATGCGCGGCGAGCTGAAGCGGCTCCAGCGGGAGCTCGGGATCTCGTTCATCCACGTCACCCACGGGCAGGACGAAGCCCTCGCGCTGGCGGACGAGATTGTCGTGATGAACAACGCGAAGATCGAGCAGGCCGGGCCGGCGCGCGAGGTCTTCAACGCGCCTGCCACCGAATTCGTCGCCCGCTTCATGGGTGGCCACAATGTCGTGTCGCTGCCGCGGGGCCGCTTCGCCATCCGCTGCGACGAGATCCGCCTCGTATCCGGGCCGGAGGGCCAGCTTTCGGGTCAGGAGGCGGTCGTGCAGGCCGTGGAATACCAGGGCGCCCACGTTGCCCTGACCGTTCGGGCAGCGGGAGATCAGGAGATCGTGGCCCTGATCCCCGAAGCGGCCTTCTTCGAGCGACCGAAACAACCGGGCGACGCCGTGCGCCTCGCCTGGGACGAGGGGCGGCTGCACCGCCTCCACGCCTGATCCAGTTCAACAGAGGGATGACTTCTATGAAAAAGAACCACTACAGCCGCAGGACGCTGCTCAAGGGCGCGGCGGCGGCCGGCCTCGCTTCGGCCTTCCCTGCGCCGATGATCTGGGCGCAGGACATCAAGGACGTCACGCTGCGCCAGTTCGGCACCGGCGTGTCGAACCTCAACGAGGTGGCGCAGAAGGTGAAGGAGGACCTCGGCTTCACCCTCACGATGACGGCGCTCGACAGCGACGCCGTCACCCAGCGCGCGGCGACCCAGCCCGACAGCTTCGACATCGCCGACATCGAATACTGGATCTGCAAGAAGGTCTGGCCGACCGGCAACCTGCAGGCGATGGATACCTCGAAGATCAAGAACTACGACAAGATCGTGGGCATCTTCCGCTCGGGCAAGCTCACGCCGGAGTCGACCATCGCGCAGGGCACTGCGCCGCACACCGTGGGCTTCACCTCCGGTCCGGGCGGCACGGACTTCGTTCAGGAAGAGTCGGGCTGGATGACGCTCATCCCGACGATCTACAATGCCGACACGCTGGGCATCCGCCCCGACCTCGTTGGCCGTCCGATCGAAAGCTGGACCGAGCTTCTGAACCCCGAGTTCAAGGGCAAGGCCTCGATCCTCGACATCTCGTCGATCGGCATCATGGATGCCGCCATGGTCTGCGAGGCGATGGGCGAGATCACCTACGGCGACAAGGGCAACATGACCCGGGAGGAGATCGACAAGACCATGGCGATCTTTACCGAAGCCAAGAAGGCCGGCCAGTTCCGCGCCTTCTGGAAGACCTTCGACGAGAGCGTGAACCTGATGGCCTCCGGCGAGGTCGTGATCCAGTCCATGTGGTCGCCCGCGATCACGGCGGTGAAGTCGCGCGGCATCCCCTGCGTCTACCAGCCGCTCAAGGAAGGCTACCGGTCCTGGGGTGGCGGCATCGGCCTCTCGGCCAATCTCGACGGCCTCGCCCTCGAGGCGGCCTACGAATACATCAACTGGTACCTCTCGGGCTGGGTCGGCGGCTTCCTCATGCGCCAGGGCTACTACTCGGCCGTGCCGGAAACGTCCAAGGAGTTCATGTCCGAGAACGAATGGGGCTACTGGTTCGAGGGCAAGCCCGCCACCGACACGATCACCAACCCGCAGGGCCAGCCGATGGCGCAGGCGGGCGAGGTGCGCGACGGCGGCTCGTTCGAGGAGCGCATGGGCCGCGTCGCCTGCTGGAACTCGGTGATGGACGAGAACCAGTACATGGTCCGCAAGTGGAACGAGTTCATCTCGGCCTGATCCTGGACTGTCCGGGCGGTGTCTCCGCCCGGACGGGCTCGGAGCCGCCTCCGGCCGGTCATGCCCGGCACAGGCGGACCCCTGTTGACACTTCAGGTTAAGATCAGCGCTCAAAGCATTGCGCACAAATCTTTATCTGCGCCTCTTCACGGAAGGGAGGCGCAAGGCGCATACCGCCGGTCAACCGGCGCACGGGCCTCTCCTCGGGCGGAGAGGCCGCCAGACCCGCGGAGGAAAGATGGAGCGCATTCTTAGATCACCGAACGTGACAGGCTGGCTTCTGGCCGCACCGCTGGGCCTCGTGCTTGCGGCCTTTCTCGTCCTGCCCATCGTGATGATCGTGATCGTGAGCTTCTGGACGGCGACCGAGTTCTCGATCGTGCCGGCCTTCTCCTGGGAGAACTACGATTTCCTCTTCGGGTCGGAGGTGACCTACCGGGTGTTCCTGAACACCTTCAAATACGCCGCGATCACCTGGGCGGTGACACTGGTCCTCGGCTTTACCGTCGCCTATTTCCTCGCCTTCCACGTCCGGAGCCAGACCTGGCAGACGGCGCTCTTCCTGCTCTGCACCATCCCGTTCTGGACCTCGAACATCATCCGGATGATCTCGTGGATCCCGTTCCTCGGCCGGAATGGCATTGCAAACTCGACCCTCATCTCTTGGGGGGTGATCGACCAGCCGCTCGACTGGCTCCTCTTCTCGGATTTCTCGGTGATCCTCGCCTTCGTCCACCTCTACACGCTCTTCATGGTGGTGCCGATCTTCAACACGATGATGCGCATCGACCGCAGCCTGATCGAGGCCGCCAGCGATGCCGGGGCAACCGGCTTCCAGACGCTCGTCAACGTGATCCTGCCGCTGACCAAGCCCGGCATCATGATCGGTTCGATCTTCGTCATCACTCTCGTCATGGGCGACTTCATCACCGTGCGCTTCATGTCGGGCTCGCAGGCGGCGAACGTGGGCCGTCTGATCTCGAACGACATCGCGCTGCTGCAGTATCCCTCGGCCTCGGCCACGGCGGTGGTGCTGCTCGTGACCGTGCTGATCACGATCAGCATCCTCCTGCGCCTCGTCGACATCCGGAAGGAGCTCTGAGCCATGGAACCGCGTCCGCGCTCGTTCTACGTCCTCGCCGGGATCTTCGGCCTGTTCCTGCTCTTTCTCTACGGTCCCACGATCACCATCGCGATCCTCTCGTTCCAGGGGCCCGAAGGCGGGCTCACCTTCCCGATGCGGGGCGTCTCGGTGCACTGGTTCCGCGATCTCTTCCAGCAGCAGGCGGTGGGCGATATCTGGGGCGCCTTCGGACGCTCGCTCCTCCTCGGCCTGATGGTGATGGTGACGACCGTCGTCGTCTCGGTCATGGGTGGCCTTGCCTTTCGCAAGAAGTTTGCGGGTTCGGGGCTTGTCTTCCAGCTCGTCGTGGCGAGCCTCGTGATCCCGTCGATCCTCGTCTCGCTGGGGGTGGGGCTGATCTTCTCGCAGGCCGGCCTGCCGGTGCACTGGGCGAGCTCGGGCTTCGGCGCGCAGCTGACCTGGACGCTGCCCTTCGGCCTTCTGATCATGTTCGCGGTCTTCAACCGCTTCAATCCCGCCTACGAGGAAGCCGCGCGCGATCAGGGCGCCAGTGCCTGGCAGACGATCCGCCATGTCGTCCTGCCGATCATCGCGCCGTCGCTGATCGGGGTCGCGCTCTTCGGCTTCACGCTCTCCTACGATGAATTCGCGCGGACCCTGCTGACATCAGGGAGCCACAACACCCTGCCGCTCGAGATCTACGGCATGACCACCAACGTCACGACACCCGTTATCTTCGCGCTCGGCACGCTGACCACGGTCTTCTCCTTCATCGTGATCGGGGTGTTCCTGCTGACGGTCTGGACGCTCGGCCGCAGGCGCGCCCGCGCCGGATCCGATGCGGGCAAGGGGGTCTGAGTGAAGCTTCTCTACATCAACCCGAATTCCACCGCCTCGATGACCGAAGCGGTCGTCCGGATCGCGCGCGAGGCGGCATCTGGGCTCGAGATCATCGGCTGGACCAACGAGGACGGGCCCCCGGCGATCCAGGGTCCCGAGGATGGGGCGGCGGCGGTCGCGGGGATCCGGAAGCTCCTGCCCGCGGCCCGGGACGCGGGCGTCGACGCGATCGTGCTGGCCTGTTTCGACGACACCGGCCTCGCCGAGATCCGTGCCGCGGCCCATTGCCCGGTGATCGGGATCGGACAGGCGGCCTTCCATCTGGCCGCGCTGCTCGGCCACAGGTTCTCGGTCGTGACGACGCTGCCGGTCTCGGTGCCGGTGATCGAGGAGAACCTTTCGGCCTACGGTCTGGCCGGCCAATGCGCCCGCGTGCGCGCCTCGGGCCTTGCCGTGCTCGAGGTCGAGGCGGCCGAGGCGCCGGCGCTGGCGCGGCTGGCCGAGGAAATTGCCCAGGCCGAAGCCGAGGACGGAATTGCGGCGGCCATTCTCGGTTGCGCGGGCATGGCACCGCTCGCGCGCGCGCTTTCGGCCGGCACGCGGCTGCGCCTCATCGACGGGGTGGCTGCGGCGGCACATCTCGCGCCCGCGCTGGTCAGGGCCTCCCGATCATCAGAGAGGGCGTGACCTTCGGCGGGAAAGCAGCTATTGGTCAGTTTTGCGGACCAATTACGGGCTAGTCATGATTTCCCACCTGACCCTCCTGCTCCTCCTGCAACTCGCGGGCGAGGTGATCGCCCGCGGGCTGGGCCTGCCCGTTCCGGGCCCGATCCTCGGGCTTCTGATGCTGCTCAGCCTCTTCGCGGCCCGGCCCGACCTGTCCGAGCGCATCAGGTCGACGAACGCCGCGATCCTCGGCTACATGTCGCTCCTCTTCGTTCCGGCGGGGGTGGGCATCGTCGGCCACCTCGACCTCATCGCGGACGAGGCCGTGCCGCTTCTGGTGACGCTGGTGGCGAGCACCCTGCTTGCCCTGCTGTCCGCGGCCGCGGCTTTCACCGCGGTGGCCCGCCTGACCGGGCAGCGCGATGAGTGACGTGACCGAGATCTGGAGCTATCTGTCGCGTGGCCCGCTCCTTTGGCTCGTGATGACGCTCACCGCCTTCGTGGTCGGCAGCTTTGCCTTCGAGCGCGCGGGCCGCAGGGCCTGGGTCAATCCGGTGCTCATCGCGGTCCTCCTCGTGGCGGCGACGCTGAAGCTGACCGGCACGAGTTACGCCACCTACTTCGAAGGCGCCCAGTTCATCCATTTCATGTTGGGGCCGGTGACAGTCGCGCTGGCGACGCCGCTGTGGGACAACCGCCGCGCGGTGCGTGCGGCGCTGCTGCCCATGGCCGCCGCGCTGGCGGCGGGGCTGGCGGTGGCACTCGGCAGCGTGACACTGATCGGGCGGGGAATGGGCCTGCCGGTCGGAACGATTCTCTCGATGTTGCCGAAATCCGCCACCGCGCCGGTCGCCATTGGAATTTCCGAGGGCATCGGCGGCTCTCCGACCCTCACGGCCGTGCTGGTGCTGCTCACGGGCATCGTAGGCGCCATCCTTGCGCCGCCGCTGCTCGCCTTGGCGCGGATCCGCGACCCACGGGCTCGCGGTTTTGCGGTGGGACTCGCCGCGCATGGGATCGGCACGGCGCAGATGCTGCTGACCGACGCCCGGGCCGGCGCCTTCGCCGGCATCGGCCTCGGTCTTGGCGCGGTGGCAACGGCGCTGCTGGCGCCGCTCTTCGCGCACTGGGTCTTCTGAGGGTCCGGCGGGAGCCTTGCCGCCTCGAGCGTGTTGGGTCTCCGTGACGTGCCTGCGGGAGATGCCGATGACCTCCGAGACCCTGATGCTGCAAACCCCCGGCTGGAGCCACCCCGATCTGCCGGTGGTGATCCACCGAGGGATGCTGCCGGTCAACGCTGACGAGGCCGAGGACCTTGCCGCGCGCAATGGATGGCGGCCCCAGTGGCGCAATGGGGTCTTTGGCTACGACCATTTCCACAGCATCGCCTTCGAGGCGCTCGGCGTGCTCGAAGGCCGCGCGCGGTTGAGGCTCGGGGGGCCGGAGGGGAAGGCGGTGGAGGTGGAGAAGGGCTACCTCCTCATCCTGCCGCCCGGAACCGGTCATCGCCTTCTCGAGGAAGCCGGCGGCTTCCTGATCTTCGGCGCCTATCCCTAGGGGCAGGATGACTGGGACATCTGCCGTACCCCGGCCGATCCGGCTGCCGCCACGCGCATCGCGGACGTGCCGACGCCGCCGCACGACGCGGCGGGACGGACATATCCTCCGACATCGCCGGAGGTGCCGTGAGCTTGCGTCAGAGGCCGTAGACCAGCGGAATGACCACGGCAGCGGCTACGCCCATCAGCAGGTTGAGCGGAACGCCCACGCGGAGGAAATCGCCGAAGGTGTAGCCGCCGGGACCGTAGACCAGCAGGTTGCACTGATAGCCGATGGGCGTCGCGAAGCCGAAGGATGCGCCCATCATCACCGTGACGAGCAGCGGGCGCGGATCGACGCCGAGCCGCTCGGCCAGTCCGATTGCAACCGGCGTGACCACCACAGCCACGGCGTTGTTCGACAGAAGCTCGGTCAGAAGGGACGTGAGGGCGAAGACACAGAAGACCAGCAGCCAGGGCGCCATGCCCGAGAGCCAGGGCTCCGCCCATCCCACGATCAGTTCGACTGCGCCGGAATGCTCTAGCCCCGCGCCTACCGCGATCATGCCGAAGAGCATCGCCATCAGCCGGCCGTCGATCGAGGAGAAGGCCTCCTCCGAGTCGATGCAGCGGGCGACGAGCACCACCGCCACACCCAGAAACGCGAGAATCTCGATCGGCGCCACGTCGAAGGACGACAGCAGGATGATTGACGCCAGCACCGCCACGGCGATGGGTGCACGCTTGCGGCGGAAGGCGCGCTCCTGCGGATGCGAAAGATCCGCGAGGTCCATGTCCTGCGCCAGCCGCCGGATGTCGTCCGTGGAGCCCTCGAGCAGCAACGTATCGCCCACGGCCACGACCACGTCGTCCATCTGCCGCCCCAGGTTCCGGTTCCTGCGATGCACGGCAAGCGGATAGACGCCGTAGCGCCGGCGCAGGCGCAACTCGCCCAGCGACCGGCCGACCATGCGGCAGCCCGGCGTGATGAGGACCTCGACCGTCTGCGTCTGAACCGAGGCGAGCCGATCCACCAGATTGAGGTCGCGATGGTCCTGCAGGGTCAGGATCTCGCCCATGGGCGAGCGCAGCACGATCCGGTCGCCGGCCGCCAGTTCCACCGCCGCCAGTGCGCGGCGCAGCGAGGCGTCGCCGCGCAGGACGTCGATCACCTGCACGTCGCTGCGCCGGAAGATCTCGACCTGATCGAGCGAGCGGCCGATCAGCAGGGATCCTTCCGGGACAGCCACTTCGGTGAAGAACTTCATCCTCCGTCTGCCGGTCAGCATCCCGGCCATGGATGTCCGGGACGGCAGCAGCCTCGGCCCCAGAACCGCGAGGTAGAGCATCCCCACCACGGCAAGCGGCAGGCCCACCGGCGTGATGTCGAAGATCCCGAAGGGTTCGAGACCGTTCGCGCGGGCGACCCCGTCCACGACGAGGTTGGTCGAGGTTCCCAGAAGCGTGATCGTCCCACCCATGATCGAGAGATAGGATAGCGGGATAAGGAGCTTGGAGGGCGAAGTTCCCATCTCTGCGGCAAGCTGGATGAAGACCGGCAGGAAGACGACGACGATGGGCGTGTTGTTCACGACCGCGGACATTCCGACGATGCCGACGCCCAGAACCGCGACCGTCGTCACCGGCCGGAGGCCGACGTGCCGCGTGGCTAGTCGCGTCACCCAGTCGAGTGCCCCCGTCCTGACGAGCGAACCGACGATCACGAACATGGCGGCGATGGTCCAGGGCGCGGCGTTGGACAGGATGTCCAGAACCTCGTCCTGCGGCAGGAGCCCGAGCAGAACCATCACCGTCGCGCCGGAGATGGCCGTCACCTCGACGGGAACCGTCTCGAGCACGAAGAGCACCAGCATCGCGAGGATGACCACGATCGCAGCCCAGGGCGCGGTCGCGGGATCGAGATGGAGTGAGAGCATGAAGGCCTCGGGTTCGGGGTCAGGTGCAGGCCTGTGCCCGTCGCTCGCCGCCGGCGCTCGGCATCGGAAACGGGGTCGCCTGTGCGGAAGGACCGCATGAGCGGACAAATCCTCCGTCCCGCGGCGCAAGGCAACATGATTCTCCTGTAGTTCCACCTGATGACGACACATGCCTGCGCCGCGTGGAACCGCCGCTTCCCGCGCGGATCCGGACCGGCGAGGCGGTTTCGGATCTCCGGTCAGGCTGAGGACAGGACGGCCTGCCGTCGCCGTGGCCGCCAGAGCAGCCGGACCAGTTCGAAGATCGCGAGATGGGGCAGGTAGAAGGCGAAGACCTGGATCCGGTCGAAGAGGCCGCTGAAGTCGTCGGCCGTGGCGATACCGCCGGTGAAGGCATGCCAGAGACCGTATTGCATGCGGAAGAACCACGAGCCGAGTGCAAGGATCACCAGTCGCCCTGCCCATGCCCGGTGCGCGGGATCCCGTCTGCGGGCCAGTTGCACCGTGCGGATCGCGGCCAGTATCAGGAGGAGGCCATAGAGCCCGAAGCCGAGGCTCATCAGCGGCCCGCCGATCGTGCCCTCGAGAGCGATGTAGACCAGACCTCCCGCTCCGGTCGCAAGCGCGAGCGCTGCCACCGAATAACCGAGGACATGGTGAAGCCGCGGCCACCAGCGCCGGACCGGCGCCAGCAGTTGGAGCGGGGCGAGCAGGGTCAGCAGGCCCCCCAGCACCATGTGGCCGTAGATCGCGAAGGTCGCCGCCATGGCATCCCGGTGGAAGAGACGCGACTCCGACTGCTCGGTTGCAGCGGTCAGGCTCAGCCCGCGCGCGACCGAATGCTCGACGAACCACCAGACTCCCAGCACCAGAAGCGCCACGGACAGGACACCCAGAACGGAAAGAAGAAGTCTCACCGGCACCTCCGGCCCCGGCTGGCAGGGCGTTGTCGCAGGAGATAGGCGCGGCGCGGGCATCGGCCAGTGCATCCGCGGCACGGCTGTTTCCGGCATGGCCAAGTTGTCGCACCTTCGGCCGCGAAAGAAGGCGTTTCTCCCCTTGTGGAACGCCGGTGAGCACCCACGTCAGAAGAAAGGCCCGGTTCAAGGAGAAGTCACCATGACAGTCGAAACCCATCTTTCCACGCTGCAGCGGCGCCATGACGATCTCGACGAGGCGATAACTGCGGCGGCGCGCGATCATGGCGTCGATGATCTTGAGATCCAGGCCATGAAGAAAGAGAAGCTGCACCTCAAGGACGAGATTGCCCGGCTTCAGGCGACGACCGACTGACATCCCGTGCTTCGACGACAGGGCCCCGGTCGGACATGCCGCACGGGGCCCTTTCCGTTTGCGCCCGCCGCGCGTGAACGCGCGAGGCTGTGTTGCCCTCGCGTCCGATAGTGTGATCATGCTGCCACATCGACGGCAGGCCGGGACCTTCGGCAATTGATCCGGTTTCCGGCCGCCCTTATCCCTCCCGGGCAGGCAAGAACCGGAAGCAGAACAATGAATAATCAAGCACTCCTCATCTCGGCCGCCATTGCGATTCTGCCTCTTTCCGGCGCGGCGCAGACGGTCGAAGGTGCGGTAACGCTGGGCTACGGGATGACCGATCTGTCGGGCACCGATGCCGACATGAATACCCTGAGCCTCGACGGCCGCTTCGGCCTCGCTCTGGACAACGGGCTGCGCTTCGGCGTCGATCTCTCGGGCGCCACGACCGACATCGAGGACGTGTCCGAGGACGTGACGCAGAGCTTCGCCGGCCTCTACGGCGGCTACGGCTTCCAGAACGGGGCGACGCTCGGCCTCTATGGTGAGCAGGCGCGGATCGATCTCGAGGATTTGGGCGACGCGACCATTCGCTCCTACGGCCTGATGGCCGGCTATCAGTCCGAGGGGTCGCAGATCACGGGCTTCTACGGCGAAAGCGACACGGGCGACGAGCTGCCGGACGGCGTGGACGTGACCGACTTCGGCGCGACCTTCCGCTACAGCGGCCTCGGCGGCGCCACCGTCGGCGCGAGCGCCCAGCGGACGACCATCTCGGTGGACGGGCTCGGGGACGTCGACTTCGACTTCATCGGACTCGCCGGCTCCTACGCGGTGCAGCCAGGCTGGACTCTGTTCGGAGGGATCAGCGGGGCCTCGCTCGACCTGATCGATGCGGATCTCACCACCCTTGGGATCGGCGTCGCCTACGACCTGTCGGACGTCATGCACACAAATGCCTCGGTCTCGCTCGAGGTGGCGCGGTCCGAACTCGAGATCGCGGGCGCGGACGGAGACGCCACGAGCCTGCGCCTCGGGCTGAGCATTCCGCTCGGTGCCCGTGGCTTCTCGGTTCCGATGAACAGCGTGGCGGACTCGGTGCTGAACCCCCGCCACAGCGCGATCACCTCGGCCGACTTCTCGGCTTTCTGATCGGGTTCCGCGAGGGCGCTGCCACGCCGCGGCGGACAGCAGGGCCCGCCTTGGTCAAGGCGGGTCCTGCGATGGCGGCCTTCGTTCAATGCAGACCCCCCGAAGCTGCCACCGCCGCCACTGGCGGTGGCGGTGCGGAAGCCTATCTCTTGCGAATGCCACATTCCTCGAACCGACGCCTCGGCCGATCCTTCCCGACCTCGACCACCGGCGCGCCCGGCTACGTCTGGGCGCTGGTGGGCGTGATCGCCGTCATCGAACTGCTGCTGACGGCAGCGGATGCAGGCTGGCTCGGAGACGCCCGCCTGCGCACCATGGCCATCCTGCTCGGCGCATTCTGGCCGCCGATCCTGGCCGCCGGAGCGGGGGAGCTCTACCCCTTCCAGCGCGAGGTCATGTTCGTCAGCCACGCCTTCCTCCATGCGAACCTGCTGCACATGGTGATGAACGGCGTGATCCTGCTGTCTCTCGGCAAGGCAATCGGAGAGCGCGTGGGCGGAGCGCGGACCCTACTGTTGTTCCTGCTCTCGGCCATCGCCGGCGGGGCGGCCTTCGGCCTGATCTCGATGACGAACGGACCAATGATCGGGGCGTCGGGTGCCGCCTTCGGCTTCTTCGGACTCTGGAACGCATGGGACTTCCAGCGCCGGCGCGAGCGCGGACTGTCCCCGCGCCCGGTTCTCGGAACGGTGCTCGGCCTCGTCCTCATCAACGTGGTGCTCTTCGTCTTTCTGCAGGGCGGGCTTGCCTGGGAAGCGCATCTGGGCGGCTACCTCATGGGATGGGCCGCAGCCTTCACCTTCTGCCGCCTGAGGTGAGACGAGCGTGTCCCGTAGCCCGTGCCACACGGTCCCCAATCTCTGCGACGGGGCAACCACTTGAGCGGGCTGCATCTTCATCCTAGACTCCGGCGAGTTTGATCGGAGTTTCCATGTCCCAGCCGCCCGCTGTCCTCTTCGTCTGCCTTGGCAACATCTGCCGATCGCCCCTGGCCGAAGCCGCGTTCCGCGCGGCTGCCGACGAACGCGGGATCCGGGTCGAGGTGGACAGCGCGGGGGTCGGCGGATGGCACGCGGGCGAGGCGCCCGATCCTCGGGCGCAACATGTGGCGCAGGAGAACGGCATCGACATCGGCCATTATCGTGCGAGGCAGGTCGTGCGGCGCGACTTCGACCGGTTCGACCATATCGTGGCGCTCGATCTCGAAAATCTCGCGGCCTTGCGGCAGCTTCGTCCGCAAGGCGCGCGTGCGCGGCTGTCGCTTCTTATGGACCATGTGCCGGGACGCTCGGGCCAGGCGGTGGCCGATCCCTATTACGGCGGTCCCGAGGGCTTTCTCAGAACATGGTCGGATGTGACCGCCGGGGCGGATGGTCTGCTCGCCCGGCTGCTGGATCCTGCCTGACGAGCGCCGCCGACGCGCCGGAGCTTTTCGGGGTCGAGGTCCTGCACGTCGAGCCGCTGCGCGGCGGCGACCTGTCCAAGGTGCTGCGCCTCACGTTTGCCGATGGACGGCACGCCGAGGTGGATCCCTCACGCCTTTCACCACACCTCCTGCCGAAGTCCATGCGGACCACGGTCAGCCCGAGGCGGGAGCGGCGAGCCGGCGCGGCATCTGCCAGCTCTGACCGGCTCCGGTGCAGCCGACGCTCTTCGGTAGTGGCTTGCCGGGGCCTCGTGGAGCGGCGCCCCGGCGCGGGCCGAAGATCGCAGCGCCTCAGGCGTCCGCCGTCACGCGACGGCGGAGGGGCAGCTTCTCCGACGCGACGCGCAGGCCCTCGCGCAGCGTCTCGCGCCCCGAGGGTGTGAGCGAGATCATGAGCGCGGTCAGCGCATAGGCGAGAAGGCCGCCCTGCACCAGCGCGATGAACCCGGATCCCGGAAGGTGTGGCTTCACGAACCACAGGATCGCCATGACCAGATGGACCGACACGACCAGCGGTCCGACCCCGCGCAGCATGTCGACGAGCCGGATCGGCCCGCTCCGGCAGGTCAGCCCCCAGATGGCGGGCACCTTCAGGTATTCGGCAACCGCGACGGCCACCACCACACCGATCAGCCCGAACGGAAGGCCAGCCAGCACGGCCGCACCGGCGAAGAAGGCGTGGATCAGGCCCGAGTGGAAGAAGTCCTTCGAGCGGCCCTGGCTCAGGAACAGCCACCCTGCGATGTTGTTCAGTGGCTGCACCAGTCCCGCGATGCCGAGGGCCGTGAAGATCGCGACGCTCCCGTCCCAGTTCCCGCCGAAGGCGAGCGGGATCACGACGTCGGCAAAGGCTGCGGCACAGGCCATCATGGGCAGCAGCAGGAAAAGAAGCAGCCCTGCGACGCGGACGAAGGCGCTGCGATAGCGGTCCGGCTCATCCTGAAGTCGCGAGAGGGCGGGCACCATCACCCGCGCCAGCGGGTTGAAGATGGAGTTTGCCGGCATCAGCACGAGCTTGAAGGCCCGGTCGTAATAGCCCAGCGACTCGCCCCCGAAGGCGCGCCCGATCACCACCTTGTCGACGTTCATCGAGAAGAAGTTGGCGAAGTTGAACCCGGTAACGCCCGCGCCGAAGTTCAGGAGCGGCCGCCAGCCCTCGATCCGCCGGGGCAGGCCCGGCCGCCAGCGCGAGCCGAGCCACATGCCGACGGTGGGCACGATGGTTCCGACGAGCGCACCTCCAAAGAGCGCCCAGGGGCTCGGATGGATCCATCCCCAGAGCGCGGCCGCCGCGAGCGAGCAGACCGCGCCGGCCACCTGGATGACGCCCAGCCGCACATATTGCATGCGCCGGATGAGCAAGGCGCCGTGCTGGGCGCCGAGGCCGTTCAGCGCGATCGTGACCGACAGGGCAGCGATCAGCGGGCCGACGCGCGGCTCGTGGTAGAACATCGCGACGAGGGGCGAGGTCACGAGCAGCAGGACGGTCAGCGAAAAGCTGAGCGCCACGTTGATCCAGAACAGGAAATTGACTTCCTCGTCCTTCAGGCCCTTCTTCTGCACGGTGGCTGCGAGCAGCCCGAAATCCTGCAGCATCATAAGAAGGGCGATGACCGGAGTGCACATGGCCACGAGGCCGAAGTCCTCGGGCGACAACAGGCGCGACAGGATCACGACGGATCCGATCTGTGTGAGCATCAGCGCCGCCTGGGAGATGACGGTGACGACGGCCCCCCGGCTCGCGGTCGCTCGGAGAACGCCTTCAGGCGGGTCGAAGGCGCTGGAATCGGAAGTCACGTCGGAAATCTCCGTCACGATGGGGGGGCGGCAGCGCGGCGGGATCAGCAGACCTCGCCCGCAGTCCCGCGGCAAGCCTTTTCGGACCAGGGCCGCGAACGCAAGCTTCACGCTCCGCGCCGCGGCCGATCATCCCTGCGAGATCGGCGCGGCGCACTCCTGCGGCCGCGCCTGATCAGGATGGGGTTCGCGTCAGGCCCGCCGAAGCTCGATCTGAGGTTCCGGGGACGCATCCTCCATGAGGCGCAGGACCAACTCCGCCAGCGACGATGTGCCGGTCTTCGAGTAGATGCTCCGCAAGTGCGACCGCACGGTTGACCGTGCGAGGCCCAACTCGGCCGACGCGCCCTCGACCGAGAGACCCCGGCTGAGCAGGAGGCAGACGCGGAACTCGGCGCGGCTGAGGTGCATCGGGTTCGCCTCGCTCAGGATCGGCCTGCCGGCGGCAACATCGGCGCGGTTGCGGTGGCCTGCGATCGCGCGGGTGACGATGCCGCTCTGGCGGTTGGCCCAGGAGCGCGCGAGCATGGGCAGGACCGCCTCGATCGCGGCCTGCAGTTCGGGCATCAGATCCTGCCGGAAATGCAGTTCGACATGATCCCGCGCCGAGGGTCCGGCGGAAAGGACCAGGGCCACGAATTCCTTCATCCGCCGCGCGCCCTGCCAGTCGGCGAGGGCCCCGTCGCCCTCGGCGGAAGAGCCTAGCCAGAGACTGCCAGCCGAGGCCCGGCGGAACGCGTCGCCAAACTGGCCTTCGCCATAGGAGAGCACGAGCGGCCGAACCGGCGCTCCGCGGCGCTCGTCATGCATGGCCACCCGCTGCTGCGTCCCGTCGGCGAGGGAGCGCACGATCATGCCGCATTCGGCGCCGACACTGCGCACGAGTTGGGCGAGTGCCTCTGCCAGGCTCTGGCGTCCGCGAAGGGCCTCGCAGAAGTCGGTCATGGCATCGACCACGGCGACATGAACCACGGCGGGTCGGCGTTCGGCGGCGGTTCCGATTTTCCAATGTTTCGTCATGAAAATGCGTTCTCCTGAAGTCGTCGGCGTAAAATGGCCAGCGATGGGAAATTCCATACTTTAGGCTATGTCGATAATCCGTATAACCTCTTGCCCCATCTGTTAGGCAGGTTTCAATGCCGCAAGGGCGAAGTCAACAATCGGTCGCGTGATACTGTCGAAAAAGACCGGGCCTGCACGCGGGAGTAATCGTTTCGCCCGCGTTCGCGCAACCTGAAGCCGTAAAGCGGCTCACTCCTGCATCGGGCGGGAAACGGGTGCCGATCCTGATGTCCGGGACGGCGGCGGACCCATGGGGCCTCCACGCGCTCATTCTCGAAACGCGTCTCGGCAAGAGGCCGCCGCAGCCTGCGAAAATTCTTGCACGGAGAGGCCCCGCAGAATCGGTCAGTGTGATCGAGGGATCTTCATTGCCGTCTGACGGCGGTCGGCGGGTGCGACGCCCGCAGCAGTGCGGGCGCCGCCGTGACGGGCGGGCGGAGCCGGGGAGCTGCGGCCCGCCGCTCGCCCTAACGCAGGTGGTTCGGAGGCTCGAGGCCCCAGACCGGCGTGTCGATCCCGGCCTGCCGCGCCTTCAGTTGCAGCGACAGATAGCGCGAATAGTGCCGCGACTGGTGCAGGTTGCCTCCATGGAACCAGAGCCCCTCCTGCATCGTCGGCTTCCACATGTTGCGCTGTTCACCCTCCCACGGACCAGGGTCCTTGGTCGTGTCCGATCCGAGACCCCAGCACTTGCCGACCTTGTCCGCCACCTCCTGGCTGATCAGGTCCGCCGCCCAGCCGTTCATCGAGCCGTAGCCCGTCGCATAGACGACGAGATCGGCGGGAAGCTCGGTGCCGTCCTTCAGCACGACGGCGGTTTCGGTCAGGTGACTGACATCGGACCCCGACTTCAGCTTGATCGACCCGTCGATCACCAGATCGCAGGCGCCGACGTCGATGTAGTAGCCCGAACCGCGCCGGAGATACTTCATGAAGAGGCCCGAGCCGTCGTCGCCGAAATCCAGCATGAAGCCCGCCCTGCCCAGAGCCGCGTAGAACTCCGCGTCGCGGCGCTGGATCTCCTCGTACTGCGGGATGTGGAACTCGTGCATGATCCGATAGGGCACCGACGCGAAGACCATGTCTGCCTTTTCGTGGTCGATGCCGTTGGCCAGCGCCTGCTCGGAATAGAGACCCGAGAGGCAGACCTCCATCAGGCTGTCCGACTTGACGATATGGGTCGAAGAGCGCTGGACCATCGTGACGTCCGCTCCGCCTTCCCACAGCGCCGCGCAGATGTCGTGCGCCGAGTTGTTCGAGCCGATCACCACCACCTTCTTGCCGCGGTAGGCATCCGGGCCGGGGTGCTGGCTGGAATGCTGCTGCTCCCCCTTGAAGATGTCCTGGCCGGGGATGACCGGCACGTTGGCCTTGCCCGACATGCCCGTGGCGAGCACGAGCTGCTTGGGGCGCAGCACGACCTCCTCACCGTTGCGGTCGACCACCACCGTCCATTCCTTCGTGGCCTCATCGTAGCGCGCGGATTTCGCCGTGGTGGAGGACCAGTAGTTCAGCTCCATCACCTTCGTATACATCTCGAGCCAGTCGCCGATCTTGTCCTTGGGCGCGAAGACCGGCCAGTTGTCCGGGAACGGGATGTAGGGCAGGTGGTCGTACCAGACCGGATCGTGCAGGCAGAGCGACTTGTAGCGCCGCCGCCAGCTGTCGCCCGGCCGCTCGTTCTTCTCGACGATGATCGTGGGCACGCCCAGTTGCCGTAGCCGCGCGCCAAGCGCAATACCGCCCTGGCCGCCGCCGATGATCAGCACATAGGGCTGCTCCTCGTAGCCCAGCCGCTTCGCCTCTTCCTCGCGCTTCTCCTTCCAGGTCTTGCGGTTGGGATCGTGGCCATGCTCGGCCCCCATCGGCCGGCGGATGCGGCGCGGCTCCTCGTGGCCCTTCAGCTCGTGGAGAGCCGTCAGAAGCGTCCAGACCTTGCCGTCCTTCATCCGGACATGCCCCATGCCGCGCCCCGCGGCCGTCTCGAAGGCAAGCCAGCCCTCGGTCACGCCGTCGGCCGCCGTCACCATCTCCGCCGGGTCCAGCGACAGGGCCCGGGGCGCGATGGCTGCCAGCTGCGCCGAGGCCATCTCGCGGATCCGGTCCTTGCCCTCGCAGGTCTTGATGTTCCAGGTGAAGGCCGCGAGGTCGCGCCAGAACCCGGTCTCGAGGAAGCAGTCCGCGACCGCTTCCGCATCCTGCGCCACGAGGGCCTTCTCGAGCTTCGCCACGAGAGCGGCGAGTTCGAGGCTTTCACTTTGATCGAGCATGTGTGTCTCCCTTCTTCCTCCGGACAACAGCCTCCGCCGCGGAGGCGACGACGCAAAATGCGGATTCTCGGGCACCGGATTTCAGGCACTTGGCGGCGGCACCTGTCGCACGGCATGCAACAGGTGTTGCAGCCCTGGCGCCGGGTCCGAGCCTAAAGCCTCATTTTGTGATGTCTGGCGACGCGCTAGCATCCTCGCGCCGAAGGGGGGCGGACGTCGGTTGGTCCGCGAAACGGTCATGCGGAGCAAGAGAACGGGGAGCGGCATGGATCACGAGCTCAGCCATCTGCGCGAGATCGAGGCCGTGGCCGAGGGGCGACCGCCGGCGCGCGACAGGGTGGTGGTGGAAAGCTGGCTGCGTTGCCTCAACCAGCACCGTCTCAATCCCACGGCGCGGGCCGAAGCCTTCATCCTGCCAGAGACCGCGCTCCGCGAGCACCGCCAGCGGTCCGAAGCGCTGATCTCCATCGCACGGTCGGGGATCGAGAGCCTCTACGCCCTCGTGGCCGGGCAGAATTACGTCCTTCTGCTTGCCGACCGGGCAGGGGTGACGGTCGAGTATCTCGGCGACGCGGCCCAGAAGCAGGACCTGCGCCGGAGTGGTCTCTACATGGGGGCCGAATGGTCCGAGGCCCGTGCCGGAACTTGTGCGCTCGGCGCCTGCATCGAGACGGGCGAACCGCTCGTGATCCACCAGACCGATCACTTCGACGCCACGCATACCGGCCTCTCCTGCACGGCGGCCCCGATCTACGACACCCGCGGGCGGCTCACGGCCGTGCTCGACATCTCGCTGCTCTCCTCGCCGGTGGCGAAGGCGAGCCAGTCGCTCGCGCTGAACCTTGTGACCTCGGCCGCGCGGCGGATCGAGATGGCGAACCTCATGGCCGAGAACCGGCACGAGTGGGTGCTGCGCCTCGCGGGATCGCCGGACTTCCTGGACGTGGATCCCGAGGCCGCACTGTCGCTCGACGGTTCGGGGCGGGTGCTGGGGCTGACGCACGGGGCGGCGCGCATCTTCGCGAGGGCCGCGGGGCAGGACTGGCGTGCTGCGGCACGGCTGATCGGACGCCCGGTCTCGGATTTCCTGAACGTGCGGGTGGACCGTCTCGACGACCTCATGCGCCAGCGCCCGGCGTCGGAGCGGTTCATCGAGACCCGCGACGGACATCGGCTCTTTGCGCATGCCATCGAGCCGCGCCGGGCGCCGCCGCGGCCTTCGTCGGCACCAGCGACTCTTCCGCCCGCGCTGCGGGCGCTGGCCGGCGAGGATCCGGCGATGGCCGCACTGGTTCGGACGGCCGCGGCGCTCGCTTCCCGGCGGCTGCCAATCCTGATCGAGGGGGAGACCGGCACCGGCAAGATGACGCTCGCGCGCGCCATCCACGACGCTGGCCGCGGTGGACCCTTCACCGTCGTCCGCTGCGCGGAGATCGGCGAGGACGAGGCGCTGCTCTTCGGTCGCCAGAGCGGACGCCGGCAGGAAGAGGGGCTGATCGCGACCGCGCACCGCGGCACGCTCGTGCTGGACAAGATCGAGGACCTGCCGCCGCGGACACAGGCGCGCCTCCTGCGGCTCGCGGCCGAGGGAAGCTATCTGCCGGTGGGTGCGCTGCGGCCGGTGCCGGTGGATCTGAGGCTCATCTCGACCACACTGACGCGAGGCGCAGCGCAGCTGAGGCCGGACCTCCTCCACCGGCTGGCAGGGGCGCGACTGAGGCTGCCTGCCCTGCGCGACCGGCAGGACCGGCTCTGGCTCGCCGAACGCATGCTGGCCTCGGGCGAGCGGCCTCTCGTTCCGACGGCCGAGGCATTGGCTGCGCTCGCCTCCCATGGCTGGCCGGGCAACCTGCGTGAACTCGACCATCTGGTTCAAGGGCTCCGCGCCACGGCCACCTCGGCGCAGGTCGATCTCGAGGACATGCCGGAGCCGTTCCGGGACGCCGCACGCAGCTTCCACGAGCGGCCGCAGGCAGCAGGGGCAGTGCTCGCGCAGGTGCTGCGCCAGAGCGGCGGCAACGTCTCGGAAGCCGCACGACGGCTGGGCGTGAACCGCTCGACAATTCATCGCCAGATCCGGCGGATGGGCATGGTGCGATGAAATGCACTGGCTTTTGAGGGAACCCCGCGGCTGGACGCTTGACTTTGGAAACCGGATCGTTTCCTAAACATCCATCCGCAGCCGATGGAGTCCGTCCGTGTCCCTCTCCCGTCATTCGTTCGCCCTCGCGGTCCTGCTGCTTGCGGGAAGCGCCGCCTCTACCGGCTGGGCCCAGGGTCCGGCCGGAGGCGAGCGCCCGCCGTCGCCGGTCACGGTCGTCACGCTCTCCGAACAGGATTATCCCATCGTCTCGATCCTTCCCGGGCGGGTGACGGCCGCGGAAGTGGCGGAGGTGCGGCCGCAGGTGAACGGCATCATCCGCGAACGGCTGTTCGAGGAGGGCACCGAGGTCGAGGCGGGCCAGCCGCTCTACAAGATCGAGGACGACATGTATGTCGCAGCGGTCGCCGCTGCCCGCGCCGCCGTGGCGCAGGCCGAGGCGACACTGCGCTCGGCCGAGAAGGACGCGCGCCGGGCCGAGGAGCTCTTCGGCAACAATGCCGGCAGCGAGCAGCGGCTCGACACGGCCGTCGCCACCCGCGACGCAGCCGCCGCCGCGCTCCAGATGGCCCGGGCCGAGCTGCGCACGGCCGAGATCAACCTCAACCGCACCACGATCGTCGCGCCGATCGCGGGCACGATCGGCCTGTCGCAGACGACGACCGGCGCGCTCGTGGCCGAGGGGCAGGAATCGCCGCTCACCACGATCCGCAACCTCGACCGCGTGCATGTGGATGTGACGCAATCGGCGACCGACCTCCTGAAATGGCGCAGCCGCACCGGCCGGAATGTCATTGGCCGCTCGGAGCAGAACGTGGCCCTGATCCTCGCCGACAGCAGCCGCTACGCCCTGAAGGGCCGCCTTGCCGCAGCCGAACCGCAGGTGCAGCCGACGACGGGCATGGTGACGCTCCGGATCCATTTCCCCAATCCGCAGAGGATCCTGCTGCCCGGAATGTATGTGCAGGTCGAACTTCCGGTGGCGCGGGCCGACAGCGCAGTGGCGGTTCCGCACCAGGCGGTGGTGCGCGACCGGCATGGCGTTCCTGCCGTGTGGCTGGTGAATGAAGAGAACCGGGTCGAAGCGCGCACGGTCGAGATCGTGAAGTCCGACGGTGACCGTTGGGTGGTCACGAAGGGCCTCGCGACCGGCGATCGCGTGATGGTCGCGGGGTTCCAGAAGACCGCCATTGGCGCAGTGGTCGCGCCCGAGGGACAGGCTGCAGCGCCCGCCCCGGCTGTTGCGGCCGCAGCCGCGAACTGAGGGGCAGGACACCGCAATGGGACGCTTCTTCATCGACCGCCCGGTCTTCGCCTGGGTGATCGCCATCGTGATCATGGCGCTCGGGGTCCTCTCGATCCTGCGGCTTCCCGTGTCGCAGTATCCGTCGATCGCCCCGCCGGCGGTGGTGATCAACGCGACCTATCCGGGCGCCTCGGCCGAAACCGTGACGGACACGGTGACCCAGGTGATCGAGCGCGAGATGACCGGCCTCGACGGCCTGCGCTACATCCGCTCCTCCTCGACCTCGACGGGCGTCGCGCAGATCACCCTGACCTTCGAACTCGGCACCGATCCCGACATCGCGCAGGTGCAGGTGCAGAACAAGCTCGGCCAGGCGCAGGCGCTCCTGCCGCAGGCGGTGGTGCGTCAGGGCGTGACGGTACGGAAATCCTCGGCGGGCTTCCTCATGGTCATTGCCATGACCTCGACCGACGGCGCCTATTCGGCATCGGAGCTTGCGGACTACATGTCCTCGAACATGGTCGAGAGCATCAGCCGACTGCCGGGCGTGGGTTCGGTGCAGGTCTTCGGTTCGCAGCATGCGATGCGGATCTGGCTCGACCCGAACAAGCTCAATGCCTACGACCTCTCGCCCTCTGACGTGACCGACGCCGTCTCGGCGCAGAACGCGCAGATCTCGGCGGGATCCTTCGGTGCGCGCCCCGCGCCCGAGGGCCAGCAGCTTCAGGCCACGATCACCGCCCAGTCGCTGCTGCAGACGCCGGAGGATTTCGAGCAGATCGTGCTGCGGGCCGAGACCGACGGGGGGCTCGTCCTGCTGCGTGACGTGGCGCGGGTCGAACTCGGAGCGCAGAGTTACGAGATCGACGGCCGCTACAGCCGCAGCCCGGCCTCGGGCATGGCGATCCAGCTCGCCTCGGGCGCGAACGCACTCGACACGGCCGATGTGGTGCGGGCGCGGCTCGACGAACTGGCGGCCTTCTTCCCCGAGGGCATGACCTACGAGGTGCCCTATGACACGACGCCCTTCGTGCGGATCTCGATCGAGGAGGTGGTCAAGACGCTGATCGAGGCGATCATCCTCGTGGTGCTCGTCATGCTTCTGTTCCTGCAGAACTTCCGTGCAACCCTGATCCCGACGCTGGCGGTGCCGGTCGTGCTGCTCGGCACCTTCGGCGTGATGGCGGCGCTCGGCTTCTCGATCAACACGCTCACCATGCTCGCGATGGTGCTCGCCATCGGCCTCCTTGTCGACGACGCCATCGTCGTGGTCGAGAACGTCGAGCGGATCATGGAGCAGGAGGGGCTCGACCCCGTTGCCGCCACCCGCAAGAGCATGGGCGAGATCTCGGGCGCGCTGGTGGCCATCGCCATGGTGCTGTCGGCCGTCTTCGTGCCCATGGCCTTCTTCGGCGGCTCGACGGGCGAGATCTACAAGCAGTTCTCCATCACCATCGTCTCGGCCATGGCGCTGTCGGTGCTGGTGGCGCTGACGCTGACGCCGGCCCTTTGCGCGACCATCCTCAAGCGCAACCACCATGCGGCCCGGCGCGGCCCGGTGGGCTGGTTCAACCGCGGCTTCGAGGCGACGACCCGCGGCTATGGCGGGCTCGTCTCGCGCGTCGTGCGTCGGCCCGTGCTGATGATGGTCTTCTTCGGGCTGATCGTGGCGGGGATGGTGGGCCTCTTCCAGCGCACGCCCACGGCCTTCCTGCCCGACGAGGACCAGGGCGTGCTCATCACGCTCATCCAGACCCCTTCGGGTGCCACGGCCGAGCGGACGCTCGCGGTGATCAAGCAGGTCGAGGACTACTGGCTCGAGCAGGAGAGCGAGAACGTGACCTCCGTCTTCGGGGTGAACGGCTTCTCCTTCGCGGGGCAGGGGCAGAACATGGGCATCGTCTTCGTGCGGCTGAAGCCCTGGGAAGAGCGACCGGACCCGGGCCAGAGCGTCGCGGCCATGGCCGGGCGCGCCTTTCCAGCCTTCATGGGCATCCGTGACGCGATGGTCTTCCCCATCGTGCCGCCGCCGGTGATCGAACTCGGAAACTCCAACGGATTCACGCTGTTCCTGCAGGCGCGTCAGGGGCAGAGCCATGAGGAACTCCTCGACGCGCGCAACATGCTGCTGGGCCTTGCCTCGCAGAGCCCGATCCTCGCGTCGGTCCGCCCGAACGGGGTCGAGGATGCCTCGCAGTTCCGTCTCGACATCGACTGGCGCAAGGCCGGGGCCGTGGGCGTGACCGCGGCGCAGGTGGGGGATTTCCTCAACACCGCCTGGGCGGGGGCCTATGTCAACGACTTCCTCGATCAGGGTCGGGTGAAGCGCGTCTACGTCCAGGGCGAGCCCTGGGCGAGGACCGATCCCGACGATCTGGAGCTCTGGCGGATCCCGAACCAGGACGGGGAGTTCGTGTCGCTCTCGACCTTCGCCGACCAGACGTGGTTCTACGGGCCGCAGCAAGTCTCGCGCTACAATGCCGTCCGCGCGATGGAGATCCAGGGCCAGCCGGTGCCCGGCGTCTCCTCGGGCGAGGCCATGGCCGAGATGGAGCGGCTGGCCGCGCAGCTGCCGCCGGGCTTCGCGCTGGAATGGACCGGTCTCTCGCTCGAGGAGCGCGAGGCGGGGGATCAGGCGAGCCTTCTCTTCCTGCTGTCGGTGGGCGCGGTGTTCCTCTGCCTCGCCGCGCTCTACGAGAGTTGGTCGGTGCCCATCGCGGTCCTGCTCGCCATGCCGGTGGGCATCCTCGGGGCGCTGATCGGCGCCTGGGCGGGCCAGCAGGCGAACGGGGTCTATTTCCAGGTCGGGCTTCTGACCGTGGTGGGCCTGACGGGCAAGAACGGCATCATGATCGTCGAGTTCGCGCGCAGTCGCCTTGCACAGGGCGAACCGCTGCTCGAGGCGATCCGCCACGCGGCGCTGCTGCGGTTCCGCCCGATCCTCATGACCTCGCTTGCCTTTTCCCTGGGTGTGGTGCCGCTCGTCCTGTCCACGGGCGCGGGGGCGGGGGCGCGTCGCGCCATCGGCGACGGCATCCTCGGCGGCACGATCACCGGCACGGTTCTCGGGATCATTTTCGTCCCTGTGTTCTTCGTTCTCGTGAACGGCCTCTTCCGCCGCCGCAAGACCGCGCCGGCGGTCGCGACGACCTGAGGCCCCCAGGCGAGGGACGTGCAGGATGACCGAGGAGAAACCGAAGATCGGCAGGCCGCCGGTGCTGAGCTGCGCCGAGCGGACCTGCCAGATCCTGCGGGCGGCCGAGCAGGTCTTCGTCTGCCACGGCTATTCCGGCACTACGATGGACCGGATCGCCTGCGCTGCCGGCATGTCGAAGCGGACGCTCTACCAGTTCTTTCCCGACAAGCTGGCCGTGCTGGTCGCGATCCTGAAAGCCTATGACGCCGGGCCGCTGATGGCTGTGCTCGCCGATCCCGAGCCGCCGGGCACCGCACGAGAGATCCTGCATCGCTCGCTGGTCGAGATCCTGCGATTCCTCCTGAGCCCGGCGCAGGTGGCGCTGACCCGCCTCGCGGTGGCCGAGGCGACCGTCGCGCCCGAGGTCTCGCGGCTCTTCTACGGGAACGCGATGGGCGGGCTGAGTGCGGCCTTCACGCGTCGCATCGCGGCGCTTGCCTCGGAGGGCCGTATCCGCTGCAACGATCCCGACTGGCTCGGCACGACCCTCATCGGCGCAGCGCTCAACCGCCAGCTCTTCCGTCGCCTGACCCATGCAGAGTCGGCGCCGCCCGACGAGACGGATCTCGACAGGCGCGTGTCGGCTCTGCTGGACCTTGTCGGGCCGACCCTCGGGCTGCCGGAATAAGGCGGCATCCCGCTGACGGCTTCGCTCAGGCAGCGCCCCTCACGTCGCCCGGAGAGGGCACACTGCCGCGACAGAGCAACAGACGCGGATCGCTTCCGTGGCACTCAGCAGCAGTTGTGCTCGAGGTGCCAGAGAAGGGCGAGGCCCTCCTCGTCCTCCAGTTCCTCGAAGAAGCTGAAGAGGCTGTTGATCTGGCTTCCGACGAAATGCAGGTTGTCGGTCGCCATCCGCGCCTTCTCGGCCAGCTTCTGCTCGAAGTAGCGCACCCAGCGCGACTCGCTCGCCGCCATCTGGGCGTGAAGCATCTCCATCATGCGGTCGGCCTTGGCGTCGCAGTCGAGGCCCAGGAAGGTGATGTAACGGTCGGGTGTCTGGTCGTTCATGGCGTCTCTCGGTCAGGGTGCCAGCGGAGATGCGGCCGGCGAAAGGCGCGGTCACGATAATCCGCGGCTGCCATGCGGTCTGTCAGCCGGACGACAGTTCGCTCATCTCCTCGAGCCGGTCCGGGCGCAGAAGGTCGATGTGCCGCCGGTCGGGCCGCGCAATCACCCCCTCGCGGATCAGGCGGTTGACAAGGGTCGAGAGCGTCTGCCGCGAGGTGCCGAGGGCATTCGCAAGCGCCTCCGTCGTGTCGATGAGACGGATGCGGTCCGCGCCCTGTGTCCGCCGTTCCGACAGCAGGAACCGCGCAAGCCTCGACTCGACCGGCCGGAAGGCCAGATCCTCGATCAGGCTGAGCGCCCCTTGAAGGACGCGGCCGATCTCGCGGAAGGCGGCAAGTCCGAGTTCCGGTTCCCGGGACACAAGGTGCAGCATGTCTTCGACAGGCCAGCTCACCACCTCGCAGGTCTCGAGCGCCTCGACCCAGGCCCGGGTGTGGGTGACGTAGAAACCGCCCGGGCGCAGGTATCCCAGCACCAGTTCCCTGGATGCTGCGGTCAGGCAGATGCGTGCGAGGCCGCTGTCGAGCAGGAAGACCCTGTTGCCACGCTGTTCCGGCCGGACGATGGCCTCGCCCGGTCCGTACTGCCGCCGAAGGCCGCGAGGCAGGCGCGCGAGCCACGCGGCGTGCGGCGGGGCGCTCCTCGATTCAGGCGAAGCGGGCGGGACCATGGCGGATCCTAACGCGGAACCTGCGGCGTTCGCACCCTCAGCCGCGGCGACGGACTTTCTGCCGCATCGAGCGGCCGAAGGTGCGGCAGCTTCGGAGGTGCGGACCTGTTTTCAGGCACCGCGACACGTCCACGAAGCGTTGTGTGTTCATGCACATGATCCGCGCATTGGCGCGAATTGTCTGCGCATGCGAGCGAGGTCATATGTTGGACCACATCCATCAGAGGTATCGCCATGACCACCATTCTCCGTATCGACAGTTCCATCAAGGGCGAGGCAGCCGTCTCTCGCCGCCTCACCGGACGCATTCTCGACCGGCTTCTTGTGGCACATCCGGATGCGAAGGTCGTCACGCGAGACCTCGCGCAGGGCATCCGCCAGATCGACGGCTCGTGGCTCGGCTCGGTCTTCACCCCTCCGGAGCAGCGTACGCCGGAACAGGAGGAAACGGCCCGGACCGCGGATGCGATCCTCGCCGAGGTGAAGGAGGCCGACATCCTGGTGATCGCGCTGCCGGTCTACAACTTCGCCCCCCCGGCGCAGATCAAGTCCTGGATCGACCACATCGTCCGGCGCGGCGAGAGCTTCGTCTACACCGAAGAGGGCGCGGTCGGCCTGCTGACCGGCAAGCGTGCCATCGTGGCCTTCACCTCGGACGGCACGCCGCTGGGATCGGATCTGGACCACGCCTCCGGCTGGCTGCGGCAGGTGCTGGGGTTCATCGGCATCACGGATGTGGAATTCGTGGCAGCCGACCGGATCGTCTTCGGTGCCGAGGAGGCGCTGCAACGGGCAGAGGCGGCGGTCGCAGCTCTCGCGGCCTGAGCGAAAGCAGGCGTCAGGGCGAAATTTACCTCGCCTCATCGCCACTTGCAGGCAGAGGTTGAAGTCGGAAAGGCCGCGCCCCTCGGGTGCGGCCTTTGGCTGCGCGGGTCACTGTTTCCGCCGCGGAGACATCGACAAGGCAGCGGCCGCCCGCCCCGCTCCAAGGCCCTGCCGCAGGCATTTGCCTGCACTTCGCAGTGGAAGCCTCTGTGCAGGAAGCAGATTTGCCCGACCCCGCGAATCCCGCGACCCGTCGACCCTTGCGGGCCGAGTCGCCGGGAGCGGGCGATCCGGTGCCCGAACAGGGGCGCAAATGCGGCGCAAATGTGGCGGCCGATTTCCCGCGCCCGCGGAATCCGTGAGTCCTGATGCAGTTGCAGGGTTTCCGGGGCCGCAAGGCCAACCCCGGCAATCTCCAAATTGCCGAGGTTGCGGACAAATTGCATCACATTCCCCCGCCATGACTCAGGATGCATGCGGACTGCGGAGCAGCAAGCCTGCAGGTCTGAACCCTCGGGGGCAGGCCGGCGACGTGATACCCGAATGCGGAGATTGGATGTGCGTGATTTTGCAGACAGGGACGATGTGGTTCCGCACGGGGGGCGGCCGGCGTTCGAGGAATTGGAAAGCTACTGGGCGGGCCTGAACAGGATCCGCGAGGCCCTGCTGGAGCTTTCCAGCGATGCGGCCCCCAGCCTGAGGGCCGAACTCGACCGGATCATCGAGCGCATTGACGCCTTCGAGCCTTCGGTGAGCGTCCTGGGACAGGTCAAGGCCGGCAAGAGCACCTTGCTCAACGCGCTGATCGGCCAGCCGGGTCTGCTGCCTTCGGATGTGAACCCCTGGACCTCGGTCATCACGAACGTCCATCTCAACTCGCCGCGCCGACCGCTCGAGACGCGGGCGCTCTTCCGCTTCTTCGACGCGCTGGAATGGGACCGGCTGGTGACCACCGGCGGACGCCTTGGCGAGATGGCGCACCGCACCGGGTTTGAAGCCGAGGCCGAGCAGATCCGTACGCAGGTCATGCAGATGCGGAGCACTACCGAAGGCCGCCTCGGCTCCGATTTCGAGACTCTGCTGGGCAGCAGCCACGCGTTCCCGGATCTGTCGCACGACGTGATCGACCGCTACATCTGCTACGGAGACGCTGGCGACTCCAACGGCCGTGCGCAGGGCTTCTACGCCGACATCACCAAGACGGCCGATCTCTTCGTCGACCTGCCGGGCTACCCGCAGAATCTCTGCATCCGCGACACGCCGGGTGTGAACGACACTTTCATGATGCGCGAGCAGATCACCATCAATGCGATCAGCGAAAGCCGCGTCTGCGTGATCGTCCTGTCGGCGCATCAGGCGCTTTCGACGATGGACATGGCGCTCCTGCGCATCATCGGCAATGTCGAGGCGCGCGAGGTGCTGATCTTCGTGAACCGCATCGACGAACTCGCCGATCCGGTGGCCCAGACGAAGGAGATCGAGGCCTCGATCCGCCGAACACTCGACCGGGCGAAGGTGGGCGCGGGGCTGACGATCCTCTTTGGCAGCGCGCTCTGGGCAACCCGCGCGCTTGAAGACCGCTGCGATGCGCTGCCGGAAGCGAGCCGGCGCGCCCTGCTGGCCTGGACCGCCGCGACGGGCGGAGCCGACGGCCGCGACCTGCGCGACCTCGCCTTCGAGGCTTCGGGCGTGCCGGAATTGCACGCCGCGATCTCGCGCCGCGTCGTCGAGGGGCCGGGGCAGGCGATGCTCGCCGACATTCAGGCCGAGACCGGCAACGTGATCTCTGAAGTCGAGACGGTCGATATCGTCGCGCGGAGCACGGCTCTCCCCGGCAAGCCCGTCGATCGTCCGGCCATCGAGGCGCGGGTGGCCGAGGTCGGCCGTCTCTGCGACGAGCGACTGAAGGCGCGCATGGCCGACGCCTCGGCCGCCCTGGCGGAACGGCTCGGCCGCGCGCAGGAGCAGTTCGTCGAAAGCGCCGTCGCAGCCCTCGCCTCCCACATTGCCTCGTTCGGCGACACCGAGGGCTGGCGCTGCGATCCGACGACGCTGCGCATGATGATCCGCTCGTCCTACCTGTCGGCGGCGAAGACCGTGCGCGGCGCGCTTGCCGATTGCACCGGAGAGGCGGCGGAGGCCTACGGGCGGCTTCTGTGCGGCGACCTCGCCGTGCCGGAAGGCAGCGTGGCCTTCCACCTGCCGCAGGGACCGGTGCCGCAGGCGCCCGGCATCATCGCCCAGACGATCTCGCTCGACATGCAGACCTCCTGGTGGCGCCGCTTCTTCCAGCGTCGGGGATCGCCTGAGGATCGCGCCCAGCGTTACCGCGCCGTCATCTCGGCCGAGACTCTGCCTCTGGTCGAGACTGTCGGCAAGGAAGGCTTTACCGGCTTCTGCAATGAGGTGGAGTCGGCGGCCCGGGCCTTCTGTACGAAGCAGGCGGGCTTCGTTGCCGCCGTGCTCGACGCGATGGAGCGGCCCGCGACCGAGGACCATGCGCTCGCCGAGGTGGCGGGTGCGCTCGAAGACGTGACAAGGAGGGGAGCGGCATGAACCTGCCTCTGGAACTGTCCCAGATCGTCGGCGAAGCGGCCGACGTTTCGCCGGCCATCGCCGCACGTCCGCGCATCATGATCGCGGGCGAGTTCAGTTCGGGCAAGACCTGCCTCGTGAACGCGCTGCTCGGCGAGGCCATCCTGCCCTCGTCCGTCACGTCCACCTCGCTGCCTCCGATCTGGATCAGCCACGGCGAGGGTGCGCCGGAATGCGTCGGCATCGACGGGCATGTTCAGGCCTTCGAATCCGTTCCCGAGATGGTGGCCCATGTCCTGGCAACCGATCTTGTGCGCATCCACCATTGCCGCATCCAGCTTCCGAATCCGCTGCTCCTCGATTTCGACCTGATCGACACGCCCGGCAGCTCCGATCCCAACATCCCGTCGACCAGCTGGGAGCGGATGGTCGCCGAGGCCGACATGATCGTCTGGTGCTCGCCCGCCGTGCAGGCCTGGCGGCAGAGCGAGAAGTCGATCTGGCTCTCGCTGCCAGAAGCCGTGACCGGGCCGAGCCTGCTCGTGCTGTCGCAGGCCGACAAGCTGGCGAACGAAGAGGACCGGGCCAAGGTGATGGGCCGCGTCCTGCGCGAGGCCGATGGCCTCTTCGCCTCGGTGTGCATGTCCTCGTTCCTGTCGGATACCGACGTGAGAAAACTGCGGAGCCTTCTGCGCGACTCCGCCCTTATCCTGCCGCGCCGCACCCCGCGCCCGATCCTGCCGCCGGGTGAAGCCCCCGCCGATACGGCCGCCCACAAGGTCGTGCCGCGACGGATCCGCGGTTCGGCCGCAACGAGCGGGCCGCTGCTTCTCGTGACCCGCGCCGCCAGCGAAAGCGATGTCGCGCCCGAGCAGGAGGAACCCGCGCCGCTTCCACCGGACGAGGCCGAAGCGAATGCGCCGGACCTTGCCGTAGAGGCGATCGAGGCGGAGCAGCCGGACGCGGTCGCGGAGGCGCCGGAAGCGGATCCTGCCGATGACCTCGACCTGAGCGACATGCTGGCAAGCATCGGCGACGCAGCAGCCTTCGACCCGGTGCCCGAGCCGGTGGAGCCGGAAGCCGAGAGCGACTTCCTCGCCCTGTTGCGTGGCGCGATCGAGGCAGGTGCGGAGCACGGTTCGGATGAGGCGACCGAGGGTTCACGCCACGGAGACGAGGACGGCGTGCTCGACATCGAGGAGGCGAGCGAAGATGAGCCGGCCGCCATCAATACCGCACACCTTTCCCATCAGGAGGTGACGCTAACACGCGAGACGCTCGCTGCTGTGCCGCTGCGGACGGCAACGTCATCTGCCGGCCCTGCCGCCGATGCCGCGACCGACCAGCCACGGGAAGCCGCGGCCGAAGCAGCTCCCGTCATGCGGGACACGGAACCCGTGACCGCGCGGCGGGCTTCGCGTCCGGCAGCCCCGGCGATGATGTTCGGGCCTGCACGGATGCTCTGGGAGCAGATCCTGCCCACGCTCGACGCCGATGACCCGGACTCGCTCCTCGACGGCATTGACCAGCTGGTGGCGGAACTCGACCTTACATGGGCCCGCGCCTGTCTGCAGTCCGCGCCCCCGTCTGGCCGCCGCAGGGGCGGGCCGGCCTGACCGCCAGGAGAAGAGAATGGAGATCGGCTCGCTGCAGAAGAAGGAGATCGCGGCCCTCCGCCGCATCGTCTCCGACATCGGGGAGGCGGCGGGGCGAGAGTCGCGCGAACCCTTCATGCGCATCCTGTCCCGGCTCGACGCCTGGACGGCGCGCGTGGCGGTGATCGGACAGGTGAAGGCGGGCAAGTCCTCGTTCCTGAACGCCTTCATCGGCCAGATCGGTCTGCTGCCCTCGGACGTGAACCCCTGGACCTCGGTCGTCACGAACCTGCGCATCAACGTCCCGGGCGATCCGGCGCAGGGAGCCTCGTTCCGCTTCTTCGACGAGGGCTCCTGGGACGAGATCGTGAACGGCGACCCCCGTGTGCGTCGCCTGGCCGAAGAGATGCTGCCGGGCTTCGATTCCGGCATCCTGCTCCGGCAGGCGCAGGAGATGAAGGAGCGCGCGCAGGCGCGTCTCGGGCGCGCCTATGCGACGCTTCTGGGCAGCACGCATGACTACGACTTCCTTTCGGCCGAGCTGCTCCAGAGCTATGTCTGCGCGGGACCCGGCGCCGACCAGGGCCTCGATGATCAGGCGCTGGGGCGCTACGCCTCGATCACGCGCGAGGCCGACGTCTACCTGCGGCTGCCCGAATTCGCGGTGCCGGTCGTTCTGACCGACACGCCGGGCGTCAACGATCCCTTCCTCGTGCGCGACGAATTCACCTGCCGCAGCCTCGACCGGTCCGACATCTTCGTCGTGATCCTCTCGGCGCATCAGCCGCTCACCGAGGCCGACATAGCGCTCATGCGGATGCTCTCGGCCGAGCGCGCGAAGAACGTGATCGTTTTCATCAACCGGATCGACGAACTGGAAGAGTTCGACGAAGAAATCGATGCCCTCGTCTCCGACGTGGCCCGCCGGCTGCGCGCCGCAATTCCGGACGCGGCCTTCTCGATCCACGCAGGCAGCGCTTGGCTGGCCGAACTTGCGCAGCGGGATGATCCGGCTGCCCGTGCCCTGCGGGCCGAGGCGGACAACGAGACCCTGCGTCGCTTCCTCCTCGACCGCTACGGCACCGTGCCGGACGGGCAGGCGGAGCGCCTGATGCTCGCCTCCGGCGTGGGCGAGGTGAAGCAGACGCTCGGCAGCCTGATCGACCTCGGCGCAGGCTATCGCCAGCTTGCCTCGATCCACGAGGAACTGCGCTCTGAGGTCGGAGCCCTGATCGCCCTCTGCAAGCGCGAGCGGGACTCGGTCGCCCAGCAGGTCGAGTCGATCAGCGGGCAGAGCGCCGCCCGCTTCCTGATGGAGATCAGGGGAGAGATGGCGCAGCTTTCGGACCTGCGCCGCCGCCTCGACGAACGTTTCGAGGCCATGACCGCCGCGACCGACCGGATCCTCGCGCGTTCGGCCACCGCGATGCAGCAGGCGCTCGAGACCACGATCCGCGGCTTTGTCGAGGAACAGCGAGCCGCTCTCGCTGCGCGTGCCGCGGCGGGCGAGCGCCGGCCGATGACGGTCGATCTCGTCGCGTTGAGCCGCGTGCTCGACCAGACCGTTGCCGAGACCTTCCTGCGCTACCGCGCCGCTGCCGACACCAGCCTGAACGACTGCCTTGTCAGCGCGGCCAGCATCGCCGGCGAGCGGTTCGAGGACATTGCCGAGGGCGTGTCGCTGCGGGGCCTGCCGCATGACGAGTTCACCACCGCCCTCACGCTCAGCCGTCGCGCCCTCACGGTGGATGTCGTCTCGGCCCGCGGCTGGGCCTTCTGGCGCCGCCCCGGCATGGACGTTCAGAAGACCTTCGAGGCGCTGCGGCGGATCACGCTTGCGGAACTGCTTCCCTGGTCGCACAAGATCATGAAGGCTGCCACCGAGGCCCAGGCCGAGCGGGTCGTGGCGGGCAAGGAAAGGATCCAGATCATCCTCTCGATGGTGGACAAGGCGATCGCCGAACGCGCTCAGAGACTGCGCAGCGACTCCTCGGTGATGGCGCAACTTGCGGCCGACCCGACGCGTGCGGCGCAGGTTTCACATCGCCTGCAAAGCCGAATCGAGGTGCTGGAGCGTCGGCTGCAGCTTCTGTCGATCAGCGACAGCCGCCTGTCGAAGTCCCACCTCGCCGCTGCCGCCTGAGTACATGATGTCCTTCCAGCACCCCCTGCCGCGTCTCGACCCGGCCCCCGGCCGCCCATCCGCCGGCCGCCGGCTGCGCGTGGTGGTCGCGGGAGAGTTCAAGTCGGGCAAGTCCAGCGTCATCAACGCTCTGCTGCGCAGGCCCGTGCTGCCGATGCTCTCGCGGCAGGCCTCGCGGCCGGCGTTCCTGGTGCGCCATGTAGCGGATCATGCGGGAACGGTTCTTCTTCATCACGGCAACGGCCAGACGGAGCACGCGGAGACTCTCGACGATGCCACGAACTTCGGCGGGGCAGGGCTCTGCGAAGTTCTGGTGAATGCCCCCCATCTCGACGGGGTGGAACTGGTCGAACTGCCCTTCCCCTGCGATGGCGAGGTGGGGTCCGAAGCCCTTGCGCTGATGGCAGGTGCCGACCTGCTCATCTGGGTTTCCATCGCATCGCAGGCCTGGCGGCTGTCGGAGAAGGCGATCCTGTCCCGGTTGCCATCCATGCGGGCGCGTTCGGTGATCGTTCTCTCCCGCGCCGACAAGCTCCGCAGCGCCGAGGACTGGGACCGGATCGAAGAGCGCGTCCAGCGGGAGGCCGGGCCTTTCTTCAGCGCCGTGGCCTTCGTTCAGGCGTCGCGCGAGACGATCAGGGCCGCCGCGATTGACGATCACGCCTGGGAGACTTCTGGCGGGCATATCCTTGCCGACCTCGTGAGCGAGCGCCGCCAGCGCATGGCATCAGAGGCGTCAAGCCAGCCCGCACCGCGCACCGTCTCGACCACGCCGCGCGAGGCCGCGCCCCGGCCCAGGCGAGAAGCGGAGACCGGCAGGCAGTCGGAGATCGATCAGGTGGCTTCCTCGCTCGCAGGTCTCGTCTGCGGCGGAATCCTCCGTGTCGATGACGGGTCTCTCCTGTGCTTCGGTCCCGAACGTGACCGCGCCGAGGCCATCGCGCCAGCAGTCCATGCGTTGCTCCCGGCGCAGGATGCCCTCGAGACCGCGACCGGCACGCCTGTCGAGGAATGCAGGCTGCACCTCGGCCCGCACCTGCTGCTTGTCACGCGCCCCACGCCTTCGGACATCGCATTCCTGCTGCTTCGGCAGGACCGCACCAACATGATCCTGGCGCAGACCGCGTTACGTCGGATCATCTCCGCCTGTTCCGGAGAGAACTGAACAGTCCGACCGTCGTCCGCCCACGCTTGCGTTGGAATCGCGGCTGGTTCCCGGCGATGCAACGGATCGGCGCGGATCCGCACCATCCGGGGTGTCGAAAGGGCGACTTCTCGCACAACCATTGCGTGTGGCGTGGCCATCGGCCGGTCGCAAGGCTAGGATCATGGGAACGATCGGCCGCGAGCCGGGTCTCTTACCACCGACCGCAGACAGGATCCCCCTCACATGTCCCTGGCCCCGCCACCCTCGCCGCGCATTGCGGCCTTCGACGGTTTGCGCGGCATAGCTGCCGTGATCGTCGTGCTCTACCACTATCTCTGTCTTCTGCATCCGCATCTCACGCCCTCGATGGGGCGCACCTTGACGGACTTCGCCCACACGCCGGTCCACATCCTCTGGAATGGCCGCTTTGCCGTTGCGGTCTTCTTCGTCCTGTCGGGCTTCGTCATGGCAGCCGCGGCCGAGCGTCGCCGTCACGCGCTCCTCGCGAACGTCTTCAGCCGCTATGTTCGGCTGGCGCTTCCCGTCACGGCGAGTTGCCTCGTGGCATGGGCGTGGCTCGTGGCATTTCCGGATGCGGCACTGCGGATGCAGGAGACGGTCGCTTCGCCGTCGCGCTGGCTGTCCTTCACCTATCAGGAGCCGCTCAAGCCGATCTGGATCGCGGTCGCGGACGGCATGGCGGCAAACTTCGTGCGCGGGTTTTCCCGTTTCAACAATGTACTTTGGACGATGAAGTTCGAGTTTCTGGGGTCCATCGGCATCTTCCTTCTCTATTACCTCTCGTCGGGCCGCCTGCGGCTGACGATGCTGGCAGCCGGGACATTCGTCGTGGTGCTCTGGCTTCCCGACCCCTACCTCGCCTTCGTGCTGGGCGCCGGACTCTACGAGATGCATCGGCGCGGTCTTCTGCGCCCACTGCCCGGCGCGGCGCTTCCGGTGACGGCCCTGCTCGCGGCCTTCATCCTCGGCTCTCCGGGCGAAGGTGCGCATGCGCGCCTCGATCTGCCGGAGGTGCCCGAGAGTTGGGAACTGGGAGAGCCGCGCGGTCTCATGCCGGTGCTGGCCGCGACGCTGTTGCTCTACGCCGTGCTGACGCTGCCCATGCTCGCACGACTGTTCGAGACGCGGGTGCCGCTCTTCCTCGGGCGGATATCCTTCGGGCTCTACCTCGTCCACGTCCCGCCGCTCTACACGGTCGTGGCCTGGACCTACCTGAGCGGCGCACCGGAAGCCGTCATCGCTCCCGCCTATGCTGTCCTTGTCCTTGCGCTTGCCCTGATCTTCACACGGTTCGTCGACGAGCCGGTCCTGGCGCTGATCGCCGCCGTTCGCGGCAGGTCGTCGTCTGGCACGCGATCGGTGCCAGCCGATGCTTGACCTGCCTGACTGCGCTTCCCATCCTATGTCGGCCCGCAGCCCGCGTCACCGCGCCGACCGTCCCTTTCGGAGGTTTCGATGAACTACCGCTCGATCTCGGACATGAACCGCGACATTCTGCGAAATCTGCATCGGCTTCCGCGGGATCTCGATCTGGTGGTGGGTGTGCCGCGCAGTGGCCTGCTCGCGGCGCAGATGCTGGGTGCGGCGACGGGTCTTCCGGTCGTGGCGCTGGATGATTTCCTCGAGCGTCGCACGCCGGCGGCGGGTGCGGAGCGGCGCGTTCTCGTCCTTGAGGACAGCCTGAGCTCCGGCATCGCGATGCAGGAGGCGCGCGATCGCATCGTGCAGGCAGGCCGCGACGCGGGCGTGCTTTATGCGGCCGTCTATGGCCTGAGGCGCGACCACCTCGAGGCAGATCTCATTTTTGAGGCCGTTCCCCAGCCACGCATGTTCCAGTGGAACGCAATGCACCACAAATTCCTCGCCCGGTGCTGCGTCGACATCGATGGCATTCTCTGCCACGATCCGAGCGAGGCAGAGAACGACGACGGTCCCGCCTATCTCCAGTTCCTGCTGAACGCGCGCCCGCTCTGCCGCACCCGGCAGCGCATCGGGATGCTCGTGACCAGCCGGCTCGAGAAGTATCGCGCCGAGACGGAAAAGTGGCTGGCGGCTCAGGGCATCGCCTTCGACCGGCTGATCATGCTCGATCTGCCGAGCCGGGAAGAACGCATGCGCCGCGGCGCACACGGGAGCTTCAAGGCAGCGGTCTATCGCGAGAGCGATGCGCTTCTCTTCATTGAAAGCGAGCCCGCGCAGGCAGAGCGCATCATGCGCCTGTCGGGGCGCCCCGTCCTGTGCCTGCCCGAGCAGCGGATGCTGCTTCCCGATCTCGCTTGCGTGGCCGGGCAGATCCCGCGCCTGCGCAGCCGGACCGCCGCACGGCATCTCGTTCGTCAAGCCGCGTGGGCGCTGCTGGGCCCGGAACGCTTTGCCGGCCTGAGCCAGAGACTGCGGGCCGCCTGATCGGGTCCTGTGCCATTTACGGATTAAATTGCCATTTTACGTCAATTGTCTGCGGCGCAATCCTCATGTTTCGCATGAAGTATTGGCCAAGCACGCGTCACAGGGTGCCCAATCGTGGATGGATAGGCCGTTCCGGCATAAACGCGGCGGGCGGAAGGGAGCACCGCCCGCCGCTGGCCGTCACAAGAGGGGAAGGGCGACGGCCGTGGCTCGGGCGGCGAGGGTGCCTGCCTGACGGGCGATATCATTGCAGGCGCTGCGAAGCACCAGAAGGAAGGTGCGAAGCTGATGGTCGCCCCTGATCTCGGGCCGCCTCGCATGAGCGAACGCCGCAAGGGACGCGGAGGCATAGGCTTCCTGATCGTCCCAGAGGCTCCGCACCTCGGCTGCCCAGCGATCCGCAGAAGCGTCGGATGGAACGATGCGACCGCCATACCCGATGGCTTCCGGCAGACCGCCCTGGTTCGATCCGATGACCGGGATCCCGCAGAACTGCGCCTCGGTCGCGACGCGGCCCCAGGCCTCCTGCCAGACACTTGGCGCGAGCAGGATCCGCGCGTTGCCATAGACGGACCGCATGTCGTTCGTGCGCATCCGGAGCGTGACATTCGGCAGCGATGCGATGCGCGCCTCCAGTTCCTGCCTGCGGTCGGGGCTCAGAGGCCAGCTTTCGACGAAGACGAAGGGAATGTCGGGGCAACGCTCCGCCACGGCGAGCGCGGTGTCCAGACCCTTTACGGGCACCGGATTGATGAAGGTCACGTTCTCCCTGCTCGACTTCGTCCGATAGCGCTCGGGCTCGACCAGCGGCGGCACCACGGTCGCACGGATGCCGAAGGCCTTGGCATAGGTCCGCGCGGTAAAATCGGAATTGGCGACGAAGCGCGCGCCGGGCACGCTCGACGGGTCTCCGCCAAGATCCTCAAGCTCCACGTTCCGGAAGTAGAAGACCACCGGCACGCCTGCCTTCGCGAGCGACTGGGCGAGGGGGACGGCGCGCCGGGTGTTGTCGTTCTGGACGACAGCGACATCGGGCCGGAAGTGCCGGACGACTTCTGACGCGTCGACGGGATCCCAGGTGCGGAACACCTTGTAGCCGCCCATGCGGTCCTGCGCATAGTCGCGCCGCAAGAGGCGTCGCTGCAAGCGCGCGCGGTACTCGGTCCACCCTCCTCCTTCGAGGCCGGAGAGCACCGCCACCTCGTGTCCCTCCGCCTGCAGGGCGGCGGCGAGCTGGTCGGTGCTCGACTGAGCGCCGCCGGTTCGCTGCGGAAGGTAAGGATCCCCCAGCGTGAAGAGAACACGCAGGCCTCGCTGCCGCGGCGGTGCGGCAGCCCTTGCATCCTGCGTATTCGAGAAACTCGGTAGCCGAGCATCGGACAACTTCAGGTTGCCTACGGTCTGCTGCATGAGCTGCAGCAGGGAGGACGACGCAGCCGACTGTCGTCCACCCGCCATGGGCGTGGCAGATGCTCTGTCGGCACGACCCTGTGTCGTTTGACGAAAGTTCTGTGACAACGTACTGTTTTCCCGCGCTTCCGATGTGCCAGATCCGGATAGAAATTGGAGCGCTGCTGCCCCTCCGGCCAAGCTTCGTTGTTCCGACAGGTCAGCGGCCGGATTCGCCACCTGGGACTTGCACCCAGACTCCTGATGACTCTCTCAACCTTAGGTTACTTTTCCAGACACTCAACCTTCGGAGACAGATTCTCACAAAGATGCATTTTCATTCGCCGCTTTCGGCGGAGATCCGCAGCGTCTCTGCCCGCATCATGCTGCGAAGCGGCGCAATTTTGCTCAGCGTGCGAACCGCCGCTTGAGGGCCGCGACGTTGTCGGCCCCGATCAGGCCGCGCACGAAGGCCTTGGCATTCCGCACGAGCAGCGGCGGCGCAGGCGATGCCGCGGGTTCGGCTGCAAGTGTTTCACGGGTAAGCAGGCGGTGCGTCTCGAGACAGAGCACGGGCTTGCCGGAGATGTCCGCGATGCGGCGCGCCTGCCGGTTCTCGCTCTCGATGAAGAGCGGAGCATCGCTCTGCCGGTAGACCTCGGCCTTGAAGCTGCCGTGAGCGCCAAGACGGATACGCTCGGCCTGGCTCGGAAGGTCGAGCATCACAAGCCGATCGAAGAGGATGCCGCGAGCTGACAGCCAGGCCTCGGTTTCCGCGCGGTACTTTTCCAAGCGGCTCGTGACCAGCGTCCCGATCCGGTGGCCGGGCTGGTAGAGCGGGCGGGCCGAGGCGAGAAACTCCAGATAGGCCGCGCCATCGTCGTTCTCGGCCGAAGTCGGATCGAGGCAGAGCACGCCGTCAATGTCCACGCAGGCCCGTTCGAGGACCGGATGCTGCATGAAGTTCCACTGGAAGATCCGCGGCCCGGGCAGGGGCTCGAGCACGAGATCGGCCCCGGGCACCTCGGGCCCCTCACCATAGGCCACCACGATCATCGCGGTCACGCAGGCCTTGGCGAGGCGGTCCCTCACGCCCTCCACATCCCGCTCGGTTCCTGCGATCGCCACCACCTGCCGCGGCGCGGGCCGGCCGGCCTCGGCCGAAAGCTTCGTGCGGCCGACCGAAAAGCTGCGCCCCGCGAGGAAGCTGTCGAGGTCCGACATCGGCACGTTGGCAAGAAGGCAGAGGATGTTGGCGGCAAGCATCCCGCCCTCTGGAAGCCCCACGACGAGGTCGACCTCGCGCGGGATCCGGTGGAGGTGGCGTTGCAGCATGTCGGCGAGGTCGGCGATGGAACGGTAGTGCATGGGTCTCCTCGTCAGCCGGGCGTGAGGCGGCTCATGGTTCGGGTGCGGAGCCGCAGGACGCCGCCGCGTGCCAGCGACCAGGCTTCGCGCAAGACCTCGCGCCCCTGGGGAAAGGGAAAGATGAGAAGGATCGTTGTGACATAGGCCACCGCGGCGCCTTCGAGCAGCGCCAAGAGGCGCCCCTCGGACAACCAGGGTTGCGCCAGCCAGACGATCCCCAGTGCCGCATGCGCGGCCGCGACCAGCGGTCCGCAGGTGCGGGCGACGTCGCCCGCGCCGACCGCGCCGCGCCGGCCAATGTAAAGCCAGAGAACGGGCGTCTTCAGATACTCGCTGACCGAATAGGCGATGGCCACGCCGAGCGCCCCGTAGGGCAGACCGAGAACGAAGGCCACGACTGCGAAGGCCGCCGTGGCGAAACCCCAGTACATGAACTCGGTCGACCGCCCCTGGCTGATGAAGAGCCAGCCTGCCGGGTTGTTCAGCGGCTGCAGAAGCCCGGCAAAGCCGAGCGCCATGAAGATCGGCGCGCTGCCCGCCCATTGCTCGCCGAGGGCGAAGGGGATCAGGATGTCCGCCATTGCGGCAGCGGCCGCCACGCCGGGCAGCACGAGGAGGAGCGAAAGCGACAGCACGCGCAGGTAGGCGCTCCGGTAGCGGTCAGGCTCGTCCAGCATCCGCGAGAGCGCGGGGATCATCACCTTCGACAGCGGATTGGCCACCTGGTTCAGCGGCATGAGCAGCAGCTTGTAGGCCCGGTCGTAGAGGCCGAGCTGCACGCCGCCCCAGACACGGCCGATCAGCACATTGTCGAGATTGCGCGCGAAGAAGTTCGCGAAGTTGAAGCCCGTGATGCCCGCGCCGAAGCCGATGAGCGCCCGGCCGCCCTCGGCCCCTCGGGGCAGGCCCGGCCGCCAGCGCGAGGCGAGCCACATGAGGCCGGTCGGCAGCAGGGTGCCCACGAGCTGGCCGCCGAAGAGGGCCCAGTAGCTCGGTTGCACCATTGCCCAGACAGTCGCGGCGGCTAGTCCGGCGACCGCGCCCACGACGCCGATGATGGCGATGCGGCCATATTCCATCCGCCGGTTCAGGAGCGCCGCATGCTGCGCCCCGAGCCCGTTCGCCGCCACGATCAGCGCCATCGCGGCGATGAGCGGCCCGATCCGCGGCTCCTGATAGAACAGTGCGACGAGGGGCGAGATCATCAGCAGGAGGAGGGCGAGCGTCACCGAGAGCGCGACATTGACCCAGAAGAGGAAGTTCACCTCCTCGTGCCGCAACCCTGGCTTCTGCACGGTCGCCTGCACCAGACCGAAATCCTGCAGCATCCCGATCAGGGCCAGCACCGGTGCACACATGGCGACGAGGCCGAACTCCTCGGGCGCGAGCAGGCGCGACAGAATGACGACCGACGCGATCTGCGTGGCGACCATGACCGCCTGCGAGGCGCCGATCGCCATCGCACCGCGGCCGACCGAGGCGCGCAGCGACCCCGGCGGCGGATCGAACCGATATGCGCCGCTCACCGGATCATCCGTCCGGCGGCAGCGATCAGATCTGATCGCATCGAGAATTGACTCCCTCGGTTCCACGGCAGGTTCCGGCACGGAACCGGCACCTGATCTCGCAGCTTTCGACTGAAGCCCCAAAAGAGGAGCAAAGTTCCCTTGCGTGCAACCCCGCCTCCAGACCGCGCTGTGCGGGTTCTTGCCGTTGCCCGAACATAGTGCAATTGCTCGCTGCACAAGCACAATCGCGCTGCGGTTGCAAGTCACACCGGCAAGTGATTGCCGATCAGGCGCTTCCTGCATGGACAGTCCGGGTCTGCTCGCCTCAGGGTGGCAGGCAGCAATCCGGAGATGAAACAGATGAACCTGGCATCCGCCGACAGTGTCGCCGGCGAGCATTTCGACGTGGTGATCGTGGGATCGGGTTTCGGCTCCTCGTTCTTTCTGCACGGGCTGATGCGGAAACCCGGTCGCCGTGTGCTGGTCCTTGAATGGGGCGGGCATGCGACACATGACTGGCAGCTGGAGGAGGGAAGGAATTCGCCCGTCACCGACAGCGACACCTATGCGACGAACTCCCGGAAGCCCTGGAACTTCACCATCGGGTTCGGCGGGGGCACCAACTGCTGGTTCGCCCAGACGCCGCGGCTCCATCCGGGCGACTTCCGGCTAAGGACCGAGCACGGCGTGGCGCAGGACTGGCCGGTCACCTACGGCGACCTTGAACCCTATTGGTGCGACGCCGAGGAGATCATGGCCGTGTCGGGAGACCCGGACATGGCGCGCATCATGCCGCGTTCGCGTGACTTTCCGCAGCCCCCGCACCGGATGCCCGACCCGGACCGGCTGATGAAGGAGGCCCGGCCGGACACGCATTTCGCGATGCCGACCGCCCGGGCCCGCGTGGCCACCGAGACGCGGGCGGCCTGCTGCGCCTCGCTGCGCTGCCAGATCTGCCCGGCGGACGCGAAGTTCACGGCAAACAACGGGCTCGTGCCGCTCTACGAGGCGGAGGACGTGACCCTTTGCCTTCAGGCCGAGGTGCGCCGCTTCGAGTCCGCGGGCTCGTCGGTGGGTGCTGCGATCTTCGCGGATGCCGAGGGGCACGAGCACAGGGTGACGGGGGACCTGTTCGTGCTGGGTGCCAATGCGATCCACAGCCCGGCGATCCTGCTCCGGTCGGATCTGGGCGGCGGCCTCACCGGGGTGGGGCTTCACGAATCCTACGGCTGGTCAATGGAGGCCTGGCTCGATGGCGTCGACAATTTCGGCGGCAGCACGATCACCACGGGGCTCGACTTCAGCCTCTATGACGGGCCGCATCGCAAGGACAGCGGTGCAGCCCTGGTCTATTTCGAGAACCGATGGTCGCACGGGATGCGCCTCGGAGCCGGACGGATGCGCCAGACGCTGCCGCTGGTGATCGTGACCGAGGATCTGCCCGAGGATCGCAACCGCGTCACGCTCGACGGGGAGGGGCGGGCCTTCATCGACTACCACGGGCCGTCCGATTACGCCCTGAAGGGAATGGAGCGTGCCAAGGCCGCCCTGTCCGATCTGCTCGCCCCGCTGCCGGTCGAGAGGATCCTCGACCACGGCATCCGGGAAACCGAGTCGCATCTGCAGGGGACGCTCCGGATGGGGCGTGATCCGGGAACCTCCGTGGTGGACGGGGGCCTCGTTCACCACCGCTTGCGCAACCTCGTCGTGGTCGGCACGAGCACCTTCCCGACCTGCTCGGCCGCCAACCCATCGCTGACGGCCGCCGCCCTGTCGCTGCGCGCGGCCGACCTTCTCGCCTGACGGAGCCTCCGATGAAACTGAGCCGCCGACGTGCCCTCCAGCTTGCAACCGCGACCGCAGCCCTTGCGGCGGCGGGTGGCTACACGCTCACGCGCCGCCCCGAGGATCTGGTCCGTTCGGTGCTCGAACGTCACTTCGGCCCGCTGCGGATGGATGAGGCGGATGTCGAGGCGTTGACGGCCGCGAGCCTCGAGCGGCGACCGTGGATCGAGCCGCCCTGGAAGCTCGCCGCCGCCTATGCGACCGCCCATGAGGCGGGCCTGGACAGGTCGGCGCTGGATCTTCTGCCCGACGAGCGTGCGGCGAGGCTCGAGCAGTTCGAGCGTCATGTGCTCGGTGATGCGGTGCAGATGACGAGCGTCGCAATGAGGAACGGGCCGGAGGAGCAGGTGGTCTTCATCGGCCCGACCGCCTGCCTGAACCCCTACGCGACGTTCGAGATGGCGTGACGATACTTCATGCGTAACCTCAAGATATTTGCGCAAGCGCCTGTCATCGCACGATGATTGCAAGTCTCGGCGCTTGGCCGGACATGGCTCGCGACGATGTCAGATGATCTTCAGGCTCGGTTGACCCTCGATCACGTCGCCGATCTCGACTGCCGTGTCGAAGCCGTGCCGCGAAAACACCGCCAGAACGTCGGCTACCACCTCCGGCGCGCAGGAGACGAGGAGACCGCCGCTCGTTTGCGGATCCGTCAGAAGGGCTCGCTCGGCTTCGGGGAAGGCATCGCAGAGGGAGATCCCGTCGCCGTAGCTGTCCCAGTTGCGACCCGAGGCCCCGGTGACGAAGCCGCGCGCCAGCAGACCGCGCACGGGGGGCATCACGGGCACGCGCGACCAGTCGATCCGCATCGTGACCCCGGCGCCGCGCGCCATCTCGAGCGCATGACCGCCGAGACCGAAGCCGGTGACATCGGTCAGCGCATGGACGCCGTCGAGCGCCGCGAGATCCGGGCCCGGCGTGTTCAGCCGGGTGGTCGTGGCAATCATCTCGGCATAGCCCGCAGCATCGAGTTCGCCCTTCTTCAATGCGGCCGAGAGGATCCCCGTGCCGATGGGCTTGCCAAGCACCAGCCGGTCGCCGGGGCGCGCCGCGGCATTGCTGCGGAGCCGGTCGGGATGAACGAGGCCGAGCGCCACCAGACCGTAGATCGGCTCGACCGAGTCGATGGTGTGCCCGCCCGAGATGGGAATGCCTGCGTCGGCGCAGGCCGCGGCACCACCTGCGAGGATCCGCCCGATGGTCTCGCGCGACAGGACTGAAATCGGCATGCCCACCAGCGCAAGCGCCATGATGGGCTGTCCGCCCATCGCGTAAACGTCGCTGATCGCGTTGGTCGCGGCGATGCGGCCGAAGTCGAAGGGATCGTCGACGATCGGCATGAAGAAGTCGGTCGTGGCGACGAGAGCCTGCGTGTCGTTCAGCCGCCAGACCGCCGCATCGTCCGAGGTCGCGGTCCCGATCAGCAATTCCTCGGGCACGGGCAGGGCAGGGGCGTTGCGCAGCAGCTCCGTCAGGACGCCCGGCGCAATCTTGCAGCCGCAGCCGCCGCCATGCGCGAGAGAGGTCAGCTTCGGCTCGGTCGCGGGTCTGTCGGCCATGGGTCGTCCCTTCGGAAACGGGGCGGTCACGAGGCCCCGGCACAGGGATGTAGCGGTTGAGGGGGCAAGTCAACTCGGCGGTCCGCCGGATGGCGTCACCGGATCGATGCCGGGGTTCTGCGCCGGACAGCGCGGGCAGGAACCGGGCCGACGATCACGGTGACGCCCCACTCGCACGACGCTTCCGGGGATAGGCGACTGGCCGGGGCTGTCCGGCCAGCGCAGGCAGATCGCCGATCCGGCGTTCGCGAAGGCTGGAACGGCCACCCCACCAGGACCTGCCCGAAGGCAGCGAATCGTGGTCGCACGATTGTTCCGTAGCGGTCCGCGCTGCCGGGGCAGCACGCGCAAGCGCGCTGACCAATCATTTACCTCTTCAAGCGATAACAGCCCTGTCAACTCTCTCCTTCGCATGGGTCCTCCTGCCGGAGGGATGCGTCAACTCGCACTCGGGATGGCGACACTCCACCTGATCCCATGCTCCATACAGGTGGATCGGTGGACCGGACACGGCGCGAAAAGCAATGCAGGTGCAAGTTCATTGCGAGGATTCAGAGGCTCCCCATGACCATCAAGCTCAAGCTCGCCGCAGCATTCCTCGCGGTGTTCCTTCTTTCCGGCGTCGCGGGTGTCGTTGCCTACCGCGGCTTCAACAATCTCGATGCACAGATCGAAGACATGATCGACAGCGAGGTGCAGATCGCCCTCAAGGCCGAGGCGCTGAACTCGGCGCAGCTCCGCCTGAAGGCCGCAATCCGCGAGCATCTCGTCAGCGTCGGCGAGGCCGCGATGCGTAAGCAGGAAGACGAGATGGCCGCGGCCCGTGCCGACCAGAAGGCCGCAATGGAGGTCCTCGATGCGGCCAATCTCAGCCCCGAGAACCGCGCGCTCCTCGACGAATACAGCGCCCTGCGCCAGACGATCACGAAAGTGAACCAGGCGGCCGTCGAGTTCTCGAAGAAGAACGACCTCGATGCGGCGCGGAAACTGCTTCTCGACACGGACTATCTCGCGATGCAGCAGAAGCGCGAGGGTCTCGTCCGGTCGCTCGTCGAGAACCAGCAGCGGGAACTCGCCGAAAGCAGGGCGCAGGCGAGCGCTCAAACGGCCCGGGCCCGCACGATGCTCATCGGAATGTTCGTTCTCGCAGGCGTGGTGGGCACGACGGCGGCCCTGCTGATCACCCTTTCGATCGGCCGCGGCCTGCAGAAGGCGATCGACCTGTCGAAGCGCGTGGCGGCCGGAGATCTGAGCGAGACCGCCGACGCGCGTGGCCGTGACGAGATCTCGGAACTTCTCCGGTCCAACAACGCGATGGTCGAGAAGCTCCGGGAAGTCGTGGGCGGCGTCACCGTCGTGGCGCGCCAGGTCGCATCGGGCAGCGGCGAAATGGCGGCGACCTCCGAGCAGCTGAGCCAGGGTGCGAATGAGCAGGCCTCGGCCACCGAGGAGGCGTCGGCTTCCGTCGAACAGATGGCCGCGAACATCAAGCAGGCCTCGGACAACGCATCGCAGACCGAACGGATGGCGGTGAAGGCTGCGGAAGATGCGCGCGCCTCAGGCCAGGCGGTGGGCGAGGCGGTGACCGCCATGCGCTCGATCGCCGACAAGATCATGGTCGTGCAGGAGATCGCGCGCCAGACGGACCTTCTCGCGCTCAACGCGGCAGTCGAGGCGGCCCGGGCGGGCGAGCATGGCCGCGGCTTTGCGGTGGTGGCGGCCGAGGTGCGCAAGCTTGCCGAGCGCAGCCAGACCGCGGCGGCCGAGATTTCCTCCCTCTCCGCAGGCACCGTGCGCGCGGCGACCGGCGCAGGCGAGATGCTGAACCAGCTCGTGCCCGACATCGAGCACACGTCGCGCCTTGTGACGGACATCTCGGTGGCGTCGCGCGAACTGGCTGCGGGCGCGCAGCAGGTGGCGACAGCGATCCAGCAGCTCGACAAGGTCACCCAGCAGAACAGCGCCGCCTCGCAGGAACTCGCCGGCGGTGCAAACGAACTGTCGGGCCAGGCGGAACGGCTCCAAGGGACCGTGAACTTCTTCCGGCTGAGCGAGACTGCGCAACCGGCCGCTCCGGCGCCGCAGCTGCGCGTCGTGCAGGGCGGCCGCTCGGAACCGGAAGCTCAGGCTCCGCAACGGAAAGTCGCCTCCGGGGGCTTCAGCTTCAGCCTCGACGGCGGTGACGACAATCTCGATCAAGCCTTCCAGCGCCAGAGCCATTGACCGCGGACGCGACCGGGCAACGGGTCACTTCCCCTCGACCGAAACCGGTTTCGCAGCCGCCTTGCCGTCCGTCGACCCGACGGGCGGCAACGTCATTCCGTGCTTCGCCAGATACGGTGCGAAATAGTCCCTGAACGCCTCGAAGCTGTCGGCGAGCTTCAGGAACTCGTCACGGTCCATCACCAGCACCTTCGTGTCCTCGATCGCCCGCACGCTCGTATGCCTCCGGGTCGCGCCGAGGATCAGCCGCTCGCCGAAATGGCCGCCGGGGCCGATCGTGCGGGTCTGGGTCAGACCCGTCTCCGGGTCGGGCCGGGTCATCTCGACCGAGCCCGTGACGACGGTGTAAAAGCCGTCAGACCGGTTTCCGATCTCGTAGATCACGTCTCCGGCCCGATAGCGGACATACCGCGTCGGCGGCACCGAGCGCGTGTTGAGCTGCACGACGCTGCGCGGACTGAGCCCGTCCATGAACCAGTTGATCAGCACGAAGGCGCGTGTCGTGAGGCCGGGCAGGAAGGCCAGGTAGTAGAAGCGCCAGAGCAGCCAGGCGGGAAAGCCCTTCAACTCGATCCCGAAGACCTGCGCGACACCCTTGCGGGCGCCGAGCGAGGCGAGGGCGCCCTTGGAGCGGTATTCGAACGGGCGGGGCGAGCCGCCTTCGATCGTGGCCGCGATATTCTCGGCCAGTTGCTCTGCCTCTCGCACGGCGAACTGTGCAGTCGGCGGGGCATAATCGCGGGGTCCTTCGGGCGCATCCTTCAGCGCGATCAGGGCGCAGTCGCCGAGCGCCCAGACGCCGGTCTGGCCCTTCACTGCAAGCGTGCGGTCGACGGTGATACGGCCGCGCTCCGAAGGCAGGCCCATGCGGCGGACGACAGGCGAGGGGGCGTTGCCGATCGTGGCCACGATGGTGCGCGTGTCGATCACCTCTTCGCTGCTGGTTACCAGTTGCGTTCCGGTCGCACTGGCGACACCCGTCTTGAGCTTCACCTCGATCCCGCGCTCGCGAAGCGTCCGGGTCGCGTAGTCGGCGAGACCGGGGGACATCTCGCCCAGGATCCGATCCGCGAACTCCAGCACGATCATGCGAACCTCGGATGGATCGATGTCGGGATAGAACTTCAGCGAGCGGTCGATGAGGTCCTTCATCTCACCCGCCGTCTCGATCCCCGAGAAGCCGCCGCCCACGACGCAGAAGGTCAGCGCACTGCGCTTCACCTCGGGCAGGCGGGTGATCTGCGCATGCTCGAGCTGGCCGATCACATGCGCGCGCAAGCGGCGCGCATCTTCGAGCGTGCGCATGGTCAGCGCATGCTCCTCGAGCCCCGGCATGCGCGAGAGGTCTGCCGACTGCCCGAGCGCGATCACGAGATGATCGTAGGCGATCTCGGTCGGCCGCCGCTGCACGCCCTGAAAGACGGTGACAACCCGGCGCTGGAAATCGACACTGTCCACCACGGCCTTGCGCACGAAGACGTCCCGAAGAAGGAACCGGAGCGGGGAGACCGCATGCGCCGGAGTGATGGAGCCTGCGCCCACCTCGGGCAGCAGCGGCTGGAAGACGAAGTAGTTCTCGGCATTCACCAGTTCGATTTCGGCGGCCGCGCCGAGCCGGCGCTTGAGGGCCCGTGCGGCATACATTCCGCCGAAGCCCCCGCCCAAGACCACGATCCGTGAGGTCACGACGATTCTCCTGATTGAGGTGGCCAGCATAGTCTTCGCACCCTTCCCCGCCAGTGAGGGGGCGATACCTTGTGGAACGGAAAGCTGCGGCATGACCCGGCAAAATGTCGCATGCATGCCTCTGTCGCGAATGGCGCGGGCCTTGCAGAGGCCACGACACGGCCGATGAGACCCGATCGCGCGGATGCTGCAATTGCGGGCAGAGGTGCCACGTCGACGCTTGTGGTTCTGCGGCAAAATGCCCGGGGTGTCCGATGGCACCGCGTAACTACCTCGAACGTTGAGACCTGTATTGTAGAAATTGCGGATGTCGCCGACAGGCTTGCCCGCGCATGTGACGAGGTGCAGTGATGCCGAGTGAGGGGATGTCCGTTCTGCCGATGCAGACAGCGCCGCAGGCGGCCGAAGGGGTCCGAACCGCGCCCGGTCGGGCTGGCCCTCGCGCAGTCGTGGCGGCACCGCATGGCACGTCCGCGGCAGGGCACCCATCCCATGCAGGAGGAGCGCCCCATCCACACGTCCCGGCGCCGCCGTCGCACTGGCTGACGGAGGAGGAGGTTCCGGACGCGGGCGTCGTGGCCTCTGCGCTCGCCGACTATCTTCGCAATGGCCTTGCCCGGTATCGGGCGCTGGTCTGCATCGCCGGGGAGGCACCGGAAGCGCCCCCTCAGGACAGGATGCTGATCACGATTGCACCATCCGGGCCGCGCGAGTTGCGGCTCGTCCTGTTCCTGCCGGGGCAGGACACGCTTCGGCTCGATCTCATCGATCTGGGGATCTATCGGCTGCTCGGCTCGGGCCTTCCGATGGACGGCGGCGGCTTGCGACTCATCCCGATCCCGGCTTTTTCGCACCTGCAGGCGGAAGGCAGCGTCCTGCGCAAGGATGTGGTCTACCGGATCGCGCCCCTGGGCGCCTTCGCGGACGACGACGAGGCAATGGGCGGCTGAGCCTTCGCGTGAGGACTCTGGCGTAGCTTCGCTCAGAGGGGCTTCTTCGGGCCTTGATCGTCCCATACGCTCAAGAGGCGACAGACGGGGCGTGAATCCGGAAGCGGAATCCAAATCCGATAAGTCATCTTATGTAACATAAGCGGTAATGACAGGTGATGGGCCGGGCAGTCGTCGTTCCTCATACGAGCCTCCCGCCTCAGACAGCAACGAGTTCCGCGGGGCATAGCCTTCGAGATGAGGGTGGTTCCGCCGCCTCCTTCGTGGCAGGAGAAGGAGGTTGCGCAACAGGATCGCGATCATGTCCCGGGCCGTTCATATCCGCAGCTACGTCGGTACAGGCGATCTGCATGCGCATGATCACGCGCAGCTGGTGCTGCCCATCCTCGGGTCGCTCGAGATCGAGATCGGCGGGCGTGGAGCAAGGCTCTCCCAGGCGCTTGCGGCGCTGGTGGCGCCCGGTGAGCGTCATACGCAGGCAGGCGTCTGCACCAATCGCTCGCTCGTGCTCGATCTGCCAGCGGATGCGCTCCCCGAGCGCGCACTCGATTGCCGCTTTCTGCCCATGCCGGAGGCCGCCAAGCGTCTGGTCGAGTTCGCGGGTCTGTCATCGGTGGACGGCACGCTTGCCGAAGCGGCAGCGGATCCGCTTGCGCGGCTTCTGCTGGGAAGCCTCTGGCAGCGGAGCCGTCCCGCTTGTCCCTTCACGAGGCTCGAGGCCGCCATCCGGCAGGAACCGGCTGCCGACTGGCCCGTCGGCCGAATGGCGCGGCACCTCGGGATGAGCCGCTCGCAACTCTATCGAGCGCTCGCCGAAGCGCGCGGCACGACGCCCGCCCGCTTCCTCACCGCGATCCGGCTGTCCCTCGCGCAGGGTGCCCTTCGGGACGGACGGAAACCGCTCGCACAGCTTGCTGCCGATCTGGGCTTCTCGGATCAGGCAGCACTGACGCGGGCGATGCGGCGCGAGACCGGGCGGACGCCCGGAGCCTGGCGCACCCTCTGTTCCGGGACGGAAGGCCCAAGACCTGAAACGTAAGGTAAAGACGCGCCGCGCATCCCGAGGCATGAGCAGACGACACCTCTCAAGGACAATGCCATGCCCTCCCGCACCCTTGGCCTCCTCGCCGTCATCCTTGCCGCGATCCTCTGGGGCACCACCGGGACGGTCCAGAGCCTCCTGCCGCCCGAACGCGAACCTCTCGTGGTCGCGGCGATCCGACTTGGAGTGGGGGCGGCGACCCTCGGCCTCATGGCATTGGCGACGCCCGAGAGCAGACGCGCCCTCGCCCATCTGCCCTGGCGACCGGTTCTGACCGCGGGCCTTGCAATCGGCCTCTACAACCTCCTGTTCTTCGTTGCCGTGACGAAAGCCGGAGTCGGCGTAGGCACCGCCATCGCAATCGGAAGCGCACCGGTGTGGGTCACAGTCTACGAGGTGCTCGTGCTGCGCCGCCTTCCTGGGGCGCTGCAGGGTGTCGCGCAGGGTCTCTCGATCCTCGGCGCGGTGCTGCTGGTGGCAGAGGGCGGCGACACGACGTCCCTGCCGGGTGTGGCGCTTGCGGCCGGGGCCGGGGCTTCCTACGCGGCTTACTCGCTGGCGACCGGACGGATCGGCGAACGCGTGCCTTCGGGGACGCTCGCCGCGGCGACCTTCGGCATCGCCGCCTGCCTTGCCGCCCCTGCCCTCCTCTTTCTGCCCGTCGCATGGTCCATGAAACCGGATGCATGGCCTGCCCTGCTCTTCCTCGGAACTGTTTCGACCGGGCTTGCCTATGCGCTCTTCACCCGTGGTCTTGCCCGGATCGCCACCTCGACTGCCGTCACGCTGTCACTCGTCGAGCCCCTGACGGCCTGGATCCTGGCGATATGGGTTGTCGGCGAAGCCGTGACCGTTCAGCGTCTGACCGGCGCCCTGCTGGTTTTCGTCGGGCTTGCACTGGTCACAGTGGCGCCGGCCCGGCGGGCGCCGGCCACACCCTGAGGCGAGACTCGCCGGCGGCCCACAACCTCGGGGACCTGCGCACCAAGCGGACGAGGCCGAAGTTGCCTGGCTTTACCCACAGGAATCTCATGCCGGCGAATCACCTTCGATTTGACCCGCCGCCTTTGAGAATCAGCGCTTTGGAGAGGAAAAGTTAACGCTGACATGCAATTGCCATCGGAGTGTCATGCAGATGAAGATTGACTTCCGCTAGGTAACGGCGAAACTTCCGGCGTCGCTCCGGCGGCAATGGTGCAGGAAGAGGAGGACTGCCCCATGATTTCCGAACCGACCGAACGGCGGCGAGCCCTGTTCCGCAGCCGAAGGACGCCCGTTCCGCTCTCTGCAGATACGAGAGCCGAGATGGATCCGTGCGACGAGCCAGACGATATTGCCATGCTCGATGAGTCCGGATGCATCTGGAAGGCGGCCGGACTATGCCCCGGCCAAAGCGAGGTGAACGCCGATGGCAGCATGGTCTGTCTGTGCGCACAGGTGCTCATGGCGCCGTCCCCGGACAAGGTGATCGACACGCTCACCGACCTCGGCCTCAGCGATGAGCAGATCGGCCGCTATTTCCACATTCCGGTCCGCTGCGTCACGGCGCTGCGCCGTCCGACATGATCCCGGCTCCGGCGATGGCATAGCCTCGCCGGAGCTTCCGCTGCACCAGCCTGTCCCAAGCCATGCGGATGACTTCGGGTGATCCGGAGGCTCGCATGCCCATGCGGCCTACGCTGCCGATACGTCCCCAATGAGCGACGAGTATCTCTCCCGCGAACAGGTCCCGGTCGCGCCGGATCAGGTAGTATCGGAAGCAGTTCTGCTCCGGATCGATCTTCTCGAGGCGGATTTCCATCGCGGCCCCTCCTCTGCCGACTTGCCCAGCAAGCCGCGGATCGATCCATCTGGCAAGTGCGCAATGCCGATGATGCCGCTTCCGCATCGCGACCCGTCGTTCCCGGTCGTGCCGGAACCTTGCGTCGCCGCAATCCTCGACGAAGCTTCCGCGTGCCCGAGCCGCAGGGGCCGGCCCCCTGCAGAACCCCGACGCCTTCGTCAGCCGGCCAAGGGATGAAGCAGAAGGTTGCCTCGACGCAGGCAACGGCACCGACAGAGGTTGGGGACAAGTTCTACCTCTGCCGGTGCCGGACCGGGCGTTGCCTTCTGGCGCAGGCATCGAAGTCGGCCGGTGGCGTCAATCTAGGCTGACGCCGAGCGCCCGCATTGACGACCGGCAAGGACTTCGGGCGACAGGCTGACGCAGCCTAACGCTTCCGGCCCGCCGTCTCCTCCAGAAGCAGGGCCTGTTCAGCCGTGCGCCGCATGAGGCATTCGGAGGCAACCACCATGCGGTCCGGCTTGCCGCGGCGGCGGACTGCCTCGAAGAAACAACGCTTTTCGCTCCAGTCCTTCCATGCGTCCTGCATGTTCGAGAGGTCCTCTGTCATGCGCGGGCCGCCCTGCGAGATCGACTTGGCGAATTCGACGTCGCGAAGCTTCGCCTCTTTCATCGCGGCGGCATAGGCGGCTGTCATGCGGTCGCGCCACCAGTTGGCTTCCGCCGCCATGCAGGCCGCAACCTCGACCTCGGTCGCGCCGCGGGTCTCGCGGTGGCACTGATCGGCCGCAAGCCCGATGCATGTCCCGCGCTGGCCTGCGGACTTCTTGCCGGACAGACAATCTTCCGTTGTCTCGGAGTGGAACGGAATGGGCTGGGCCTCGAGCGCCGTCGGAGCCAGAAGGATCAGGGCAAGGAGAAGACGCGGCAAGGGGCGCGGACACAACATGGCATTTCACTCTTTCTGAACGATCCGCCGCGGCGGCCGCCGCGGCCGGCGCAATCATAGGATGCGACGGCGGAGGACGTCCCGTGACATGGTCACGCGGCGGCAGGACAAAGAGGAGCCGGTCCGGCAAGACCGTCTGCACAGGAACCGCACTTCCTTCCGGGCCAGATCAGGATACTCCTGCAAGTTATTGTAATGCTAATGTAATCATGCATCAAAGCAGCGGCTCCAGCAACTCGCGCAGCGCGACGCGGGCCCGCAGGCGGCTGGCGAGAAGATACATGCCTCCGAACTTGCGCTGGATGTAGAAGGTCTCGACCGGCGGCAGGTGGTGGATCTCACGCCGCTCCGCGATCTCCATCCCGAGGTCCCGCAGGCGCATGGCAACATCGTTGCTGGCGAAATCGAAGGACGACTTCCGCAACGGCTCCATGGATATGTCGAGCATCTGCAGCATCAGGATCTGCAGGTCAGCCGGCACCGCGCCCGAGATCAGGCCGAGGTCAAAGACGGCCTCGCGCATGGCCCCGGCCTCGCCGTCGAGCCCCGCGCGCAGGAGCCGCCGGTAGCCTTGGGCAAGCCCGGTCTCCACCTCGCGGGTGGCGCCGAAGTCGAGCAGCACGACCTGCCCCATCGCCGGATCGTGGCGGTAGTTGGCAAAGTTCGGGTCGGTTTGCATCAGACCGAACTCGAGCAACTCCCGAAACATCAGGCCGATCAGGCGCCGCATGACCTGGTCCCGCGTATCCTGTGGGGCATCGGCCAGATCCTCGACCGGATCTCCGGCCACATGGCTCATGGCGAGGACGTCACGGCGCGTGAGTTCGGCGTTCAGGTCCGGCACCCGAAACTCTGGCGCTCCGTGCAAGAGCAGCCTGAAGCGCGACAGGCACCGTCCTTCACGCTGGTAATCGGCTTCCTCGTGAAGCTGCCGCTTCGCCTCGGCCAGCATCGGCGCGATATCGAGCCCCTTCGGCACGAGGCCCGCGATCTTCATGAGGGTCGCGACGTTGTCCACATCGCTGTCGATCGATCGCCGGACGCCCGGATACTGCACCTTGATCGCGAGATCCTCGCCCCCCTTCGTGACCGCGCGATGGACCTGCCCGATGGAGGCTGCCGCAATCGGCCGGACGTTGAAGCTGCGGAAGCGGCGCTGCCAATCGGTGCCCCAAGCCGCGTTCAGCACGCTGCGCAGCTGCTGGGGTGGCATGTAATGCGCTTCGGCGCGCAGTCGCGCGAGGATGTCGGCGAGTTCGGGTGGCAGCATCTCACCCGCGTCCATCGAGAGCAGCTGGCCAACCTTCATGGCAGCACCGCGCATCTGCGAGAGTTGCTCGGCCAGCCGCGACACGTTTGCCGGCGTCAGGATCAGGTCGCTCATGGCGGGGCGCCTGCCCTGCGCGAGTTGGCGCGCGCCATGCAACGCCACGTTGCCGGCGATGCCAGAGGCCAATCCGCCGAATCGCGCAAGGCGGGAAATCCTGCCGCTGGGCACCGCCAGGGCGCGGGGTTCTGGGATCGGCTTGGACACTCTCGGTATGCTCTTTCTGAATTGTGGGAAACGTAGGCCGTGAAGGCCTTTCCACAAGGATGAGGTGTGTCAAATTGACCAGATCCCACACTTTCGTCAGTGACTTGGTCACGAAGGAACAATCCGCCTTGATTGTGTCACAATGACATTCTATCGCCTTCCGATAGGCAGGGTTACAATCGATAGTTGTAACTACCTACAGACGAGCGGATCCTTCTGAACCTATGCGAAATGATGTGTCCGACCTTGGCGATGAGAGTGGAGAAGAGGATCAGATGATGTCGTCTGCTGCGCGCCCGCTGAGCCACGCCTGGACTGCCTCCGTTCCGCAGGCCGATGGCCGGCGTCCGATCCGCCCCCTGGCAAGCTATCGGCTGGAATCCTGGCGTCCGGGCCCATCCTTCTGGGAACCCACCATAGGTCAGGAAGAAGGCCCCATCAGGGCGGAGCATGCGCTGCTCTCGTTGACTGGTCCGCTGATCGTCGTGGCATCGGTGCTGATCAGCATTCTGCTCATACTGACATGAGAATGAAGAAGGGCGCGGGCCTTCCGGCGCCGCGCCCCTGATCCGGATGTGTCGGAATCACGCGACCTTGGCGCGCTCGAACCCCACATCAATGCCGTCATCCGAGTTCAGGGCAAAGTCGAACCCGCCAGAGGCAACGCGGCGCGGGCCGACCACCTCCAGACGCTGCTCTGGCCGGGCAACCGGAGGGGACGCGACGGGATCGGCCGGAGAGGAACCGATCCGGAAGTAGCCGACGGCCACCCGTAGATCCTCAGATCGCTCGGACAGATCTGCGGCGCTCGCCGAAAGTTCGCTCGCGGCTGCGGTGTTCTGCTGCGTCACGATGTCGAGCTGCTGGATCGCCGTGCTGACCTGTGAAGCCCCGGCTGCAAGCTCATGAGAAGCTATGGAAATCCCGGAAACCAGCTGCGCCGTCGTTTCGATGTCGGGAACGAGCCCGTCGATCATGTGACCCGCCGAGACCGCGGAACGCGCAGTGCCGATGGACAGCTGCGAGATCTCGGCCGCCGCGGCCTGGCTGCGTTCGGCCAGCTTGCGCACCTCGGCCGCAACCACGGCGAAGCCCCGGCCATGCTCGCCCGCACGCGCCGCCTCGACCGCGGCGTTGAGCGCCAGAAGATCCGTCTGGCGTGCAATCTCCTGCACCACCAGGATCTTGTCGGCGATCGAGCGCATGTCCTCCACCGCCCCCGAAACCGCACCGCCGCTTTCGCGCGCCGCCTGGGCCGCTTTCGAGGCCATCTTCTCGGTCCGCGAGGAATTGTCGGCGCTCTGCCTGATGGTTGCCGCCATTTCCTCGACCGAGGCCGAGGCCTGCACCGTGGCCGAGGCCTGCTCGTTCGCACCCTGACTGAGCTGCTCGGACGTGGCGGCGACTTCGGCGCTGCCCGCCGCGACCTGACCCACCGCCGCGGTGACCCGGCCCACCACGTCGCGGAGCCGCAGCACCATCCCGTTCAGCGCGGCCAGAAGGTCGCTGAGCTCGTCGTTGCCGCGCAGCGCCGCGGTCTCCGTGAGATCTCCGTCCGCCACCCGCCGGGCGACCGCCAGTGCCCGCGCCAGCCCCCGACCGATCGTCAGGATCAGCCATCCGGCCATGGCGAAGGCGATCACCGAGGCCGAGACGATCGCGCCCACGATGAGCATCATCGTCAGCGTCCGCGCCTGGGAGGCCGCGGCCTCGGTCTCTTTAAGATGGGCGATGTTCTGGTCGCGCAGATCCTCCATGATATGCATCCGCGTCGCCTGCAGACGGGTGAAGTAGTCGCCCCAGAGAAGCTTGCGCGCCTCTTCGCCGCGTCCCTCGTCCGAGAGCAGCAGCGCCTTGTCGTTCACCTTGATGGACTGAGTCCAGAGATCCTCGTATTCGACGAGCTTCGGCTGGTCCGCAGCCGGCGACGCCGCCACCAGCGCATCGAAGGCCTCGCGCATGTTGGCGCGGGCTGCCTGCACCGCCTCCCTCTCCTTGGCCTTCCCGGCGGCGGGCGAGAGCATATGGTCGCGCACCGCGCCCTTCATGCGCAGCTGCTCGGCGTTCAGGCGCTCGGCAAGGCGCACCCGTTCGAAGTCGCGTTCGACGAGGACGGTCATGTCATCGCTCAGGCGATCGATCGTGTAGAGGGCGTAAAGGTTGGTGCCGCCGGCCATGGCGAAAATGACCGCGAAGGTCACACCCAGCTTGCTGCGAATTGAAAATCTCATGTCGGAACTTTCCGGAGATGGCCGGAGGCATGCAGCCGCCGGACTGGTCGACATGGGGCCACCGTCGCACCCGGCCCCTACTGGTAAGCCGGCTTCGCTAGCCGAGGACCTTCTTCATGACTGCCAGAAGCTGTGCCTGGGAGAACGGCTTGACCATCCAGCCGAGCGCGCCCGCCGCGCGGGCCTCGGCCTTCAGCGTGTCCGCGGATTCGGTCGAGAGGAACACGATCGGCGTGCCCTTGCCCTCGGGATGACTGCGATAGGCCCGGATGAAGCTGAGCCCGTCGAGGCGCGGCATGTTCTGGTCGGTCAGGATCGCATCGACGCGCCGCGACAGCGCGACCTCCAGCGCCTGTTGACCGTCCGAAGCCTCGATCACCTCGTAGCCGGCCTCGCGCAGCGTGAGCGACACCATGCAGCGGATGGACGGTGAGTCATCGACAGCGAGGACCGTGCGCGTCATCGGTCGCCATCCTTTGGTTGCATCCTTGCGTCCGTTCGGGGCTCTCTGTCGCGCATGTCCTACCTGCCTTCGCCGCACGGACGGGCCGTGCTCAACTCTCGGGAGTCGAACGACCGGACCGCTGACTTTTTAAGGGTCGCGCCTTGAGAATTTGAAGGGGATGCCACCGCCCGAGACTGATGTTGCCGCACCGCATGACCCGCATCCGCAACGCATCAACGCCCGGCAGGAAATGCCTGCCGGGCGCCCGGGCCGAAGAGGAGGCATGCCCGGGCAGATGCCCGCGGCAGTCCGCATGTCAGAGGAAGAAGTCGCTTGCCCGCAGGCTCACGGGATCCTCCAGAAAGATCTGGAGGTCGGCGCGCCCGTCGCCGTCGATGTCGCCTTGGACCAGGCTTCCGCCGTCGTGGCGGACATAGCGCAGTTCGCCCGCCTGGCCGGAGAAGTTCGCGCGCCCGATGAAGTCGAAGCTCTGGTTGCCCGGCCGGCCTGCGTCGGCATCAATCTGGCCGAGAGCGATGTGATCGGCCCCCTGCGCGAAATCGGTGATCGTGTCCCGTGTGGACCGATCTCCGAAGCTGGCACGCACGCTGCCGAAGACGAAGACATCAGCGCCGCCGCCGCCGGTCAGGAAGTCCCGGCCGAAGTTGCCGACCAGCCGGTCGTTGCCTTCATCGCCCCTCAGGTAGTCGATGCCGCCTCCACCGCGCAGCACGTCCCTGCCCTGCCCGCCACTCAGCACGTCGTTGCTTGTTCCGCCGTTCACGGTGTCGTCGCCCAGGCCGCCATACAGCCGGTCCACGCCCTGTCCGCCCCAGATACTGTCCGCGCCTGCGCTGCCGTTCAGCCGGTCATGGCCACCGCCGCCACGGATGACGTCGCCCTCCGACGAGCCGACGAGACGGTCGTTCAGGTTGCGTCCGTTCATTTCGACACCGGAGCGGTCAAGGGTGAATTCGACGCAGATCGTCTCGTAGGCGCCGAGCGAGAGGGAAAGCACGTTCCCGTCCATCAACTGGTCGGCGTTCAGAAATCCGATGCGCGCGTCGCCACCGTCCGCGAGCGGATCGCTTCCGGCCATGCCGATCTCCGTCGCCCAGACATGGCTGTAGCCGGACGCCACATCGGAGATGTCGAAGGCACCGGTCAGGGTCGAGCCGGTGATGTTCGAGATGAAGATCACCGTGCGAGAGTCGCTGCCGAAGGCCTCGACCATTGTCCTGCTGGAAACCGCCCGCAGATCCAGCGCCTGGAGCCCCACGAGTTCCTCGTTCATGATCCGCAGGGTCTCGCCCGCCACGGTCAGGCCGCCGTAGGTCTCGCCGGCATGGCCCGTGGTCGTCGAGAGACGCGTGGGGTTGTTCTGCTGAACGCTCCAGATGTTGGTCCGGTCGACGCCAGCCTCGACCGCCTCGGCGAACAGGGACACCAGCCACGGCGCCATGAGCAGGCCCGAGATATCCTCGTGGCGCGCCGATACGTTCCACTCGGAGACGTGCCGCGACATCTCGCCGAAGTCCGGATCGCGCGCGGCCATCCGGTCCCAGGCGTCGAACGGGTTGTAGGTCCAGCCGTCCACTGACGTCCCGGTGAGGTAGCGATGCGTGACGACTCCGTCCACGGCCCGCTGTTCGGCCGCGGTGTCGAACTCCCGGAAGATGAGAGACGTGGCGCTGACCGTTGGCCCCGTATAGCCCTCTGGCACTCGTCCGCCGTTCGGCAGCACCTGCTCGGCGCGGCCTCCGGGGCCGACCTGCACGACGATCTCCGGTTCCACCCAACCGCGAGGCAGGTCATGCGAGGCGCGAAAGTCGTCAATCGTGCTCTGGATCACCGCGGCAAGCCGGCTCGCGATCCGGCCGTATTCGACGGCGCTCAGGTTCTCGCCGAAGATCGAGGAATTGTCGGCCCACCATTCGTTGCCGAGTTCGATCGCAGGGATCTCGACACCCGCCGAGAGCGCATGCTCGAGCAACTGCGTCATGAAGCGGCCGACCAGCGCCTCGTTAACCGCTTCCTGACGGTTGCCGGCCCCGTCTCGCACCGTCCCCGCAAAGCGGATCGTGGGCATGACGAAGGTCATCGACAGGCCCGCCGCTCCGGCGGCGTCCAGCGCGTCCCACAGGCCGAGGGTCGAACCGCGCAGGGGGCCGTCCCCGTCCGGATCGAACATGTGTGTCCTGTCGCCGTAAGCGAAATTCTGCAGCGAGCCGTTGGGGTTCGTCAGGTCGAACATCCGCTCCGACAGGGTCCCGCCCGGATAGCGGATGGCCGACACGCCAAGATCGTTGACGGCGCGCACGTAGTTGTCTCCCGGGCCGAGGCGGTCACGGTCGAACAGGAAGTTGACGCCGAAGTGGTCGGTCGTGACGACGGAGCCGATCCTGTCGTCGCCGGAAGTCGTCGTGGCGATACGATGCATGATGCGGGCCTCTTTGGCTGAGGGACAACACCACCCCGCCAGAACCGGGACAGCAGACGAATGGGATGACGCCCGGAGGACCGGACGCCCGATGCGGGGATTCGAATGAAGCGCCTTCTGGCGCAGGCCGACCTCAGATCAGGGCAGGATCCTGGTCGAGCAGCATCCGCTCCGCATCGGCCGCCGTGGAGAGGGCCAGACAAGCTTTCGGCCGATCATCGCACCTGGGCAACGACTGTTTCATGGCAATTTTCTCCATTTCCATCGCGCAGCCTTCTTGTTCCTGACCAGAACGGCCGAACTGTCGAAAAGTTCAGTGATGAAACCGGCGTATCGCTGGCTCTTTCGCATCCTGCCCCGTGCTTTGGTATGGGTGCAGCACGCCTGAACGGACGGACGGTGCCCGAAACGGCCCGAAGCATGCATGCGGAACCGCCTTTGTCACATGGCCCCGGGTCACGAGGCAGTGCGCAAGGCGGCCGCGTAGCGGGTTCGCATGGCGCCGCCGCCGTTTGCCTGCACGAGATCCGGCCGCTTGCCGCCCGTCTGCGGTGAAGGCGGCCGAGGCACAGGATGGGCATCCGCGATCCGAGGCGGCGCGATCTCGCGGGCGAGCTTCAAGGCAACCGCCTCCGCAAACCCCTCGAAATCCGCGGTTTCCATCACGAACGAGCCCGGACCTGCCACGACGTGGGTGCGATACCACTCCGGCAGGCCCTCCTCCTCGTCCGCGACCGCCAGAGCGTTGACGATGACGCCCCGCTCCTCGGCCTGCCGGCGGGCCTCCGGCAGCTGCCCGTGCCGGCCCGACCGCGGGGCCAGCCTCTCGCGACCGTCGCCGGAGATGTTGACCACCAGCCGGCCAGCACAACCGTGCCCGTCCAGCATGCCGATCGCCGCCGCGAGGCCCGCGCCCACCCCGGTGCGGCCGGACGACGGCCGCCCCAGTTCCGCAAGCCGGCCCGCAACGTCTCCGGCGTCGGCCTGTCCGGCGATCCGCATCCAACCCAGTGTCAGTGGCGGAACCTCCGCGTCGGACCAGACGACCGCCGCCACGTCGACCACGCCTGCGGCTGCCAGCGCCGCCTGCACCCGCGGACTGCGGAAGGCCGAGGCATATCCGCCGATCTGCAGCGCGAACTCCTCCGCGTCGATGCTGAGCGAGCTGTCGATGGCCAGCACCAGCGCAAGGTCCGCGCAGTCGGAGGCGCAAGCGGGTGCGGATGCCAGCGCAAAGGCCAGCAGGGCGGAAGCGGCTGTCCGGGACATGACTGGCTCCTTCGAGCGGAAAGGGACATGCGGGACTGCACCCGCTGGCTTCCCTTTTCCGCCCTCGCCGGCAACGCAGCGTCAAAACTGCGTTCGCCCCCAGTCAAACCGACCGCGGCCCGGGGTTGCGGAATCCGGACCGGCCGGAATCCGCTCAGCCTTCAGCAGCCCACGACGGCGCAGATCTGGCGGCGGTAAGCCTTGTTGGCCTCGCTTTCCGCGGAGGGTGCCACAGGCGCGGCCGCGGCCGCGGGCTCGGGGCCATCGCAGGGCAGACGGTAGCCGGCCTGCAGCCCCGTATTCACGCATTCGCCGATATCCCAGCCGGATGGCAGGTCCGAGAGGTTCACCTGCTTCCACTTCGGGTGCCCGCTCTGCTGCAGCTCCTGAAAATGGGTGCTCACGACGTGAGAAATGTCGGAAACCGCCTTGCAGCTTTCGCGGTGATACGCGTTGCGCTTCGGATCGTAGCCATAGGTCATGAGTACCGCCTTCACCGCGATGGCTGCAACCGGGCCGTCCTGGAAGGGATAGGTGCCTGCGGGGATTTCGGTCGGCTTGTAGACCTGTTGCAGAACCTCGTCGGCAACCGGCACCAGATGGAAGCGCGTCCCGTCGATCTCGGGCGTGTCGAAGATCTTCGCGGGCATGCCTGCCACATAGAAGAAGGCGTCGATCTCTCCCGCCAGCAGCGCCCGCAGCGACTCGTCCTGGTTGATCATCAGCCGGTCCGAGGGCGTGACCTGGGCCAGATCCAGCACCAGCGACGCGGTGAGGAAGGTGCCGGAATTCTCGACACCGATCGCGACGCGCTTGCCCTCGAGATCCTTCAGCCCGCCAATATCGGTCGTCGCCAGAAGATGCACTTCCTCGTCATAGAGGGGGAAGGCGATACGGACGCCGAAGATCGCGCGGCTCACCTCGGGATCGTCGGCGGCGAAGGTCTTGAGATATTCCAGCACATCCGACTGCACGATCCCGAACTGCGTCAGCGGGCGCTGACGGACGCCGAGGAAGTTCTCGAGCGACCCGGCGCTCTCGCGGACGGTCATGTCCAGCCCGCAGGTGGCCGCGGCGGCGGCAATGTCGCGGCCGATCTGGATATACGTCCCCGTCGGCCCCCCTGTGAGCATGTTGATCTCCACGGCCGGCGCTCGCGATGGCAGGGCGAACAGCATGAGGGCAATCGCGATCAGTCTGGCAACGGGCAAGGCTTCCTCCTGCGTTTCGGTAAGGGTCGGGCGGTTCAGCAGCCGCCCAGCGAACGGACAAGGGCAACGAGCGTCTGGCGGTTCACGGCACCGGTCGCCTCGCGCAGCGCGTCGAGCGGGCAGACACCGGTCTCCAGAAGCGAGCGGAGCCTCTCATAGGACATGCCGTCAGAGGTGGCGAGGCCCGGCGCCGCGGCGAGCGCCGCCGCGACGGCCGCAGCCGACCGCGGCGCGCCCGTTGCGGGCGCAGTGTCCGCAGCGTCAGCGGCCGGCGCAGGCTCGACGGCGGCCTGGGCCGCGGCCTCCTGCTCCGCCTTCTTCCGGCTCAGTTCGGCCTCGGTTCCGGCGAGCAGGTCGCGCGCGGCCGCCTCCGCCTCGGACAACTGCGAAAGTCGAGCCTCGATCTCCGACAGGGCCTTGGCCTGTTCCGCAGCCTTGGCCTCGCCTTCGGCTTCAAGCGTCGACAGCCGCCGCTCGGCCTCGCCTATGGCGTCCGTCAGCCGTTCGAGTGCGGCCTCACCCTCGGACAGCTGCTGCTGCAGCGCCTCGGCCCGCGTCCTTGCCGCGGCCCCCTTGGTCTGCACGGCATCGATCTGCCGACGAGCCTCGGCCTCGGCGGACTCGAGTTCGTCCAGACGGCTCCGGGTCTCGGCTTCCGCGGCCTGCAGCTCCTGCATGCGCTGCTGCGCCTCTGCCTCGGCCGCACGGGCGGCCTCCGCACGCGCCCTGGCATCGGCTTCGGCAGCCTCCAACTCCTTGGCCCGTTGCACGGCCGCCGCTTCGGCGGCCTCGAGGTCCTGGCGGCGCTTGAGGCTCTCGGCCTCGCGCGCCTTCGCCGCCGCTTCCGCCGCACGGCGCTGCTCTTCGGACGCCTGACCGGCTGCGGCACGCTCGGCCGCTTCGCGCAGCTTGTCCTGCTCCGCCGCCTGCAACTGGGCAAGGCGGGCTTCTGCGGCCGCCAATGCCTCGCTACGCTTGGACATTTCGTCAGACAGCGCCGCGACCGCCGAGCCGAGGTCGGCACGCCTGGCCTCCAGCGCCTTCACCTCCGTCTCGCGATGCGCGACCGTTTCCAGAAGCTTCGCCTGGCGCGCCTTCAGCTCGGAGACCGACGCCTCGCGCTCGCTCACCTCCGCCGCCAGTTCGGCCTGCCGCGGCCCAAGGGCGCCGATATCGGCCTGACGTCGGGCCAGAGCCTGCGACAGGTCGGCTTCGCGTGCGACCAGATCCTCGACGGTCGCCGACCGCTCCGAGATCGTCGCCTTCAATTCGGAACTGCGCGCCTCCAGCCCCTTCACGTCCCTCTCGCGCGCCTCTGCGGCCGCGACGGCCGCTTTCTCCCGCTCTTTCAGTGCTTTGAGCGCCGTCTCGCGCTCGTCGACGCGGCGCGCAAGCTCCTCCCGGCGGGCATCGAGCGCCGCAAGGTCGCCTTCGCGCAGCGCGACCGCCTTGGTCAGGCTCGCATGCCGGTCCGACAGGATCTGCAGGCTCGCCTCCTTGCGCGCGATCGTGTCGGCAAACTTGCGCAGCCGGGCACTGGCCTCCTCGGCCTGCTTCTCCAGTTCCTTCACCTGATCGGCGAGCCGCCGGCGCTCGGTCTCGAGGCGCGCCGACTTGACGTCGGGGCGTGGCCCTGCAGCGGGGTCCGCTTGAAGGCCGGCCGGCTGGACGGTGGCACCGCTCGTCGGCGGTGTCCCCTTCCGCGTCTGATCCTCGAGCCGGAGCTGCTCGTGCCGCAGCTTCGCCAGCTGTTTCTCGACCCGCGCCGTCTCCTCGCGCGTCTCCTCGAGACGCGACAGCTCACGCCTCCGTTCGGTGGTCAGGACCGTGATCCGGGCCTCGAGCGCAACCGCCTCATCCTCGAGCAAGCTTATGATGGATCTGTAGGAACTCTCCATCGCGCCGCCTGACTCGGGCTGCGTTCCCTCGGAAAGCTTTTCCTCGGTGCGGGCATGAGTCGGGTACAGGGCGAGGATGCCCAGGACGGAAATAAGATTAATCAAATTAATCGGGCTCATGACCGTCATCCCGGCATGGCTTCGGATTTCAACTGGAATACATCATACCCCTCAACCGGCGATCCACGTCAATAGGCTCGCCATCATTCGTAAGGTGTATTCGCCTCCCCTTTTCGCATCGCGTCGGGGTTGAGCAAGCTCCTCCCATGGGTGCGCCCGGACTCGAGCAGGAAGCTCATGACCGAACGCTCGCGCGGCAGAGGCCTGACGTCACGATGGCAGGTGAGCCAGTAAGTTCGGCGCAGAACCACTTCTCCGGCAAGGACAAGTTCGAGATCGGGGAACATCCGGGCGATGTAGTAGGGCAGCACGCAGAGCCCGAGCGCGTTGCGGGTCGCCGCCAGCTGGTTGAAGATCGACGAGCTCTTGAACTGCGCACGGATGCCCGGATGGACCTCGCCCAGATAGTCGAGGCCGGGCGCGAAGATCATCTCTTCAATGTACCCGATGAAAGGGTGTTTCAGAAGATCGTCGCGCTTCACCACCGGCGGATGATCGGCAAGATAACTCCTAGCGGCGTAAATATGCAGCGAGTAGTCGGCGATTTTCTCCGAATGATATGGACTCGCCTTTGGCGGATCGAGCGTCACCGTCAGGTCGGCCTCGCGGCGCGAGAGCGACATGATCTGCGGCAGGGTGATGAGCTCGAGCGCGATGTTGGGAAAGCGGTCGGTGAACGCCCCGAGGAGGACGCGGCTGAACCAGCTGCCGAAACCCTCGGGCACGGCCATCCGCAACACGCCCCGCTGGCCCGGACCGTCGCCCAGAAGGTCCACCTGCATCCGCTCGGTCTCGGCTTCCATTCGCTCGGCCGTTTCGATCAAGCGTCGTCCGACGGGCGTCAGCTCGTAGCCGCGCGGGTTCCGCTCGAACAGCCGCATGCGCAGGGCGGCCTCGAGGCGGTCGATCCGGCGCGAGACCGTCACATGGCTTGTGCGCAGCTGTCGGGCCGCCCGGGAGAGCTGCCCGGTTCGGGCGACTGCAAGGAAGAACTGCAGGTCGTCCCATGTGAAATTGCCCATACGTCAACCGCCTCATGTACGAAATCGGACAGAACTTGTTCCGAAATAGCTGCGACAATTTGCTTGAGTCCAGCCCCGAAACATCTGATCCTTCGTGGGTGCACCGGGTTCGAGGAGGCCCGCACGGCACATTCATGAACAGGACGGAACGCCTCGACCCGCCTTGGGCGGTGCCCGGCCCAACCGTCTCAGGGAGGATGATGGAATGCGGAAAGCCCTTCTTTCTGCGGTGTCGCTGGCTGCGCTGGCCGCACCTGCGGCGGCGCAGGTTTCGGATGACGTGGTCAAGATCGGCATCCTGAACGACCAGTCCGGCGTCTACGCCGACTTCGGCGGCAAGTTCAGCTATGAAGCTGCGCTGATGGCGGTCGAGGATTACGGCGGCACCGCGCTCGGCCAGAAGGTCGAGGTCGTGACGGCCGACCACCAGAACAAGCCTGACATCGCCTCGAACATCGCACGCCAGTGGTACGACACCGAGCAGGTGGACGCGATCATGGAGCTGACCACCTCGTCTGTGGCCCTCGCGGTGCAGGCGCTCTCGCAGGAGAAGCAGAAGGTCACGATCACGACCGGAGCCGCCACGACCGAGCTCACCGGCAAGCAATGCTCGCCCTACGGCTTCCACTGGGCCTATGACACGCATGCGCTGGCTATCGGAACCGGCGGGGCGCTGGTCGAGCAGGGTGGCGACAGCTGGTATTTCCTGACCGCCGACTACGCCTTCGGTTATTCTCTCGAAGAGAATACCGGCAACGTGGTCAAGGAAAAGGGCGGCTCGGTGGTCGGTTCGGTCCGCCACCCGCTCTCCACGACCGACTTCTCCTCGTTCCTGCTTCAGGCGCAGGCCTCGGGCGCGAAGGTCATCGGCCTCGCCAATGCGGGTCTCGATACGCAGAACGCCATCAAGCAGGCGGGCGAGTTCGGCATCGTCCAGGGCGGGCAGCGGCTGGCCGCCCTGCTCTTCACGCTGGCCGAGGTCCACGGGCTGGGCATCGAATCCGCCCAGGGTCTGACGCTGACCGAGAGCTTCTACTGGAACCGCAACGAGGAGACGGCCGAATTCGGCAAGCGCTTCATGGAGCGCACGGGCGCCATGCCGAACATGGTGCATGCCGGCACCTATTCGGCGGTGCTGTCCTATCTCAAGGCCGTCGATGCGGCGGGCACGGACGAGACCGAGGCGGTCGCGGCCAAGCTGCACGAAATGCCGGTGGACGACGTGTTCTCGAAGGGCGGCAAGGTGGCGAAGAACGGCCGGATGATCTCGGACGTCTATCTTCTCGAGGTCAAGAAGCCCGGCGAGAGCGACGTGCCGTGGGACTACTACAACGTCCTCGCGACGATCCCGGGCGATGAGGCCTATGTGGATCCGGCGCAGAGCGGCTGCCCGCTCGTTACGCAGTGACGATGGCGTCGGTCGCAAACCACGAGCCGCGGGTGGTGCTGTCCGCCCGCGGCCTCGGCAAGGATTTCGGCGGCTTCACGGCCGTGAACAATGTCGACCTCGACGTCCATCACGCACGGATCCACGCGCTGATCGGGCCGAACGGAGCGGGAAAGACCACGGTCTTCAACCTGTTGACGAAGTTTCTTCAACCGAGCCGTGGCAAGATCACCCTTCTCGGGACCGACATTACCCGCACGCGCCCGGACAAGGTCGCGCGCATGGGGATGGTGCGTTCGTTCCAGATCTCGGCCGTGTTTCCGCATCTGACCGTGCTCGAGAACGTGCGTGTGGCGCTGCAGCGCCCTGCGGAACTGGCGGTGCAGTTCTGGCTGCCGCTCTCTACGCTCGACCGGCTGAATGGCCGGGCCGAGGTCCTGATCGAGGAACTCGGCCTCGAGGCCTATCGCGACACGCGGGCGGCCGATCTCTCCTACGGGCGCAAGCGCGTGCTGGAGATCGCGACCACCCTCGCCCTCGATCCCGAGGTGCTGCTCCTCGACGAGCCGATGGCCGGCATGGGCCAGGAGGACGTGCAGATGGTCGCCGGCATCATTCGCGAGGTCGCCCGCCACCGGGCGGTGCTGATGGTCGAGCACAACCTGAACGTCGTGGCCGACATCTGCCACCAGGTCACGGTGCTGCAACGGGGCGAGATCCTCGCCCATGGCGACTATGCCACCGTCAGCACCGATCCGCGCGTGCGCACGGCTTATATGGGAACGGAGGACGCATGACGCTCTTGGAGGTCACCGGCCTTCACGCCTGGTACGGCGAGAGCCATATCCTGCACGGGGTGGACCTCGTGGTCGAGGAAGGCGAGACGATCTGCATCCTCGGGCGCAACGGCATGGGCAAGACCACGACGCTGCGCACGATCATGGGGATCCTCAGGAAGCGCACCGGCACGATCCGGTTCGCGGGCAAGGACATGATGGAAGTCCCGCTTCACCGCACCGCGCGCGAGGGGCTGGGATTCGTGCCCGAAGAGCGCGGCATCTTCGCCACCCTCACCGTCGAGGAGAACCTGACGCTTCCCCCGATCGTGGCCAGGGGCGGCATGTCGGTGGGCGAGATCTACGAGCTTTTCCCGAACCTCAGGGAGCGCCGCTCGAGCCCCGGCACCAAGCTCTCGGGGGGCGAACAGCAGATGCTGGCGATGGCGCGCATCCTGCGCACCGGCGCGCGCTGCCTCTTGCTCGACGAGCCGACCGAGGGTCTCGCCCCGGTCATCATCCAGCGCATCGGCGAGGTGCTTCTCGAGCTGCGCGACCGCGGCATGACGGTGGTGCTCGTCGAGCAGAATTTCCGCTTCGCCTCGAAGGTTGCGGACCGTTTCTACCTGATGGACCACGGCCAGATGGTGGCGGATTTCCCGGTCGAGCAACTGCCGGCGAACATGCCGATGCTGAACTCCGTGCTGGGGGTGTGAGATGATGACGATCTTCGGCATCCCGACGGCGGCCCTCTTCGGCCAGCTTCTCGTCGGGCTGATCAACGGCTCGTTCTATGCGCTGCTGTCGCTGGGCCTCGCGGTGATCTTCGGCCTTCTCCGGGTCATCAACTTCGCGCATGGCGCGCAGTACATGGCCGGCGCCTTTGCGGCGCTGCTCCTGCTGACGCAGACCGGGATCGGCTACTGGCCCGCGCTGATCCTCGCGCCGCTGATCGTGGGCCTCCTTGGCGCCGTGATCGAGCGGACGATGCTCTCGCGGCTCTACAACCTCGATCCGCTCTACGGTCTCCTCTTCACCTTCGGGCTTGCGCTCACGCTCGAGGGAACCTTCCGCTGGTTCTTCGGCACCTCCGGCCAGCCCTATTCGCCGCCCTCCGCCCTGACCGGCGCGGTCAACCTCGGCTTCATGTTCCTGCCCGTCTACCGCGGCTGGGTGGTCATCGCCTCGCTCGCCGTCTGCATCGGCGTCTGGCTGCTGATCGAGAAGACGAAGCTCGGCGCCTATCTCAGGGCCGCCACAGAGAACCCGGTGCTCGTCCAGAGCTTCGGGGTCAACGTGCCGCTGCTGCTGACCTTCACCTACGGCCTCGGCGCGGCGCTGGCGGGCTTCGCGGGCGTGCTCGCGGCGCCCGTCTATCAGGTCTCGCCGCTCATGGGCTCGAACCTCATCATCGTGGTCTTCGCGGTCGTGGTGGTGGGCGGCATGGGCTCGATCCTCGGCGCGATCGTGACGGGCTACCTCCTCGGCATCGCCGAGGGGCTCACCAAGGTCTTCTACCCCGAGGCTTCGAACATCGTGATCTTCGTCATCATGGCGATCGTCCTGATCCTGCGGCCCGCGGGACTTTTCGGAAAGGATGCGTGACATGGCGCGCGGCTCTGCAACACCGGCGGCACTGACGGTGGCCGCCCACCCCCGGGCCGGCGCGCTCAAGCTCGTGCTGCTCCTGATCGCGGCGGCGGCGCTGGTCGCCGCGCCCTTCTTCCTCTACCCGATCTTCCTGATGAAGCTGCTGTGCTTCGCCCTCTTCGCGGCGGCCTTCAACCTGCTGCTGGGCTACACCGGCCTTCTTTCCTTCGGCCATGCGACCTTCTTCGGCGGATCGGCCTATTTCACCGCCCATGCCGTGAAGGTCTGGGGCTGGCCGCCCGAGTTCGGCATCCTCCTCGGCATGGCCGGGGCCGCGGCGCTCGGCCTGCTGATGGGGGCCATCGCGATCCGGCGGCAGGGGATCTACTTCGCCATGATCACCCTCGCGCTCAGCCAGATGTTCTTCTTCTTCTGCCTCCAGGCGGCCTTCACCCATGGCGAGGACGGCATCCAGTCGGTGCCCCGCGGGCACCTCTTCGGCGTCATCGACCTGTCGAACACGACCAACATGTATTTCTTCGTCCTGGGGGTCTTTACGATCGGCATGCTGGCCATCTGGCGCTTCGTGAACTCGCCCTTCGGCATGATCCTGAAGGCCATCCGCGAGAACGAGCCGCGGGCGATCTCGCTCGGCTATTCGGTGGCGGAATACAAGCTCGGCGCCTTCGTTATGTCGGCGACGCTCGCCGGCATGGCAGGGGGCACCAAGGCGCTGGTGTTCCAGTTCGCCACGCTGACCGACGTGACGTGGCAGATGTCGGGCGAAGTGATCCTGATGACCCTTCTTGGCGGGATCGGGACCCTCGTCGGCCCCGTCGTCGGCGCGGGACTCGTGGTGACGCTGCAGAACTACCTCGCGACCTCGCAGTTCCCGGTGACCATCATCACCGGGCTGGTGTTCATGGCCTGCGTGCTGCTCTTCCGGCGCGGGATCGTGGGCGAGTTCTACGCCTCGCGACTGGGACGCCTGCTGGGCTTTCAGGCAGAGCGCTGAGATGGAGGCGGACTACATCGTCGTGGGGGCGGGAAGCGCGGGCTGCGTCCTCGCCAACCGCCTGTCGAAGGACCCGGCAAATCGCGTCCTCCTGATCGAGGCCGGAAAGCGCGACAACTACCACTGGGTGCATATCCCGGTGGGCTATCTCTACTGCATCAACAACCCCCGCACCGACTGGTGCTTTACCACCGAGCCTGAGGAGAGCCTCGAAGGCCGCAGCCTGATCTATCCGCGCGGCAAGGTGCTTGGCGGCTGTTCCTCGATCAACGGCATGATCTACATGCGCGGCCAGGCCGAGGATTACGACGGCTGGCGCCAGATGGGCTGCACCGGCTGGGGATGGCAGGACGTGCTGCCGCTCTTCCGCCGCCAGCAGGACCATCACCGGGGCGAGAGCGAGCATCACGGTGCGGGCGGCGAATGGCGGGTGGAGCGGGCGCGGGTCCGCTGGGCCGTGCTCGACGCGTTCCTCGACGCGGCCGCGCAGGCGGGCATCCCCCGGACCGAGGATTTCAACCGCGGCTCGAACGAAGGCGGCGGCTATTTCGACGTGAACCAACGATCCGGCATCCGCTGGAACACCGCGAAGGCCTTCCTGAAACCTGCCCTCTCCCGCCCGAACCTGCGCGTCGTGACCGAGGCGCAGGTCGAGCGCCTGATCGTCGAGGCGGGCGAGGTGCGGGGTGTCCTCTACCGGCAGGGCGGCGCGCTTCGCGAGGCGCGGGCGGCGCGCGAGACGGTGCTTTCGGCGGGCGCCATCGGCTCTCCGCACATCCTCGAGCTCTCGGGCATCGGCGACCCCGAAGTGTTGCGCGCGGCCGGAGTCGAGCCGCAGGTCGCCGTGCCGGGCGTGGGCGCGAACCTGCAGGATCACCTGCAGCTGCGCCTCGTCTTCAAGGTCAGGGGCGTGCCCACGCTGAACGAGAAGGCGACCAGCCTCTTCGGCCGCGCGGCGATCGGGGCCGAATATCTCCTGCGCCGTTCCGGGCCCATGTCGATGGCGCCGAGCCAGGCCGGGATCTTCACGCGCTCCGGCCCCGAGAAGGCCACGCCCGACCTCGAATTCCATGTCCAGCCGGTCTCGCTCGACAAGTTCGGCGACAAGGTCCACCCCTTCCCCGGCATGACGGCCAGCGTCTGCAACCTCCGCCCCGAAAGCCGGGGCAGCGTGCACATCAAGGGCCCTGATCCCGCACGCCAGCCCGCCATCGCGCCTCACTACCTCTCGACCGAGGGCGACCGCGAGGTGGCGGTGCGCGCCATCCGTCTGGCGCGGCATATCGCCGGGCAGCCCGCCTTCGCCCGCTTCCATCCCGAGGAATACCGCCCCGGCGCCGACCTCACGAGCCGCGAGGATCTGGTGGCGGCCGCAGGCCGGATCGGAACCACGATCTTCCATCCCGTCGGCACCTGCCGCATGGGGGCGGACGAGGCGAGCGTGGTCGATCCGCGGCTCCGCTTCCGCGCGCTCGGACGGCTGCGCATCGCCGATGCCTCGATCATGCCGACCATCACCTCGGGCAACACAAACTCACCCACTCTGATGATTGCAGAGAAGGCCGCCGAGATGATCCTCGAGGATGCGCGCCAGCAGCGCTGAACCGGCGCCGCGTCAGGGAACCGGATCGGAAGTGGAAGCGTTGGCACCTTCATTCGCCGGGTGACCCCATTGACACCGACCGTTCAGTTCATCGACCTGCTTGCCGCCGCCGCCCTGCTTCTCTGGGGGCTGAGGCTCATCCGGACCGGAGTGATGCGTGCCTTCGGCGCCCGGATCCGGCAATGGATCGCAGGCGCCACCCGGAACCGGGTGACCGCGGCGCTCTGGGGAATGCTGGCGACGCTCGGGCTTCAGTCGAGCACGGCGACCGCGGTCATCACCGGCTCCTTCGCCGCACGCGGGATCATGACGGTCCCCATGGCGCAGGCGGTCATGCTCGGGGCCAACCTCGGCACGGCGCTGGTCGCCGCAATCCTCTCCGTCGATGTCCACTGGATCGCCAGCCTGTGCATCCTTGCCGGAGTCGCAACCTTTTCCGCTTCGCAGGCCACCCGCGGGCGCGGCGTGGGACGGGCTCTTCTCGGGCTTGGCCTCATGCTGCTTGCGCTGCGGCTTCTGGGAGAGGTGACGGCGCCGCTGCAGCAATCGCAGACGCTCGCGCTCGTCATCGCCGGACTGGCCGAGGCGCCGGTGGTGGCAGCCCTGCTTGCCGCCGGACTGGCCGTCCTCAGCGCATCCTCGCTGGCGGTCGTCCTCCTCGTCATGGTGCTCGCCGGCGGCGGCCTTATCGACACGGTTCCTGCACTCGCCCTGGTGGCAGGCGCAAATGTCGGAGGTGCGGTCACGCCCTGGCTTGCCGTCGTGGCCGAGGGTCCGGTGGCAAGGCGCATCACGCTCGGCAATCTTGCGGTGCGCCTTGTCGGGGCGGCACTGGTCCTTCTCCTCGCCTCGCCGCTGGCCATCCTGCTGAACGAGGCGGTTGCCGACCCGGGGCTGCGGGTGATCGCCGCGCATCTGGGCTTCAGCGCGGCACTGCTCGTGCTGTTCCTGCCCTTTATGGGCCCGCTTTGCCGCATGGCCGAACACTTCCTGCCCGACCCGCCCGAAGGCGTCCGGGGCGCGGCCTTCCTCGACGAGAGTCTCCTCGACACGCCCGCCATGGCGCTTGCCGTGGCCGCGCGCGAGACGCTGCGCGTGGGCGACATCGTGGGCACGATGCTCGAGCGCAGCCGGCAGGCGCTTCTGGCCAATGACGAGCAGGCCGCGCAGGAGGTCGCGCGGCTCGAACCCGACATCGACCGCCTGACCGAGGCGATCAAGCTCTACGTCACCCGCCTCTCCCGCGCGGAACTCGACGAGGACGACGTGCGGCGCGCGACCGAGATCACCTCCTTCGCGATCAACCTCGAGCATATGGGCGACATCATCGAGACCGGTCTTGCGGATGCGGCGCTGAAGAAGATCCGCAAGCGCCTCGCCTTCTCGGCCGAGGGTGGCGCGGAACTGGCCGAAGTCCACGACAGAACAATGGCGAACCTGCGGCTGGCACAGGCGGTGTTCCTCGGGCGCGACGCGGACCTCGCGCGGCAGCTTGTGGAATCGAAGGTCGAGATCCGCAGGCTCGAGGCGCTCTCGGCCGAACGCCACCTCGGACGGCTGCGCGCAGGGCGGCCCGAGGCGATGGAGACCAGCACCATACATCTCGACCTGCTGCGCGACCTCAAGCGCCTGAACGCCCATGTCACCTCGGTCGCCCACCCGATCCTGACCGAGATTGGCGCGTTGCGCGAAAGCCGGATGCGCAGCGGCACGGCAAGCCGCAGTCTCAGGGAAACAGCCGGAACCGAAACCTGACGCGGGGGAAAGGAGCAGATTCGAGCAGTATCAACTTGCGCAAGGGTGCGAAACGCCTCAGGCTCGCCACCGTCATTGGCGGTCGGGCCGTGGACAACGCGGGCGGGGAGGCCCGCAGGTCCACCTGAATGTCGCGCAACCGTCACGCGGGCCGTCTATGCCGCACGGCATCCGGCCATCCAGCAGGGAGAGAGAAACCAATGAAACGTCGCACATTCCTCACCGCCACCGCACTTGCCCTCGTGGCGCAGGCGGGCACCGCCACGGCACAGACCGAGATCAGCTGGTGGCATGCCATGACGGGCGCCAATGCGGAGGTGGTCGAGAAGATCGCCTCGGACTTCAACGCGAGCCAGTCGGATTACAAGGTGGCGCCGGTCTTCAAGGGCACCTACCCCGAGACGCTGAATGCGGGCATCGCGGCCTTCCGCGCGGGCCAGGCCCCCGACATCATCCAGGTCTTCGACGTGGGCACCGGCGTCATGATGGCGGCCGAGGGGGCCGTGAAGCCGGTGGCCGAGGTGCTGGGCGACAGTTTCGACAAGTCGGCCTACCTACCGGGGATCGTGGCCTACTATTCCAAGCCCGATGGCACGATGCTGTCCTTCCCCTACAACTCGTCCTCGCCGATCCTCTATTACAACAAGGACATCTTCGAGAAGGCGGGCCTCGATGCAGGCACTCCGCCCAAGACCTGGGCCGAGGTCTGGGACATGGCGAAGAAGATCAAGGAAAGCGGCGCGGCCCCCTGCGGCTACACCTCGACCTGGCTCACCTGGATCCATACCGAGAATTTCGCTGCCTGGAACGACGTGCCCTATGCGACGAACGAGAATGGCCTCGCCGACGTGAATGCCGAGCTGAAGATCAACGAGCCGATCTTCGTCAACCACTTCCAGGCGCTGGCCGATCTCGCGCAGGACGGCACGTTCAAGTATGGCGGCCGCACGTCCGAGGCCAAGCAGATCTTCCTCGCCGGCGAGTGCGGGATCTTCACCGAAAGCTCTGGCGGTCTCGGCGACATCGTGAAGTCGGGCATGAACTACGGCATCGGCCAGCTTCCCTATGACGAGGCGGGCAACGGGCCTCAGAACACGGTTCCGGGCGGCGCGAGCCTCTGGGTCATGGGCGGCAAGTCGGACGAGACCTACGAAGGGGTCGCCGCCTTCTTCAATTATCTTTCCCAGACCGACGTGCAGGAATATCTGCACCAGACTTCGGGCTACCTGCCCGTGACGATGGAGGCCTACGAGGCGACCAAGGCTTCGGGCTTCTATGACGAGAACCCGGGCCGCGAGGTGCCGATCACCCAGATGATGGGCAAGGAGCCGACCGCGAACTCGAAGGGCGTGCGGCTCGTGAACCTGCCGCAGGTCCGCGACATCGAGAACGAGGAGTTCGAGAAGATGCTCGCCGGCCAGCAGACCGCCCAGGAAGCGCTCGATGCCGCCGTGGAGCGCGGCAACGAGGCGATCCGCCAGGCCGTCGGCGGCTGAGGACCTGCCGGCCGCCCGCATCCGGCGGGCGGCCGCATCCCCGATGCATCGCTCGACCTTCCCCCACCGTGTCCTTCCCTGGCTGCTGGTCGGCCCGCAGCTGCTCATCTCGGCCGTGTTCTTCTACTGGCCCGCAGGCCAGGCGCTCTGGCAGTCGTTGCTGCGCGAGGATGCCTTCGGCCTGAAGTCCACCTTCGTGGGCCTCGCCAACTTCCGCCGCGTCCTGTCGGATCCGGCCTGGCTCAACTCGATCCAGGTAACGGCTGTCTTCTCCGTCCTGACCGCCTTCTTCTCGATGGCGATCGCGCTGCTGCTCGCCGTGCAGGCCGAGAAGGTGGTGCGCGGCCGCGGCTTCTACCGCACCTTGATGATCTGGCCTTATGCCGTGGCCCCCGCCATTGCCGGGATGCTCTGGCTCTTCATGTTCAACCCGTCCTTCGGCACGCTCGCGTGGCCGCTGCGCCAGTTCGGCATCCGCTGGGATCCGCTGCTCGACGGCAGCCAGGCGATGACCCTGGTCGTCGCCGCCGCAAGCTGGAAGCAGATCAGCTACAATTTCCTGTTCTTTGTCGCGGGCCTGCAGGCCATTCCTAAATCACTGCTCGAAGCGGCTGCCATCGACGGCGCCAGTGCCCAGCGGCGGTTCTGGACCATCACCTTCCCGCTTCTCGCGCCCACGACCTTCTTTCTCCTCGTCGTGAACTCGGTCTATGCGCTCTTCGACACCTTCGGGATCATCCATGCTGTGACTGGCGGCGGACCCGGAAAATCGACCGAGACGCTGGTCTACAAGGTCTACAATGACGGCTTCGTCAACCTGCGCTTCGGCGATTCCGCAGCCCAGTCGGTCATCCTCATGGTAATCGTCATCGCCCTGACCGCCTTCCAGTTCAAGTACATAGAGCGGAAAGTTCATTATGGCTGAGCACGAGATGATCGGCACCTCGCGCCAGAGCCGGGTCATGGCGCACTTCCTGCTCGTGATCGGGGTGATCGTGGTAGCCTTCCCGATCTGGTACGTGTTCGTGGCCTCGACCCACCCGCTCCAGCAGATCCTGCGGCCACCGCTGCCGATGCTGCCCGGCGCCGAGGGGCCGGACAACTACGCCCGCGCGCTCGGCGGCGGGATCGGACGGATCGGCGGCGTGGGGGTGGACCGGCTCCTTCTCAACACGGCCGTCGTGGCGTTCGGCATCGCCATCGGCAAGATCGTGATTTCGATGGCCTCGGCCTATGCGATCGTCTTCTTCCGCTTCCCGCTGCGCATGGTCTGCTTCTGGCTGATCTTCATCACGCTGATGCTGCCCGTCGAAGTGCGGATCCTGCCCACCTACAAGGTGATGGTGGACCTGCGCCTGATCGACACCTACGCGGGCCTCATCCTGCCGCTGGTGGCCTCGGCCACGGGCACGCTTCTCTTCCGGCAGTTCTTCATGACCATCCCGAACGAGCTGATGGAGGCCGCCCGCGTCGATGGCGCAGGCCCCTGGCGGTTCTTCAGGGACATCCTTCTGCCGCTCTCGGCCACCAACATCGCGGCGCTGTTCGTGATCCTCTTCATCTACGGATGGACGCAGTATCTCTGGCCGCTCCTCGTGACCAACTCGAACTCGATGAACACCATCGTGATCGCCCTGAGAAAGATGATCTCCTTCGCCGATGCCGACACGCCTTGGGACCTCGTGATGGTCACCTGCGTGCTGGCCATCCTGCCTCCGATCCTCGTGGTCGTGCTGATGCAGCGGTGGTTCGTGAAGGGACTTGTGGAGACGGAGAAGTAGGTGGCGGAAATCTCGCTCAGGGACGTGCGCAAGAGCTATGCGGGACTCGAGGTGATCCATGGGGTCGATCTCGACATCGCGGACGGCGAATTCGTGGTGATCGTGGGTCCGTCGGGCTGCGGCAAGAGCACGTTTCTGCGCATGGTCGCAGGGCTCGAGGAGATCACGAGCGGCGAGATCGCGATCGGGGGCCGCGTGGTCAACCGGCTCGAGCCACGAGAGCGCGATATCGCCATGGTGTTCCAGAACTACGCGCTCTACCCGCACATGACGGTGCGCGAGAACATGGCCTACGGGCTGAAGATCGCCAAGCTCTCGAAGGCCGAGATCGGGGAGAGGGTCGCGCGGGCGGCCGAGATGCTGGAACTGGGCCAGCTTCTCGACCGCAAGCCGCGCCAGCTCTCGGGCGGACAGCGGCAGCGGGTGGCGATGGGGCGCGCGCTGGTGCGCAATCCGGCGGCCTTCCTGCTCGACGAGCCGCTCTCGAACCTCGACGCGAAGCTGCGCGTGCAGATGCGATTGCAGATCAAGGAGTTGCAGCGCAATGTTCGCACGACCTCGATCTATGTAACTCACGATCAGGTCGAGGCGATGACCCTGGCCGACCGTCTTGTGGTCATGAACGGCGGCGTGGCCGAGCAGATCGCCACCCCGGCCGAGATCTACGACCGGCCGGCTACGACCTTCGTGGCGGGCTTCATCGGCTCGCCCGCCATGAACATGCTGCCCGCGCGCGGGTTGGGCGATGCGGTGGAGGTGGCGGGCCAGAGGCTGCCCGTCGCCGCAGCCGCGGGGCGAGAGCTGACCCTTGGGATCCGGCCCGAGCATCTTCACATCGCGGGTCCCGGCGAGCCGGGAATGGAGCTTCATGTCCAGGCCGTCGAGTGGCTGGGCGCGGACGCCTTTGCCCATGGGAAGCTGGCGGACGGAACCGAGCTTGTTCTTCGCCTGTCCGGCAAGGCCGGCATCCGCGAAGGGGAACGGGTGACCGTCAAGCCGGATCCGAACTCGCTGCATTTCTTCGATACCGCGTCCGGGCGGCGCCTCTGACCCGCCCTGCGAAGGCTTCGCCGGCCGGCGCATCGACGGATCGGAACAAGGGCCGTCAGCGAAGCTGGTCGAGCGCCTCGCGCATTTCGGGCAGAAGCGGCGCCGGACGTCGCGTGACCGCATCGACATAGACATGGACGAAGAAGCCTTCGGCGGAAGCCTCGACCGCGTCGTTGCGGAAGAGGCCCAGTTCGTAACGCACCGAAGAGCTGCCGACATGCCCGACCCGCAGCCCCGCCGTGATCCGGTCGGGATAGCCCATCTCGGAGTGGTATCGGCAACCGGTCTCGGCCACGAGCCCGATCCGCGCACCCTTCGCCGGATCCAGAAGCCCCTCGGCGATCAGCCAGGCATTCACCGTGCTGTCGAACAGCGAGTAGTGCACGACGTTGTTCAGGTGCCCGTAGGCATCATTGTCCATCCAGCGCGTGCTGTGCTCGCGGAAGACCAGATAGGCAGATCGCAGGCCCGGCGCAGGGCGCGGCATGGATCAGATCAGCCCTTCGCTGCGGACCCAATCCGCCGTCCGGTCCAAAGCACGGCGCATCCGCTGGAGGATACGGGCGATGTCGGCCTCGGTCACGATCAGTGGCGGGCAGAGCGCGAGCGTGTCGCCGAGCGCCCGGCACAGCAGCCCTTCTTCCGCCGCAAGGGCCGCCGCCCGCGCGCCCACCTTCCCGAGCGGCTCGAAGCTGCGCTTCGTCTTGCGGTCAGCCACCATCTCGACCGCGGCAATCAGCCCGGTGCCGCGCACCTCGCCCACCAGCGGGTTGTCAGCCAGCGCCCGCAGCCCCTGCTGGAACGGCGCCTCGAGACGGGCCGCATTGCCCATCAGGTCGCGTTCCTCGATGATCTTCAGGTTCTCCAGCCCGACGGCCGTCGCGACCGGATGGCCCGAGGCGGTGAAGCCGTGGCCGAGGGTGCCGAGCTTCTCGCTGTGATCGGCAATGGCCTGATAGACCGCATCGGTCATCAGCACGGCGGCCAGCGGCATGTAGGACGAGGTCAGCTGCTTCGAGGTCACGAGGATGTCGGGCGTGAAGCCGAACCTCTCGCAGCCCCAGCGCGCGCCGGTGCGGCCGAAGCCGTTGATCACCTCGTCCGACACGAGGAGGATGTCGTACTTGCGGCAGAGCGCCTCGATCCCCGGCCAGTAGCCCTCGGGCGGCACGATCACGCCGCCGGCGCCCATCACCGGCTCTCCGATGAAGGCGGCGATGGTCTCCGGGCCCTCGGCCAGGATCGTCTCCTCGGCCTCTCGCAGCAGACGTGCGCAGAAGTCGGCCTCGCTCTCGCCCGCCTCGCCGAAGCGCCAGTAGTGCGGACAGCCGAGATGAACCACCGGGATCGCGGGCAGGTCGAAGCCGCGGTGGTTGACCGGCAGCCCGGTCAGCGAGCCCGAGGCGATGGTGATGCCATGGTATCCCTTGATGCGGGCAAGGAACTTCTTCTTCTCGGGCCGGCCGAGGGCGTTGTTCATGAACCAGACGAGCTTCACGACCGTGTCGTTCGCCTCGGACCCCGAGTTCGTGAAGAAGACCCGTGTGAGCGGCCCCGGCGTCATCTCGACCAGCTTCTCGGCCAGCCGGATCTGCGGCTCGTGCGCCTTGCCCGCGAAGGTGTGGTAATAGGGAAGTTCCGCCATCTGCCTTGCGGCGGCCTCGGCAAGGCGCTTCTCCGAAAAGCCGACCGCCACGGACCAGAGCCCGGCCAGCCCCTCGATGTATTCTCGCCCCTCGCTGTCGTAGACATGAACCCCTTCGCCGCGGGTGATGATCACCGGGCCATTGCGCTCGTGGGAGCGGGCGTTCGTGTAAGGATGCAGCGAATGGGCGATATCCGCGGCGGCAAGCGAGTTCGAAAGGCTGTTCATCATAAGGCCGTGTGAAAGTTGCATCTTTGGGTCTAGCCTGTCCTGCGGCTCTTGTCGATCTTGTCCCTTGGGATGAGACCGGTTCCGCATCCACACCGGAAGGCGGAGCCTGCGTCACGGCCGCAGGCCGGCCAGAGCGAGCCGTCATGCGCAAAGCCCCTGGCTGAGCCGGTCCGTTCGCGGCCGATTGCGCGCGATCACCGCATACCATGAGCCATTCGTCTGGCCTCGGGCATCCGCCGCAGCGCGAGCATCGACCAGGCGCCAAGGAACGGTCCGGGGGCAAGCGCGAGGAAGACCCAGCGCCACCCGACGAGATCCGCCAGCAACGGCAGCGCCCAGATTGTCGCTATGGTCAGGGCAAATCCGGTCCCCATCTGGAAAGCCAGCGCCGAGCCCACCAGATGCGGCGGCGACAGTTCGGTGACCGCGGCCGAGAACTGCGCGCTGTCGGCCACGACCGCGAGGCCCCAGACCAGCGCGAGGGCGACGAGGAACCAGGCCGGGCCACTCCACGCAAGGCCGATCGCCAGCGCGCAACTGCCCGATATGCCCATGGCAAGCGCGGTGGTGCGGCAGCGTCCGATCCGGTCCGACAGGATCCCGCCAAGGACGCAGCCGGGCGCCCCTGCCGCCACCACCGCGAAGGTCAGGAGCGAGAGGTTGCCGAGCCCGACGCCCGTCTCAGAGGCGGCACGCGCCCAGGCGAGAAACCAGCCCCACATCGCGTAGAGTTCCCACATGTGACCGAAATAGCCGAGGTTGGCCGCCATCACCGGCCGGTTGCGCAGGATCGAGAGCGTCTGGCGCAGGTCCACACGGGCGGCGCGGCCGAAGGGATGGGGACCTTCACGCAGGGCGAGCCCGAAGAGCAACGCGGAACTCAGGCTGAAGAGACCGGCTGCTGCAACGACCAGCCGCCAGTCGAGTGTTTCCCCGAGGCCTCGCACCAGATGCGGCAGGGCCGACCCGAGGGTCAACGCCCCGATGAGGCAGCCGAGGGCGAGGCCCCTGCCCCTCTGGAACCACGTCGCCATCAATCGGATCGCAGGCGGGTAGACCCCGGCCAGGGCGGCGCCGGTCACGACGCGCGCGGCAATCGCCGCAGCCGGCCCCGGCTCGAGCAGGAGGACAAGCGTCGCCAGTCCCGCAAGCGCCGCCGCCGCCGCCATCAGCCGGTTCGGATGGAGGCGATCGGGCAACGCCAGTGCGCTCGAGGCGAGCGCGCCCACGACGAAGCCTGCCTGCACGCCATTGGTGAGCCAGGCAGCCTCGGACGGACCCAGCCCCCAGAGCCGCACCAGCTCGGGCATGACCGCGGTCGCCGAGAACCAGGTCGAGAGAGACAGGACCAGCGCCAGGCAGGCGAGGACCAGAAAAGCCCAGCGATTGCCCCTCATGCCGCGCCGTTCCCGATCATGAGAGACCTCCCGCCTTCCCGGCCAGCATCATCGCGGGCGCTCACCTTCCGCCACCGAAGGATCCTCGCGCCTGCGGAAAAGCATTCCGCAGGCGCAGAAAATCCGGCCCCCGCGTCGGCGGAGCAGCGCGGGAGGCCGTTGCTGATCCTAATTGACAGTTTCGCGATCCGGCAATCCGCGTCACTCTGTCTCACACGATTGACCGGAGACCAGACCCATGTGCCAGATCTTCGCCCGCCAGGATCCAGCCGGATACCGTCCGATCACCCGCCGCCTCCGCCTCAACGGGCAGAGCACGAGCATCCGGCTCGAGCGGCTGTTCTGGGAGATCCTCGACGGGATCGCCCGGTCGGAAGGACTCTCGACGCCGGCCTTCGTCTCGAAGCTCCACTCCGAAGTCCTCATCGCCGCCGGCGAGGCGCACAACTTCACCTCGCTCCTGCGCTGCACCTGCCTGATCGCGCTCAGCCGCGAGCGGCCGGCCTACGCAGCCGAATGATGCAGCCGTAGTAGGCGATTACTACCCGCCCGCGCGGGCGCTCTGCCACGCTTCAGGGGTGGCGCGAGGGGAGGCGCGGACCACGGGACCATCCTCCGGGCGCAAGGCGTCCGGATGAAGATGGTGCGCTTCTTCCCGAGACACCGCACGTGGCCATCCGGCGCATGAGGACGGCTGGGTGTGTTTGCCGCCGAGGGCCGGAATTGCGGAGCCAACCGCGACGATTGCCCGCCGACGACCTTCAGGCGCGGCAGGGATCCGCGCCGAGGCACGAGCACCGCCTGCGGATCAGCCGCAGCGGCCGCACCAGGATGGGAGGAGAGACATGGGAAGGATCAACCGCAGCGCGCTGACGCGACGCGAGCTTCTGTCGCGCAGCATCATGGCCGGCGCAAGCTTCGCCCTCGGCGCGGGCTTCGTCGCCGGACGGGACGCGGTCTGGGCGCTCGAGGTGACCGAGCTTCAACCCGGCAGCATGGCCACGCTGATCCAGATGGCCCGCGACATCTATCCGCACGACCGCGTGGCCGACGAATTCTACGCCACGGCAGTCAAGGGCTACGACACGGCGGAGACCAGGGAGATGGTCGAGACCGGCATCGCCGCCCTCGACGCCGCCGCGCGCGGCCGCGGGTTCCCCAGCTATCTCGAGACCGGATGGGAGCGGGACCGGGTCGAGATCCTGCGCGGCATGGAGCAGAGCCCCTTCTTCCAGACCGTCCGTGGCGGCCTCGTGACCGGCCTCTACAACCAGAAGGCGCTCTGGCCGCTCTTCGGCTACGAGGGCGAAAGCTTCAGCCACGGCGGCTACATCGCCCGCGGCTTCGACGACATCACCTGGATCTGAGGGAGAGAGACCATGCCTGCACCCTATGATCTGAACGACGAAACGGTGGTGGTCGTGATCGGCACCGGCGCCGGCGGCGGCGTGCTCTCGAACGAACTGGTCCAGCGCGGCGTCTCGGTGGTCGCCCTCGAGGCCGGCGGCCGATACCTGCCCGACGACTACATCAACGACGAATGGGAGAGCTTCGGCCAGCTGGCCTGGGTGGATCCCCGGACCACCTCCGGCGACTGGCGGGTGGCGAAGGATTTCTCGGGACTGCCCGCCTGGATCGTGAAGGCGGTGGGCGGCACCACGATCCACTGGGCCGGGGCCTCGCTCCGCTTTCAGGAACACGAGTTCAAGGCGCTCTCGACCTACGGACCGGTGTCGGGCGCCAACCTGCTCGACTGGCCCATCGACCTGGCCGAGATGGCGCCGTGGTACGACAAGGCCGAGACCAAGCTCGGCGTGACCCGGACGGGCGACCGCGCGGGCCTGCCCGGGAACAACAACTTCAAGGTGCTCGAGGCGGGCGCAAAGAAGCTCGGCTATTCCGAGGTCCATACCGGGCGGATGGCGATCAACTCGGCCGAATACGACGGGCGTCACCAGTGCATGCAGACCGGCTTCTGCTTCCAGGGCTGCAAGTGGGGCGCCAAATGGTCGGCGGCCTATACCGAGATCCCGCGGGGCGAGGACACAGGTCATCTCGAGGTGCGCGACCATGCCCATGTCGTGCGGATCGAGCACGAGGGCGGGCGCGTCACCGGCGTGACCTATGTCGACAAGGACGGCAATCGCAAGACGCAGAAGGCGCGGATCGTCTGCCTGGCCGGCAACTCGATCGAGAGCCCGCGGCTTCTCCTCGCCTCTGCCTCCGACAGCCACCCGAGCGGGCTTGCCAATTCCTCGGGTCAGGTCGGGCGGAACTACATGCGCCACGTCACAGGTTCGGTCTACGGCATCTTCGACAAGCCGGTGCGGATGTGGCGCGGCACGACGATGGCGGGGATCGTGCAGGACGAGGCGCGGCACGATCCGTCCCGCGGATTTGTCGGTGGCTACGAACTGGAGACGCTCTCGCTGGGCCTGCCCTTCATGGCGGCCTTCCTCGATCCCGGCGCGTGGGGGCGCGAGTTCACCACGGCGCTCGACGCCTACGAGAACATGGCCGGCATGTGGATCGTGGGCGAGGACATGCCGCAAGAGACGAACCGCATCACCCTGAACCATGCGGTGAAGGACGGCTTCGGCACTCCGGTGCCGGATGTCCACTTCTCGGACCATCCCAACGACATCGCGATGAGAACGCATGCCTACAGGCAGGGCATGGCGATCTACGACGCGATGGGAGCCACGCGCACCATGCCGACGCCACCCTACCCTTCGACCCACAACCTCGGCACCAACCGCATGTCGGAAGACCCGCGCCTCGGCGTGGTCGACCGCTGGGGCAAGGCACATGACGTGGAGAATCTCTACGTCTCGGATGGAAGCGTGTTCACGACCGGCGCTGCCGAGAACCCGACCCTCACCATCGTGGCACTCGCGATCCGGCAGGCTGACCATATTGCCGGCCAGATCGAGAAGGGCGTCCTCTGACGCCCCTGCCGGGCGGCGGACCTCCCCCCGCCGCCCGGCATCCCTGTCATCCAGACTTCTCGTGCGCCCCAAAGACAACTGCGGGGTCCACCGAGGCGCCTGCAGAAGCCGTCAGAGGCTCTTCGCGCGTTCGATCGCATCGAGGCAGGCAGCCTCATCGCCGCGCGCCAGCGCCGTCCGCGCCTCCTGGATCGCGCCGGAGCGCGTGGTCGCGTCCGCGCCCGAGGATCCTTCCGCCGCTTCCGCCGCCATCTGCTCGCCGTCCTGCTGGGCGGCCACGTCATTGCCTGACATTGCGATGGTCGAGGTGTCGGTTCCACCGCCGTCCGGCTGCTCGAGCGGGGCAAGCGAGCCGTCCTTCGCGATCGCCTCGCCGTTCCCGCCCGAGGTGCCTCCGGTGTCGCTGGAAGCCATGTCGGACCCCCCGCCCGCGGTCGTCGTGCCCGGACCTGTCGAGGTCGTGCCCGTCGTGCCAGCCGCCGTGTCCGTTCCCGAACCGCTCATGCTGCTGTCGGCGCTGCCGCTGCCCGATCCGGATGCCATATCCGATCCTGTCGTGGCGCTTCCGGACGCGCTGCCCGTAGCCATGTCGCTGCCGCCCGATCCTGCAGTCGCACCAGCCCCTGCCATGTCGGATCCGCTTGACCCGGTTCCGGTGGTTGACGAGCTGCCCGCCATGTCCGACCCGGCTGATGCTGCCGTGTCCGTGCTGCCGCCTGTGGATGACATGTCCGTGCCGCTGCCGGTCGCACCTGCGCTGCCCGTCGCCGAGGGCATGTCGGACGCGCCGCCGGTCAGCGATGCAAGTTCTTCCGAGCAATCCGCATAGGCAGCCGTCGCACCGACCAGGGCGAGTGCGCAGGTCGTGAGGGTCAGGCGTTTCATGGATCTCCTCCTCTCCGTGATGGACGCAAGGCCCTGCAACGGCGAGAGGCGGCGCTTGTTCCGACACACCTGCCGGCTCCGGCGCGCTTCGGCGCATTGGCGCGACAGATACTTGAAAATTATTTTCGGAATTTGACGTGGTTCGGGCACCTATCCGCCGAACGGAGCAGCGTGGTCGTCTTGGTATCATCCAACGGGCCGAGCCTACATTGCAGGTACCTCCTCCGCCCGGCCGGAAGGCCGACCCCGCAGGCATTGCCTTGGGGTCGGCTTCGACATCAGGACGAGGCCACTTCCGCGCCGACATAGACCGGGTTGCCCTGCCGTGACACCTTCAGAAGCAGCACCCCCTTGCCGTCCGACTCCCGAACCGCCGACGCCAGATCCCCCGGCGTCCGGATCTCGCGGCCGGCGGCTTCCTCGATCACGTCGCCCGGCGCGAGCCGGTCGGCGTTCGGACCCGCCGGATCGACTGCCGTCACCACCACGCCCGAGGCCCCGTCCGGAAGGCCCAGTTGCCGGGCGAGCGAGGGCTGCAGCGGCTGCACCTCGATCCCCAGCGGGGCACCCAGAACCTCCGGAGACTGGCTCTCCGCCACACGCGTCCGGTCGGGCGTCAGCTCGCCGATGGTGACGGTCACCTCGCGCTCACGCCCGTCGCGCTGGACGGCCAGCGTAGCCTCCTGCCCGTTCGGGATCGCCGCGATGAGCCGCGGCAGGCTCGACCGCTCGGTGACGTCCTGGCCATTCACGGCAGTGATCACATCGCCGCTCTTGAGGCCGCCCTCGTCGGCGGGGCTCCCATCCTGCACCTCGGCCACCAGCGCGCCGTCAGCGCCCTCCAGCCCCATCGCCTGCGCGATCTCAGGCGTCATCGGCTGGATCGTCACGCCGAGCCAGCCGCGCGAAACCGAGCCGTTCTCCTGCAGCTGATCCACCACGTCCCGCACCGTATTCGCGGGGATCGAGAACCCGATCCCCACCGATCCGCCCGAGGGCGAGAAGATGGCGGTGTTCATCCCGACGACCTTGCCTTCGGTGTCGAAGAGCGGCCCGCCGGAGTTGCCGCGGTTGATGGCCGCGTCGGTCTGGATGTAGTCGTCGTAGGGTCCGGAGTTGATGTTGCGTCCCATCGCCGAGACGATGCCGGAGGTTACGGTGCCGCCGAGGCCGAAGGGGTTGCCCACGGCCACCACCGCATCGCCCACCCGCAGCCTGTCGCTGTCGCCCAGCTCGACGAACGGCAGGTCGCTCGCATCCTTCAGCTTGATCACGGCGATGTCGGTCATCGGATCGGTGCCGACGACCTCGGCCTTGAACTCCCGCCCGTCCTCCAGCTTCACCTTCATGTCGGTGGCATTCTCGACCACATGGTTGTTCGTCACGATCACCCCGTCGTTCGAGACCAGGAAGCCAGATCCCAGCCCGTGCATGACCTGACCGCCCTCAGGTGCTTGCGGCATGCGGAACTGCGGGTCGACCTCGCCAAAGCGGCGGAGGAATTCCTCGAGCGGCGAGCCGGCCATGCCGGCAGGCTCCTGCGACTTGGCGGTGACCTCGATGAAGACGACGGCGGGCGAAACGCGCGCCACGAGGTCGGCATAGCCCTGCATCGGCACTTCGGCTTGCGCCGACGTGACCGGCAGGCTGGTGCCCGCGACGCCGGCAGTGACGAGGGTGCTGGCGATCAGGACGGCCTTGAGCGAGGATCGCGGGGTGAGCATCGGCATATGGAATCTCCTTCGTTTTCCGGGGCGCATGGTCGCCGGCGGACCTTGGGCCTTCATCCCGAGGTCGCCGGCATGGGCTGCCTTGAGTCACAAGATGGGTTGCGAGCTTGCGGGCGCGCTTACCGCGGCATTACCATTCCGTAACCTCGCGTGGACGTGATCTCGGGCGATGCAGCGGCAGACCTTACCGAACGGTGAGGAGCCGGAAAGGTTGCGGCAAGGCGCGCAGTGCACAGTCCGGCAGGATGGAGAACGACATGAAGATCCTGCTTGCCGAGGACGACCGCCAGACCGCCGACTACCTGCGCCAGGGCCTCCTGGCCGAGGGCTACAGCGTGGACCACGTGCCCGACGGCCGTGACGCGCTGGTCCAGGCGACGCTGCAGCCCTACGATCTCATGGTGATCGACCGGATGATGCCGGGGCTCGACGGCCTCTCTCTGGTCAAGGCGCTGCGGAGCGCGCAGGTCAAGGCACCGATCCTCATCCTCACCGCCATGGGCGGCGTGACGGACCGCGTCGAGGGGTTGCAGGCGGGGGCCGACGACTATCTCGTGAAACCCTTCTCCTTCTCCGAGCTTTCGGCCCGGCTGGCGGCGCTTGCACGGCGGCCCGCGCTTCAGGAAGGCGCGCGCGATCTCCTGCGGGTGGGCGACCTGACGATGGACACGATCCGCCGCACCGTCACCCGCGGCGGCACCGAGATCGAGTTGCAGCCGCGCGAGTTCCGCCTGCTGGAGCATCTGATGCGCGCGGCGGGCCGCGTGCAGACGCGGACGATGCTGCTCGAGGCGGTCTGGGATTTCCACTTCGATCCCGGCACGAGCGTCGTCGAGACCCACATGAGCAGGCTGCGTTCCAAGATCGACCGGCCCTTCGACAAGCCGCTCCTCCACACCGTGCGCGGCGCGGGCTACATGCTCAAGGCATGAGCGCAGGCCTTCCCCCCGATACCGGTGAAGCCGACCCTCCACCCGTCGTCCCACGGCAGGAGGGCCCGTCCGGCGCGACCGGCCTTGCGCGATTCTTCGGCTCCTCGTCTCTCAGGCTCGCCGCGCGGCTCGCGCTGATCTTCGTGGGGGCAACGCTGCTCGCCGGGCTGGTGTCGGTCCCGCTCCTGACGGGCGCTCTCAAGGAGAGGTTGCGGGCGGATGCACGCCAGATGGCCGAATCGCTCGCGGCCACGTGGCAGGTGGCCGGGTTGGTCGACCTGCACGCCCAGATCGCAACGAACATCGCCACCACCCGAGACTTCGCGAACCTCTACCTCTTCATCGACAATTCGGGTCGGATCGTCTTCGGCAACTTCAACCTGCGCGAGCCCTTCGTGGGTCCTCGCGAACTCGTCTCGGGGCGTGACATGGTGCTGCCGGGGCGGGCGCCCGACGGGCTGGGCTTCTCGGCCTATGGACTGCACATCCCTGCCGGCTATGTGATCGCCGCGCGCCAGACAACCGCGCTGGACGAGGTGCGCGCCATCGTGATCCGCTCGGTGGCCTCCGGCCTTGCGCTTGCCATCCTGCTTGCCGTGGGCGTCGCGGGGCTCCTCGCCTGGCGGGCGGAACGCCGGATCGCCCGGCTCTCGGACGTGCTGACCCGGGCTGCGGGGGGCGAGCTGTCCGAACGCGTGCGCGACACGGGAAGCGACGACATCGGCCGCATCGCGGGCGCGGTCAACGCCACGCTTGACCAGCTCGAGCTGACGGTCGAGAGCCTCCGGCAGGTGTCGTCGGACGTGGCCCACGACCTCAGGACGCCCGTCACGCGGCTGCGCACCTCGCTCGAGCCCCTGATGCTGCGCGAGGACCTTCCCGAGGATGCGGCGGCCGAGATTGTCTCGGCCGTGGCTCAGGCGGACCGGATCGTGCGGATCTTCAATGCCGTGCTGCGCATCGCGCAGATCGAGGGCGGCGGCGCGCGGCCCCGGTTTGCACGGCTGGATCTGGGGATGCTCGCGAGCGACCTGCACGAGATGCTCGAACCCGTGGCCGAGGAACTCGGGCATCGCCTCATCGCAGAGGTCGAGCCCGTGACGGTGCTGGGTGACCGGGACCTGCTCGCACAGGCGGTCTCTAACCTCGTCGAGAATGCGTTCCGCCATTGCCCTGCGCCTGCCCGCATCCGGCTTGCCGTCCGGCGCAACGGGGCGGAGGCGGTTCTCACCGTGGCGGACGATGGCCCGGGCATCCCCGCGCCCGAGCGCGAGGCCGTGTTCCGTCGCTTCTACCGGCTGGAGCGCAGCCGGAACAGCGAAGGCAGCGGACTTGGCCTCAGCCTTGTGGCAGCCATCCTGCGCCTTCACGGAGGTCGGGTGGACCTCGCCGACGCGCAGCCGGGGCTGCGCGTCACGCTTCGCCTGCCGGTCAGCGCCGGCTAATCTCCATCCCGGCCAGCGGGCACTTGCCGTCCTCGACCTTCTCGAGCTTCAGGACCCTGGCCTCCTTCACCAGCTGGCAGACCATCGGGAAGCTGGTCGAGCCGCTGCCGCCCTCGGGATCCGACAGGGTGAGCCGACCGTCCGTCGCCGTCCACTGGCCGGTAACGGAGGTGTCGAGTTCCGTGTTGCGCATGGTGAAGGTGCCGTTCGGCGAGAAGGTCGCAAAGAGCGGCCCGATGCCATAGGTTCCTGCACCAAGTTCCGGAACCTCGGCGGATGCCGCGGCTCCGGCCTGCCCACCTGCTTCGGCTCCGGCCGCCGGCTGCCCGGACGCGGTCGCCTCGTCGGCCGCAGCCTGATCTTCCGGCGCGGCCCCGGCTTCGGGTTCTTGCGCAGCGGGCTCCTCTGCCGCCGCCGCGTCATCCGGCGCCGCCTCTTCCGCCGCTGCCTCGGCTTCTTCGGCGGCAGGTTGCTCTGCCGCGGGATCCGACCCCTCCGTAGCCTGCCCTTCGGCGGCGACCTGCGGCTCCGCTTCCGGCTCCGCTTCGGGCGCTGCCTGATCCTCGGCACCCGCGGCCTGATCCCCGGCCGTGGCGTCTTCCTCGGATGCAGCCTGCGATCCTGCGCCAGCCGCGGCAGCCAGCGGCGCCGGCCCCTTGGTCGGCACCTTCAGGTCCTGCTGGCTGATCCGCCGCTCGAGCTGGACGAGCTCTTCGGAGCGCGAGGCAAGGATCTGCGCCAACGTCTCGGTCATGTTCTGCAGATCGCCGCGCTGCTTGGCCGCCGACTTGGCAGCGGCAACAAGGGCGCCGCTCTCGGCGCGCAGTCCCTCCATGCGGCGGTCGAGGTCCTGCACCTCGGCCGACAGCCGCGAGACGGTGGAGCGCAGCCTGTCCTCCCGGTCGGTCAGCTCCTTCAGCCGCGCCTCGGCCGCCTTGAAGTCTGCAACAGCCTTCTCCGTCCCCTGTTCGGCCTCCGCCCTGCGGCTGTCGAAACTCGCGATCTCCTCGCGCATCGGCGCGAGTTCGGACGAAAGCCGCTGGTGCTCCTCCTGTACGGTGGAAAGCTCGGACCGGGCCGACTCGAGCTGCGCATTCAGGTCCGCGAGCTGGCTCTCCCCGGACTTCACCTGCGAGGTCAGCCCCGCCACTTCGCTCTCGAGCGTCGCGATCGAGCCGCTCAGCTCCGACTGCCGCGCCAGATCCTCGAGCGCGAGGTTGCGCTCGTTCATCATATAGGCGCCGAAGCCGGCACCCCCCACGGCGATCACGGCCAGTGTCACCGGCAGGGCGACGGCCATTCCCATGCTCTTCGGCATGATACCCCCTTGCTTCCAACCCGAGCCGGCATGCCCACAAGTGCGTGGGCCCCGGCACCGCGTGGAAGCTTACTTGTAGCGGCCGCCCCGCTCCAACACCTCAATCTGGTATCCGTCGGGATCCGCGATGAAGAAGAACCGGGCGATCACCTCTCCGCCGGGGGCAAAGTCCACTATTTTCCGCGGGTTGAGGCCGGATTCCGTCAGGCGCGCATGTTCGGCTGCGACATCGGCGACCGACACCGCCATGTGGCCGTAGCCGTCTCCAAGGTCGTAGGGCTCCTCCCGTCCCTTGTTGATCGTCAGTTCCAGCTCGAACTCCGCCTCGGGGTTCGAGAGGTAGACGAGGGTGAAACCCTCGAAATCCAGCCTGTCGGCAACTTCGAGGCCGAACGCCTCCCGGTAGAACGCGAGCGAACGCGCTTCGTCCTGCACGCGGATCATGCTGTGGATCAGCTTGGCCAAGGGGTCCTCCTGCAATCGGTGCCGCAAGTCTGCGGACGCAGCCGCGACGGGGGTAGTAGCGGGCTACCACCCCCTGTCTTTCATGCGGCCGACACACCGATGCCCGCCGCGCGACGGCGCTCGACGCGCGCGCGGATGGCCGCCACGTCCGTCACCGGCGTCGCCGCGAAGAGCGTGCGGGTGTAGTCGTGCTGCGGCGCGCCGAACACGGCGTCGCGCGTGCCGTATTCCACGACCTCGCCCTTCCACATCACCAGCACGTCGTCGGCAATGTAGCGCACCACGGAGAGGTCGTGGCTGATGAAGACATAGGTCAGGTCGAACTCCTCCTGCAGGTCGGCGAGCAGGTTCAGCACCTGCGCCTGCACCGACAGGTCGAGCGCCGACACCGGCTCGTCCAGCACGAGAAGCCGCGGGTTCACCATCAGCGCCCGCGCGATGGCGAGGCGCTGGCGCTGGCCGCCCGAGAACATGTGGGGGTAGCGGTGGAAGTGCTCGGGCAGGAGACCGACCTTGACGAGCATGGCCATCGCCTTCTCGCGCCGCTCGGACGAGCCGTCGTTCGTGTTCAGGATCAGCGGCTCCATCAGCATGTCGCCAACCTTCTGGCGCGGGTTGAGCGAGCCGTAGGGGTTCTGGAACACGATCTGCACCTTGCGGCGCAAGCCCGGCGGCAAGCCCTGCTTCGCGATGTCGATGGCCTCGCCGTCGATCAGCAGCTCACCCTCGGTGGCCGGGTCGATCAGGGTGATGATCCGCGCGAGGGTGGACTTGCCGCAACCGCTCTCGCCGACGACGGCAAGGGTGCGGCCCTGTTCGACCTTGAAGGAGATCCCCTTCAGCGCACGGACGGGCTGCGCCCGGCGGAAGAGTCCGCCAGACCCCGCGTAATCGCGCACGATGTTGCGGGCTTCGAGAACCGGGGCCATCACACACCTCCCGCAAGGGCGTCGGCATCGACGAAGTCGGCCACCGTGGGCAGGCGGTCGCCGGTGGCAAGCTCGGGCAGCGCCGAGAGGAGCGCGCGCGTGTAGGGATGCTTCGGCGCCTCGAAGATCTCGAGCACGCCCGCCTCCTCCATCTTGCGGCCCTTGTACATCACGACCACGCGGTCGGCGGTCTCGGCCACCACGCCCATGTCGTGGGTGATCATGATCATGCCCATGCCGGTGTCCTCCTGCAGCTTCATCAGGAGGTCGAGGATCTGCTTCTGGATCGTCACGTCGAGCGCGGTCGTCGGCTCGTCCGCGATGAGAAGCTTCGGCTGGCAGGCGATGGCAATGGCGATCATTACCCGCTGGCACTGCCCGCCCGACATCTGGTGCGGATAGGAGGACAGGCGCCCTTCGGGATCGGGGATGCCCACCGCATCGAAAAGCTCGATCGCCCGGGCGCGCCGTTCCCGGGCGCCGAGACCCAGGTGGACGCGCAGCACCTCCTCGAGCTGGAAGCCCACGGTGAAGCAGGGGTTGAGCGAGGCGATGGGCTCCTGGAAGATCATCGAGATCTCGCGCCCGATCAGCTTGCGCCGGTCCGTGTCGGACATGGCGAGCATGTCGCGGCCGTCGAAGCGCAGGAGATCGGCCTCGACCCTGGCGGTGGCGGGCAGAAGGCCCATCGTCGCCAGCATCGCGACCGACTTGCCCGAGCCGCTTTCGCCGACGACGGCCAGCACCTCGCGGCTGTTGACGGTCATGTCGATGCCCTTCACCGCGTCGAACCGCCCCGTGGAGGTGGCGAAGCTGACGGAGAGGTTGCGGATTTCGAGTAGCGCCATCGGCTCAGCTCCGCTTCAGTTTCGGGTCGAGCGCGTCGCGCAGCCCGTCGCCCACGAGGTTGATCGCGAGCACGGTGATCAGGATCGCGAGGCCGGGGAAGGTCACGACCCACCAGGCGCGCAGGATGAACTCTCGCGCTTCGGCGAGCATGGTGCCCCATTCGGGTGTCGGGGGCTGCGCGCCCATCCCGAGAAAGCCGAGCGCCGCCGCGTCGAGCACTGCGTTCGAGAAGGAAAGCGTGCCCTGCACGATCAGCGGCGCGAGGCAGTTCGGCAGGATGGTGCGGAACATGAGCCGCAGGCGCCCTGCCCCGGCCACGCGGGCGGCCATCACGTATTCGCGGTTCTTCTCGGCCATGACCGCCGCGCGCGTCAGTCGCGCGAAGTGGGGTTGCAGCACGATGGCAATGGCGATCATGGCGTTCAGGAGACCCGGCCCGAGGATCGCCACCATGACGAGGGCAAGGAGCAGCGAGGGGAAGGCGAGGATAACGTCCATCACCCGCATGATGACCGCATCCACCCAGCCGCCGAAGAAGCCCGCGACAAGGCCAAGGATGATGCCTCCGCTGAGCGCGATCGAGACCACGACGCAACCTATGAAGAGCGATTGCCGCGCCCCGAAGATCAGCCGCGAGAGGATGTCGCGGCCCACGGCATCGGTGCCGAGGAGGAAGGTGGCCGTGCCGCCGTCCTCCCAGAAGGGCGGCACCAGCAGGGCGCCGCGGTTCTGCAGCGTCGGGCTGTGGGGCGCCAGAAGCGGCGCGAAGGTGGCGATCAGCACGAGCGCAAGGAACACGGCGAGGCCGATCACGGCGCCGCGGTTCTCGGAGAAGTAGAACCAGAACTCGCGCAGCTGGCGGCGGATCTCGGAACCTTGCGGGGCGGGGGGCGTCACGGCTGTCATGGAACCCTCACGAATGACGGATGCGGGGATTGATGACCCCGTAGAGCAGATCGACGATCAGGTTCACCAGCATGACGACGCCCGCCATGAGAAGAAGCCCGCCCTGCACCGATGGATAATCCCGGCGCGAGATCGAATCGATCATCCACTTGCCGATTCCGGGCCAGGAGAAGATCGTCTCGGTCAGGATGGCGCCTGCCATCACGACACCGACCTGAAGGCCGATGGTGGTGACGACGGGGATCAGCGCATTGCGGAGCGCGTGGACCGAGATCACGCGGAAGGGGCTCATTCCCTTGGCGCGGGCGGTGCGCACGTAATCCTCGCCCAGCACCTCGAGCATGGCCGAGCGGGACTGGCGCGCGATGACCGCCATCGGGATCGTGGCCAGCACGATCGCGGGCAGGATCAGGTGGCGCATGGCCGAGACAAAGGCCCCCTTCTGCCCCGAGACGAGCGAGTCGTAGAGCATGAACCCCGTCCCGTTCGGGAAGAAGTAGAGCAGGTCGATCCGCCCCGAGACCGGCGTCCATTTCAGGATGCCAGAGAAGAAGATGATGAGCAGCAGCCCCCACCAGAAGATCGGCATGGAGTAGCCCACCAGCGCGGCGCCCATCGAGATCTGGTCGAACCAGCTGCCGCGCTTGATCGCCGCGAAGACGCCGAGCGGAATGCCGATCAGCGTGGCGAGCGTCACAGCCACGAGGCCGAGCTCGATGGTGGCGGGGAAGAGCGTCAGGAACTCGGTCAGGACCGGCTTCTTCGTCGTGAGCGACAGCCCGAAATCGCCCTGGAAGAGATTGCCGACGAAGTCGAGATACTGCACCCAGATCGGCCGGTCGAAGCCGAGTTGCGCCGAAAGCTCCGCGTGACGCTCTGGCGAGAGGCCGCGTTCGCCTGCCATGAGCAGCACCGGATCGCCCGGCAGGAGCCGCACGAAACCGAACGCCACGATGGTGATGCCGAGAAAGGTCGGTATCAGATAGGCGAGCTTGCCGAGAAGGAATCTGATCATCTGAACCCTGAATGATGAGAGGCGCGCCGGGGATGCTCCCGACGCGCCTTCCCGTTACTCTAGCCGTTTTACTCTTCGATATCGACGCCCGAGAAGCTGTGCTTGCCCAGCGGGTTCATCACATAGCCCGAGACCTTCTTCGACATCGGCATGAAGACCGTCGAATGCGCGATGGTGGCCCAGGGGTTCTCGCGCTTGAAGACCACCTGCGCCTCTTCATAGAGCTTGGCGCGCTCGGCCTGATCCGCCGTGACCTTCGCCTTCTGGATCAGGTCGTCGAACTCCTTGTTGCACCATTGCGCGCGGTTCGCGCCGCCGTCGCCGGTGGCCGAGCAGCCCAGCAGCACGCCCATGAAGTTGTCCGGATCGCCGTTGTCGCCGGTCCAGCCGAGGATGACCGCGCCCTTGCGGGACGGATCGGTCGACTTCTTCAGATACTCGCCCCACTCGTAGGAGACGATCTCGACGTTGACGCCGATCTTCGCGAAGTCTTCCTGCATCAGTTCCGCCGTGCGGCGTGCGTTCGGCATGTAGGGCCGCTGCACCGGCATGGCCCAGATCTCCATCGAGAGGTCGGAGACACCGGCTTCCTCGAGCATCTTCTTGGCGGCTTCCGGATCGTAGGGAAGCTCCTCGACCGCGTCGTTGTAGCTCCACATGGTCGGCGGGATCGGGTTCTTCGCGACCTCGCCCGTGCCCTGGAACACGGCGTCGAGGATCGCCTCCTTGTTCATCGCCATGTTCAGCGCCTTGCGCACGTTCGGATTGTCGAAGGGCGCCACGGTGGTGTTGTAGGCGAGATAGGCCACGTTCAGGCCCGGCTGCTCCATCACCTGCAGGTTGGGGTCGGCCTTCAGCGCCTCGATGTCGGCGGGTGCCGGATAGGGCATGATGTGGCATTCGCCGGCCTGCAGCTTCTGCATCCGCACCGCCGGATCGGGGGTAATGGCGAAGATCAGGTCGTCGATCTTCTCGCGCCCGCCCCAGTAGTCGTCATGGGCCTGATAGCGGATCACCGCGTCCTTCTGGTAGGCCACGAACTTGAAAGGGCCGGTCCCGACGGGCGCGTTGTTGAGGTCTTCCTTGCGGTCTTCGGCCTCGAGCTTGTCGGCATATTCCTTCGACATGATCGAGGCGAAGTCCATGGCGAGGTTCGCGAGGAAGGGCGCCTCGGGGCGCGTCAGGACGAACTTCACCGTCAGGTCGTCGACCTTCTGGATTTCCTTGATGACCGTCGGCATTTCCATGCCGCTGTAGTATTCGTAGGTGATCCCCGACACATACTGGTGCCACGGGCTCGACGTGTCGCCCTGCCGCGTGAACGAGAAGATCACGTCGTCGGCGTTGACGTCGCGCGTGGGCGTGAAGAAGTCCGTCGTGTGGAACTTCACCCCCGGGCGCAGGTGGAAGGTGTATTCCATCCCGTCGTCCGAGATCTCATAGCTCTCGGCGAGTGCGGGCGCGATCTCGGTCGTGCCCGGCTTGAATTCGACGAGCTGGTTGTAGACCGCCTGAGAGGCTGCGTCGAAGGTGGTGCCGGCAGTGTAGGGGGCCGCATCGAAGCCCTCGGGCGAGCCCTCCGAGCAATAGACGAGGGTCTTCGCGTTGGCTCCGGCGGCGGCCATCAGGGCCAGCGAGGACGCGGCCATCAGATGAGCGATTTTCATGGGTGAACCTCCATCATGTTGGAAGTGCCGCCTTCTGGCGAACGGGCGGCGCCTCGGTGCGGATCAAATGCCGTGTTGAAACCGTTTGCAAGGCGGATTCTCATGCTTGACGTTGCGACGCTTCGGCGAAACGGGAACGTTATATGGGCAATTACGTTCCCCGCCCCTTCGAGCATCACACCCGCGACTCCGAGTCGCGGGCGCGACAGGAGGAGCGCCATGACGAAGAACCTGAAGAAGGGCGATGCAGTGACCTGGAATACGAGTCAGGGGAAAACCAGCGGCCACGTCGTCAAGAAGCAGACCGGCGACACGCGGATCAAGGGCCACAAGGTCTCCGCCTCGCCTGACGACCCGCAATATGTCGTCGCAAGCGACAAGACCGGAGCTAAGGCCGCGCACAAGCCCGAGGCGCTCCGGAAACGGTAGGCCACCTTGCCCGCCCGCAACGTGCGGCTCAAACGGCCGCGGGGGCGGCGCTACCTTATGATCAGTTCGCGCCAGCCGGATGCCGCGCATGGCTCGCGCGAAAACGAGAGATCCTGCAGCACGAGCAGCACGATCTCGAGCGTGGTGAAGACGCGCGCCTTGCCTTGGAGATGGCCACCCGTGACGCGCCCCTCTCCGTCCGCGATCGCGAGATGGAGATGCCGGCCTCCGGGCTCGATCGTGCCCGAGAGCGAGACGACCTCGAAGGGACCATCGAGGTCGATGCCATCGACGCGGGCCGCAAACCGAAGCCGCGCGGACGCAAGGCTGCCCACGGCGGAGACCAGGCTTGCGGCGCCCCATCCCTCACGCTCGACGATCTGCGCCAGCGCCGAGACGACCTCCTCTCCCGGCATGAGCCGCAAGGCCACGAAGCGTCCCCTGCTCTCTCCCTGCTGCATGTTCCCCTCCTCCCCGAGGCTCGCCCCGTCCGACGCAGGTCGCCTCGGCGGTCTGTCCCGCAATCGAGGTTATCGCAGTTGCCGCCGCCGGCCCCATCGCCGAGGCTATCGCGCCACTGCCCACCGGCGTGCCCGATCTTCCCTCGCGAAGAACCGGTCGGCAACGGCCCGCCGAAGCGGTTTGCGCGCTGACCGGATTCGGATAGGCTCGGTCACGAGGCACGATCAAATCACAAGAGCAAACGACAAGAGCAGGAGAAGGCGCGATGCAGGCGACGCGGCGTGCGATGATGCTTGGACTTCTGGCCACCGGACTCGCCGGCTGCGGCGGCGGAGCGTTCGTCTCCGTCCCCACCGCGGAGCCCGTGATGCGCGCCGTGCCCAATCCCGCGTGGGATGCCTGGGTCGCAGGCTTCCGACCGCGCGCCCTCGGGGCCGGGATTTCCGCGGACACCTTCGACCGCGCGTTCCGCTCCGCCGGCTTCCTTCCCGAGGTGATCGAGCGTGATCGCAACCAGACGGAATTCACCCGCACCACCGAAGACTATCTGTCCATCGCGGCCTCCGACGAGCGCATCGCGCTTGGCCGGGCGGCGCTGTCCCGCAACGCCGCCGTCCTGTCGCAGATCGAGGCCCGCTACGGCGTCGAGGCCGAAGTCGTCGTTGCCATCTGGGGTGTCGAAAGCCGCTATGGCGAGCGCCGGGGCAACGTGCCGATCGTCTCGGCCCTGTCCACCCTCGCCTTCGACGGGCGCCGGGGCGCTTTCTTCGAGAGCCAGCTGGTGGCTGCGTTGAAGATCCTGCAGGCGGGCGACACCGATCCCTCGCATCTGACGGGAAGCTGGGCGGGCGCGATGGGGCACACCCAGTTCATTCCGACCTCCTATCTCGCCTATGCGGTGGATTTTACCGGTGACGGGCGGCGGGACATCTGGTCGGACGATCCGACCGACGCGCTTGCCTCGGCGGCAGCCTATCTCTCGCGCTCCGGCTGGCGGCGGGGGCAGCCGTGGGGCGTCGAGGTGCAGCTGCCCGCGGGCTTCAACACGGGCCTTGCAGGACGCGGCACGACCCGCAGCCCTGCGGCATGGACCGCGATGGGCGTGCGCGACATGGACGGGCGTGCCGTGCCTGACTTCGGCCCGGCCTCGATCCTCATTCCCATGGGAGCAGCAGGGCCCGCTTTCGCGGTCTTCCGCAACTTCACCGTCATCACCCGCTACAATAATGCCGAGAACTACGTGATCGGGGTCGGCCACCTTTCCGACCGACTGCGGGGCGGCTCGCCGATCCGCGGGCGCTTTCCGCCCGACGCCCGCGGGATGACCAAGGCCGACAGGCAGGAATTGCAGCGCCGCCTGACCCTTGCGGGCTACGATACCGGCGGATCCGACGGCGTGATCGGCGGCAAGACCGAGGCCGCCATCTCGGCCTACGAGGCCGCCAATGGACTGCCGGTGACGGGCGAGCCCTCGATCGTCCTGCTGCGGCGCCTCGGCGGGTAGACCATCCGCCCGAGGGGCGCGAACCGAAGGCGGACGCCTTCCGCCGCAGAGCGCAGCGTCCAGCAACGAGACTCGCACGACGTCCCCGAAACCTCCGGGTCGGACGTCCTGCTGCCATGCCTGTCGCAGTCCGTGGCAGACCCTTCAGGGCACCAGTGCCTCGAGGTCGGGCAGCAAGGTCACGCTCTCCTGCTCGTTCGGGTCGGTGCGGGCGATGACCGCGACCGCCGGCCGGTCCGAGAGGTTCATGGGCAGATGGGGCATGTCGGCGGGTATGTAGAGAAGCTCGCCAGCGCCGACCTCCATGCGGTTCTCGAGCCGCTCTCCCCACCACATCACCGTCTCGCCCTCGATCACGTAGATTGCCGTCTCGTGGCGGGTGTGCTTGTGCGCCTTTGCCCGCCCGCCCGGCGGGATCGTCAGCAGGTGCATGCAGATTCCGGAGGAGCCAACGGACTGGGCGGAGAGACCTTCGTTATAGGTGAAACCCTGCCGACCGTCGTAGAGGCCGGTCGGGCGCAGTTTCCTGCAGTCGGCCATGATGCGCCTCCCGAATGTTTGCCAGCGATGCTAGCATGGATGAGCTCTCCCGACATCCGTCATCATGTGCCCGGCCCGGCGAGGTTCAGGCCGGCATCATGGTGTCCGGATCGAGCTGCCGGATTGTCCTTGGTCCAACCTCTATCGAAGTTGCGCGCATATGCTCATGTCAAACGAGAGAATTGTGTCGCAAACCATTGTTGATAATTTAGTAAACTGGATCGGCGTATCGGTGCATCCCCCCGGCAGGATCGCGGATCAGCCAGCGGCCGGGGCTCTCCTCGGTCAGATGGTCGGAGGAGATGGGAACCTTGCCGTAGCCGCCGGGAATATCGAGGACATAGGTCGGCAGGCCGATGCCGGTGAGCCTGAGACGCAGGTCCGCCATGAGCGTCCGGCCCTGCGCCAGCGTGGTGCGGAAGTGACCCGCTCCTCGGGCCAGATCGCAGTGGTGCAGGTAGTAGGGCTTCACCCGCAGCCGCAGGAGCGCCCGGAACAGCGCCTCGAGCGTGTCGACGCTGTCGTTGACCCCGCGCAGGAGAACCGACTGCGACAGAAGCGGGATGCCCGCATCGCTGAGGCGCCGGATCGCCGCGCGGGAAGCGGGGCGCAGTTCCGAAGGATGGTTTGCATGGACGACGATCCAGACCGGCACGGGCCCGAGCAGCGCCGCGATCAGCTCGTCGTCGATGCGATCCGGCGCAACGACCGGCACCCGGCTGTGAATACGGATCTGGTCGAGGTGGTCGATCCGGCCCAGCCGCTCGACGATCGCCCGCAGACGTCTGGGAGAGAGGGTCAAGGGATCGCCCCCGGTCAGGATGACCTCGCGAACGGTCGGTGTCGCATCGATGTAATCGAGTGCCGCCGCCAGATCCTGCTCCGAAAGAAGCCCTTCTCCGCCAACCACTTCGCGGCGGAAGCAGAAGCGGCAGTAGACGTCGCAGATGCGCGTGACATGCAGGATCACGCGGTCCGCGTAGCGATGCGTCAGGCCGCGCAGCGGGCTGCGCGCCTCGTCGCCGATCGGATCGGCAAGTTCTTCCGCGCCGATCTCCAGTTCCTCGATGGCCGGAACGAACTGGCGGGCGACGGCGGGATCCACCGAGGCTGCCACCATCTCGGGTGTCACCCGGATCCGGAACGCACGCGCGACCTCGTCCAGCCGCTCCGCATCCGGATCGGCAAGGCCTGCCCTCACGAGGTCCCGAAGGCTCTCCAGCGCAACTTCGGTCAAGAGGTTTCCTCCGCGCAAGAAGGGCGCCTTATCGACGCACGCCGTCCGATGCGCAACCTGTAAATCCGGCCGTGTCGGCGTCACGAGCCTGCGCGCGGCAGTGGACTTGAAAGCAGCCAATGGGGCCCATCTGCTCCCGGGCGCCGCTCTCTGCCGCTGCCTGGCTTCAACCGCCGAGCAGGCCCTCGACCCAGCTCGGCACGACGGCGCTGGCCGGGCCGTAGAGCCCGCTGCCGAAGAGATTGCCGCGGCCGCACGGCTCGAGGTTGATCTCGACGGTCCGCGCGCCCTGCGACACGGCTTCCTCGACGAAACCTGCCGCCGGATAGACCTCTCCCGAACTTCCGATCACCGCAAAAAGCCTTGCCCGGGCGAGGCGCTCGACGATCTCGTCCATCCGGTAGGGGACTTCGCCGAACCAGACGATATCGGGACGCGTCGCGGCGCGGTCGCAGGCCGGGCAACGATCCTCGGGCAGCATCCTGGCCGGGGCGGGCCAGCGGTGGCCACAGGCAGCGCAGAGTGCCCGCAGAAGCTCGCCATGCATGTGGATCACCTCGGCCGCGCCCGCACGTTCGTGCAGGTCGTCGACGTTCTGCGTGACGAGGGTCACCTCGCCCGGATAGTCCCGTTGCAGCCGCGCCAGCGCCTGATGCGCAGCGTTCGGAGAAGCCTCGAGGCAATTCTGCCGTCGCATGTTGTAGAAATCGTGCACGAGCGCGGGATCCGCGCGGAAGCCCTCTGGCGTGGCGACCCGGCGCAGGTCGTACCGCGTCCAGAGACCATCCTTGTCGCGGAAGGTGCCGAGCCCGCTCTCGGCCGATATTCCTGCCCCTGTCAGGATGAAGATCGCGTCCATGGGTGGGTCCTTCATCGGCGGAAGAGCGACTGTCGGCAGCGCCGCGCGAGGATCAGGACGCCATGCGCGAAGGCGCTGCGGCGGGAAGCTGGACCACGGTATGACCGCGGATCGGGAAGGTCAGCAGGAAGCGCGTGCCGCCGCCGTCCTGCCTCTCGAGCACCGCATCCGCCTGCTCGACCAGAGCCTCGACGATGCCGAGGCCGGAGCGCCGCGTGCCCTCGCCCGAGGTCACTCCTACACCGTCGTCTCCGATCATGAGCCGGGCGTGATCGGGATCCAGACGACTGAGTTGCACGCAGATGCGGCCGGGGCGTCCGTCCGGGAAGGCGTGCTTCACCGCGTTGGTGAGAAGCTCGGCCGCGACGAGCGCCAGCGGCACGGCGCTGTCGGGGCCGATGCGGATGCCATCCTCGACCTCGCGTTCGACGGTGATGCGGGACTCGGGCGGCACCAGGGCCTCGCTGACACTCAGCCGGTCCACGAGACGGCCGAAGTCGAGATCGTAGCGTTCCCCCGCGGCGAACAGCATCGAGTGCACCTCGGCAATCGCGAGGATCCGTCCCTTGAGCTCTGGCCCCTCGATCCGGCCGCGCAGGCGGATCTGCCGGTCGACCAGCGCCAGAACCAGCGCGAGATTGTTCTTCACGCGGTGGCTCAGCTCCTGCATCAGCCGCGCGCGCTGCTCGGCGATCTTCTGCGTCGCCTCGAGCTTCTGGCGAGTCTCGAGCGCCTCGACATTCATTTCCATGGCGCGCCGGATGCGCCCTGAAAGCACGTAGATGAAGAGTGCGAGCAGCGCGAGGAACATCCAGATCGGAACCACACGCCAGAGCCAGCCCGCCCGTATCTCCGACACGGGCGCGCCATAGGTGGCGACGAGCGGCAGGTCACCCACTCGCGTGAAGGCATAGAGCCGGTTGATCCCATCCGAAACCGCCACGGTCCGGTAGCTTCCCGCCACATGACCCTCCAGGTTCTGCATGGCGGCAGCCGAGGGAGGAAGCATGATCGGGCGCGAGACATTCCGGCGCAGCATGAGGAATCCGTCCGTGCGCAGGAGCGAGGCAGCCTCGGTCGGCTGTGGCGCGATCTGTTGCAGGAAGGCGCGGATCGCACCCAGCGTGAGCATCGAAACAAAGATGCCTTCGCCACTTTCGTCCGAAAAGTCGGCGGCGACGAAGATCCGGTCCTCGACCGGGTCGGGCGTCTCGAAGCGGCCGATGAAGACGCGTGTTCCCGCCTCGCGCGCCTGCCGGAACTCCTCCAACGGAAACCTGAAATCTCGCGGATAGAGGGCGCCCGCCGCGATCTGCGAGCCGTCGAGAGCATGCACCGCCAGTCCGCCCGACGAGGATTGCGCGCTTTCGATGGCGGTCAGGAAGCTCGCGAACGCCTGCGAGCGCAGGTAGCCGGGAGGCTGGCCCTTCAGGTCGCGCAGCGCCGCCTGCTGCAGGATCAGCTGCGTCTGGATCAGCCTGTCGGCATAAAGGGCGATGAGCCGCGACTTGCCGAGGCCCTGATTCTCGAGCTCCGCGATTTCCTCGTTCCAGGACCAGATGGCCCAGATCGCCATGCCGCAGAGCGCGAGGACGGCCGCGCCCACCCGTAACCCGGTGAAATGGGCGGACTTCATGGCCTTGACTGCCGGGCACTTGACGCGACGCACATGGACATAGACTACGCTGCGCTATCCGCGGGCTCAAGCACCCCGTCCGTTCGATAGGACGGCCGCGGACGCGGCATGCAGATGACCGGAGAGGCGTGGGACGTCCGGCCCCGATCTTGCCCCGGCGACGTCCGGACCGGCGGGTCCGGCGCTCGGAAATCGCCCGCAGCCAAGTCACGTGCCGGGGCGTTCGGGCAAGCGGCAATCCTGCAGGGTCGCCCGCGTCTGCTCGGCATGCGTCCAGGTGCAGCTGCCGCGCAGCGAAAGAGCGCCTCCCGGATCCGTGCGAGGTCGCGCGTGTGGCAGCCCGCACAGGGCGCTGGAATTCCCTCACCCGGCGGGCTAAGGAGAGCCGCCCTGAAAATCTCCCGCGCCGCCCGCGCCCCTGGAGATCATCAGTTCTTTTGAATGTAGCTCCCATCACAAATGCTGGGAGCGAGTGCTTCTTGGAGCGGTGGCTTTACACGATTGGAGCGAGGCGCTAGCAAGTTGCGGTTTGCAGGGTTTGGCTTTTCAGGGTAGTGTCGCATGTCCCGGATTGCGGAAGTCGACGGCCATGGGCCGGTCCCCCTGAGCAAATGGCTTTGGCGCTCTTACATCAAGGCTGCCCTCGTTCCGCTGCTGCTGATCGAATTCGGCTTCGTCGGCGTTTACCTGATAACCAGCCAGGTGGTCTACGACCGCAGCGCCTCTGCGATCACCCGCATTTCCACCACCACGCTGCGGGACGACTCGATCCGTGAGGCCGATATCATCGGCCACCGCCTTCAAAGCATCAGCGCGGTCACGCAGATCTTCGGCGAAGAAACCGGCCGCGCCCTTTCGGCGCCCGCAGATGCGACCGAAGCCGAAAAGGCCCGTCACGCCTATTCTCCGGACGGCGTCTTCTACACCACGAAGGACACCGGAGGCTCCGCGGTCTTCTATTCCGGCCACGTCCCGATCGGCGAGGCAGAGCGCGAGAAGGTCTGGCGTACGGTCAGACTCGATCCGCTGATGAAATCCATCAAGGACAGCGATCCGCTGATCGCGCAACTCTACCTCAATACCTGGGATTCCTACAATCGGATCTATCCGTATTTCGACGTGCTGGATATCTACGCACCGAAGATGGATATCCCGAGCTACAACTTCTATTACGAGGCCGATCAGGCACATAATCCTTCCGGAAAGCCGGTCTGGACCGATGCCTACGTGGATCCGGCGGGTGAGGGCTGGATGGTTTCCTCCATCGCGCCGGTTTACGGACCGGACAGGCTGGAGGCGGTGGTGGGGATCGACGTCACCATCAAGACCATCGTCGAGCAGGTGCTCAACATCAAGCTGCCGGGCGACGGCTTCGCGATCCTGATCGGGCGCGACGGCACGATCCTGGCGCTTCCGGCCGTGGGCGAGACCTATCTGGGCATCACCGAGCTGATGGGCCACAGCTATGCCGAAGCCGTGCTGCAGGACACGTTCAAGCCCGCGGAGTTCAACATCTTCCGCCGTCCGGACCTGTCCGCAATCGCGCTACAGATGCAGAACGATCCCTCCGGCGTGACCCGCGTCAACATCCGCGAGCCGATGATTGCCGCCTGGGCCACCATCGCGGGACCGAACTGGCGGCTCCTGCTCCTGACGAGCGAGAAGAGCCTGCTGACCGAGGCGACCAACCTGCGCAGCCAACTCGGGTTCGTCAGCAAGATCATGGTCGCGATCCTCGTGGTCTTCTACGCCGGGTTCTTCGCCTATCTCTGGAGACGCTCGGTCGCGATGAGCGCCCGGGTCGCCCGGCCGCTCGGCGATCTCGAAGAGCGGATGGTGCTCATCAGCGAGGGCAACACGCTGCCCCCCTCGGCGCCGTTCGAGATCCAGGAACTCCAGACGGTGGGCGAGCATCTGGCAACGATGGGGGACAAGCTCGACGCCGCCAACCGCGCCAAGTCGAACTTCCTGTCCGCGATGAGCCACGAACTGCGCACGCCGCTGACGGCGATCATCGGCTATGCGGAACTGCTCGAAGCCTCCGAGGGGCGGAAGATCGAGGGCGACAGGATCCAGCAGGTGCGGGCCATTTCCAGCTCGGGCTGGAACCTCGTGAAGCTCGTGGATGCCGTGCTGGAGCTGAGCAGGCTGGAGCACAAGGACCTGCGGCTGGCCACCAGTTCCATGGACCTCATGCCGCTGGTGCGCGAGGCCTGCGACCGCGCGAGACAACAGGCCGAGCGGATGAAGGTCACGCTGCGGATCGGCAAGCCGGACGAGCCGCTGCCCTCGGTCGTCGGCGATCCCGACATGCTCGGGCGCATCATCGACCAGCTGCTCTCCAACGCCATCAAATACAACGTGCCCGGCGGACGGGTCGATGTGGAATTCGACCTCTCCTCGCCCAGTTCGGTCGACCTGCGGATCGTCGACACCGGCGTCGGCATCGAGCCGGACCGTCAGGCCGATGTGTTCAAGGCGTTCCAGCGGCTCGGGCACGAGAACAGCGCGATCAGCGGCGCGGGCATCGGCATGACCATCGCGCAGCGGCTCGCCGAGGTGACCGGCTGCGATCTCAGCTTCGAGAGCGAGCCGGGCAAGGGCACGACCTTCCTGCTGCGCATTCCCCGGACCCGGCAGGGCCGCGCGCAAGGGTAGGTTCGGCGCGACGGCGGGGCCGCCCGTTGCCGCCGCGATCGGCGCGAGGGCTTTCCGCCCCCAAGACCCGCGGCAGGTCCGGGCCACCCGGCGCGCCGCGCGACCGGCTGGTACATCATGACGCACGGCGGCACGGACGGCACGATTCCTGCAAAGCATGGTGGAGCACCACGAGAAAGGAACCCGGATGTCCTGCACTCCCTGCCGCCTCGCCCGCCGTGGCCTTCTCAACGGCCTTCCCCTCTTCGTGCTCTTCTGGCAGCTCGGGCTGAACGAAACCCGCGGCGAGCCGCAACTGGGCCTTGCCTTGCTCGCGATGGGCGGCTGCCTCGTGATCCTCTCGCTCATGCTGCGCGCCGCACGCTCGACGCATCGCAGAGGCTGAGCGCTTCGATCCTCTCGGCCCGCCGCCGGGCGCGCACCGAATCCCGGAGTGCCGGCAGAACCCGGATGAGGCCGGATCGCATGGTCTGGGCTCTGGCTGGCACGACGCGTCATCACGTTCTCCGCCGGAAAACGGGCGGCGCAGTCCGCTGACGGTCCGCACGCGCCAACTGGCACATGGCGTGGCCAAGAGGCGCGATGCGCCGGTGGGCCTCTGGCCCTGCCATTGCGAATTGCTTCCTATGTCCAACGCACACGCCTGACTAACCGGCGGCTGACACGGCTTCCGGCGCCGGCAGGCGGCCCGCCACCGAGACGCGGTCGGTCCGCCGGAAGGACTGCCCGAGAGACCTAGTTGACTTGTCGGGAATTCCGCGTGCAGTAAGGGGCCGAAGCGAGCCAGCGTCCGCGCAACCCGCATCTGCTCTCCGGAGCACAGGTGCAAGCGAGCCACCCCAGACCCTCCAGCGCGGTGGACGCCATGACCCAACTCGCCCTCCCGGACCATCCGGGTCCCTTCTCCTTTTTGGATTCGACGGCCGCGCGCCGCCCGAAACGTCTCGCCTTCCTGCTGGCCTGCACGACGCTGGCGACATCCGGACCGGCACTTGCCCAGCAGGAGGACGTCCGGCTTTCGCCCATCGTGGTCGAGGGGCTGGCCGATGACGACGCGGAGAACATCGGCGCGACCTCCGAATCGACAGGCAGCAAGATGGCCACGCCGGTGCTCGACACCGCGGGCTCCGTCTCTGTCGTCACGCAGAAGGAGATCGAGACCCGCAAGGCGCAGAACCTCGAACAGGTCCTGTCCTACAGCGCGGGCATCCTCGTCAACGAATGGGGCGGAGACGACCGCTACGACTATTTCCGCATCCGCGGCTTCGGTCAGGATACGCTGCTGACCTTCCGCGACGGCATCCCCGTCCGCGGGTTCGGCTGGACCTTCGGCCGGCTGGAACCCTACGGACTGGAACGCGTGGAGGTGCTGAAGGGCTCGAACTCCGCGCTCTTCGGCCTCAGCGCGCCGGGCGGCGTCATCAACGCGGTGACCAAGGTGCCGAAGGCCGAGGCGTTCGGCGAGGCCTATGTGACCTTCGGCGAGGATCACGCCGAGACCGGCACGGACTTCGGCGGGGCGCTGGATGCCGATGGCAGGCTGAGCTACCGCATCACCGCCAAGGCGCAGGAGGCCGACGGCTTCTACGATCATTCGCAGGACGACCGCCGCTACCTCGGCCTCGCCCTCACCTGGGCGCCGACGGATGCCACCTCGCTCACGCTGCTCGCGGACTACAACGAGCGCGACGGCTGGCCGGGCACCGGCTTCCCGGAGGGGCTCGCAGAGGAACTGGGATACGAGACCTTCCTGGGCGAGCCGGACTTCAATGCCTTCGACACGCGGGAGAGAAGCCTCGGCTACCTCTTCTCGCACGACTTCGGCAACGGCCTCACCTTCCGCCAGAACGCCCGCTACGGCGTGCTCGATCTCGACTACGAGCAGGTCTACGGTGCCTCGCCCGACCCGACGGTAAGCCGCAGCTCGTTCGACGTGGAATCGACCCTGAAGCAGTTCGCCGTCGACAGCCAACTCCAGTACGACACGAGCTTGGGAGCCACCGGGAGCCGCACGCTTCTCGGCTACGAATACGGCCGCATCGAGGTGGACGAGCTGGTGCAGTTCGGCACGGCCGACCCGATCGACATCCTCGACATCACCTATTGCGGCCGAAGCTGCGTCGATCTCTTCCCCTACATCGACTGGGTGCCGGAGCAGACAACCAGCGCGATCTACCTCCAGCAGGAACTGACCTTCGCCGACCGCTGGATCCTGACGCTGGGCGGGCGGCAGGACTGGACGACGGTGGAGATCGACTATGGCGCGGGGGACTACCGCGGGCCGGCTGAAATCGAGCGCGACTTCGACACCTTCACCAAGCGCGCGGGTCTGACCTACAGGATCACGCCTGACCTGTCCGTCTATGCGAACTACTCGGAAAGCTTCGAGCCCGATTCTTGGGCCCCCGCGAACGAGCCCAAGGAAGGCACCCAGTACGAGGCCGGGATCAAGTATCGGCCACAGGGCATGAACGCACTGTTCTCGGCGGCGGTCTTCGATCTCACCCAGACCAATGTTGCGGTCGCGGTAAGCCCGACACAGACCCGGCAGATCGGCAAGGTCGGCGTCCGCGGTCTCGAGCTGGAGGCGAAAGGCGCGATCACGGAGAGCGCGAACCTGACCTTTGCCTATTCCTACTGGGATGCGAGCATCGAAGAGGACGGCACGGCGGACACGGTCGGAAACCGGCCACCCCGCGTCCCGCAGTCGGTGGCCTCGCTCTGGGCGGATTACACCTTCGCCGCGAACGAGGCGCACAACGACCTGACCCTGGGCGCCGGCATCCGCTACGTCGGATCGACCTATGGCGACGACGGCAACAGCGTCGAGATCCCGAGCTACACCGTTGTCGATGCGATGGTGAACTACGACCTCACCCCCAACGTCGCGCTGCAGGCAAACGTGACCAACCTGTTCGACAGGAACTACCTCGTGACCAACTACTACGGCACCGAGTATTTCGGCGATGGCCGGACCGTTTCGGCGACCGTCAGATACAGCTGGTGAACGGCACGGGATCGCAAGAGACGATGTGCGCGACGGACCGTCACGACATGGCTCGGCCGGAGGATGCGGGCGGATGCCAAGGCAGCCGGCAGGGCCTCGGCACTGGCCTCACCCGGCGGGCCCTTCTGGCTTCGGCCGGCGCGCTGGTCGCCGCTCGGCCGCTTGGGGCAGCGGCGGCCGACCTCAGCTTCCGCCACGTCTGGGGCGAGTTCACGCTTCCCGCCCCGGCGCGGCGCGTCGTGTCGCTTGGTGCCAGCACGCAGGACCCTCTTCTGGCGCTCGGCGTCGTGCCGGTGGCAATCCGGAGCTGGTTCGGCGACTTTCCCTACGGCGTCTGGCCCTGGGCGCAGCAGCATCTCGGTGACGCGACGCCTGTGCTTCTCGGGGGAGAGGTCTCGGCAGAACGGATCGCGAGCCTCGAGCCGGATCTGATCGTGGGGATCGGCTCGGGCCTCTCGCAGGAAGAGCATGCGATCCTGTCGCGTGTCGCACCCGTCCTGATGCAGGATGCCGGCGTCTCGACCTGGGGCATGGCCTGGGACAGCGTCGCCCGTCGTATCGGACGCGCCGTCGGTCGCGAGGCCGAGGCCGCGCGGCTGGTCGAGGGGGTGACGGGCGAGTTTGCGGGCTTCCGCGCCCGCCATCCCTCGTGGGTTGGCAGGACCGCGGTCGCTGCCTGGCAGGACTCCGGCCAGACCGGCGCCTTCACCGGCGAGGACACGCGCAGCCGCTTCCTGTCCGATCTCGGCTTCCGTCCACCCGAGGCGCTGCTTGCGCTGCCCGCGCTCGACGGCTTCTACACCACGCTTTCCTCCGAGGACTTCGATCCGATCGACGCGGACCTGCTGGTCTGGATTTCGGACCTCGGGCGCGCCGCCGACATTGCACGGCTCCCGATGCGCCGGACCATGCGTGCCTGGCACGAGGGGCGAGAGATCTTCTCGGATTTCCTCACCACCGGGGCGATGTCGTTCGGCACCGTCCTGTCGCTGCCCTTCGCGCTGCACAGGATGGAGCCAGAGATGATCCTGGCTCTCGATGGCGATCCCGCGACGACCGTGCCCTCGGCCGTCGAGGCGGGGCTTGCGCCATGACGGCCGTGCTGCGGGTCGTTCCGCTGCTCGCCGCGGCAGCGCTGCTGTCCATCCTCGTCGGCGTCCGGCAGGTCGGGCCAAGCGACCTCTGGGCGATCCTGACGGCCTACGATTCAACCGACGCCGATCACGTGGCGGTCGCCATGGTCCGCCTGCCGCGCGTTCTGGCGGCCATCGTCGCCGGCAGCGCGCTCGGCGTGGCGGGGTCGATCCTGCAGGCGATCACGCGCAACCCGCTGGCCGAACCCGGTCTTCTCGGCGTGAACGCCGGCGCGGCCTTCGCGCTGCTCGCCGGGACGCTCGTCTTCGGGGGCATCGACCAGACCCTGGCGGCAGCCCTCACCTTTCCGGGTGCGGCCATTGCCTCGGCCGCGGTCTTCGCACTGGCCGGAGGCTTCGGAGGAGCCTCGGGTCCGATCCGGCTCACGCTCGCCGGGGCGGCCCTGAACGCGCTTCTGCTGTCGCTCGTGACGGCGGTCGTGATGATCCGGCAGGACACGCTCGAGGTGATGCGCTTCTGGGTCGCGGGTTCGCTCGCGCAATCGGCCACGCGGCCGCTTCTGGCGATGAGCCTCGCCGCCGGCACCGGGTTCGTCCTGGCGCTGATCCTTGCGCCCCGGATCGAGGCGCTGTCACTGGGCGAGGCGCTGGCGCGGGGATTGGGCGCGCATCCGGGCTGGACCCAGGCCGGCGCGCTGGTGGCCGTAACCCTCGCCACGGGCGCGGCCGTGGGCATCGCCGGTCCCATCGCCTTCCTCGGACTGATGGTTCCACCGCTGGCACGACGCCTCGCGGGTCACCGCTTCCGGGCCGAACTCTGGCTCGCCGCGATCCTCGGAGCTTCGCTGATGCTCGTCGCGGATACCCTCGGCAGGCTCGTGCTGGCGCCGTCCGAGGTGCGGGTGGGCATCATGACGGCGGTCATCGGCGGGCCTGCCTTCGTCTGGATCGCGCGCAGCCTCCGGCCCGGAGACGCTCCATGAGTGGCCCTGCGCAGATGCGGGGAGTGGCGCTCGCGCTGCTCGTGCCGGCCGCGGCGCTGGTGGCACTGGCATGGGGACAGGTCGGGATCGGCCCGCGCCTCCTCTGGGAGGGCCTGACGACCGGCGACGGTCCGGGGGCTCTGACGCTCTCGACCTTCCGAGGGCCTCGAGTCGCGATCGCCATCGCGGCGGGCGCCCTGCTGGGTGCGTCGGGAGCGCTGCTGCAGAGCCTCTTCCGAAACCCGCTCGCCTCGCCCGACATCATCGGCTTCACTCAAGGGGCGGGCCTGGCCGTGATCGCGGCCACCGCCTTCGGGCTCGGCGGCCCCATGCCGCTGATCGCGGCAGCCGGAGGCCTGGCCGCAGCGGCCCTCGTCGGGCTGGCCAGCTGGCGCCCCGGCCATGTCACCCCGCCCCTCACCATGGTGCTGGTGGGGCTCGGCGCAGCCTTCCTGTGCTCGGCTCTCTCCACCTTCCTCATGACGTTGATGCCGAGCGCCGCCGCCGCCGAGGCGCAACGTTGGATCACGGGCTCGCTCGCCGGCAGCGACTGGACGCAGGCGGCACGGATCTGGCCCGCGGGTCTCCTGCTTCTTGCGCTGGCGCTTGCCGCCTGTCGGCCGCTGGCAGCACTGCAGCTGGGCGAGGACCTGGCAGTCGGGCTCGGCACGAACCTCGGGCCGGCCCGGTGGAGCATCGTCGTGGCAGCGGTGGCGCTTGCCGCAGCAGCCGTCGCGGTTGCCGGTCCGGTGCCCTTCGTGGCCCTGATGGCGCCGCCCCTCGGCATCCGCTTCACCGGCGCACGACGCCTTCCGGGGCAGCTTCTGTCAGCGGCGGCGGCTGGAGCGATCGTGCTGACGCTCGCCGATGCCTCGGCGCGCTCGCTGCTGCCGGGGATCGAACTGCCGGCCGGCGTGATGACCGGGATCCTCGGCGCGCCTTACCTCATGTGGCGTCTCGCGCGGGAAACGAAGAAGGGGAGCCTCTGATGCTGGCCGCAAGATCTCTTTCCGTGGGCTATGGCACACGGCGGGTGATCGAGGATCTCGACCTCGAATTGCCCGGCGGGCGGATGGTCTCGATCCTCGGCCCCAATGGCTGCGGAAAATCGACCCTGCTCCGGGCGCTGGGGCGGCTGCTGCCGCCCGCGCGCGGGACGGTCGCGCTCGACGGGCAGGACCTGCGTCGCTACGGCGCGCGCGCTCTCGCGCGGCGGCTCGCGATCCTGCCGCAGTCTCCGCTTGCCCCCGAGGGCATCCTCGTGGGCGATCTCGTCCGGCGAGGCCGCCTGCCCTGGCGCGGGGTGCTGAGCCCCTGGAGGGCGGCGGATCAGGCCGCCTGCGAGGCGGCCCTTCAGGCGGTTCGGCTTGACGATCTGGCCGATCGGCCGCTCGACGAGCTTTCGGGCGGGCAGCGGCAGCGCGCCTGGATCGCGCTGGTGCTGGCACAATCCACGCCGCTTCTGCTGCTCGACGAACCGACGACCTTCCTCGACCTCGTCCACCAGATCGAGGTGCTGAGCCTGCTCCGCCACCGCAATCTCGAGACCGGCCTGACGGTGGTGAGCGTTCTGCACGACCTGAACCTCGCCGGGAGGTTCTCGGATCTCGTGGTGCTGCTTGGCCCCCGAGGCATCGTCGCCATCGGGCCGCCGAGGGAGGTGCTGACCGCGCCGAACCTCCGCGCTGCCTTCGCGCTCGAGGCCGATATCCATCGCGATCCACGGACCGGCACGCCGCTGGTGATCCCGCATTGAGGAGCCATCCGATGTCCTTCCCCAAGTCCACAGCCGGGCAATATGAGGGCACCCTGCCCGAGAACCTGCTCGACCATATCGTCGACCATGTGGCCGATTACGGCGTCCCGCTGGAGCGGGACGGCCATCAACTTCGCATCTCCCACGCCCGGGCCGAAATCAGGATCGAGGCGCTGGACGGGGTGCTGCGCATCGGGATCGGCGCGGCGGGCGCCGTGGATCTTTACCACGCGCGCGAAAGCACGATGTTCCTCCTCGACCATGTCTGCCCCGAAGCGGGCGCCGGCATCGCCTGGAGCGGCGAGGCATGGACCGCGCATCCGCCAAGCTTCCACCTCGCCACCCTCCACTCCCGAGAGCGGGTCGGAGCAAGCTTCCTCCGGCTGACGATGGCCTGTCCGGGCGTGGAGGCGCTCTCGACCGGGGGGATGCACTTCTCGCTGCTGCTGCCGCCCGAGGGGCGGCCGCCGGTCTGGCCGAGCCTCGACGGCCGCGGCCGCACCTGCTGGCCCGAGGGCGACGACGCGCTCCACCGTGCGGCCTATACCTTCGTGAGCCTCGACGCGAAGGCGGGGAGCTTCTCGTTCGACCTCTTCCTGCACGAAGGCAGCCGCGCAAGCGCTTGGGCCGAGGCCGCACCCATCGGCGCGACGGCAGGCATCATGGGCCCGGGCGGAGGCGACCTTCCCGAGGCCGCTCACGTCCTTCTGGCCGGTGACGAGACCGCTCTGCCCGCGATCCGGCGCATCCTCGAACTTTCCTCGCCGGACCGGCGCGGGAGGGTGCTGATCGAGACCGGCGACGCTGCCGACCGGTGCCCGCTCGCCCTGCCCGCGGGTATGGACCTGACATGGCTGAGCCGACGGGCGGGCGAGACGCTGCTGGACGCGCTGCGTTCCCTCGACTTCGACAACCGGGAGCCGCCGCCCTACCTCTGGATCGCGGCCGAGCAGGCGACCGTGCGCGCGGCGCGCGCCCACTTCGGGCGCGATCCGCGGGTGAAGGGGATGCGGCCCTACTTCTCGGCCTACTGGCGCCGGAACCCTTCCGCCACGGATCCCCGGCCCGCCTGATATCCTGCAGCAAGCCGAGCGGTTAGCGCATCCCTCTGCAACCTCCCGCGGTACGGTGTGCTTTGAGAGCCGAGGCGGCGATGTTAGCATCCGCAGGCCGGCGGTCCGGGCCCTCGACCCCGGCGGAGACGGGGCCGATGCGGACCCGTATTCCGGGGGGTGGGCTCACTGGTCAGGGAGTGCGAGTGTCATGCCGACCATCCATTTTGCCAGCAACAGGAATGTCCTTCACGAAACGTCGTCCTCCGGCCATGTGCTGGGCGAGCGGTTCAACGCGGGCGGGCCACAGATCTTCCGGGTCGGCGCCGCCGAGGTGTCCTTCGCCGGGGGTGATCCGAAGGACGACGACAACTGGACGGTCGGTGCAACCAAGCTCTATGCCGAGAACCTCGACAGCCGCCGGACGGACGGGCTGAAGCTCGGCTCGGCCCGGCTCTTCGAGGAACTGCGGGCGGCCCTGAAGGACGAGGACCGCGACGTCATCATCTACCTGCACGGCTTCGCCAACACCTTCGAGGAATCCGTCCGCCGGGCGGCCTCGCTCGAGCATCTCTATTCTTCTGCCGGGCAGCAGGTGACAGTCGTGCTGTTCTCCTGGCCCTCGAACGGCCGGGTGCAGCCCGCCTGGGATTATTTCTCGGACCGCGAGGATGCCGAGGCCTCGGGTCTGGCCATGGGCCGGGCGCTGATGCGGCTCGTCGACTTCCTCACCAAACTCCGCGAGGAGGACCACAGGGTCGTGCTCGCCGCCCGCAGGGACGGCGCGGTACCCCGGAAGGACGCGCTTCGCCAGTGCACGCGACGCCTGCACATCCTTGCGCATTCGATGGGCAACTGGGCGCTCCGTCACGCCTTGAGGAAGTTCTCGGAGCTGAACGGCGGTCGGATCGCCCGCGTGGTGGACTGCGTCTTCCTGATGGCGGCGGATGAGGACAACGATGCCCTGCAGGTGCCGCTGAAGCTGCAGGCGCTGGACGAACTCGCCAACCGGATCTTCGTCTACCATTCGGCCAATGACGTGGCGCTGACCATCTCGGACCGGACGAAGGGGATGCCCGACAGGCTGGGCTCGGACGGGCCGCAGAACCTCGACAAGGTGGGCGAGCGCGTCTTCGCCATCGACTGCAGGAAGGTAAGCGAGACCGCACCATTCCACGGCCGCCACCAGTATTTCCGCCTGCGCGACGAGGTGATCCGCGACGTGCAGGAGACGCTGGAGGACCGCCCCCAGGATGGGCGGCCCGGTCGCGACGTCCTCCGGCCGGGGCGAAGCTGGCGTCTGGTGCCCGTGACGGGCTGAGCCGGCCTAGGCGGTCGCGTTGGACGCCAGCACCGTCGGCCGCATGCGGACGACGGGCTCGGCGCGCTCGACATGGGCCGCCATCTCGTTCAGTTGCTGCAGGCGCCGCTCGTGCTCGGGCGTGGCCGTCAGGCCGAGCGTGTCGATGACCCGCTTCCAGCGGTGCGCCCAATCGTGGCGGCGCAGGGACTGGGCGATGTTCGTCCGCCGCGCCCGTTCCACGCGCTCCGGATCCGCCTCGAGCTCAGCCAGCACCTCGCCAACGTCGCGGTCGAGCGGGATCAGAGCGTCGGGCCAGTCGAAGGCCTGACGATACTCGGGACAGTCCGGCGCGCTGCCGAGCACGAGGGCGCCGCCGGCAGCCCCTTCGAAGTAGCGCGTCGAGAGTGCCCGATCGCCGCCGGCAAGCTCGCGCACGGCGGAAGGGTCGCCGGGATCCCAGGCCAGGAAGCAGTGGCTGTGGCGGATCAGGTCGGCGTTGTAGCGCCGCACCGGCGCCCAGCCGTCGCGCATCTCCTGCCCTTTCCACACGTCGTAGACATAGACCAGATCGCGCTCGGCCGCGAGGTCGAGAAGCCGCTCGTGCACGGTGGCGTCCCGCCGCCCGATCACGGTCACGTCGATCCCGCGCTTCGGCAGATGCGGGAAGGGCGCCGTCAGCATCGTGTCGGTCGCGGTCGAAAGCTGGGTGATCGGCGCACTGGTGTAGCGCGCCAACGCCTCCATGCTGGAACCGTTCAGCACGAAGACGTGGTCGAACCGGTCGAGCAGCCGCAGCTTGTCCTTCCAGCGTTCGAAGGTCGAGGACCAGCTTTCGAGCAGGAAGATCGCCGCGATCCCCGAGCGGTCGCGCCACTGGCGGATCTGGTCGAGTTCCTCTATCTCGTAGACGAACTGGCATGTGTAGAGGGTGAGATCGTAGTCCTCCTCAAGCGTCGTGGGTTCCATCCGCGGAATGTAGTGGCCCCGCATCGTCCGGTATTTCAGCGCCATCCGGTCCCCCAGCGGCAGCTTCACCGGCCCTGCCCCCGGCCTGTAGAGCCGATCGCACGGCGCCACGACCCGCGCCCCTTCCAGCCGCGTGACGACGTCGGCCCATTCCCAGAGCACGCCGCTCCAGGGCCGGGCATCCATGTTGTGCGTAGAAACAAGAAGCGTTCTGCGAATGCTCATGCAGACTGTCCCCAAACGATTTTGTGCATGGCCACCCGGAAGGCAGGCCCGCGAATGGCAATCAAAAAAAGGTCCCTGCAAGGATGCCTATCTGGCGCCTCCTTGCAAGCATCGAATGCCGGATGGGAGAGAATAGAACGCTCCCCAAAGGTCTCCAGTCCTGTCGCTCGCCGTCCGGGCGAGTGTCTGCCCGCGTGGAAGACGTTTGCTCCCGGCCTGTGCACCGCAGCATCGAATCGAGCGATGGCTGACGGCGGTGTGCCCTCGCCGCAAACCGGCTCGGGCTCTGCGGTCGGCGCGGCGTCGCGGATCGCGGCGTCGCGGATCAGGGTTCGAGACCCAGCCGGGCACGGAACCGCGCCATCTCCCGCGGCGCGGGTCGCTTCCCGGTGTAGATCTCGACATAGTTCGGGATGCGCGAGAGCCGCGTCTCCAGTGGTTCGTCGGACCGCATCGAGATGTAGCCGATCTGCACCAGATAGACGGTGCGCGCCCGCACATCCGCATCCTGCGCATCGTGCCCCCATCTGCCGAGCATCGCGGCGAGCGCATCAAGCCGCTCGGCATCGGCAGCGCCAACGGCCGCGGCCATCGCCGCATCCTGAAGGCCCCAGCTGCGCGCGGCAAACTCGAACCGCGCGTCGAACCGGCCGGACAGGAAGCTGGCCAGCAGGTTCAGCATCGCCTCGGGTCCGCTCTCGGCATATTCACGACAGGCCGAGACCAGCGGCACTGTCGTCGCCTCCACCCACCGAGCGCGCAGAGCGTCCAGAACGTCGGCGCGGTCCTTGAAAAACCAGTAGAAGCTGGTCCGCGAGAGCTTCAGGCGCGCGGCGAGCGTCATGATCTTGACCGAGTCCACCCCGCCGTCGATCAGCGCCTCGTAGGCCGCCTGCAGCCACCCCTCGCGCGAGCCGCGCCAACCCGTATCGCCTGCGAGATCATCCATTCCCCATTGGTAGGCCAGCCCCGGCAGGTGCACAAGAGATTGTTCATCCGTGACCTTCTGCCGTTCACTGCCGAACCTATACTTGACACATATGAACATTTCAGGCGTTGATGCTCCATCAGCCACGGAGTCCCCGATGTCGAACGACCCGCTCCTCCAGCCCTACCAGCTCAAGCACCTCACGCTGCGCAACCGGATCCTCATCACGAGCCACGAGCCTGCCTACCCCGAGGACGGCATGCCGAAGGAGCGGTACCGCGCCTATCATGTCGAGCGGGCGAAGGCGGGCGTCGCCCTGACGATGACGGCCGGTTCGGCGAGCGTGGCCCGCGACAGCCCCCCGGTCTTCAACAACATCCTCGCCTGGAAGGACGAGGTGGTCGGCTGGATGAAGCAGCTCGCCGACGAATGCCACGATCACGGTGCCGCCGTGATGATCCAGTTGACCCATCTCGGCCGCAGGACCCGCTGGGACAAGGGCGACTGGCTGCCCGTGGTGGCGCCGAGCCATGAGCGCGAGGCCTCCCACCGCGCCTTCCCGAAGCGGATCGAGGACTGGGACATCGACCGGATCATCCGCGACTTCGCGGATGCGGCCGAGCGCATGAAGGAGGCGGGGCTCGACGGGATCGAGCTCGAAGCCTATGGCCACCTGCTCGAGCAGTTCTGGTCACCGCTGACCAACGATCTCGCGGAACCCTGGGGAGGAAGCCTCGACAACCGGCTTCATTTCACCTTCGAGGTGCTCCGCGCGATCCGCGCCCGCGTGGGCTCGGACTTCATCGTCGGCGTCCGCTACACCGGAGACCAGGACGTCGAGGGCGGCATGGGGAAGGCTGAGGGGCTTGAAGTCTCGCGCAAGCTCAAGGAAAGCGGGCTGGTCGATTTCCTGAACGTCGTGAAGGGCCATATCGACACCGACCCCGGCCTGACCGACCTGATCCCGATCCAGGGGATGCGCAGCGCGCCGCATCTCGACTTCGCCGGCGAGATCCGCGCGGCAACCGACTTTCCTACCTTCCACGCGGCGCGCATCCCCGACGTGGCGACCGCCCGCCACGCCATCGCCAGCGGCAAGCTGGACATGGTCGGCATGACGCGGGCGCATCTCGCCGACCCTCACCTCGTCCGCAAGATCGTCGAAGGCCGCGAGGACGACATCCGCCCCTGCGTCGGCGCAAACTACTGCCTGGACCGGATCTACCAGGGCGGCATGGCGCTCTGCGTGCACAACCCCTCGACCGGGCGCGAGATCGAGCAGCCCCATGCCATCGCGAAGGCCGCGTCGAAAAAGAATGTCACGATCGTCGGCGCGGGGCCTGCCGGCCTTGAGGCGGCACGTGTCGCAGCCGAGCGCGGACATCGGGTGACGGTGTTCGAGGCCGCCTCGGAAGCGGGCGGCCAGGTCCGCCTGACCTCCCTGCAGGAGCGGCGGCGCGAGATGATCTCGATCATCGGATGGCGTATGGCGCAGTGCGAGAAGCTTGGCGTGAAATTCGTTTTCAACACCTTTGCCGACGGCGAGACCGTGCTGGCGACCGATCCGGACGAAGTCCTCGTCGCAACCGGCGGTCTGCCGCATACCGAGATCCTCGCAGAGGGGAACGACCTCGTCTGCTCGGCCTGGGACATCCTTTCGGGGGATGTGAAGCCGGAGGCGAGCGCCTTGGTCTTCGACGATGCCGGCGACCATGCGGGATTGCAGGCCGCCGACATCATCGCGGCGACCGGAGCTGCGGTCGAGATCGTCACGCCCGACCGGAGCTTCGCGCCGGAGGTCATGGCGATGAACCTCGTGCCCTACATGCGCAGCCTTCAGGCGCGCGAGGTGACCTTCACCGTCACCTGGCGCCTGATCGCGGTTGCGCGCGAGGGAAACCGGCTGCGCGCGACGCTGGGAAGCGACTACGGCGGTGCCCGGCGCGAACGGGTGGTCGAGCAGGTCGTGGTGAACCACGGCACGCGCCCGCTCGACGAGCTCTACTTCGAGCTGAAGCCGCTTTCGTCGAACCTGGGCGAGGTGGATTACGAGGCTCTCTCGACGGGAGGCCCGCAGCAGGTCCTGCGCAATCCCGAAGGCCGCTTCCGACTCTTCCGCATCGGTGACGCCGTGGCGGCGCGGAACACCCATGCGGCGATCTACGACGGGCTACGTCTGGCTCGCGAACTCTGACGGAAGGCACGTCGCTGCCGCGCGGCGGGCTGCCAGTGAAGCCCGCCCCCGTCCGCGCGGATCAGCCGAAAAGCCAGAGCCCGAATTCGGCAAGTCCCACGACCGCCGACACGGGCAGGGTGAAGGCGAGCGCGACCCAGAGCGCTCCGATGAAGGTTGGACGAGGGGCCGGGGCATGGATGCCATGAACGGTCCCTCCTCGACTTTTCATGCCCTTGTCCTTTCTCGAGTTGGACCCGTCGCCTCGGCAGCACGCCGGACAGGGACACGTCGTCACCCTGCACAGAATATGAGCGCGATCCCGGCTCTCTGTCGCGCAAGGCTGAATTCCGGACGCCATTTACCACATGTTATCCTTCCATGTGATTAACGGGATCATGATACCGCACTGGACGGAAACCGGAATGCCGCGGCCGCTTCACGAGGCCGGACTGCCGATGCAGCAGCATCCGTCCTATGCGATGGCTTGCCGGGCGCTGGGAAGCGAGAGCCTGTGGCTGGATTGGTGCGACGATGGCCATGTGCTCGGCTGGGCACAGATCCTCTCGCGGAGATGGCCCCTCGTCGGGCGGGTCGCGCTTCTCTCGCGTGGTCCGGTATTTGCGCCGGATCTCGACCGGAAGCGCACCGCAGCGGCTGTCGCGGGCCTCGTTGCGCAAATGTCCCTCGGGCACCGCGCGGTGATCGTCACGCCGGAAAGGACGGACGAGGCGCATTACATGGGCCGTGCGGGGATGGTCCGGATGATGACCGGCGCACATGTCGCGCGTCTGTCCCTGACGCCGGATCTCGCAACCCTCCGCTCCTGCCTCCACCGCACCTGGCGTCACCGCTTGAAGTGTGCGGAGGCGGCCGGTCTGGAGGTGCTGCACGAGAGCCTGCCGGTCGATCCGAGCCACTGGCTTCTGCAGGCGGAGGCCGATCAGGCCCGCAAGCGCGGCTATGCGCGTCTGCCGCCGGCATTTGCCCTCGCCTGGGCGCGGCACGGCCGCACGCTCCTTCTCTCGGCCCGGGACGGGCGGAGACCGGTCGCCGGGATGCTCTTCCTGATCCACGAGCCCTGGGCCAGCTATCACCTTGCCTGGACATCGGAAGCCGGGCGCAAGGCTCATGCGCACAACCTGCTTCTGTGGAGGGGCATCGGGATGCTGAAGGACGCAGGGCTCACCGCGCTCGAATTCGGCACGCTCGATACGGAGCGTCTGGAAGGGATCGCCCGCTTCAAGCTCTGCACGGGCGCGCAGCCGGTGGCGCTGGGGGCGACGTGGATGCGCGCGACCGGAACGCCGTTGCTCGCGCGGGCATCGCGGGCGCTTGGAGTGTCCTGAGGCGCTGCGGCCTGCGGTCCCGCATGGTGTCCCGCTGCAGGCCACTGCGGCATCGCGGGCAGCGGCTCGCTCCTCGCACACGAGGAAGAGCGGGAGGGCACGCGGTGCACGCCACATGGCATGGCCTTGTCTGACGACTGTGGTCGGAATGGCGCCGCTGCTCCGTCAGACGTGCAGGAACCGCTCCCGGACGCGCGGCTCGGCGGCAAGATCCGCGCTCGTGCCCTGCCAGACGAGGCGGCCGCGCTCGATAACCACATGACGGTCGACGAGCCGCGACAGCGCGCCGATGTTCTTGTCGATCACGAGGATCGCAATCCCTTCGGCCCGGAGCCTTCCCAGACAGCCCCAGATCTCGGCCCGGATCAGCGGCGCGAGGCCTTCTGTCGCCTCGTCGAGCACGAGAAGCCGCGGGTTCGTCATCAGAGCGCGCCCGATGGCCAGCATCTGCTGCTCTCCTCCGGAGAGCTCGTTGCCGCCGTGCCTGCGCCGCTCGGCCAGCCGCGGGAAGAGGTCGTAGACGCGGCCGAGATCCCAGATCCCGCCACCACGGGCGGTGGCGATCAGGTTCTCCTCGACGCTGAGCGTGGGAAAGATCTGCCGCCCCTCTGGCACGAGGCCGAGGCCCGCCCTCGCCATCGCGAACGGCGGTGCGCCGGTCATGTCCTGCCCCGCGATCTCGATCCGGCCCGCGGTGGGACAAAGGAGGCCGAAGATCGTCCGCACCGTCGTGGTCTTGCCCATCCCGTTGCGGCCGAGCAGCGCCACCGCCTCGCCCACAGCGATGCCGAGGTCGATCCCCGCCAGCACCTGCGAGCCGCCGTAGCCCGCGAAGATCCCCTGGAGGCGGAGGAACATCAGCCCGCCTCCCCGTCGCCGAGATAGGCCGCGCGCACCTCGGGATCCGCCCGGATCTCATCGGGGCGGCCGGTCGCGATCATCCGGCCGTAGACGAGCACGCTGATCCGGTCGGCCAGCGTGAAGACGGCCTCCATGTCGTGTTCGATCAGCACGATCGAAAGGCGCCCCTTGAGCCCCGCGATCAGGTCGAGCAGCGCCGCGCTCTCGCGGTGACCGGTGCCGGCCAGCGGTTCGTCGAGCAGCAGCACCTTCGGCTCCATGGCGAGCGCGATGGCGATCTCGAGCTGGCGCTTCTCGCCATGCGAGAGCGTGCCCGCCTGCCGCCCCTCGGCCCCTGCGAGACCTGCCGCGGCGAGCGCCGATGCCGCGGCCTCGTTCAGCGCCCGCTCGGAGGCGGCCGGACGCAGGAAGCGAAAGCTTGATCCGGAGCGCGCCTGAACCGCAAGGGCCACGTTTTCGAGCGCGGTGAAGCCCGCGAGGATCGAGGTGATCTGGAAGGACCGCGCAAGACCCCGCCGCGCGCGCGCGGCCATGGAGAGCCCGGTGATGTCCTCGCTCCCGAGCAGGATGCGCCCCGCATCGGGCGCGAGGCTGCCCGAGAGCTGGTGGATGAGCGTGGTCTTGCCCGCGCCGTTCGGCCCAATGATGGCGTGGATCTCGCCGGGCGCCAGGTCGAAGCCGATGGCGTCGCTCACCTTCAGCGCGCCGAAGCTCCTGGTGAGACCCTGAACCGAGAGCGCGGGCGTCATCCGCGCCCCCTGCCCCGCAAGGCACCGAGAAGCCCGCCGCGGGTGAAGAGCACGGCCAGCACCACGGCCGCGCCGAAGGGCAGCCGCCAGTGGGTCGTCATGCGCGCAAGGACCTCTTCGGAGAGGATGAAGGCCAGCGCCCCCAGCACGGGGCCCGTGAGGGTTCCCATGCCCCCGAGCACCACCATGGCGATCATCTCTCCTGACCGCGCCCAGCCCATGTAGGAGGGCGAGACGAAGGAGGCGTGGTTGGCCAGCAGCACCCCCGCCAGTGCCGCGATCATGCCCGAGAGCGCATAGGCCGTCAGGCGGTAGCCGAAGGGCGAGAAGCCGATGGCCTGCATCCGGATCTCGTTCTCGCGCGTGCCCGCCAGCACCCGCCCGAAGCGCGATCGCGTAACGACCCGCAGCCCGAGCCAGAGGAGACCCAGAGCCGCGAGCGTCGTGTAGAAGAAGCGCCAGGGCCCGCCGAGAAGCTCGGCCCCGAAGAGCGTCGAGCGCGCGGCGAGCGTCATGCCGTCATCGCCGCCATAGGCCGAGAGCGAGCTCATCAGGAAGAAGGCCATCTGCCCGAAGGCGAGCGTGATCATGATGAAATGCACCCCCCGCGTCCGAAGCGAGATCGCCCCGGTGATCAGCGCGAAGAGAGCCGCCGCCACCAGCGCCACCGGCACCTGCCATTCCAGCCCGGTCACGCCGTTCGCGGCGAGGATGCCGGCGGCATAGGCCCCGATCCCCAGATAGGCCGCATGACCGAAGGAGACCATCGCGCCGAAGCCGAGGATCAGGTCGAGCGACAGAGCCGCGATGGCGAAGATCAGCGCGCGGGTGAGCACGACCGTCAGGAACGGCTCTCCCAGCGCTGCGAAGAGCGCGGGCATCGGCAGAAGCAGGAGGAAAAGCCCGCCCATGACCCGGTCGGACAGGGCAAGCCTCATGTCCGCACCGGGAAGAGGCCCGCAGGCCGGAAGGCGAGGATCGCCGCCATCAGGATATAGATCAGCATCGGCGCCAGCGTCCGGCCCGCCTGGCTCGCCGCATCGGGCTCCATCAGGCTGCGCAGGAGGATCGGCCCGAAGGTCCGGCCGAGCGTGTCCACGAGCCCCACGAGCAGCGATGCCACGAAGGCCCCGCGGATCGACCCGATGCCGCCGATCACGATGACCACGAAGGTCAGGATGAGCACCGTGTCACCCATGTCGGGCTCGGCCGAGACGACGGGAACCATCATCGCGCCGGCAAAACCCGCAAGCATCGCGCCCGCGCCGAAGACCAGGAGGAACAGGCGGTTGATGTCGGTGCCGAGCGCCGAGACCATCTCGCGGTTCGAGGCGCCGGCGCGGAGCAGCATCCCCACGCGCGTCCGATGGATCGCCCACCAGAGCCCGACCGCCACCGCAAGCCCCGCCGCGAGGATCGCGAGCCGGTAGACCGGATAGCGCAGGTTGCCCCAGACCGGGATCGAACCCGAAAGCGCCTCGGGCATCTCGACCGAGATCGGCGCCGACCCCCAGAGAAGCCGCACGCCCTCGTTCAGCATGAGCATGAGCCCGAAGGTCACCAGCACCTGATCGAGGTGGCTCCGGTCGTAAAGCCGTCGGATCACCAGCCGTTCGAGGAGAAGTCCGAAACCGAGCGCAAGCGGGACCGCGCAGACGAGCCCGAGGAGGAAACTGCCCGTCAGCCCCGTAAAGGCCGCCGCCAGATAGGCGCCGACCATGTATTGCGAGCCATGCGCGAGGTTGATGACATCCATCACCCCGAAGACCAGCGTCAGCCCTGCCGCGACAAGGAACAGCAGGATGCCGAACTGAAGCCCGTTCAGGCCCTGCAGGATCAGGAGGTTGGTCATTGCGGGGCCTGACTTGTGGGGGCATTCGCCCCCGGTCTCACTTCATCGGGCATTCGGCCGCGTAGGCATCGACGGGTTTTTCGAGCACTTTCTCGACGATCTGGGTCTGGAACTTCCCGTCAGGACGTTCGGCCACCTGCGTGACGTAGAAGTCCTGCAGCGGGAAGTGGTTGGCGCCGAAGGCGAAGTCGCCGCGCACGCTCTCGAATTCGGCGGCCTTCAGCGCTGCGCGCAGCGCGTCCTTGTCCGACAGATCGCCGCCCACCGCCTTGACGGCTGCGTCGAGCAGGTAGGCCGCGTCATAGGCATGGGCCGCATAGGAGGCCGGCACCCGGTCGTATTTCGCCTCAAAGGCTGCGACGAAGGCCCGGTTCTTCCCGGTGTCGAGATCGGGCGCCCAGTCGCCACCGGAGTAGAAGCCGACCGCATCCTTCTTCTGCGCGGGCAGCGTCACCTCGTCCACGGTGAAGGTCGAGTAGAAGGGGATCGATTCCAGCCCCGCCTGCCGATACTGGCGCACGAAGTTCACGCCCAGCCCGCCCGGCATGAAGGCATAGACCGCCTCCGGAGCGGCCGCTGCGATCTGCGCAAGCTCGGCCGAATAGTCCATCTGGTCCAGCGGCACGTATAGCTCCTCGGCCACCTCGCCCGAATAGGTGCGCTTGAAGCCGGTGAGATGGTCCTTGCCCGCCTGGTAGTTCGGCGCGATCAGGAAGACGCGCCCGGCCTTGCCGCTGACATAGGTGCCCACCACCTCGTCGGGTTGGTCGTTCTGGTAGGAGACGGCGAAGAAATTCGGGTTGCAGCCCGCCCCCGCCAGCGCCGAGGGGCCCGGATTGGGCGAGAGGACGAAGACGCCCGCCTCGGTCAGCGGCCCGGTGATCGCCATCTGCACGTTCGAATACATCGCGCCCACGACGACATCGACACCATGGGAGTCCACCAGTTCGCGCGCCCGATTCACGGCCACGTCGGGCTTCAGCTCGTCGTCCACCACCACGACCTCGGCCTCGAGGCCGCCGAGCTTGCCGCCGAGTTCCTCGAGCGCCAGAAGGAAGCCGTCGCGCCCCTGCTCGCCCAGAACCGCGGCCGAGCCCGAGAGCGTCACCATGACGCCCACCTTTATGCCCTCGGCCAGCGCCGGCGCCGCCGCGAGCGCCAGCCCCGCCGACAGGGCCGAAATCCTGGTGATCCGCTTCATTCCGTTTCTCCCTCGTTGGAACGGCCGCTTCTGGCGCCGCTCCGCGACGCAGGCCTTCCGCTTTTTCTGGGCGATCGGAACCCTTCGCGCAACATGGAAACGGAGAGGGCGACGGATCGCCCGGCCACAGAACGACCGGGACGCCCGAACAGATGGCAGGTGAGGCGGTTCACCCTCGGCAAAAGCTCTTCGGATGGAGGCACCGCCTGGAAACCCACATCGCCCTTTTCGTGCTCTTCGGCGCGATCACCCTGCTGACGGCCTGGCTACCCGTCATCCTCAAGGATGCTCCGCTCACGCTGCCGATCATCTGCATCGCCATTGGCGCGCTGATCGGCATGTCTCCCGCCCGCGACATCCTTCAGCGCAACCCGCTGGAGAACCTCAAGCTGACCGAGCGCCTGACGGAACTCGTCGTCATCGTGGCGCTGATGGGCGCCGGGCTGAAGCTGGACCGGCCCATCGGCTTGCGGAGCTGGATCCTGACGTGGAGGCTGCTTGGCATCGCCATGCCGCTGACCATCGCATCGGTCGCCTTCCTCGGGTGGCAGGTGCTTGGGCTTGCGCCTGCCGCGGCGCTCCTGCTCGGTGCCGTGCTGGCACCGACCGATCCGGTCCTGGCCAGCAACGTCCAGGTCGGCGCGCCGCGCGAGGGCGTCGAGGATGACGTCCGCTTCGCGCTTACCTCGGAAGCGGGCCTGAACGACGGCCTGGCCTTTCCCTTCGTCTATCTCGCCATCGCGCTGGCGGCGGGCGGCGGGCTCGCGGCGGAAGTCCGGGACTGGCTCCTGATCGACGTGGCCTGGCGCCTGCTTGCCGGGCTCGTCGTCGGCGGTGTGACCGGGGCGATGCTCGGCTATGTGACCTTCCGTCTGCCGGTTCAGGCCTCGCTTGCCGCGAGCCGGGACGGCTTCGTCGCGATCGGCGCCACCTTCCTCAGCTACGGGCTTGCCGAAAGTGTCGAGGGGTACGGCTTCATCGCGGTCTTCGTCGCGGCGCTCGTTCTTCGTGCGGTCGAGCGCGAGCACGAGTATCTGACGGAGCTGCATTCCTTCACCGAACAGATCGAGCGCCTGCTGATGATGGTGCTGCTGGTCTGCTTCGGCGCGGCCGTCGCCGAGGGTTCGGTCTTCGCGGCCATTGACGGCCGTGTCGTGACGGCGGCGCTCCTGATCCTCTTCGTGGCAAGGCCGGTCTGCGCCGGGCTGAGCCTCGTGGGCCACCGCTGTCCGTGGCGCGAGAAGATGGCCATCGCCTTCTTCGGCATACGCGGGTTGGGATCGTTCTACTATCTGGCCTACGCTATGGGAGCCGCAGAATTCGGTCAGGCAGGGTATCTCTGGATGACCGTCTGCCTCGTGGTGATCCTGTCCATCGTCATGCACGGCGTTCTGGTGACGCCCGTGATGCGGAGGCTCGACGACGTCCGGCAGCCGGGCGACCAGTAACGTCGAGGCCCTTCCGGAGCGAACCCGGACGCGCATCTGTAATCCCCTCGGCGCCTGACAGTTGCGCCCGGGCGAGCGCAATCAGGCTGTCAGGATCCGCCGGCCCGATCTCGCGTGTGAAGCGGCCAAGGCAGGGCTGGCCGACCAGGGAGGTGGGATCGTGCGACTCGATCGTGCCGGGCGGAAAGCGCCGGGCGTCGAGCAGCGGACCTGTGCCGCGGGGGGCACCGGTGAGCCAGAGCCAGTCACCACTGGCGCCGACCGTTTCCGCGGCCTCCGCCAGCGCGGCGGGGGTGTCGCGCTCTCCGTCGGTCGACACGGTGACGATCATCGCGGCCCGCCCGACACCCACGCCGAGGTCCGCACCCCCCTCGCCAAGGATCGCGCTGGAAATGTCACAGAGGCGCGCCGGTGTCATCGGCATCTTCGCAAAGGACGCGACGATCGTTCGCATCGTCGGGCCTCGACCGATGCGCGTCGAAGCTGCCGGCGCCCCGCTGCAGCGCGCCCGAAAGATCGGGAATCGCGCGAGCTTCGTATGCATTGGCTCAGCATGAGGCCATGACCCTCGGAGGAGTGCCCATGACCCGCCTTCAGGCTCGACCAAATCCCGCGACCGAACGGGCCGGCTGACTGGCTGAGGCCCGACCGCCAGACAGTTCAGACAACGGCCCGGGAACCAAGCGCCGGCTGGGCGAGAAGACCCGAGAGTTGCGCAAGCCCTTCCTCAAGCACGTCGCGATCGGGAGCTATGCCGAGCGAGATCCGCACGGCTTCGGCCGGTAGGGGCGAGACGGCAAAAGCAGAGGCCGGGACGATGGCGAGACCCGCGCGCTCGGCGTGGTCGGCGAACTCCGCCGCACGCCAGCGCTTGGGCAGGCGCAGCCAGAGATGGTGCCCTTCGGGATCGGCGGCAAAATCAAGCCCCACGAAGATCGACGCTGCCAGGTTCTGGCGCTCGCGATTTTCGGTGCGGATCGCAACGGCGAGGTCGTCCAGCGTCCCGTCGGTGATCCAGCGGGTGGCGAGGGCCGCCAGAAGCGGGGGAGCCATCAGCACGCTCGACCGCAGCACCGTCGCCAGCCGAACTGCCGCAATGGGGGTGGGAGCCAGGACGTAGGCCACGCGCAGCGCCGGGGTGGCGCATTTCGACAGGGTAGCGATGTGCCAAGTCAGCTCCGGCTCAAGCTCGGCCAGCGCAGGCAGGTGTTCGGTGCGAAGCGGCGCGTACGGGTCGTCTTCGATCAGCATGACGCCGTAGCGGCGGGCCACGGACGCGACCTCCCTGCGACGGTCGGCAGGCAATGTCGCTGTCGTCGGGTTGTCGATCGAGGGGATGAGGTAGAGCAGCTTCGGCGCCCGCTCGCGGCAAACCGCCTCGAACGCCTCGGGGAGGATTCCCCGCTCGTCCATCGCCACCGGCGCCAGGTCAAGTCCCTGCTGCGCCGCGACCGCCTTCAGGCCCGGATAGGTCACCGCGCCGGCCGCTACGAGATCGCCGGGCCCGAGCAGCAGCGCGCAGATGGCGAAGAGCGCGGCCTGAGCGCCGCTGGTCACCACGATCCTGTCGGCGGCGGCACCGGCCACGCGCCCGGCCAGCCAGGAGGCGGCGGCGGCGCGATCCGCCGGCGCGCCGGTGCTTTCCTGATAGTGCATGGCGAGAGTGCCGCGCGGGCTCGTCAGGATGGCCGCGATGCCCTGAGGCAGGATCCGCCTCAGATCGGGCTCGGCGGGTTGCGGCGGAATGTTCATGCTGAGATCGAGAGGGGTGCCGCCGCCCTCGTCGCCGGCGGGCTCGTCGCGCACGAAGGTTCCGCGGCCGACCTGTGCCGAGACGAGCCCGCGGCGCTGCGCCTCGTTGAGGGCTCTGGTCACCGTGGTCAGGTCAACGCCCAAGGCCTCGGCGATGGCGCGCTGGGGCGGAAGCCTCTCGCCGGGCGTGACCCGTCCGGCCCGGATGTCGGCCTCGAGCGCATCGACGATGCCCAGGTATTTCAGTCGCGCCGTGTCGACGAGATGCGGCCGCCACATGTGCCTCTCCTGTTGTGGGGTGATTGACCCTACGCCCGAAGCCGGATGTCGGGCAATCGGGCGCCAGGGTGCCGCAGCGCCGCACTGGGGCTGGACAGGCAGGACGGCCGCCCCCGGCGAGCGCGAGGCATCAGGACCCCGAGCCGTGAAACACCGCTTTCACTGCGGCGACCGAACCGCCCTTCGAACCCCCGGCGTCTTGCAGCCGGAACTCGATGTCGGTCAGGGCGCCGGCGGCCGGTTCCGAACCCGGCGCCGCGGTGAGGTAGAGGCGCACCAGCCCTGTGGCGTTGGCTGCGACAAGCACGTCCAGCCCCCCGCTGCCTTCGATGCTTGGCCGAAGCCCTGCGGGCCCGTCGACGGTCAGCCGGAACCGACGATCCTCGCCCCTCATGTTGCGCAGCCGCAGTTCGTATGCGTTGCGGATGCTTCCGTCGGACAGGGTCACGAACAAGGGATTGCGCACCGGAGCGACGGCCAGATCCACCGCGGGGCGCAGCAGCAGCGCCGCGATCAACATCACTCCGACACCTGCCCAGAGCGCGGCATAAAGCGACGTCCGCGGGCGGAAGAGCCGCTTCCAGACGGGTTTCGGGGCGTCACCCGCCCGCTCCAGATTCTCGTCGCTCAGGGCAAGATAGCCGATCAGCCCGCGGGGCCGCCCGATCCGGTCCATCGTGTCGTCGCAGGCGTCGATGCACAGGCCACAGGTGATGCAGGCCATCTGCTGACCCTCGCGGATGTCAATGCCCATGGGGCAGACGTTGACGCAGGCCATGCAGTCGATGCAGTCGCCGCTGGCCGTCTCGCTGCGCTTGCCTCTCGGTTCGCCCCGCCAGTCGCGGTAGGCCACGGTGATCGTTTCCTCGTCCATCAGGGCTGCCTGAATGCGCGGCCACGGACAGGCGTAGATGCAGATCTGCTCGCGCATGAAGCCGGCAAAGACAAACGTCGTGCTGGTCAGGACGAAGATCGTGATCCAGGCGACCGGGTGCGCCGTCAGGGTCACGAGCCCTTGCAGCAGGGTCGGTGCGTCCGCGAAGTAGAAGACCCAGGCGCCGCCGGTCAGCAGCGAGATCACGGCCCAGCCACTCCACTTCACAAGGCGCTTCCAGACCTTCTCGGCGGTCCACGCCTGCCGGTGCAGCCGGATCTGCGCGTTCCGGTCGCCCTCGATGCGGCGCTCGACGAGCAGGAAGAGGTCGGTCCATACCGTCTGCGGGCAGGCATATCCGCACCAGACGCGCCCGGCGGCCGAGGTGAAAAGGAACAGCCCGAGGCCGGCCATGATCAGCAGGCCGGCGACGAAGTAGAACTCGTGCGGCCAGATCTGGATCCCGAAGAGGAAGAAGCGTCGGCTGGCGATGTCGATCAGCACCGCCTGGTCGGGAAGGTTCGGGCCCCGGTCCCAGCGCAGCCAGGGCAAGAGGAGGTAGATCCCAAGGCTGACCGCCAGGATCCACCATTTGGCCGTTCGAAAGGCGCCGGAGACCTGGCGGGGAACGATGGGTGTTCGCGGGGCGTAGAGGGGCTCGCTCATGGTTCGCTTCTCGGTGCGGCCGGATCGTTCGGAACGCCGGCGGAGGATCGGGTGCCGCTTCCGGACGGATGGCGCACTGGGAACGCAGGCCGGACGCAAGGGCTGGGACCGCCAGTCGGATGCGTCAGGTTGAACAGAGACTCACGACACGGGCCATGCCTACACCCATACACAGCGCGGCGCAATGTATGGTTCCACCACTGCCCCCCCTTGACCGCAGGCTCGCGCAGAGACGAGTTTCTGCAACAGAAGCAGGTGGTTTATCGGCCATCAGCCGGGCATCGGTCGAAGTAGCGGCAAAATGTCCGTTGAAACAGCGGGTATTGTAGCCATACAAATAGCCGACGCGCGGCTGTCAGAACCATACAAGCCGCCATGCGTGTAACTCCAACATGAGGTGATCCACATGGAGTTCTCTCAGCACTTCCAGAAGCTGATCGACGATATGCGGCTGGACGGGCGGTACAGGACGTTCGCCGAACTCGAGCGCATTGCCGGGGAGTTCCCGACCGCGCTCTGGCATGGCCCGGACGGGCGGACCAAGCGCGTCACGGTCTGGTGCAGCAACGACTACCTTGGCATGGGACAGAACGCCGAGGTCCTTGCCGCGATGCACCGGTCGATCGACCTCTCGGGCGCCGGCACCGGAGGCACACGCAACATCTCGGGCACGAACCGGCAGCACGTCGCGCTTGAGGCGGAACTTGCGGATCTGCACGGCAAGGAGTCCGCGCTCATCTTCACCTCGGGGTGGATCTCCAACCTCGCCGCCTTGGGGACGCTGGGCAAGGTGCTGCCCGATTGTGCGATATTCTCGGATGCGCTGAACCACAACTCGATGATCGAGGGCATCCGCAGGTCGGGTGCCGAGCGCTTCATCTTCCGCCACAATGATCCCGGTCACCTCGACCAGTTGCTCTCGTCGATTGATCCGGCGCGCCCCAAGGTCGTGGCTTTTGAAAGCGTCTACAGCATGGACGGCGACATCGCCCCCATAGCCGAGATCTGCGACGTGGCCGAGCGGCATGGCGCGCTGACCTATCTCGACGAGGTTCACGCGGTCGGCCTCTACGGCCCGCGGGGCGGCGGCATCAGCGACCGCGACGGGCTGGCGGACCGGGTGACGATCATCGAGGGCACGCTCGCCAAGGCCTTCGGCGTGATGGGCGGCTATGTCAGCGGCCCGTCCCTGCTGATCGACGTGATCCGCAGCATGTCCGACAGTTTCATCTTCACCACCTCGATCTGCCCGCACCTCGCGGCTGGCGCCCTTGCGGCAGTCCGGCATGTGAAGGCCCACCCAGACGAGCGCCGCCGGCAGGCGGAGAACGCCGTCCGCCTCAAGGCCATGCTGCAGAAGGCCGGCATCCCGGTTCTCGACACGCCCAGCCACATCCTTCCCGTGATGGTGGGCGAGGCGCATCTCTGCCGTAGCATCAGCGAGGATCTGCTGGCGCGCCATGCGATCTACGTCCAGCCGATCAACTATCCGACCGTAGCTCGGGGTCAGGAGCGGCTTCGGCTGACACCGACCCCCTTCCATACCCAGTCCCACATGGAGGCGCTGGTCGAGGCGCTCCTCGCCGTCGGCAAGGATCTCGGGTGGATCCAGCCGAGGCGAGCCGCTTAGGCAGGACGGTCGAACGGCCGGTGGCGGCTCGGCCGCCACCTCTTTCACGCAACGCCAAGGCTCAGGCCGCAGCGCCATTACCTCGTCGACTGTCGTCATTGGGCAGCCGGCTTCGCAAATCGAGAGGATCCCGCCCCTCTGCCGGGGCAGGTGGACGACAGGTTTGCGAGAGTGTGCTGCCGGGTTAAATGGCGGCAAAAAAGTCTGCCTGAGTTTAGCGACGGATCTGCGGCACGCGCTCGCTCGGTTGCTTCGTAAGCGATGGGTTTCCCCATTGGGAACGCTGTTGCGGTGGCTCCCGGCGGGTCGGGCTGGCGATCGATTGCAGCTTAAGCTGAAGCTAGCCCGGCGGCCGTCGGTGAGGCGGTTGTAGCCCTGGTTGCCATCCACTTGCAGTATGCCACCGAAGCCCTTCAGCCTCTCTTCGGCGTGGATGCCGGCGCGGCCGGGGGCGTAGGCGAGTGAGGGATGCGCCGCCACTGGTTCGAGGGACATACCGAACGACGCCTGACAGATCCGATCCGCCCCATGGCCGGTCGTCCCGCAGCGTCGCCCAGATGAAGCCCTTCTTCGTCTTGCGAGCGCCGGGGTCCAGCGCCGGCATCGTGTCCTTCGGGCTTGCGCGGCGCCACTGGCGCCCCCTCGGCGCATCGGCGAAAAGCTGGCCCGAGAGCCTCAGGACCTCGGCCATCCGGGCGACGATCGGGGCGAGGTGGAAGCTGACCTTGACCATCCAGTCGGCGAGGGTCGAGCGATCGGTTCCGACGCCCCGCCGCGCGATGGTCTGCCTTTGGCGGTATAGCGGCAGGTGGTCGGCGAACCAGGCCACCGCCACATGCGCAAGCAGTGGTGAGCCATTGATGCACCATTGGTTCGAGCACAATGGCGAACGTCGCCAGGCCTCCCCCGATCAGCGCCGGTGCCGGCGGGGCCTGGCGGATGCCGACGCAGCCCTTCGGGCAGGCGTAAGCCAGGGGCGGATCGTGACGATCAGCCGGAACTGCGCTGGCGTCACATCGAGCCGCTCGGAGTGGTCTTCCCCGCCGCAGCTGCAGTGGCAGATGATGATGCCCGCCGCTTCAGGCCTGCAGATCCCGCCTCACGTCGGTCCTACCCGTTGCCGATGCCAGACATGGCGCCATGACGCTGACTTGCCTCCTCCCAGGCACAGCTTGGCAAGGAGGATCGCGCGGCTGTGGCGCATATCCGACCATTGCCGGTCTTGATCGGGACACGCGCCTGTTCCTAGGCTTGCGAGCGGCCAATGAGGGAGGGCGCCCTTGCGCGATATCGACCACGTTGCCGAGATAGATCGCGTTCTGAAGGGCATTGCGACCGGACGCGATGGCCTCGTGGCCGCGTCGTGGCGGCGCTGTGTCGAGACCTACGGCATGGACCCAACCCGCGCCGAGCCGGCCCACATCGTCACCGCGACCGAACTGCGTGAACACCGCGAAGAGGCCGAGCGGCTGATCGCCATCGCGCGCTCGGGACTTCAGGCGCTGTTCCGGCAGGTGGCGGGGCAGAACTACGTTCTGCTTCTGGCCAATGCCAAGGGCGTTACCGTCGATTTCTTCGGCGACCCGCGGTTCGAGGACGAGCTGCGCGCCGCGGGGCTCTATCTCGGCTCGCACTGGTCCGAGAACCTCGCCGGAACCTGCGGCGTGGGCGCCTGTATCGTGACCGGCGAGGCGGTGACCATCCACCAGACCGATCACTTCGGGCTGGCGCACACGCCCCTGTCCTGCACGGCGGCGCCAATCTACGACACCTGCGGGTCGCTGGCGGCGGTGCTCGACATTTCCCTGCTGCGCTCTCCGGCGCCCAAGGCCAGCCAGAACCTTGCGATGAACCTTGTCCGCGCCTCGGCACGGCGCGTCGAGATGGCGAACCTGATGGCGATGACGCGGCGCGACTGGGTGCTGCGGTTCTCGTCGACGCCAGAGTTCCTCGAGGTCGATCCCGAGGCGGCGGTGGCGCTGGACGGGTCGGGGCGGATCATCGGGGTGACGGGCGCGGCGCGCGGGTTCCTCGCGCCGGACGGGTCCAACCTGCCGCTGATCGGGCAGCGGATCGACGCTCTGATGGATCTGTCGGTCGACGACCTGCCCGATCTGATGCGCGGCCGCCCGACCGAGGAACGGGTGCTGCGGGTGAAGGACGGGCGGGGGCTCTTCGGCCATGCGATCGCGCCGCAGGCCGCGCACAAGCTAACCCGCCGGACCCTGCACGACCTTCCCGGCGCCCTGTCCAGCTTTGCCGGACCCGACCCCGCCCTGCAACGCCTGCTGGCCGAGGCCGCACGGCTGGCGCCCACGCGGGTGCCGCTGCTCATCGCGGGCGAGACCGGCACCGGCAAGGAACGGCTGGCCCGTGCGATCCATGTCTGCGCGGCGGGCGAGCGGCCGTTCCGGCATGTCGTCTGCGCGGGGCTCGATGCGGCGCGGCTGGCCGACACGCTTTCGGGGCTGGGCCGCCCCGCTACCCTGTTCCTCGACGGCCCCGAGGATCTGGGCTCCGAGGCGCAGGCGGCCCTGCTGTCGGCGCTGTCGGGAGCGGGGGAGCTGCGCGTGATCTCGGCCAGCCGTGGCGATCTTTCCGCGGCGTGCCGGCAGGGCGACTTTCGCGGCGATCTGTTCTTCCGGCTGGCAGGGGTGACGCTGCGCCTGCCTCCGCTGCGACACCGGCGGGATTTCGACTGGCTGCTGGATCGCCTGCTGGCCCGCCGGAACGCGGGCGACTGGCAGTTGTCGCCGGCCGCGCGCGCGGAACTGAAGGCGCGCCCCTGGCCGGGTAACATCCGCGAGCTGGAACATGCGCTGGATGTCGCGGTGGCGCTGGCCGAGGGGCGCGTCATCGACCTGTGCGAACTGCCGCCGCCCGCCCTGTCGCCCGCCGCGCGATCCGATCCCGACGACGACCTGCACGCGGTTCTTGCGGCCAGCGACTGGAACATGGCGCGCGCGGCCCGGCGGCTGGGCGTCAACCGCTCGACCGTGATGCGGCGGATGCGCCGGCTGGGGCTGACGCTACCGGACTAGGCGGCGCGTTGCGGGCCGTTGCGCGCGCAACGCCAGCGCCCGTTTCCGAAACCGGATGCGGCAGACTGTCGCGATTTTGCTGGCTGCCCTGCCCTGTCCTGCGTCAGCCTCATGATCGGGAGATTCATCAACGGGAGGAAAAGATGCTGGACACAACCGCTGCCGATCTCACGCGCGAGGTCCTGTCGGCCTTCGGCGATGCCCTGGAACAGGGCGACATCGAGCGCGCTGTCGCGATGTTCGCCGACGAGTGCTACTGGCGCGATCTCGTGACCTTCACCTGGAACATCAAGACCGTCGAGGGCCGCGAGCAGGTGGCCGACATGCTGCGCCACCAGCTTGCGACGACGAAGCCGCGGGGCTGGGACCTGGCGGAACACGAGATCCCCTCCGAAGAGGGCGGTGTCACCACCGCCTGGATCACCTTCGAAACCGATCTCGCGCGCGGCTATGGCCTGATGCGGCTGAAGGACGGCAAGATCTGGACGCTCTTGACCACGATGGCCGAGCTGAAGGGCCACGAGGAACCGAAGGGCTTTGCCCGGCCGCTCGGCGCCAAGCACGGCGCCGCCCGCAACCGCACCACCTGGAAGGAGGAGCGCGAGGCCGAGGAGCGCGAGCTGGGCTACACGAAGCAGCCCTATGTGCTCATCGTCGGCGGCGGACAGGGCGGCATCGCGCTCGGCGCGCGGCTGCGTCAGCTGGGCGTGCCGACCATCATCGTCGAGAAGAACGACCGCCCCGGCGACAGCTGGCGCAACCGCTACAAGTCGCTCTGCCTGCATGACCCGGTCTGGTACGACCACCTGCCCTACATCAAGTTCCCCGAGAACTGGCCCGTCTTCAGCCCCAAGGACAAGATCGGCGACTGGCTCGAGATGTACACGCGGGTGATGGAGCTGAACTACTGGACGCGCACCACCTGCCGGAAGGCGAGCTATGACGAGACCACGAAGGAATGGACGGTCGTCGTGGACCGCGACGGGCAGGAGGTCACGCTGAAGCCGAAGCAGCTGGTGCTGGCCACCGGCATGTCGGGCAAGGCGAACCTGCCCACCTTCCCCGGGATGGAGACGTTCCGGGGCGACCAGCACCATTCCTCGAAGCACCCCGGTCCCGATGCCTATGCCGGGAAGAAATGCGTGATCGTGGGTTCCAACAACTCGGCCCATGACATCGCCGCCGCGCTGTGGGAGCACGGGGCCGACGTGACCATGGTGCAGCGCACCTCGACACACATCGTGCGCTCGGACACGCTGATGGAGATCGGGCTGGGCGGGCTCTATTCCGAGCAGGCGGTGCAGAACGGCGTCACCACCGAAAAGGCCGACCTGATCTTCGCCTCGGTCCCCTATGCCATCCTGCACGAGTTCCAGATCCCGCTCTACGAGCAGATGAAGGAGCGCGACAAGGAGTTCTACGAGGGGCTGGAGCGGGCGGGCTTCTGGCTCGACTGGGGCGCCGACGGGTCCGGCCTGTTCATGAAGTACCTGCGCCGCGGATCGGGCTATTACATCGACATCGGCGCGAGCCAGCTGATCATCGACGGTGAGATCAAGCTGGCGCACGGCCAGGTCCGCGAGGTGGTCGAGGACGGGCTGATCCTCGAGGACGGCACGAAGCTCGAGGCCGACCTGATCGTCTATACCACCGGCTACGGCTCGATGAATGGCTGGGCGGCGGACCTGATCGGGCAGGACGTGGCCGACAAGGTGGGCAAGTGCTGGGGCCTCGGCTCGAACACGCCCAAGGACCCCGGCCCGTGGGAGGGCGAGCAGCGCAACATGTGGAAGCCGACGCAACAGGAAGGGCTGTGGTTCCACGGCGGCAACCTGCACCAGTCGCGGCACTACTCGCAGTTCCTCGCGCTGCAGCTGAAGGCCCGGATGGAGGGGCTGCCCGTTTCGGTCTACGGCCTGCAGGAGGTTCACCACCTCGGCTGACACCGCAGCACCCGGGCCGGTCCCGGCCCGGGTTCCCGCATCCACGAGGAGGCAGAGATGAGTGACAGCACCATGCGCGCAGCCGTCTGGCACAAGGCCCGCGATCTTCGCGTCGAGGACGTGCCGGTTCCGGAGCTGCGCGACCCGCATGACGTGCGGGTGAAGGTCGCCGCCTGCGGCATCTGCGGCAGTGACCTGCACGAATACGCCGCCGGGCCGATCTTCATTCCGGTCGAGGCCCCGCACCCGATCAGCGGCGACCGCGCGCCGATCGTGATGGGGCACGAATTCGCCGGAGAGGTGGTCGAGGTCGGCCCCAGGGTCACCCGCGTCAAGCCGGGCGACCGGGTGGCGATCGAGCCGATCCTGTCGCCCAACCGCGACGGCGCCTATCTGATGGAGCGCTACAACCTCAGCCCGCTGCTGGGCTTTCACGGCCTGTCGGGCGGCGGCGGCGGGTTCTCGCAGTTCACCGTGGTGGGCGAGCACATGCTGCACCGGATGCCGGATGACCTGTCATGGGAGCAGGGCGCGCTGGTCGAGCCGGCCGCCGTGGCGCTTCATGCGGTTCGCCAGAGCGGGCTGAAGGCGGGCGACACGGCCGCCGTCTTCGGCACCGGGCCCATCGGCCTCATGGTGATCGAGGCGCTGAAGGCCGCGGGCGCGGCCGCCATCCACGCGGTCGAAACCTCGGCCGTGCGCCGGGGCCGCGCGGAATCGCTGGGCGCGGCCGTTCACGATCCCGCGGCGGGCGACGTGGTCGAGGCGATCGCCGCGGCCTCGGGGGGCGGGGTCGATGTGGCCTTCGAGGTGGCGGGCGTGCCCTCGGTCCTGTCGCAGTGCATCGCTGCGACCCACCCCGGCGGCGAGATCGTCATCGTCAGCATCTGGGAGAGCACCGCCTCGTTCCAGCCCAACACGCTGGTGATCAAGGAACGCACGATGCGCGGGATCATCGCCTATCGCCATGTCTACCCGTCCGTCATGGCCTTGATGCAGCGCGGCTACTTCCGAGCCGAGGATCTGGTGACCGACCGGATTGCGCTTGACGACGTGGTCGAGAAGGGCTTCGAGAAGCTGCTGGCCGACAAGTCGCAGGTCAAGATCATGGTCACTCCCCCGGGATGAGCGGCCAAGCGCTCGGCTGGCCGGTCGTCTCGTGTGCGCGATGGCCGGCCAGCGTTCCGGGCATCTCCAGCAGCTTTCCCGCCAGCGTCGTCAAATCCTCCATCGGCAGGCCGCATTGGCCGTCGCCCATCCCCTTGGTCAGCGCGTAGGCGATGCCCGTACGGACGCGGACCTTCGCCGTGGGCTCGATCCCGAGCTTGCCCGCAATGATGTCGGCGGTGCGGAAGCCGATGCCGCGGATGTCCCCGGCCAGCCGATAGGGGTTTGCGGTCATCACCTCGACCGCCTCGCGGCTGCAGGTCTTGTAGATGCGGGCGGTGCCGACGCCGTGGTCGCGGAGGAAGACCATGATCTCGCGCGTGGCCTTCTGGTCCGCCCAGCCGGCGATGATCTTCGCCGCGCGCGGCGGGCCGATGCCGCCGACCTCGCGAAGGCGGTCGGGCGCGGCCTCGATGATGTCGAAGACCTCCTTGCCGAAGGCCTGCACGAGCCGCTTCACATAGACCGGGCCGATGCCACGGATCATGCCCGAGCCGAGAAACCTCTCGATGCCCGCCAGCGAGGACGGTGCCGCGGCCTTCAGGAACCGCGCCTTCAGCTGCAGCCCGTGGGTGCGGTCATTGATCCAGGTGCCGGCGGCGGTGATCCACGCGCCGGCCGAAACACCGCGCGGAGTGGACCATGTTACCTGTGGCACCAGGAGCGGCCGAGGGGCAGGGATGACAGGATACGAGCAGACAATCGTCAGCGTCGCGGGGACAGCCATGGGTCTCGTGATATGCCTCGTCGCCGCGCCACGCCGCGGAACCAGTCGATCGAACCGGATATGGAGCGAGTCGCGCGGTTCATCGCGTCCGCAGAGCGGTCGTGCGGCTCTGCCAGCAAGTCGGATCCGGATATTGAGATCGTGGCAAGGACCCTGCGAGGTGTTTACGCGGGATGCCCGGACCGCCGGGCTGGACCTGTCGACTGCAAGTGAGGCCGGTATACGGCACGCTCTGGAAGGTTGCCGTACCGCCATGAGAAAGTCGGAATCCTGGCGGTGCCAGCGCGGTAAAGGCGGACGAGGATCCGCACGGAAACCGCCGGCCAGCGCCTGATGCTCGATCACCTGACGCAGCCGCACGCGAGGTGCGGCAAATGTTGCGAGCAGCCTCGGGACGAAGCCGCTCGCGAACGTGCAGCGCTCAATACGTCCGCCGCACTCACCAGTGGTTGGTGCCCGGGCCGCCCTTGGGGATACCGTCGAGGTTGGGCGTAACCCAGCCGCCGTAGAAATCACCGGGCTGCGGCATGACGCGGGCGGTGCCGACGAAGCATGCGTCCATCAGGCGGCGGACGACAGAGCCAGCGGCGCATCGCGAGACATCGACGATCGCCAGGAACCTTCTTCTCGGCAACCGGCGCCCTCCGGTCCGTGCCATTTCATGTTCCCGCGTCGGTTGGGAAGAATGCCTCGATCGTCACCTCGGACAGGGCGATGTCGGTGGCGGTGCCGAAGACGGTGGTGGTGCTGAGATAGGACACCGGACCGGCCTCGGTCTGCAGCCGCAACGGGACGGCAATGCGGGCCTCCCGCGCCGGGGCGAAGTGCTCGGGGCCCTTGGCCGCCGGCATGGGCATCGCCGCCAGCTCCTCGCGCAGCGCCGCGAGCGCCGGATCGGCCGAGACCTCGATATCGTGGCTCAGCCGCGTCAGCAGATGGTGCCGCCATTCCCGCAGGTTCAGGATGCGCGGCGCCAGCCCCTCGGGATGCAGGCTGAGGCGCAGGACGTTCACCTCGCCCGCCAGCAGATGCGGCGCGACGCCGGCAAGCAGCGCCTGGACCGCAGCGTTCGCCGCGATCAGCGTCCAGTGCCGGTCAACGGCCAGCGCCGGATGCGGCATGTGGCCGTCGATCAGCCGCTGGATGAGGTCGCGGACCCTGCGCATCTCCGGGGCCGCAAGCGCGCTCTGCGGATAATAGGGTGCGAAGCCGGCCGCCGTCAGCATCACGTTGCGCTCGCGCAGCGGCACGCCGAGATGCTCGCCCAGATGCAGCACCATGTCCCGGCTCGGGCGCGACCGGCCGGATTCGACGAAGCTCAGATGCCGCTGCGAGATCGTCGCATTCGCGGCCAGCGCAAGCTGGCTCAACCCGCGGCGCTGACGCCACTGGCGGATGAGGTCCCCTGCGCTGTCGGTCATCCGGGCCATGATCGCAAAGCTAGCGCAGGCTCCCGGAGCGACAATTACCTGCAAGGTAATCGACCGATCCCGATGCGGTGCGGATGATCGAGGGGACGCTGCCGGAGTTGGCGACGATCCACAAAGGAGCCGATCATGAGACCCACCCCTTCGCTCTCGCTTCAGACGCTGCTGGCGCTGGATGCCGCGACCTGCACGGCCATGGCCGGGCTGCTGACGCTGGCAGCTGAGCCCATCGCGCAGCTGACGCAGTTGCCGCCACACCTGCTGTTCGGCGCCGGTCTTGCCCTGCTTCCGGTGGCCGGGTTCATGGCGCTGCAGGCCCGAAGGACCTGCGTGCCCCGCTGGGCGGCGCGTGTCGTGATCTGGGGCAATGGCCTCTGGGTCGCGATCAGTCTGCTGCTGCCCTTGACGCGCCTGGTAACGCCGAATGCAACCGGCTGGGCCTTCCTCGTCCTGCAGGCGCTCGCCGTCGCCGGTCTGGCCCTCGCAGAGGCACGGGCGCTCCATCGGAACGATGGCATCATACGTTCCGGCCGCAATGGAGAAACCGCATGACCGCCTATGCCATCGGACATCTGCACCGGGTCGAGACGGGCGCCGACATCGTCGCCTACCTCACCGGCATCGACGCCACGCTCGCGCCCTTCGGCGGGCGGTTCATCATCCACGGCGCCACGCCGCAGGTGCTGGAGGGGGCGTTCCCGGGTGATCTCATCGTCATCGCCTTCCCCGACCTCGAACGCGCCCGAGGCTGGTACGGATCGGACGCCTATCAGGCGATCCTGCCGCTCCGCCTGCGCAACAGCGAGGGCGACGTGTTCCTGATCGACGGCGTGGATGCGGATCACAGGGCGACCGACATCCTGTCGGCCGGACCGGTCGAGAGCTGAGCCTCGGGTCAAGCGGCCCGCGGCGCAGGACGTCCGCCGCCGGCCATGTTCATCAATCGCGTCTCTTTGCGTTGGGCGCCCGCTATGGTCCCCTCGCGGTCGCGGGGGGAAGCGCGGCATGGGTGTGGCCTGGCCCGACAAGCTCACCGACCGGCAGCGGCAGGCGGTGGAATTCGGGGTGGGCGGGCCGCCGGCCGGATCCGGCCCAGGGAGAGGGCCTGCACCGGGCCGCCGCCCCCCCCAAACTGCCGCCCGTGCCCGGCGCGTCAGAAATCCCAGGTTCCGGTGCCGACCTGGAGGAACGTCCTGTCCGCGCCGTTGGTCTCGCCGTTCAGTCTGACCTCGTCCACGTACAGGTTGCGGTCACGGCCGGGCCCTGCGTAACGGTCCTCGAGGAACCTGATGCCGACCTGGTCGCTGCCGTCGAGGTCCCAGTCGCCCGTGAAGGTGAGCGTCTGCCACTCCCCCGCCGCGCGGTCCGCCGTGACGATCGTGGACGGGGCGACCATCACGCCGTTGACGAGGAGCGCGAACGCAGGGTCGCCCTCCCACGCGTCGCCGCTCACCCGGACCGACACGGTGTCGGGGGCCGTGCCGCCCGTCGGGGCCCCGGACCGGACGAGAACGAAGTCGTCCAGGAGGGCGCCAAGGCCGTCGCCGCCCTGGGAGGCCACCTCGCGGATGATGAGCCGGTCCGTGCCGGCCGCGCCGGTGACGGTGGTCGTGAACGTGCCCCACTCCGTCCCGGGCGTGGCCGTGGCCACGACCCGGTCGTTCCACACCACCTCGACGCCCTGGCTCGATACGGGCACGCCGGGGCGCGCGCGCAGGTCGAAGCTCAGCGTGTGGGCCTGGCCCGTGGCGGCGTCGACGTCCTGAAAGAAGCCGTCGCGCGCGCTATGGAAGTCGAGCTCGACGAACTGCGAGCCGTCCGTGGCGGTCACGCCGCGGTGGGCGTCCCACACCTCCATGCGCCCGCCCTCGATGGCCGTCCAGCCGGCGGTCGAGCCGAGCTGGGCCCACTGCCCGGTCGCGACGGAGGGCCCCTCGAAGGACCCATCCCTCAGCAGGTTGCCGGCTGCCGGCGGGGGAGGCGTGGGCGTGGGAGGCGTGGGCGTGGGCGCGTCGCCCACATCGGGGTCCGTGCCGCCCGTCGGGGCTCCGGATCGGACGAGCACGAAATCGTCCAGGAGGGCGCCCAGGCCGTCGCCGCCCTGGGAGGCCACCTCGCGGATGATGAGCCGGTCCGTACCGGCCGCGCCGGTGACGGTGGTCGTGAACGTGCCCCAGTCCGTCCCGGGCGTGGCCGTGGCCACGACCCGGTCGTTCCACACCACCTCGACGCCCTGGCTCGAGACGGGCACGCCGGGGCGCGCGCGCAGGTCGAAGCTCAGCGTGTAGGCCTCGCCCGTGGCGGCATCGACGTCCTGAAAGAAGCCGTCGCGCGCGCTGTGGAAGTCGAGCTCGACGAACTGCGAGCCGTTCGTGGCGGTCACGCCGCCGTGGGCGTCCCATACCTCCATGCGCCCGCCCGCGATGGCCGTCCAGCCGGCGGTCGAGCCGAGCTCGGCCCATTGCCCGGTCGCGACGGAAGGCCCCTCGAAGGACGCGTCCCTCAGGAGGTTGCCGGCTGTCGGCGGGGCGGGCGTGGGTGTAGGCGTGGGCGTGGGTGTGGGCTCGGGCGCGTCGCCCGTCAGCCAGTCCAGGCGCGCGGCGAAGTCCGCAAGCCAGGCCGCGCGGTCCTCGTAGACCGTCATGGCGCCGTCGGTGTCGGGCCGGTTGAAGTCGAGCGCATCGTCGGGGTTGTCGGTGTAGTAGCGCCCCGGGCCGCCCGATGGCCGCTGGACGAACTCGCCGCCCCAGCTTTCCTTCGTGGGGTCGTTCTGATCGCCGTTGAGGAAGCGGAACACCGTGGGGCTGTCGCCCATCTTCACGCCCGAGACGTTGAAGATGTCGCCCGAAAGCTGCGCGAAGAGGTCCCCGAGCGCGCCATGGCCGCGCGCGTTCACCTCGTGCCAGCCCTTGATGATGTCCTGCGTCCATTCGCCCCCGGCCGGGCTGGCGTAGGTGCCCCTGAAGGTCGACAGGTTGTCCACCCACATGTCGAAGGCGCCCTTGAAGTTCGCCTTGATGTAGGCGTAGGCGGCCTCGTCCTGGTCGTCGATGCTGAAGAAGCGGATGTGCGGCGCGATGGACGGGTCGTCGTGGAGAGCCTGCGCGAGGTCGGTCTCGCCGCCCCAGGTGAGCACGTTGAGCACCTCCCCTGCGGCCGCGGCCTTCTTGGCCTCGACAATAATGGCACGGGAGGAGTCGGTGGGGTTCGACCAGCCCTGGCTCGGCGCCGTGTCGAGCGCGCCTTGCCAGCTGACGGCTTTCAACTGTTCGGCGGTCTTGAAGTCGCCGCTGCGCGCGGCGAGCTTGGCGTGGTCGAGGCCATAGGTGTCGATGATGCGGTCGATGTCGCCCACGAGGCCGTCCTGGGCGTTCCACTTGGACGCGGTGGCGGCGATGCCGACAATGTTCATCTTGTCTTGGTAGAGCAGCGCATGGATGAGCGACTGGGAGTCGTCCTTCTCCTCGGCGGCGAGCCTGAGGTCGGTCGATATGAAGACTCTGGGCAGTGGCATGGCGGGTGGTATCTCCGTTGTCGTTGCCTGGATCAGACTGCTGGCTTTGCAGAGGCGGCGGCGCGTGCCTCTTAGATGATGGCCTGGGAGCCGACGGTCGCTTTTAAGTATCCCGCTTTAGGCGCCACTGACGTTGCGCCCTGCCAGGAATTATCGCGCAATTCGCCTGCGTCCTTGAACTTGTCGCTTTTCGCCTGAAGCTTTGACTGGTCGCTCTCGCAGGTGTCGATTATGCCTCTGACATCACCAGCCCGACCGTCCTGAATACCCCACTTCGAGGCAGTGGCGGATATTCCGACGATGTCCATCTTGTCGCGGTAAAACAAGGCGCGGATCAACGCCGGAGCATCATCCTTCTCCACGCAACCCATATTGCGATCAGAAGAGATAGAAACTCTGGGTAAGTTCATTGGGCATTGCTTTCCACAAAGATCGTCCTTGTTCATTGTTTCAGCGTCAGCTTGCCTTTTGGCATGCTTTATTGCCTGGGCGAGATGCGGATCTAACCCGGCAGCCATGAGGTTTCGAAGCACGGATTTCATCGGTTGGGGCGGGGCATTAGACCTGAAGAAGGAGCCTCGGATCGTCCTGGAGCAAGGAGAACCCCCGCAAACTAAAGGCCATCAAGAGCCAGCGAGGACCCTCTATACTGTGGTTCCCTCGGACTCAAGAAAAAACTACCTTGGGTTGCGCTGGCTACACACGGTCCCGCTAGGGTTGCGAGGCCTCCGCGCGAATTATCCTTTAGAGGTAGGGCAGTAGAATGGCGGCATCAGACAACATGCGCCACCCACCTGTGTGCCTTGGCGGCAACAAACCGCCGAGATCGCGCATGCAACAGCCCCGCCGGGCGATTCGGAACAGGGCAGAGGCGATCCGACCGGAATATCTTTCCAAGGATGAAGGAAGGGTCGGCCGCGACGTCGCATGATGCGAGGGAGGTGCTGCAGGCACGAGTCTGACCGGACCGAGCCCGAGCGATGTTCAGCAGTCTGGGGGAAGCCGGATGGCCGAATCGACCATCCGGTGGTCTGCCCTTGGAAAGTGGTTTCCGTCACGAGCGTTGCTGCAGAAAGGCAGCCTGAGGCCGGGCTACCCCTTTCACCTCGGGGTTCAGGCGACGCGGATGAACTCTCGGCTGTGCCAAGGGCTGTGATGCGGTTCGTGAGGGCGATGCGGATGTGGATTTCGGCGGTCTGGCGCTAGGGGTCTCTTGCGGCGATGCGCTCGCCGAACGACTTGAGGCAGCGCATCCTGGTTAGGCTCAGGACTCGTTCTGGATCACAGCCAGAACATGACGGTTGCGGCGAGTGCGATGGCGGAGAAGAAGGTGTGCGGGCAACGGTCGTATCGGGTGGCGACACGCCTCCAGTCCTTCAGCCGACCGAGCACGATCTCGATGCGATTGCGGCGCTTGTATTTCCGCTTGTCGTATCTCACGGCCCTCTTGCGGGACTTCCGGACTGGGATGCACACCTTCATCCCCTTGCCTTTCAATACGTCTCGGAACCAATCGGCATCGTAACCTCTGTCCGCCAGAAGCCAGTCTGCTTTTGGAAGGCTGTCCAGCAGCGCCGCCGAACAGGTGTAGTTGCCGACCTGTCCCGCGGACATGAAGCACCCGATCGGCCGGCCCTTCGGCACGCAGCTTGGTGTTCATGTCCCCCGTTCTCAGGGAAACAGTCCCCGGACTGTTTCCTGATCTTCGAACTGCGCCCGATCTGGCGTCCACGCCCCGCTTTATGGATGGCCCGCCACCTCCGGCCGCCCTCTGTAGGATGTCGGTTTTCAACGAAGGAAGGAGAGCGAGCCATGAGCATTGTGATCCTGGGGATTGATCCGGGCAAGAACAGCTGCAGCGTGGTTGGACTGGATGCCAGCGGCAAGGTCGCCGTGAGACGGCGGATGCGTCGTGACGCGGTCATCACCTTCGCCGCGCGGCTGACACCGTGCATCATGGCGATGGAAGTGTGCTGCGGGGCGCATCACATGGGTCGTGCGCCGGCCGCGCTCGGGCACGAGATCCGGTTGATGTCGCCGGAGTATGTTCGCCCCCACGTCAAGGCGCAGAGTGAGACGGGAAAGCGAATGATCCAGTGGATCATTCGCCCGCCGAACGACGACCGGGACGCCGAGGCGATTGCGGAAGCGGCCGCCCGTCCGACCGTGCGCGTTGTCGAACTCAAGAGCGAGGAGCAGCTTGACGTTCAGACGCTGCACTAGGTACGCGATCGTCTGGTCGGGGAGCGAACCTCCCTGACCAACCAGATCCGCAGCCTGCTGCTGGAGCGCGGGCAGTGCCTGGTTGCGCGGGCTGCTGTCGCGTTCTCATCCCAATGTCGCCGTCGTCGCGCTTGCTGCCAAGATGGCCCGCACCGTCTGGGCGCTCTTGCGCCACGAACGAGTCTACGACCCTGTGCCGTTGGCGGTGGGCTGACGAAACGTGCGTCCCTCCAGTCCTCGGACGGACACGACAAGCTGCGAGCGGTGAGAGGAAGATGGCCTGACAGTTGAACGGCGTCTCGAAAGCCTCCGGTCAAAAATGGTCTCCGAGGCGGACCCCTTTATGAGGATCGAGACGCGCGGATCTCCATCTTGGCAGCGGCGCTGGCGCCGACATGCCGGATACGTTTGTGCAGACTGATCATGCTGTCGCCCAATCGGCGCTTGCACCGGGGCGGACCATACGTTTCACCCCAAGGCTCGACGCCGTGCGATGCGCCTTCACGTAGGTCGCGTCGATCATGATGGTCTTGTGCTCGGCCCTCTCGGCCGCCAGACCCATCATGATCCGTGCGAAGACACCATTGTCGCTCCAACGCTTCCAGCGGTTTTACAGGGTCTTGGCCGGACCGTATTCCCTGGGGGCATCGCACCATCGCAAGCCATTGCGGTTGATGAAGATAATGCCGCTCAGGACGCGCCGGTCGTCGACGCGTGGCTTGCCATGGCCCTTGGGAAGAGAGGAGGATCAGACGACAGTCCGGTGGACTGTCGTCCCGACGAACGGCTTCAGACCCTCCTGGGCGTCCGTCAGCCAGAAAAGGTTGCTCATCGGTCAGGTCTCCTTGCGAGGCCTGACTCACGCGAACTGTCCAAAGTCAATGGGCCTGGAGCCTAGGCTCCAAACGCTGTTCTCATTCCCGATATCGTGGAAGCCTTGAGACCGGCACGGTGTTGGTTCTATCCGCACACCAGACCTCCACGGGAGTAGTTATGCCGCAAGAGACGCGAACGTCTGGCCTGCCCCTATTGAGTGGTCCGGTTTCAATCTCAGTGCATGACGGGCCTCAGCACCACGGTCGGGGCGGCCGGTGTAGCAGGTGCGGGTGGCGAGGCCGGCCACTGCACTGCCCTTGGTGCTGGGGGACGCTAGCCGTGCTATGAATGCGGGCGCCTTGTGTTGCAATGCTGGCGCTAGGCCTCAATCACGATCCGGGCCTCGGCCAGGCTGTAGCAGATCTAGCCGTTCAACAGCTCGTCGCGGAGCTTCGAGTTGAAGCTCTCGCAGTAGCCCTGCCTCGGGAAGACGGTCCCCCAGACCGTTTTCCGGCCCTCAGCAGTCCCAAGGGCTTCCCGGCTCGATGAAGGCGCATCGGGCGCTGACCGCGGCGATCCATGTCCGCACAGCGGTCGCGATTAACTACGGCCCGTAGCACGTCGGGAAGAAGGGCTGTCGTGAGGTTATGGCCACGCGCGCAGCCCCCAGATAGCGCAGCGTGTGGCGATAACCGGGTCTCAGTCACGCCGATCAACCGAACCGCCTCAGCCACCGAGTGGCCTTGCGCACCAGCACGTCGGCCTGCCGAAGCTAGGCCACGATCTTCTCCGGTTTGTGCTTCTTCTGTCCCATCCTGCGTCCTCCATCGCGCCCGAAAGCCTACCTCAGACAGGACAACTTTTCCGGGGGCCGACCGACCGGAGGCAGTTCCCGCATCCTAGGGCAGATCGTCCAGCAGCATCGGATAAAGCAGGCCATCCGCACCCGGCTGGCCCAGGTAGTTCACCCACAGGTCCGAGGACGCATTGTACCGCCGGTAGCGCTCCAGCTTGTCGTAGAGGTCGTTCACCAGAGCCTGCTGCTCCGAGATCGACATCCTCACCCAGTCGTCGGAGGTGATCGTCATGATCCGCGAGCGATAAGGCAGCCCTTCGAGCAGTTCCGAAACCGCAACAGCACCGGCGAGCGTCTCGTCCTGCCGCCGCGACACCCGTTCCGGGCGGCGGCTCATGTCGGCGGCGGCGCCCAGCACCTGCTCGAAGAAGCGGTTGGGGTCGAGCACATTTGTCTCGGCCTTCTCGACGATGATCTGCAGCGCCTCGGCCAGATCCGACAGCTGCGCCTTCGACAACAGGAGCCGGATCGACACAGGCCGCAGCGCGGGCTGGGCGAAATCCCGGTCGGCAATTACCGCCTCGAAGACGTCAGGCGCCTGGGCCCCTTCCTGCCGTCCCAGCCAGGCCAGATGCAGCGTCTGCATCGCCTGCCCCATGGCCTCGGCGATCCCGTCGCCTTCGTCCGACGGGGCAGTCCCTGCAGACATCTGGCTCACCACGACCTGCCCGAGCCGCCGCGCCGCCGCCTCATAGGCCGAGGCCTGCCCCTGGGCTACCGGGAAGTAGAGCGGCGGAAGATTCGGAAAGCTCGTCAGCTCGCTGTAGAGCCGCTGCGCCCGGTCATGATCGCCCACCTCGCCGCCCTTCGGCGTCAGCAGATGCATTACGGCGATGTAGCCGCCGAGATCCTCATGCACCAGCCGGTTCAGCGCCTGTCCGCTGAGGCCGGTCCCGCTCAGGTCGTCCGTGGCCTCGCGGGGGCCGGCGTCGGTCACCAGCACCAGGAAGCGCACGTCATACCCGGACCAGTCGAGCGAGGTCACCGCATGGTCGATCCCCGTATAGCTGTCCTCGCGGAAGTTCCGGCTCGAGGCCCCAGCCTCGGTCATCTGCGCGATGCCGGCGAGGAAGCCCTCGGCCGTCCGCCCCTCCTCAAGGGTGACGAAGGTGCGCGCGGCGTAATCCAGCGCAGGCTGACCCTTCAGGCTGTCGCGATAGCCCACCAGACCGAAGGAAACCCGGTCGCTCAGACCCGCCGCCGCCACCTCGCCATAGACCTCGCGCAGCGCGTCGCGGGTGGCCCTGATGTAGGGCGCCATGGAATGCGTGGTATCGACGACGAAGACGATGCCCGCGCGCATCGGGTGGCCGATCGGTCGGGCGGCATCCGACGGCGCCTGCGTGCGCGCCACCGCCACCTTCAGCAGGTTGACGAAGGCGCCGCTTTCGAACAGCGCCTCCTCGGCCGAGAGGATCGGCAGCACGTGCAGCCGATGCCGCTGGTCGATCGCCTCGCGCGGCCCCAGCGCGACGATGCGGTCCGAAGGTGCCCCGCTCTGCTCGGCCGCCTCGGCCTCGGTGCGCAGCGCCGCCGCGTCGCGGCCCGGGTCCTCCGCCTCGACCACCTCATAGGCGGCGTCGAAATCGGAAAAGAACAGCGTACGCTCCAGCCCCGCCGTCACCTCCAGCGTGGCCACGATATTCTGGTTCCAGTCGGCCACCGCCTGCGCCGGCAGCCAGCCCAGATCGCGCCCGTCCTGTCCCGGCCCGACCTCGACCCAGCCGTCCTGCCGCGCGTAGACGTAGAACTGCTGCAGCGGCACGACCGGACCCAGCGACCGGCCGCCGGGCGCCTCCAGACGCTCGCCCCCCTCGCGCACCAGCACGCGCTGCGGCAGGGCGGACTTGCCCTCCATGACCAGCGGGCGGCGATCCCCGGCACAGACGGCGGTGGCGGCGAGGCTCAGAACCAGGACCAGCAGGCGCAGCATCGTCATTCCCTCAGCAGGACAAGGGCTTGCCGCGCCTCGGCCGAGCCGAGCTCCGCAGCGGCCTGATAGTGCCGCCGCGCCGCGGAGGCATTGGGCGCCTTGAACGGGCTGCGGCTGGCCTTGAAGCTGGCCGGATCGTACATCCGCCCGAGCGCGAGATAAGCGGCCCTTCGGGTCTCGGGTGGGCCTGCCTGGTCGTTCGCCAGCGCCATCAGGCTTGCGAAGGCCGTCTCGACATCGCCCGCGGCGAAGCGGCGTTCGATTTCATCAAGCGGATCCTCCGCGGCCAGCACCTCGCGGGCGACCTTCGCCACGCTGCTGCCGGCGGGCGCGTCGAGATAGGGCAGAGCGAACCAAAGCCCCGCCCCCGCGGCGGCCAGAACGCCCGCACCGGCCGCAAGCGCCAGACCCAGTCGGCGCGGCCCGCGGGCCGGCGCCGCCCGTTCCAGCACTGGCGCCGCCTCGGCGAACAGCTTCTGCAGATCGGCGGGGCGTTCGTCGGGCCGGGTGCGCAGCATCGCTTCGAGCAGCCGAGCCAGCGCCGGAGGCAGGCCCGCGTCGCGCGGGATCGTCACGTTCTCCCGCCGCACCTCGACCGCGGCCATGCCCATCCCCTCGCCCGGCACCTTCAGCCCGCAGACCTTCATCAGCACGAGGCCCAGCGAGTAGATGTCGGAGGCCGGCCCCACCCGCGCCCCGTGCAGCCCGAACTGCTCGGGCGAGGAGTAGGAGTACTTCCCCGCATAGCTCGACCCGATGATCGAGGCCTCGGTCCCCGAGGTGTTCGAGGCGAGCCCGAAGTCGATCAGCTTGCAATGGCCGATGTCGCCGTCGGGCAGCATGATGTTGTCGGGCGCCACGTCGCGGTGGACGATGCCGAGCGCGTGGATCGCCGCCAGCGCCCCCGCCATCCGCCGCCCCAGCCGCAGCACGTCGCCGGGCGCGAGCCGCGCCCCGCGCTCGAGGTAATGCGACAGCGGCTGGCCGTCGACGAACTCCATGATCAGGTAAAGCCGCCCCTCGCGGTCCTGGAGCGTGGTCTCGTAGCGGATCACCGCGTCGCTCTGGACCTTGCGCAAGAGCTGCGCCTCGCGGCGGAACAGTTCGACCGCCTTGGGCACCAACGCGATCTCGGGCGTCATCACCTTGATCGCCACCACGTCCTGCGTCGTCAGGTTCACCCCGCGCCAGGTCGTGCCCATGCCGCCCTGCCCCAGCCGCGCCTCGACGCGGTAGGTGTCCTGGATCACGTCGCCGGGCTGGAGTTCGCTCGCCATCGCCGTCACCCCGCCGTCACACCCGGCGCTGGTTCAGCGCGACATGCTTGGTGAAGGTGCGGATATCCATGATCTGGAAGCAGATGCCTGCGAAGACCAGCGACAGCGTCACGCCGAACAGGATGACGAGAAAGCCGTAGAGGATCACGGAGGAGTTGGACTCGTCAGGGGGTGCCTGCCGGATGATCATTGCTCCCTGATAACAGGACATTGCCACGTTGAAGCCGGTGGCGATCCAGATCAGGACCGCGAGCGATTTGTTCAGAAAATCCCGCATGAGCGATACTCCTTCAGGTTAGCGGGCCTGCGTGGCCGCGATCTGTTGCATGTCGGACCGGATGGCGGCGAGGTCGTTCATCCCGCTCTGGCCCCGCCGGTCGAGATGGGCCTGCACCGCGCCGAGGCAGGCGCCGCGTCGAGGGCCGCGGCTCTCGTGCTCGTCCCGCACAGCGGCGATCTGCGCCGCCAGCAGCTCCTGCGAGAATTCGGCCGAAAGCCCCTCGATCAGGTTGGCGTAGTCGACGCTTTCGCGACCGACCGCCTCCTCCATCTCGCGCAGCTTCGTCTCGGCCTCGGCCCGGGCCTCGGCCACTTCCTGCGCCAGCGACGCGTCGCCGCTCGCCTCGGCCTCGGCGGCCAGCCCGTCATAGCTCGGCACCAGCGCCGCGATGGCGAGCGCGTTCAGGTAGCGCTGCACGATCTGGTCGCAGGTCAGCACCGACGAGCCGAGGATCATGCGGATAGTCCGGTCGCGCTGCGCATTCGTCTCGGCGCGGGCTTCGCGGATCGTCCGGGCGATGGTGGCAAAGCGGCTGCGATCGGCGGCATCGCCGGCCTCGCGCTGAAGCCGGTCGAGCAGCGCCAGAACCTCGGCCTCCGAGGCCGCCGCATCCAGCGCAGGGTCGGCCCGCGACAGGGTCTCGAGCGCCGCCGCCACCGCCTTCGCCTGCTCGGCCGAGGTGATCGAGAGCGTGGAGAGCACGAGCCGCCCCCCGGTGAAAGCCTCGCGCGTCACATCCTTCGAATGCGCGTCGAAGGGCGGCACCTCGAACCGGGTCGCGCTGGTGATCTGGTCGAGCGGCGTGCGCGCGTCGCCGCCGCGCTTGACGTGGCCGCCGGCCTGCCCGTGCAGTCGCCCGTGGCGCACCATCGCGAAGGGGGGCAGCACATATTCCGAGACGTTGCCCAGCATGTCGTGCAGCCCGAGCGGGTTCGGCGCCAGCGTTCCGATCGCCTGCACCTTGCCCCCCGCGCTGTCGTTCCCGCCATGCCCGATATATTCGGACGCGGAGTGGCCGGGCGGGATCGGCGGCAGCGCGCCGCGGAACAGCGCCGGATCGACGGCAAGGCCGCCCCGCGCGGCGAACTCCCACTCCTCCTCGGTCGGAAGCCGCAGATAGGCCGGCGCCGCACCGGCGAGGGCGAGGCTTTCCGGCGCGTTCCGCATCAGCCAGACCGTCCAGGCCTGCGCGAAGGCGTCCAGCTCTGTCTTTGTCACCCCCGTCAGCGGCAGGAAGTCGCGTCGGCGCGGCTCCTTCTTCGGGCAGCCTTCCGTCACCGCACGGTACTGCGCCTCGGCGATCTCGTATTTCGCCATGTAGAACATGGCTTTGGCTTGCGCCTCGCCCGTCCCGGGAAACCCTCCCGAGACATAGGAGCGCCGCGTGCCGTCCAGATAGGGCTGGTCCTCGTCCTCGCGACCGAGGATGACCGGAACGTCGCCCACCGCACCGTCGGCATTGGGCGTCGCCACCGGGCGAAACGCCATCGCGCCGCCGCAGGGCATCGGCAGCACGAGGTCGCCCTCGGCCGACTGCGGGTTCCAGTATTTCTCGTCCACCGTGATCTCGGCCGCCGCGACGGGCGGCGCGGCCAGCAGGATCGCCAGCGCAAGACCCCATGTCCTAGCCATGACGCAACACCTCCTCGCTCGGGATCCGCAGCACAGCCGCCATGGCCCAGAGCGCGGCTGTCAGCGCCGTCACACAGGCAAGCGCGGCCGCGCCGCCCAGCTGGTCCGGCCTGAGCCGCGCGAGCGCCGCCCCTTCAGCCACGGAGGGAAAGCTCGTGTTGATCAGCGCCAGCGCCGGCAGAACGAGGGCGAGCGAGAGCCCGAGCCCCGCCCCGATCAGCACGAGGCTCTGGATCAGCGGAACCGTTGCGCGCTGCGTGGGCGTCAGGCCCAGCATCCGCAGCAGGCTGAAGGCCAGCCGCCGCCGCTCCACCATGCCGCGGAGATTGGCGCTCATCGCGGCCCAGAACCCAACGGCGGCCAGCGCGGCGACCGCGAGATACAGCCGATCCGCGCCCCGCCGCAGCTGCAGCAGCAGCGCCGCATTCTCCGTCCGCGGGCGCACCGCGACGCCACGCCCCTCCAGCGCCGCCGAGAGCGGGCCGAGATCCGCGAGCGTCCGCGCATAGAGGCGGAAGCTGGCAAAGGCCGCAGGCGGCGCAGCGATCTCCAGCCAGTGCTCCGGCGTGACGCTGGGATCGTCGCGGAACCGCTCGATCGCCAGCATGTCCGGCAGCGACAGGAACAGCGCCGGGCGGCCGTAGCGCTCGGGCGGAACGACGCCCGCCACCTCGATGCTCCGCCGCGCCGTCTGCTCGAGGCCGTCGATGCGCCGCCCGATCACCATCGCAAGCTCCCCGCCGGGCTCGACCCCCAGCGACTTCGCAAGCGGCGCGCTCAGCCAGACCCGGCCCGGCCCGACCTCCCCCGCAAGCAGCGGATCGCCCGCGGCCGAAACCACCAGCGGCACCTCCCGCACCACCACGCGGCGGGAGGAGGCGGCCACCACGGCATCCGCAAGCGCGTTGATGCTGCGCGTGGCGGGGACCACGAAACCGACCTCGGGCCGCGCCTCCAGCCAGCGGAAGAAGGCCTCGTCATGCGCACCGGCGCCCACCGCCAGCAGTTCGCGGTTCGCCGGGTCCTCGACCAGCCGATCGACCATCGAGTCGAGCGCGCCAGTCTTCAGCGCTAGCAGGATCAGCATGGGCGCCAGCACGCCCACCAGCGCCGCCACGAAGCAGAGCGCCGAGATCCAGTCGTGCCGCAGCTCGCGCAGCGCCAGAACGAGGGGCAGCGGCATCAGACAGCCTCCACCCGGAAGACCGAGCGCGTCAGCGCACCCGAAACCTCCACCCGATGACGAACGCGACGGCAGGCGGCGAAGGCACTTCCCGCGATCTGGTGACCCGCGAGCAGCACGGCCGAGTCCGCCTCCCCGGCAAGCAGCAGGATCAGGTCCTCCACCGCGCGGACATTTGCGGGGTCGAGCGCCGAGACCGGCTCGTCCAGCAGCAGCAGCCGCGGCCGCGCGAGCATCGCCCGCGCCACGGCCGCGCGCTGGCGCTGGCCCACCGAAAGCTGCGCCGGAAAACGGTCGAGCAGATCGGCAAGGCCGAGCGAGCCCACCACCTCCCTCGCCCAATCGGGCGCCACCCGCAGCCGCGCGATCCGTGAAGGCAGGCCGATGTTGTCGCCCATGGTCAGATAGGGCACCAGCGCATGTGTCTGAAGCACGAAGCCCATCGCCGCAGGCCCTGGCGGGCGCGGCGCCAGAGCCAGATCGTGCCCCGCCACCCGATGCCGCACCGGCCGCGCCTGAGGCGCAACCGCCCCCGCAACCAGCCCGAGCACCGTGCTCTTGCCGCTGCCGCTGGGCGCATCCAGCACCAGAACCTCGCCGGGGGCGACCGAGAGCCGCTCGATCGTCACCTCGAACCGCTCTCCCAGCCGGACCGAAAGATCGCGGATGTCGGCAACCGCGTCCGATGCCGCCACGTCGGGGGGCGCCAGATCTTTCATGACCCCGCCCTCAGCCGGATCTCGACCTCGCCGCCCAGCACCAGAACCGTGGCCTCGCCCACCTGCCGCGGCTGGTTCGGCGGCAGCGGCTTGCCATCCACCACCGTCCCGTTGGTCGAGCCGAGGTCCGTTGCCATCAGCCGCCGCCCCTCGAGCGTCAGCCGCAGATGCTCGCGGCTGATCCGCGGGCTGTCGATCGCCACCTCGGCCGCGCCGCCGCGTCCGATGATGACGCCGCGCTGCAGGCTCGCCCGTCCGATGCCGCGCCGCTGGCGCGATCCGCCCGCGCTGATGGTCAGCGTCAGCGCGACCCGGGGCGCCGTGGGCTCGCTGCCTCGGCTGCCGGCCGCGACCGCCATGGCGCCCAGGATCAGCGCCAGCGAGGCGCCCGTTCCGCCGAGGATCATCCAGAGCGGCACCCCGCCCTCCGCCTCCGCCGTGGCGGCGGGTGGCGCCGCGGCCGGCGTCCCGCCGCACCCGCCTCTCGCCGTCTGCACCGGAAGCCCGGCCTCGGCCAGGAACTCCGCAATGGTGCTGGCCGAAGAGGCGAGATAGATCCCCGCCACATCCGTAGCGCCCATCGTGTTCACCCCGATCACCCGCCCGCACTGGTCGAGCAGCGGACCGCCCGAATTGCCGGGGCTGATGGGTGCGGTGTGCTGGACGAGTTCCAGTTCCGCCTGCTGGCGCCCCGGCCACGACCCCATCAGCACGCGGCTGACGCTGCCGCCGGTCAACGTGGTCTCGAAGGCGGCGATGTTCATGTCGCGGCCCATGGTGGCGTCGGCCGCGCCCGGATAGCCGATGGCCACCACGGCTTCGCCCTTCTCCAGCCGTCGCGTGTCGATGGCCAAGGGCGGCGGCGGCGGCGTGCCGATCTCTTCGGGCGTGAGGCGCAGCGCCGCCAGGTCCTTCTCCGGAGACACGGCAAGGACCGTCCCGCTGTAGATCGAGATCGCCTCGCCCTTCTTGAAGAAGACGGCGATTCCGCCGCCGTCCTCGACGACGTGGAAGTTGGTCAGGTAGAGCAGCCCGCCGCCGGCGCTCTGGCCGAAGACCATGCCGGCGCCGGTCATCATTCCCCGGGGATGGTCGACGAAGATCCGGCCCACCGAGGCGTCGGTCAGCCGCGCGACGGCGGTGAAATCCTGTGCCGCGGCGGCCGCGGCCCAGAGCAGTCCGACAAGCGCGCCCAGAAGTCTCATCATCGGTAGGCCACCCAGTCGGGCTGGCGCGAGACGACGCCATAGGCCACCGCCGCCCCCGCGATCAGCAGCATCAGGAGCACCATGGCGATGGACTGGCGGTTCACGGGGCGTCGCTGGGTCCGCGGAACCGCCGAGGACGGCGAGGGCGTGGCCCCCGTGACGGTACGGCGCGGCAGCGGCGGGGCAGAACCCATCTCGACGCCGGCCATGTAGGCGAACTGCCGCACCGTCCGCGGCCGCGCCTCGGGCCAGAGCGCGCAGCCGGCATCGACGGCCGAGGCGAAGGCGGGCGAGTAGCTGCCGCGCAGCCGCCGCTGCGCCAGAAGCGCCGTCAGCGGCACGTAAGGGTCGGGGCCGCCCGCGGCGACCGCCGCCGCCCGGTCGGGCGCGTTGGGGGGCAGCTGCCGCGTCGCCATTTCGTAGAGCATGACGGACAGCGAATAGATGTCGCTCCACGGCCCCTCCTCCAGCGGCTGCGACGAACGCACCTGCGCGCGGGGGAACAGCTCGACCGGGGCATAGCTGCGGGTGAACATCGCCAGCGAGCCGCGCTGCCCCGAGGGACGCGCGGCGCCGAAATCGATCAGGATCGGCTGCTGGTCGCGGCGCGAGATCATGATGTTGGCGGGCTTCACGTCGCGGTGGACAAGGTTCGTGGAATGCACCGTCTCGAGCGCAAGGCAGATCGGGGCGAGGAAGCTGCGCAGCAGATCCTCGGCGATGAAGCCGGTGCGCTGGATCGTGGCCTGCACGAGACGGCTGAGCGGCTCGCCCTCGATGAAGTCCATTGCGCAATAGGCGGTGCCGAACTTCTCGAAGGCGCCGCGCACCCGCACCAGCCCGGCCTGCTGCGGCAGCGCCTTCAGGATGTTCGCCTCGGTGATGAAGGCCCGCAGCCCCTCCTGGTACATCCGCTCGGCCTTGGGCAGCGGACGGACGAAGCCCTGCGCGTCGCGGTGGGCCATGTCGCAGGGGAAGTACTCCTTCAGCGCCACGATGGCGCCGGTCTCGAGCACGCTCGCCCGGTAGGTGATCCCGAACCCGCCCCGGCCGATCTGGTCCACGATCACATGACCGGCGATGCGCGTGCCGTTGGGAAGGCGCGGCTCGGTCATAATGTCTCGTCCGCTCTGGCCGGCGCGTCGTCCTTGACCGGGCGCCCCTCGCGGGCGGCGGGTCGCCGTGCCGGCGCCGGGCTCGCCTCGGGTGCGGAGGGCTGTCCGGGCTGCGCCTCGGGCTTTGCGGCGGAACCCTCTGGCGGCGGAGGCTCGGCGACCTCGGGCTTCGCGGCGGGCGCCTCCTCGACGGGGGCCGGAATGGCGCGCATCTCGGCAGCGCCCGGCGACGGCTCGGGCTTCGGAGCGGCTGGTGGGTCGGAGAAGCCGCCCATCCCGGCATAGACCGCCAGTCCCGCCAGCGCGAGCACAGCCCCCGCCCCTGCCGTTGCCGCCAGCCTGCGCGGAAGCGTCCGCGCCGAGGCCGCGCCCTGCCCCGCATGGCGGTAGAGGATCACCGAGGTGTTGTCCTGCGACGGGTTCGCCTTGCGCTCGACCGCAGCCAGCAATGCCTCGGTCACGGCGCGCGGCCCGGCCCGCAACCGCTCGCCCACGATCTCGACCACTTCCGCCTCCGACAGCGCGTCCAGCCCGTCGGAGGCGATCAGCACCACGTCGCCCGGCTCCAGCGTAACCGAGTTCAGGTCCACCAGCGTCAGCGGCCCCCCCGTCAGCGCCGAGCGCAGCACGTTGCGGCGCGGATGGCTCGCCGCCTCGGCCCGCGTCATCCGCCCCGCCTCGACCAGCGTCATCAGCTCGCCGAAGATCGAGTGGTCCGCATTGATCCGCCGGATCGTCCCCCGCCGGAGCAGGTAGATCGCGCTGTCACCGACGCTGACCCAGACCAGCCGGTCGGGCAGCTTGATCGCCGCGATCAACGTGCAGCCCATGCCCCTCAGGCTCGCGTCGCGCGCCAGCGCGCCGCGGATCGCCTCGTTGGCGGCCTCCAGCGCCTCCTGCAGCCGGTCGGCGGGGCGCGGGGCGCGCGCGACCTGCGTGAAGTGATGGGCGAAGGCGCGCAGCGCGAGGCCGCTCGCCACCTCGCCCCCCGCATGCCCGCCCATCCCGTCCGCCAGCAGCATCAGGACGTCCGACCGCGGGTCCGTCTCGCTCTGGAGGATGATGTCGAACGCATCCTCCTGCGTTTCCCTGCGCCCGAGGATCTGCTGGCCGTGGACCTGTGCCATCGTCGTCTCAGGCCTCGGGCGGGGCGATGTCGCCCCAGTCGAAATCCTCGTTGCAGAATGCGACGAAGCGGACGGTGGTCTTCTTGCTCAGCTCCAGCGTCGAATGGGTGGGTAGCGGCAGCGTCGCGGTCACCACCTGCCCGTTCAGCCGAGTGATGTTCTTGCCGCTGCCCGGAACGACCAGGAACGACCGGCTCACGTCGTCATAGACAATCCGCAGGTGATCCTCGCCCGAGATGGTCATGTCGCCGTAGGGCAGACTGACACGGCAGCTGCTCTCGCGGCCGACGATGTTCATCCCCGCGCCGATGTTGACCGAGCGTCCGAGCCCCGGCCCCTTCGTCACCACGAGCCAGCCCACCACGGGATCGAGTTCCTCCTCGAATGGGATGGCCTCGACGATCTCGATCCGCGTGCGCTCGTCCGCCACCTGCACCATGCGCGTGGCATCCAGCGCGGTCGGCGCCGCGCCGAACCCGGGCGCAGGCCCCAGAAGGCTGGTATCGTCGGGGCCGAGGTCGGTGAAGTCGCGCTGGCGCGCCGGTCGGTCGTCGGATTCGAAGATCCACTTGGTCTTGTCGCTCGGCATGTCAGTCTCTCCTGTATCTGCTCACGGCGCGACGAGCCGAAGGCGGATCTGGCCGAACCCGATCTGGTCGCCGTCCTTCACGCGCGTCCCCTCCTTGATGCGGCGGCCGTTGACGAAGGTGCCGTTCAGGCTGCCCATGTCGCTCAGCATCAGGCCGCCGCCGGACAGCTTCAGCTCGGCATGAAGGCGCGACACGCTGTCGTCGGGAATGGGGACGGCATTGGTTCCGGCTCGCCCGATGGTGGCCGCAGGTGAAGGCACCACCAGCCGCTCGCGCGTGTCCTCGCGCACCAGCGTCGCCATGGCGCGCACCGGGGCGGCGGGGGCCGCCATCATCGGCCGACCGGGCGCGCCGAGGTCCAGATCGTCGTCCTCGCCCAGCGGAAGCTCGTCCTCGCCGCCATCACCGCCGCGACGGACGAAGATGACCAGCGCGACAAGGCCGATGAGCAGCAACAGCGCGCCGGCCCCGCCGCCCAACACCAACATCGTCGGATAACCTAAGATCAGCCCCGGCTCGGCCTTCGGTTCCTCCGCCGGCCCGACCTCGGCCTTGTGCGGCTCGAAGCGGACACGGTGGGTGATCGTCTCCGTCCCGCCCGGCGCGCCGACCTTCGGCGCCTCCGTCTCGACCACCACATCGGCGGCCTCGGGCTTGCCCTCGGGGACGATCAGGCCCGACTGCTGCAGCGCCGACACGTAACGCCCGGCGAATTCGTCCACCGCTGCCAGCGCCTGCGTCCGGTTGCGCAGCATGACGGTCGTCGTCAGGCCGAAGCCCGGCGTGGTGATGCGGGTATCCAGGTAGTCCTTCGCGCGCCCGATCTCGGCGCTGCCGGTGCCGCGCCAGAAGAAGCCGAGCGACGACACGGCGATCCGTTCCTCCACCGCGCGGGCGTGGACCGTGTCGTCGAAGAGCCCCTCCTCCTCGCCGTCGGTCACGACGACGATGTTGCGGTAGAGAACATCGTCGCGCTCGGACAGGATCTTGATCGCGTCGAGCAGGTTCAGCGCGATATGCGTGTTGACCCCGCCGGCGACGAACCCATCGAGCCCGGCAATCGCGCGCTGGCGCAGGTCGGTGAAGGGCACGAGCGGCTGGAGAGTGCCGCCTTCGTCGAAGGTGTAGATCGCCACCAGCTCCTGCGGCGGCAGCGCGCCGATCAACCGCTCGACCAGCTCCTTCTCGAACCGGATGAAAGGCTTGCGCGCCCCGCCCGGACCCGGGGTACGGTCGATCAGCAGCATTGTCGCCGAGGGGAGGACCGCGGCCGGGAACCGGCTGTCCGCGGGCCGGATGAACGAGAAGCCAGAGCCCGAGCCGCGCATGTCGCCGCGCGAATGCAGCGGCGGGATGCGCAGGGTGCAGCTGTCCTGCGGCGCGGGGGCCGCTGGCTTGCAGTCCACCACCGCAAGCCCCGTCGCGGGCGAGCGGGTCTCCGCCACGCCGTCCGCGCCAGCGCCGGTTGCGGCGAACGCGAGGCCCAGCCCGAGGACGACACCCCGCCCCAGGCCGCCAATTGCCTGCATCATGCTGCTGCTCCGCTCAGTTGGCCAAGGCTCGGATCGAGGCGCGGATCCGCGCGACCTCGCCCTGCAGCACCGCCGGATCGCTGCCGGCCGAGGCTTCGCGCTCCACCGCAGCCAGCTGGCGCTCGTACCCGTTCAGCTGGCCGAGCCGGATGCTGTCGCTGCCCAGCTGGCCGCGGACCGAGGCGGCCTCGGACCGGGCCGAGGCGATCTGCTGGTTCAGCCCCGCGATTGTCCGGCGATTGACGTTCGACTGCCGCTGCATCGAGTCGATATCGCCCTGCATCCGCTGGTTCGAACGGACGATGGCCGCCGCCTCGGCGTCCTTCTGCGCGATCTGCCGATCGTATTCGCCGGAATTCAGGTTGGCGATATTGTCAAAAAGATGCGCCGTCGCGGGATCGGTCGATCCCGAACATCCGGCAAGCGCCGTGCCGATCAGAAGTGCGACGACGGGCAAGGAATTGGAACGCATGCAGGCTTATCCTCTGCGGGCAAGGAATAGGCCGGCACTCCGCGCCGGCCCCGCTTTCTTCATTTCGTCGGAATGAGCGAGACGGTGCTGCGCAGGCTTGCCAGCCGCTTCTCGGTGCTCGATGCGGCCGAGCGCAGCGTCGACAGCGACTGCCCGCCCTGTTTCTCCAGCGAGACGAGTTCAATGCGCTCCTTGTTTACGTTCGTCTCCGCCGTCTGCAGTCCCTTCACGACCGCCGTCCGGTTGGAGTTGATCGCCCGCACCCGCCTGTCATAGGCGCTTTGCGTGATCTGGTTGGCGCCGACCTGCCGCCGCAGCGAGGCAATCTCGGCATTCTGCGAGCGCAGGACATCGCGCAGGTTCGTCTGCACCGAGCCGAGCGAGGCGTTGATGCCCTTCAGCTTCGCCAGCACCTCGTCGCGCTTCACCAGGTCGCGGTTCTTCTGCGCCGCCTGCTGGCCAACGGCATTCCCGCCGACGCCGCCGACGATCGCACCAGCCGCCGCGCCCTTCACGCAATCGTCGCCGTTACCGCCAAAGAGCAGCGCCACACCGCATCCCACCACCGCACCGGCCATGGCACCCTCGACCGTGTTGCGGACCACGATGTCGCGAGATTGCTGGTTGAGCGACTTCACCTGCTTCTCGAGCGCGACTTCCTTCGGGGTCTTGCTGCTGACCGAAAACGCGGATGGCGCGGATTTGGTGGAGTGGCCGACCGATTCCGTCGTGCATCCGCTGGCAAGTGCAATCATGCCGACAAATGCGGCTGTGAGGAGCTTACTGGTCAAAGGCATCACCGTTCAAAAACATGTGAGGGCATTACCGACGAACCGAAACTGATTCGCAAGTCCGGGATGGCTTCGATTTTATCCTTGCAGCAATTCGGCCCGCCCCCTGCTTCAACAGGTCGCGGCCTTTATGCTGCAATACTTCATCTTGATAATTAACCAAACTTCCGCATTGCTAAAATCACCGGCGCGCAATGAACGGGTGTCCCGGCGATAGCCGGTTTACAGGCACCATGACCCTTTCCTATTCTTGGCGGCGCAATCGTTAGAGGTGCCGCCTTGCGCAGCCGTACCATTCCGCCCAAACCCCGCCGCGCGCGCGCCCTGCCGTGGATCGCCCTCGCAGCCCTGCTGCCAGTCGCGGCCCCGGCGCTGGCTGAAAGCGCCATCCCCCTCTCAAACGTCATCGCGATCCCTGAAGACCTGTCCCTTCCCCCGGCGCCCTGCCACAGCTACGCAGGAACGATGACGCTCAGCGGCACCATCGTCCGGCGGACATGGCACACGCCCGACCCTATGAGCGACGGCTACCGCAACGTCAGCGGCGAGGTGCTCAAGCTGCCATCGCCGATCTGCATCTACGCCGATCCCGATCCCGACGAACCGCAACCGGCCATCGTCGGCGTGACCGAGATCACCGTCACCCGGCTCGAGGGCGTGGCGGGCGATCGGGTGACCGTCACGGGCTCTCCCTACCATGCCCACACCGCCCACCACATGACCCGCCTGCTGCTGGACGGCGGGGTGACGGACCGGCCGCCCGCCGCCCCCCGGCAGGAACCCTTGGTCACCGTCACGCCCGTTCCCTATCAGCTGCCCTTCCGGGACGCCCAGAGTGCGCGGCTCTTCCCGCAACTCGTCCTGTCCGACCCGCCGGTCTGCCGGACGACCGAGGCCGACGGCACCACCTGTTTCGCCGGCGACAGCGAGAACGTGATCGCGCTGCGCACGGCGCCCAGCCGCGATGCGATCGCCCTCGGCTGCCGGCTCACGCTCAACTCCGCCAGCCTCGAGGCGGGCATCCGAAGCTGCGCCAACGCAGCAGCGGCAGCCGGCGTCGCACCGGGCCTCGTGCTGAGCTGCGCGCGGGAAGGCGGCCTTTCGCGACCGGCGGGACAGGCGCGGATCGACTGCCGCTGGAGCGCCGACGCGCGGACGGCTGTGCTCGACCTGGTGATCAGGAAATGAGGCGCCCTGGCATGAGATCGCTGGCCGCTTGTCTGATGACGCTTCTCCTTGTGACCGCGGAGGCGCAGGCGGAGGACCGGCCCTTCGACCCCGCCCGCCTCTCGCGCGCCGAGATCCGCTTTCTCCAGGCCGCGCTGTCCTTCGCGGACGTCTATGACGGCATGCTCGACGGAGAGTGGGGCGGCATGAGCCGGCGCGCGCTTGAACAGGCGCTCGGCTGCGCCCCGCCCTGCCGCCTCACCGCCGCCGAGGTCGAGAGCTTCCTGTCCGACGCGGGCCAACGGCTCGCGGCCTCGGGCTGGCAGGTCGACTATCTTCCGGCGCTGGACGGCTCGCTGCTCGTGCCTGGCGACTCCGCCACCGGCCGCGCGATCGGGCCGGACTTCACGCAGACCCACGCCGGCCCCGAGGTGGCGATCTATGCCGCGCGCGGGCCGGTGGAAGCGGCCGAGGCGGTCGGAGACAACATCCGGCGCAACGCCCAGCCGAACAGGAACAGCTACTTCCCCGCGCCGAAGTCCCGCCTGCGGGTCTGGTCAGCCTACGCCCCCTTCCACGCCATCTTCGGGGACGGGGATTTTCGGCTGGGCGTGTTCTACCTGCGCTCGGATCTCCGCGACGGAGCGTGGTCGAGCGTGCTGGTCGCCGCACCGGCCGACCGGATCAACGTGCTCAGGACGGTGGCCAACAGCATCTCGGCCGGCAGGGGAGAGCCGCTTCTCTACCCCGTGCCGCCAGCCGTCGCGAGCGTGCGGCCCCCCCTGTTCCATGAGACAGCGGGCGCCGATGATCCCCGCCTGATTGATGCCGAGCGGGGCAATACCGACGACTACACCAGTGTCGTGCCCTCCGACGTGCCGGATCCCGAGCCCGCTTCGGCCGGCGCGCCCCTGCTCGCCGAGTTCGAGCGCATCCTCACGCCCCTCTCCCTGCCCGGCCCTTGAAGGCCCGGGCCCCATCATGCCGTCCGTCCGTGCTCCGCTCCAGCGCCGGAAGCGACGCGAGCGGATCGGCCGGGCGGAAAATGCCCGGCACCAGCGCGCCACGCCTGCACGAGCGCCGCCGCATGGCAGGCCCAGGGTGGTAGCGCTAGCAGTCCGCCAGACGACCCGAGCGCCCCAGCGCGACCACCAGAGCCGGGTCGGTGCGGCGCGCGATCCTGAGCGGTAACGCCCCGCGCGAACAACGCACCCGGTTCGGGTCCAGAGGCCCAGAAGGAGTTTGTTGGGCCGTGGAGAGGTTTCCGTCGGCATCGTCGCGAGACGGATCGTGATGCGCGTCAATCTCTATGCCGGGAAACAACCACCGCCTCCCATTCAGATCGAGCCATCCTCGCCAACAGCCGTCATTCGTGCCACCAGCCCGCCTTCGGCCCCGTGCGGGCTCGCCGCGGCATCAACAGCCGGACTGATCGATGAGAAATGTCGTCTGCAGAACTCAGCGGCCTTGTTGGCAGCTCCACCCTGGGTAGATTGTGGGAGCCGTCTTCACGAGCCATCTTGTCCGACCATCTTGCTCTAACCTTGCCATTGCGGCCTCAAGAGACCGCGTACTCCTTCGTGTCGCGCCTTGCAGCACGGAACAGCATCTGCACCCGCGAGTCCGCGAGCGACATGGGCGTCGTGTTCGGAACCGTCGTCGATACGAAATGTGCGGCGCTCGAACGGCTTGCGCATCTGTCGGGTGCTGCATGGGCCAATCTGATGGCGTGGAGCCTCGTCCGTCCGGTCTGAACAACAGCGAAGTGGTTGATCTTGCGCCTGAAACCGGCGGCTTTTGTCGCCATGGGCTGCAGGATGTCACAGGATTCGGCCAGAACCCTGCGATTATGGCCCGCCGCATGAAGCACCGTCCGCGCCCGCCCGAGCAGAATGACCTCTTCCGGCCGCGCCTCGTCGACATGATCGACCTGCGCCACAAACTGGCGGCGCTGATCGACTGGGAGTTCTTCGCGCGAATGGGCTGGCTTCTTCCCGTCCACGATCGGTCAACCGGCTACGTCGCCGCGGCTCGTGGCGGGACTGCTTTACCTCCAGCATGCGTTCCGGCTTTCCGATGAGGCGGTGGTCGCGCGCTGGGTGGAGAACCCGTGCTTTCAGCACTTCACCGGCGAGACCTTCTTTCAGCATCGCCCGCCGATCGCCCCACATCGAGAGGGCCTCAGAAGGGCCGCTCCGTCCTGTTCCGTGGTGCCGATGGAGAGGTTGGCCTCGTGCTGCTCAGGACCTTGATCACCCGCGTCCGGAAATTGCGGTACTCCTCGATGATGAAGAACCGCTTGTAAAGTCCGGCGATGACCTCGGCCGATTTCTTGATGCGGCGCCCGCGTTCGATGTCGTCTTCCGTCATCATCCGTCATCGCTCCAGTCCTGAACGGCCCTGCGCCGCGATTTCGTCTTCTTGCCGCGGAAACGATCGGTGCCGGTCGACGCGTCCAGTTGGTCCTCGGCCTTGGCGTTCATCGAGGAACTCTTCCACCAGCTGCGCGGTCTCGTAGCCGACGGTCAGGGGATCCTCGTGCTCGTCGCGCCCAACGAACGGCTTTTCGTTGCGCCCCTTGCCGTTATCCAGCTCGTAAGCGCCCCGGCGGATCTCCTTCACGGGGCTCTGTTGCACAAAATCGTGCTGGATTCATCTCGTGAATCCAGCGTGGCAGCCAGGCTTCATGAGCAGACCAACACCCCCGACCCACAAGACCAAGCTGGCCCGCCCATAACGAAGCGCTGAAGCTCCGTGGCTCGCTGACCATCTGGTTCGACGCTTTCGATGACCTGGGAGGCCACCCCGATCGGCAAGCGCGGGCGGCAGCCCGACTAAAGCGACACCGCCATCCAGACCTGTCTGACGATCAAGGTGCTGTTCGCCATGGCGCTCAGGCACACGACCGGGTTCGTAGGGAGTCTGTTGCGGCTGATCTGCATGGACTGGGCCATGCCTGACTTCAGCGCTCCCAGCCGCCGCCAGAAGACCCTGAAGGTGAACATTTCTACCGCGGTTCGGACGGCCCGCTGCACCTGCTGATCGACAGCACCGGCATCAAGTTCGAGGGCGAAGGGGAATGGAACGCCCGCAAACATGGCGGCACGAAAAGGCGCGTCTGGCGCAAGATCCACATCGGGATCGACGAGAGTGAGGAGGATCGGGAAAGGCCCCGGTGGGGCGTTTCCGCGACGAACACTGGAGATCCGAGCCGCCGAGTTCACCACCAGCGACGTTGGGGACGCGCCCATGATGCCTGAGTTGCGGGACCAGATCCCGCTCGAACAGGAAACGCCACCGTCACAGCCGATGGCGCTTTCGACACTCCGCAAGTGTCGTGACGCCAGCGCCGCCCGAGGTGCCGCCGCGTTCGTCTTCGACAGGGCGTCCTCCGCCAAGCGGATCTTCGGCGCCGACGGAAACCGCCACGATCACCCAGGCGAGCCACGAACTGGGGTTTTCGCCGCGCTCACTTGTTGCTCGGGCACCTTGCGCATGAGATCAGGGCGACCAGAGGACGGCCGCAGGGACAAGGGAAGCCGGGTCCGGACCTGGGCCTCCGACTTTGCCGGGCAGTGAAGCAGCGGTGGTTGCGGGTATATCGTGGTCGTCGAAATCGCGTCTCCTCGTTTCCGCCTGGCCTTGCAGACGGTGCGATCGCCTCGGCAGCGGTTCAGGGTCTGCAGGCCGGTCTGGTGCCATGTCAGCGGCACGAGAAGGATTGGTCTATTTCCGGGTGCCCTCAGCCGTTTCTGCAGGACCTTTCAAGAGGACGCCGTGAGCTTTATCATCCCCATGTCTCAGGCAGGATGCGGATCCACAATGGGTGATGACGCGGGTGCACCTTTCATACGTGCAAGACAGATGCACGGCCGGACAACCGGCGCTCTTCAATGCGGGGATGGTCAGGAAGAGGCATACGGACACCGGACATGGCGCGGCCGGAATGGACATCGGCATCGTCGTCGACTGGCAGCAAAACGTAATTGGTGGAAAAGATGACCTTCACATCCGAAGACTTGCGTGCCAGCGTCGCCGCCGGATATCTGACCGAGATGCAGGCATCGGCTGTCGTTGCCCTTGCCCATGACCGAGCCGGACGGCGTATGGCGCTGCCGGCCGAGGACGAGCCTTTCGAGTTCTTCCGCGGCTTTGCCGAGATCTTCGTCGCGGTTGGTCTCGGAATCCTCTTCGCGGGAGTTGTCCTGCTCGAAGCTGTGCTCGGCGGCGGTGGCTGGGTCATGTTCATGGTGTCGGCAGCCTGCGCCGCCATGGCATGGGGAGGTGCCGAGTACTTCACGTTGAAGCGACGCATGACGCTGCCGAGCATCGTCCTCGTCTGCGTCTTTGGCGGCGCGATGTTCCTGCTGTCCGCCCCGCTGATGTTCCAGGCAGGAGACCATGGCGGGATCGTGCTGTCGGCTCTGGCGACGGCCGGCGCGCTCTTGTTGTGGTACGGGCGGTTTCGCCTGCCCTTCACCATGTTCGCGCTGGGCCTCGCGGTTCTTGTGGCGCTCTACGCGCTGACGGCGGGTTTTGCAGGTGCGGGGGGCATCTCGGCCGGCTTTCACAGTCTCGTCTTCGATCTCCAGAAAAGCCCGGTCTTTTCGATGACCACGCTGGTCTTCGGTCTCATGGCCTTCGCGGCGGGCATCTGGTTCGACAGCCGCGATCCCTATCGGCTTGGCCGCCATTCCGCGACCGGCTTCTGGCTGCACCTGCTGGCAGCCCCGGCACTGGTCAATACCGTCGCCATGACCCTGTTCAACATGGGCGGCGCCATTGGCGTCCTGGCGACCGCGGCCGCTCTCCTGGTCGTCACGGCGATCGCCCTGATCATCGACCGCCGCTCGTTCCTGACCGCCGGCATTGTCTACTTTGCGCTCGTCATCGCGTGGCTGGTGCAAGGAGGTCAACAGGTTGGCGGACCGGTCCACAAGGCGGTGGTCCTGCTTCTTCTCGGGATCCTCATAACGTCGCTCGGCACCTGGTGGACATCTTTGCGCGCCCAGTTGATGACCGCTCTGCCCGCCTTCCCCGGGAAGGAGCGCCTCCCTCCTTACGCGCGATCGGCATGACCCGGCCTGTTTCGTCGGGCACACTGCCACCGGATTTCGGGCAGGATCGCCCACCATGTGTCGCGGCGGTTCCACTCGACGACCGCATGGATCCGGGCGTCGCGCCAACCGGTTTCCGTAGATTGCCGGACTCTGCGCGTGACCCGCCCGAGATGTCCATTCACGAGCGTCGTTCCGTTGATGCAGATATTAAGGTCTCCTCCGGGTGAGGATCGGACAACCGGCGGCATGAAGGTCATCTGGCTGGCGACCGAGGTGCGACGCATTCCGGCCTCTGGGTCACGATCCGCGGCATGGCGCCGGCGATCAGCAGAGCCGGCAAGGTGTTCTCGGCCCAAAAAGCCATCGCGCTGCCGCTGAAAAGCGACGCCTTCCTCGAGAAGCGCAGCGGTGATCTCGCAAGGACGGTGATGCTCATCGAGCACGCAGCGGTCCGGCCGGAGCATGCGACGCACCGCATGGCCGAAGGAGTGCCCGGCGGGCTGGTGATCGGGCTGGTCTCCGACATGTCGAAGACCTTCGAGACGAGCAGGAAGGCGTGGCAGCCAACCCGAGAGGAGCTGGCAGCCTCCTTCGGTCTCGCGACCATGTTCGCGACGCCGGATGGTGATCTTCCGGGGCGGTCGTGCAGGCGGTCCTTCCACTGGAAGGCCCGCTTGTCCTCACGACCGCCCCGCAAGGACACCCAACCCTGGAAGCCCGGCACCGCCGGCGCGATCGCTCGCAACGAAATCCAGCGCACATCGAAGCGCGTCGGGAGGACCATCTGGCGACGATGGAGCGGATATTACCGCCGAAGCCGCGCCGAGACCAAGATGCATTGCGTCAAGCTGCTGGGGCAGCGCCTGTCAGCCCGGGACTTCGACCGTCAGGTCGCCGAGTTCCAGGTGCGCGTGGCCGCCCTTAACGGCTTCACAGCGCTCGGAACACCCGTCACAGAGTACGTGGGATAGGTCTGTCCGGGGACAGGGGAACTCCGGCCGTCACCAGATTTGTGCACAGAGCCCATCAAGCCGCCTGACGTAACCAGTGTGGGACATATGTGTACAAGAACGGGCCCCGACACCCTTATCCCTGCCACCTGAAAAGGCGCGGCAGGATGGCGGCGTGCGTGCGGAGGACGAAAGTTGAGCAGCCCTAAGGAAGTAAGGGACCTGCATGCCGTGCAACTGCTGCCAGGCCACACCAGGGTGGACGGAGCGGTTCGCCACCTCAGTGTCGACCTTGGGAATGCCCCTCTCGGAGAGCGTGGACCTGTGATGCGTCCGGCCGATGCCTGACGCGTCGGCCAGCCGGCAGCAGGTGGTCATCCACCACGCGGCACCGCTTTGGGACGTCGTTGAAGCGGGCAAACCCGTGGCCGTGCAGCCTTGGCTCTCACGCCGTGGGCACCGTTCCCCCGTCGATCACATATTCCGCCCCGGTGATGCTGCTCGCGCGGTCCGAGGCGAGGAAGGCGATGAGGCTGGCGATCTCATCAGGGGTGGACGGGCGGCCGAGAGGGATGCCGCCGAGCGAGGTCATGATCATGCGCTTGCCGCCCTCGAGATTGGTGCCCGCCTCGGCGGCCAGACGTTCGGCCAGCCGGAGCGAGGCCTCGGTCGCGATCCAGCCGGGCGCGACGCGCAGCACGCGCACCCCCTTGGGCGCCACTTCCTTTGACAGGCTCTTGCTGTAGGCCGACAGCGCGGCCTTGGCGGCAGCGTAGCCCGTGGTCGCCTCGGGCAGCGGCAGGAGGCGCTGGATTGACGTGACATGGACGATGACACCCGCCCCCTGCGCCACCATGCCGGGCAGCAGCGCGCGGTCGAGGCGGACGGCGGGCATGAGGTTCAGGTTCAGCTCCGCCTGCCATTCCGCCTCGCCCAGAGCGGCGAAGCCTCCGCCCGGCGCGGAGGATCCGCCAAGCATATGGACCATGATGTCCACCCCGCCGAAGCGGTCGCGCACCGTCGCGGCCACCGTCTCGCAGCCCTCAAGCGTCGTCAGGTCGGCGGGGACGAACATCTCCTCGGGAAGGTCGCCGGGGCGGTTGCGCGCGGAGGTCAAAACCTGCGCTCCGAGCTCGCGGAACAGCGCGAGCGTGGCCGCGCCCGCTCCCTGCGTCCCGCCGGTGATCAGGGCGCGCTTGCCCTGCAGCGTCAGGAACCCGGTCATCACCCGATCCTCAGATCGGTGATGCGGTTGCCCGAGAGGCCGAAGGTGAAGGTCAGCACCGCCGGACTGCCGGGGAAATCGCCGCTGACGCGCGCGCGGACCACGGTCTTGCCGTTGGCCTCGGTCACCTGCAGGGGTTCGGCGCGGTGGCGATAGGTCGCCTTTGCGGCCTGCCACCAGGCCTCGATCTCGGCGGGGCCGTGATGGCTTCTCGCTTCGTCGAGGACGATGGCTTCCGGGGCGAAGGCCGCGGCAAAGATCTCTCCATCCTGCGGGGCCTCGGCGGTGAAGTAGGTCTGGATCGCGGTGGGAAGGGTCATGGGATGCTCCTGTCTGGTGTGATCCCAGGATAGTCCTCGACGGACGGCGCGATAATCGGGATAGATCGGCATCTGGTGATGACAGGATCGGGACAATCATGGAGAGCGGATTGAAGGGACTGGAAGCGGTTCTGGCCATCGCGCGGAAGGGCTCGTTCCGTGCGGCGGCGCTGGATCTGGGCGTCTCGACCACCGCGCTCTCGCATACGATCGGGCGGCTCGAGGCCAGCCTCGGCGTGCGGCTCTTCCACCGCACCACCCGCAGCGTAGCGCTCACCGAGGCCGGGCGCGATTTCGTCGCCCGCATCGCCCCGGCGCTGACCGAGATCCGTGCGGCAATGGAGACGGTCCGGTCGCAGCGCGCCACGCCCTCGGGGATGCTGCGGATCAACGCCTCGGTGCAGGCGGGGCGGGCGGTGGCGCCGCTCGTGCTGGCCTTCCTGCGCCGCTACCCCGAGATGCGGGTCGATCTGGTGACCGAGGGGCGGCTGGTCGATATCGTGGCGGAAGGCTTCGATCTGGGCATCCGGCCCGCCGATCTGGTGCCGCGGGACATGATCGCGCTGCCGCTCGGCCGCCCCGCGCGCCATGCCGTGGTGGCGTCCCCCGCCTGGCTGGCCCGGCATCCGGAGCCTCACTCGCCCGCCGATCTGGATCCCGGACAGTGCCTCCGCGTGCGCCTGCCGAACGGCGCGCTGCTGCGCTGGCCCTTCGAGAAGGACGGGGTGCCGCTGCCCTTCGAAGCCAGGGGCCGCCTGACGGTGGACGAACCCGCCATCGCCCGCGCCGCAGTGCTGGACGGTGCCGGGATCGGGTATTTCATCGAAGCGGATGTGGCGGAGGATATCGCCGCCGGCCGCATGATCCGCCTGCTGGAGGAGTGGACGCCGGAACGGCCCGGCTTCAGCCTCTATTACTCCGGCCGCCGCAACCCCTCGGCGGGGTTCACCGCCTTCCTCGCCATGGTCCGCGAAGGGAGAGGGCATGACGCGGGAGGAGCGACGTGACATGCGCGTTTGTCCGGGTTCGCGTCCGAGGAATTGGTGATTTCATAGCCGCCAGCGGTGTGATCCCGGGTCGCCATCGAGGTGGGGCTTGGCGACTTCAACCACGGACCTTACGGCGACCCCGATGACCAAGACGAACATGGACTGTCCGAGCTTCTGGCCAAGCAGGACCAGGGCCTTGCGACCCACCTCAAGGTGTGCCAGCGCAGTCGCATCGTGCCGGTCGCGGCGATGATAGCCGTGGCCGCCAATACCGCAGGGCGCCGGGAGATCATCGGCCCGTCCGAAGCCGAGACCTTCCGGACCGGGTTCCCGCGATCGCTGGGGTCCACCTCTTCAGCGGTCGAGAGCTTCTTCAGGGTCGCTCCGCTGGCCCTTGCCGGGTGACGGCGTCCCGGGACCTCCCGCGGAACAGCTTCAGGACAAGGTGTTCGAGATCGTCGATGAAGGTATACATCACCGGGATCACGAGCAGACTGAGGAAGGTCGAGGTGACGAGACCGCCGATCACGACCGTGGCCATGGGCCGGCGGAAACTCGGATCCCCCTCCACCAGGCTGAGGGCCGCGGGCAGCATGCCGGCCGCCATCGCGACTGTGGTCATGATGATCGGACGCGCCCGCTTGTGGCAGGCATCGACCAGCGCCTCGAACCGGGTCATGCCGTGGCGCCTGATTTCGATGGCGTATTCGACCAGCAGGATCGAGTTCTTCGACACGATGCCCATCAGAAGGAGGAGCCCGATGACCGCCGGCATCGAGAAACTCGTGCCGGTGACGACGAGCGGAAAGAGCGCCCCGCCTAGCGCCAGTGGCAATGCCATCAGGATCGTGACCGGCTGCAGAAAGTCGTGGAACAGCAGCACAAGCACCGCGTAGACGCAGAAGATGCCGATCGCCATCGCCGTCCCGAAGCTGGAGAAGAGCTCTGATTGCCGTTTCAGATCCCCCTGCTCCACGAAATGCACGCCCGACGGCAGGTTCCGGTAGGCATCGAGCTGGCGAGCCTCGGCCATGACCTCGGACAGGTTCCGACCGTTGAGCTCCAGCGTGACGGTGACGTTCCGCGACCGGTCGAGACGGTTGATCTCCGATGGTGATGACCCGATGGAGACCTCGGCTATGGCGCCGAGCGTGACGTTGTCATCTGTGCCCGCGACGGGGATCATCTCGATCTCGTCGATGGATTGGCGCGCGGACTGGTCGAGCAGCACACGGATCGGGACCTGTCGTTCGGGCAAATTGAGTTGCGACAGTGCGGAATCGTAGGCACCGGCGGTCGCCACTCGGATCGTGTCGGAGATCTCGGTCGAGGTCACGCCGTAGGAGGCCGCCCGCGCAAGGTCCGGCGTAATGACGATCTCGGGCGACTGGAGCGCGGCGGAGGAGGTGACGTTGCCGATGCCCTTGATGTGAGCGCGGACGTCGTCCTCGAGCGCGGCGGCGGCCTCCTGCAGGAGCTCCGAGTTGTCGCCGGCGAGCGTCAGCTGAAGCTCGGTGCCGTTGCCACCCGAGCCGACCTCGATCCTGGCGCCCGCGACATCGGCGACGGCCTCGCGGATGCGGGCCTCGATCCAGGTCTGGCTGACGTCCCGGTCGTCGATGTTGGTGAGATCCGCAACGATGGTGGCCGAGGTCACGGAGCTGGTGTTGCCGCCGCCGTCCGGCCCGTCGCCGGTCGAGGCGGTGCCGGTCACCTGGAACACGCCGGTGACGTGCTCGACCCGCGCGACCGCGGCGGCCGCCCGGCGCGCGATCTCATTGGTCTCGTCGATGCTCGTGCCCGGTGGCGTGGTGATGCTGACCTGGGTCTGGCTGTTGTCCGAAGCAGGAAAGAAACCGGTCGAAAGCTGCCCGAGAAGAAGGACGGTCGCCATGAAAAAGGCCATCACGCCAACAACCGGAAGCCACCGATGCTTCAGGGCGCCCCGGATCGTGGCCAGGTACTGGCGCATCGCCCAGCCGTCGGCTTTCGTCGCTTCGGCCTTGGTCCTCATCATGTAGGCCGCCATCATCGGCGTCAGGAACCGCGCGACGAGCAGCGAGCAGAAGACCGCGACCGAGGCGGTAATGCCGAACTGCTTGAAGATTATTCCGACGATTCCGCCCATGAAGGCCGTCGGCAGGAAGACGGCGATCAAGGTGAAGGTCGTGGCGATCACCGCGAGGCCGATCTCGTCCGCCGCCTCCATTGCCGCATCATATGCCTTCTTGCCCATATGCATGTGCCGCTCGATGTTCTCGACCTCGACGATGGCGTCATCCACCAGAATGCCGACCACGAGCGACAGGGCGAGCAGGGTGACGGTGTTGAGGGAATATCCCAGCAGGTCCATGACAAGGAATGTCGGGATCACCGAGAGCGGCAGCGCAATTGCGGCAAGCAGCGTCGCGCGCCAGTCGAACAGGAACAGGAACACCACCAGCACGGCGATGGCCGCGCCCTCGTAAAGCATGTCCATCGAGGCGTGGTAGTTCTGTTCTGTTGGCAGGATGGTCGTATAGGCCTGCCTGATCGTGACCTGGGGGTTCTCAGCGGCAAAGGCCTCGACTGCCTCCTGCACCTTCTCGGTCACCTCCAGGTCGGAATAGCCCTTGAGCCGCTTGATCTGCGCCGCGATCACCGGCTGACCGTCCTGGTAGGCCAGCGAGGACAGATCGGAATGGGTGTCCGTCACGATGCCCAGCTCGTCGAGGCGCACCCAGCTGCCGGTCGGCAGGGGAATGGGAGTCGCCCGCAGGTCTTCCACGCTGTCGGCCGCGGCGAGCACGCGCACGGATTGCGAAGCGCCGCCGACGTCCGCCTGGCCGCCGGACAGGTCGCGCTGCACCTCCTCAAGCCGCGCGTTCACGTCCGACGGGCTGAGGCCGAGGCCGTTCAGCAGATCCGGGTTGAGGTCCACCCTGATCTCGCGGTCGATGCCGCCCAGCCGGCCCACCTCGCCGACGCCCTCGACCGCCATCAGCGCGCGCTCGAGGTCGTTGTCGATGAACCAGGACAGTTCGGCATCGTCCAGCTTGTCCGAACTGACGACATAGGTGACGAGGGGCGAGCTGCCGATATCGCTCTTGGAGACGGTGGGCGCGTCCATGTCCGTGGGAAGATCGCTCTGGGCCTGGTCGACAGCGTTCTGAACCTCGTCGAGCGCGACCTGCACGTCCTTGCCGACCTGAAAGGCGACAGAGATCGAAACGGAGCCGTCGGTGATGGTCGTCGTGACGGAGTCGAGCTTGTCGAGCCCGGTCAGCTGGTCCTCGATCTTGCGCGCGACCTCGGTTTCGAGCTGGGCTGCGGCCGCTCCGTCGAGCGAGGCCGAGATCGAGATCGTCGGCAGGTCCATGTCTGGAAAGTTCTGAACATCCAGCCGCTGGAACGCCATGAGCCCGGTGACGGTAATCAGGATGAAGGCGAGGATCGGCGGAACCGGGTTGCGGATGGCCCATGCGGAGAAGTTCATTGCCCGGCCTCTTTGTCTGTGGCGACCCCGGTCGCCTCTTCGGGGGCTACCCGCACGCGCGTTCCGTCCGACAGGAAGGCGCCACCTGAGCGGACGACATCGGCATCCACCGGAAGATCGCTCATGATCTCAACGCGGTCGTCCTGACGCCGTCCGGTCTCGACCCGGCGGCGGTTGACGGTCGTCGGGGCGCCTTCGTTCAGGACGAAGACGTAGGAAAATCCGTCCTGCAGCACGACGGCCGAGGACGGGACGCTCAGTGCCTCGCGCTCTCCGGTGACGAAGACGCCGCTGACCATGATCCCCGTCTTGGGCTGCGGTCCCTCCTTGGGCTGGTCGAGCGCAACGTAGACAATGACGCGGCCGTTGGTTTCCGAAACTGACGGTGCGACTTGACGGACGCGGCCCTGGATCGCGCCGATCGGGGTCGGGATGCGGACCTGCGTGCCGACCTCGATCTGGCGCAGCTTGTTCAGCGGTACCTCGGCCTGCCACTCGACCCGCCCGTCGCGGATCATGCGGAACAGCTCCGCTCCCGCGGTCACCACATCGCCAATGGCAGCATTCGCTTCCGAGATCACGCCGTCGCTCACCGCGACGATCCGCGTCCGGTCGAGGTCCAGCCGTGCTGAAGAGAGCGCCGCCTCGGCCGAGGCGACGTCGGACTTGGCCTTGCGCTCGGCTATGAGGTATTCCGAGATCTGCTGCTGCGAGATCGACCCGCCCCCTTCAAGTCGCCGCGCCCGATCGGCATCTGCGGAGGCCTGCTCCAGCTGCGCCTTGGCGCTGTCAAGCGAGGCCTCGAGCTGCTCGATGTCGTTCTCAAGGGTCTTGCGGGACAGCGAGGCCAGAAGATCGCCCTTCTTCACCGTATCACCGACATCGACATTCACCTCCTCGATCCGCTGGCCACCGACCTCGGCGGAGATCACCGCCTCGCGCCAGGCCGCAAGCCAGCCGCTGGCGTGGACTTCCACCGGCCAGCTGGCCAGTTCGGGGGTGACGACCTCCACGGTCAATGCCGTGGTGGCCGGAACCTCTGCCGTCTGCGTCGTCTCGCTGGCCGCCGACGCGTCCTCGTCCGGACGTATGAGGGTCATTGCGCTGACGATCCCAAGAAGGCCGGCAAGGAGCACGCCGATCATGATGAAGGTACGGGCTTTCGGCATCTCAGGCTCCATTCGTTGTCTGCGTGCGACCGGACCAGCCGCCACCGACAGCCTTGTAAAGCGCGATCCATTGGCGAAGCAGGTTCTCGCGCTGGGTGATGCGGGTGATCAGCGCGGATTGCACCTGCCGGCGGGCATCTTCCCGGTCGAGCAGCGTCGCGCCCCCGGCCTCCCAGTCGTTGTCGATCGCGTCGAAATAGTCCTGGTATTCGGCCACGAGCGTGCCCGCATTCGACAGGTTCTTCTCGCTGGCTGCGAGCCGGGTCAGGGCCTCCTCCACCTCGCCGACGGCGGTGAAGACGGTAGCGCGATAGCTTTCCGCGGAGGCAAGCGCCTCTGCATTGGCCGATCTCACCGCGGCACGGCGACGGCCGCCATCGAAGATCGGCAGCGACAGCGCCGGGCCGAAGCTCCAGCTCGAGGCATCCGTCGCCGTTACCGTTCCGCCCAGGGTCAGCGAGGGATACAGATCTGCCTTGGCCACATCGACATCGAGAAGAGTTGCCGAGAAGTCGAGCTCGGCCGCCACGACATCCGGGCGCTGGCGCAGCAGGTCGGCAGGCACCGACGACACCTTGAACGGCCGTGCGGAGGGCAGGCCGCCGCCCGAGGCGAGGATCGCCCGCCCCTCGGCCTGCGGAATGCCGGCCGCCGTTGCGATGGTCTGCGCGATCACGGTGCAGTCGGCCTTCTGTGTCTCGAGTGAAATTCGCGCGCTGGCGACATTCGCGCGCGCGAGCGACCGGTCCGCCGTGGCGCTCATGCCCGCCGCGACAAGGTCCTCCGTCGATCGAAGCGTCTGGATCTGGGAGGTCACGGCATCGCGATACACGTCCTCGACCATCCGGCAGGCCCGATACCGGACGTAGCCGTCTGCGATCTCGGCTGCGAGCGAGACATAGGCCCCAGCGAAGGAGGCTTCTTCCGACCTGGCGCGCAGGGTGTCGGCCTTGGTCGCGTCGCGGGCCCGTCCGAAGAGATCGACCTCCCAGCTGGCATCGACGAGACCCGTCCGGGACGTGATGCGCGAAGTCTCTTCGCCGCCGCTTACGGTCGCCGAGACTTCGCCCGTCACGCTCGGGTAGAGGTCGGCACCCGTCTGCCCGGCCGTCGCCCGCGCCGCCAGCACATTGGCCGCCGCCGTCTTCAGATCGGGGCTCGAATTGCGGGCCAGCGTCAGAAGCCGGGTCAGTTGCGGGTCGCCCACCTGCGACCACCACCCCAGGTCAAGCGTCGCGGAGGCCTCCGGCGTTGCTGTCCCGTAGTGCCGTGACACCGCGGCCGCGGCATCCGGCTCGATGGTGGCCACGCCGCAGGCCGCGAGCGCGACGGCCGGAAGAAGGACGATGAACCGCATGAAGATCCTCGGTGGTTACCGCGCCCTTCTGCCCTGCCCCAATGTAAAATTGTATTAAGATTTGGGTAATAAACGTAAAAACCATCCCAACAGACCGGAAACGCGGTATGGCTCCGGCCACAAGACACGGGAGGCCCCGATGACTTCGGTCCTTTTGATTGATGACGACGCGGAACTGACCGCGCTTCTGGCTGAGTATCTCGAACAGGAGGGCTTCGAGGTGTCCGTGGCCCATGACGGCGAGCGGGCGCTTGGTCGCATTGTGGAGGCACGGGCCGAGATCGTCGTGCTCGACATCATGATGCCAAAGGTCGACGGGCTCGAGGTGCTGCGCCGCATCCGCAACGAAAGCACCATCCCGGTGCTGATGCTCACTGCGCGCGGTGACGAGGTCGACCGGGTCTCGGGCCTCGATCTGGGCGCCGACGATTACCTTGCCAAGCCCTGCTCTCCCCGCGAACTCTCGGCACGGCTCCGCGCGATCCTGCGCCGGGCGCGGGGCACGCCCTCGAAGGCCGGAGACGGGGTGACCCGCGGCCCGCTCCGGATGGACGGAATGCGCCGCACCGCCTCCTGGCGAGGGCAGGAACTCAGGCTCACCGGGATCGAATTCAACCTTCTGGAGGTTCTGGCCGGAGACCAGGGGCGTCCGGTATCGCGCGCAGATCTGTCGCTTCGCGGCCTTGGCAGGCCGCTGGCCCGCTACGACAGATCCATCGACGTGCATATCTCTTCCATCCGCCAGAAGCTCGGCACCTTCGCGGACGGCCGCTCGCCGATCATGAACGTCAGGGGTATCGGTTACCTTTTCGTGGAGGAATAAGCCCGTGACGCTTCGCTTCTTTGCCGTGATCTGGGGAGCGCTTCTGGTGACCCTCGTTCTCTTCGGGCTGGCTATCGCCACGCTGGACTGGGGGCCGCCCGAGGAGGCGCAACGCAGATTCGAATGGCGTGTCCTCTCGCGCCAGATGGCCCACCTGGTTGAGGTCGAAGGGGTCGCGACCGCGCTCTCCATCTGGGCCGACCTCGCGCCGGCGCACGAGGATTTCATGGTTGCGGCCGATCCCTCATGTCTGGCCGACGGGGTCCTGCGGGACGAGGCCGGCAGGTGTTTGTTCATCCGCGACGAGCGGGCCTCTCGCAGCTTTGCGGAACTGGCGAAGTTCGAACCGATGCTCACCCCGCTCGCCCTCGGCGCGGTGATCTCCTCCATCGCGGCCATCCTGCTGTCGCAATGGCTGGCGCGCCCGATCCGCATCGTGAGCCGAGGTCTCAAGACACTCGCCGGCGGAGACCTGAGCGCGCGGCTACGTCAGGATCTGCGCACCTCCAACAGCGAACTCCTGGAGCTCGGCGCCGCCTTCGATCACGCCGCCGCACGTCTTCAGGAGCTGTCGGAGGGACGCCAACGGCTGTTTCACGACATCTCGCACGAGATACGCTCGCCGCTGGCCCGGCTCCGCGCCGCCGTGGAGCTCATCGAGTCCGATCCGCGCCGCTGTGCCTCCATGCTGAGCCAGATGGAAACCGACATCCGTCGGCTCGACCAGCTCATAGAAGAGATCCTGACTCTGGCGCGCTACGAAAGGGCCGAGGCCCCGCTACGGATCGAAACGATCGACCTGGTCGAGCTGATCGAACCGATCGTGGCCGATGCCGCCTTCGAGGGCCACGACCGCAGTGTGAGTGTCGAGATCGAGGGCGCGGAGACCCTTCCGATCAGGGGCGACGCCGAGCTTCTCTACCGGAGCTTCGAGAACATCATTCGGAATGCGCTCAAGTACTCAACTGAACACGGCAGGATCGTCGTGCGGGTGGTCCGCGCCAACGACAGCGCGATAATAGAGGTGGAGGATGAAGGTCCCGGCGTCGCCGAGGAAGATCTTCCCCGGCTGTTCACGCCATTCGTTCGCGTCGGACCGCCGAACGAAACCGCGGGCGTCGGGCTGGGGCTTGCCATAGCATACCGGGCCATTGCTCTGCATGGTGGCCAGGTGACGGCGGCCAATCGACCCGGCGGAGGTCTGGCCATGATCGTGAGCCTTCCTTTCGAGTATGCCGGCACCGGCCTGCCCGCGGCAGAGGGGCCTTCCATCCCGACTTTCCAGACAAATTCCGTCGCCTGACTCTTGAGGTCTCTGACCGATGAAAATGGAACCCCAGGCAGCCGAGAGGCGGTCGCGTCGAGGCGCGCAGGCGGGTCTCGTGCAGACAGAGCGAGCGAATAC
>NZ_JBQPXH010000006.1:0-212459 GCF_052244495.1 Rhodobacter sp. NSM
CGAGCCCACCCGGGCGGGCGTCATGCACCGACGCCCAGCGAAAAGGCCGCCCCGAAGGACGGCCTTTCCTGCACGAACGTCGTCGTCGCTTATTGCGCGGCCGGAACGACCGGCAGGCCGGTCACCGGATCCAGCGTCGCCGCGACCGGCATGCCGTTGGCATCGGTCATGTTGACGACATAGCCGCCTTCGGTCTTCGAGACCGACTGCACCGAGTAGCCCAGCCCGTTCAGCTTGGCAGCGATGTCGGCGAGCGACATGGCAGCCGGAGCGGCCGCGGCTTCAGCCGGAGCGGCAGCTTCTTCGACGGCCGGGGCGGCGGCTTCTTCAGCCGGAGCCGCGGCTTCCTCGACCGGAGCGGCTTCCGCGGCGGGAGCGGCAGCTTCCTCGACCGGGGCGGCTACTTCAGCCGGAGCGGCTTCTTCGGCGGGAGCCGCAGCTTCCTCGACCGGAGCAGCTTCCTCGGCGGGAGCGGCAGCTTCCTCGACCGGGGCAGCTTCTTCAGCCGGAGCGGCTTCCGCGGCGGGAGCCGCAGCTTCTTCGACCGGAGCGGCTGCTTCAACCGGGGCCGCTTCTTCGGCCGGAGCCGCAGCTTCCTCGACCGGAGCAGCTTCCTCGACCACGACCGCTTCTTCGACGACGACCACTTCTTCAGCCGGCGCAGCCACGACCGGGCGCGGGGCCGAGCCTTGGTAGTAGTCGGCGATCCACGGGGTCGTGGTCAGCACGGCCGCGTGCACGGCCACGGAACCCACGGCAACCGTGCCGAGCAGAAGCGGAATGCCCAGGTTGGGGTTAACCGCGAGCCAGATCTTCGAGTTGTTCATCTTTACCTCTCCCTCAGCCGAGCCACGGCGTCGCCGCCGCCGCCAGGAAATGCGCGATCAGCGCCATGCCGCCGAACACGCGCGTGCCAAGGATGAGCTGCGTATGCACCTCTTCCGCTTCGGCGATCGTCAGGCCGCTCGGCCAGACTTTTTTCGGATCATCGGTCACTTGTACTCTCCCGAATGTGTCTTCCTCGATGCGTGTAGGGCCTGCACGCTGGCTTTCGAAAACGGCAGATCCCGCTGGCCTGGGTGTACGCCACTTGCCGCCCGGTGCCCTTACCGAATTCTCAACACCACGACCCTGTAACGATTCCCTGACATTCGCAATGTCAACCTGAACGGACACGGCTCTGGAAGGTGCGACTTATTGCCGGACGCCCGCCGGAACAGGGCGGTTTTGCCAGTCTCAGCTGCCCCGGTAGGTCGAATAGCCGAAGGGCGAGAGCAGCAGCGGCACGTGGTAATGGGCCGACACGTCCGAGATCCCGAAGCGGATCGGGATCTCGTCGAGGAAGAGCACCCCGGCACCCGCCTGGCCGCTTGCCCTCAGGTAGTCGCCGGCCGCGAAGGTGATCTCGTAGCGTCCCTCCGTCAGCGCCTCACCCTCCAGAAGGGGCGCGTCGGTGCGTCCGTCGCTGTTGGTGACCGTCTCCGCGATCTCCTGGGTGGCTGCGCCGGTCAGCCGGCAGAGCAGGATCCGCACTCCGGCGGCGGGCCGCCCCGTAGCGGTGTCGAGCACATGCGTCGTCAGTCGTCCCATCTTGTCCTCCTTCAACGGAGAGCCAGATTGCCGGGTTTCCCGGCGGGATGCGACAGGCAGTTGCGGACATGCCGCCGTGGCGATGGCCAGCCGGAGCGGATCCGCCCGACGGGCGGAGATCCGGATCATCGAGGGCTTGCAGGCGCCTTCGCTTCCGGATTTTCTGCGGGTGCCCCGCGGTGCGGGAACAAGGAGTGTCCGATGAATCGATATCCCCGGGACATGCGCGGCCACGGGCCCCATCCGCCGGACGCGGCCTGGCCCGGCGGCGCCCGGATTGCCGTCTCGATCGTGCTGAACTACGAGGAGGGCGGCGAGAATTGCCTCCTTCACGGCGACGCGCAGTCGGAGGCCTTCCTGTCGGACATTGCCGGCGCCCAGCCCTGGCCGGGTCAGCGGCACTGGAACATGGAGTCGATCTACGACTACGGCGCCCGTGCGGGCTTCTGGCGGCTGCACCGGCTTTTCACCGGCCTCGACATCCCGGTCACGGTTTACGGCGTGGCGACCGCGCTCGCCCGCTCGCCCGAGCAGGTGGCGGCGATGAAATCCGCCGGCTGGGAGATCGCGTCGCACGGGTTGAAATGGGTCGAGCACCGCGACATGCCCGAGGAGGAGGAGCGCCGCCAGATCGCCGAGGCGATCCGGCTTCATACCGAAGTCGTGGGCGAACGGCCGCGCGGCTGGTATACGGGGCGCTGCTCGGTGAATACCGTGCGCCTCACCGCCGAAGAGGGCGGCTTCGACTGGATCTCGGACACCTACGACGACGACCTGCCCTGGTGGCTCGAGACCGACACGCACGACCAGCTGGTAATTCCCTACACGCTCGAGGCCAACGACATGCGCTTCGCCACGGCGCCCGGCTATATCGAGGGCGAGCAGTTCTTCACCTATCTGCGGGACAGCTTCGACACGCTCTATGCCGAAGGCTGCGCGGGCCAAGCGAAGATGTTCTCGATCGGCCTGCATTGCCGGCTGATCGGGCGGCCCGGCAAGATCGCGGGTCTGAAACGGTTCCTCGACTACGCCCGCGCCCATGAAGGGGTCTGGTTCCCGCGTCGGGGCGACATCGCCCGCCACTGGCGCGAGGCCCACCCCCACCGCCGCCGCCCGCGCCCTTCGCGCATGGACCGCGAAACCTTCGTGGCCCAGTTCGGCGGCATCTACGAACATTCCCCCTGGGTCGCCGAGCGCGCCTTCGAGCTGGAGCTGGGCCCGGCCCACGACAGCCCCGTGGGGCTGGCCAACGCACTCGCCCGCGTATTCCGCAGCGCCACGCCCGCCGAACGGCTGGCCGTGCTGAAGGCCCATCCCGACCTCGGGGGCAAGCTCGCACAGGCGCGACGGCTCACGGCTTCCTCTTCCGCCGAGCAGGCGAGCGCAGGCCTGGACGCCCTGACCGACGCCGAGCGCTCAAGGTTCACCACCCTCAACGAGGAGTATGTCGCCCGCCACGGCTTTCCCTTCATCATCGCCGTGCGCGACCACGACAGGGCAGGGATCCTCGCGGCCTTCGAGACCCGCATCGCCAGTGACAGTGCCACCGAATTCGCCACCGCCTGCAGGCAGGTGGAACGCATCGCCGAACTCCGGCTTCAGGACATGCTGAAATGACCTCCTACCACGCTCCCACAGGCGGCCTGCCGCCCCAGACCCAGCTCATGACCGGCCGGGCCGTCTTCACCGAGGCCTATGCCTTCATCCCGCGCGGCGTCTTCTCGGACATCGTGACGAGCGCGCTGCCCGGCTGGAGCCAGACGAAGCTCTGGATGATCGCCCGCCCGATGACCGGCTTCTCCGAGACCTTCTCGCAATATGTGATGGAGGTCGCGCCCGGCGGCGGCTCGGATGCGCCCGACCCCGAGGTCGAGGCGCAGTCGGTGCTCTTCGTCACACACGGCGAGATCTGGCTCTCGCTTGACGGGCAGGAGCACGAACTCGGGCCGGGCGGCTATGCCTATATCCCCGCCGGCTGCCGCTGGCGGCTGCACAATGGCAGCCACGAGCCTGCACGCTTCCACTGGCTGCGCAAGCTCTACGAGCCCGCGCCGGGCGTGGACGCACCCGCCGCCTTCGTCACCAACGAGCGCGAGATCGCCCCCGAGGCCATGCCGGATACCGGCGGCCGCTGGGCCACGACGCGTTTCGTGGATCCGGCCGATCTCTCCCATGACATGCATGTGAACATCGTGACCTTCCAGCCGGGCGGCCTCATTCCCTTCGAGGAGACGCATGTGATGGAGCACGGGCTCTACGTGCTCGAGGGGAAGGCGGTCTACAAGCTCAACCGCGACTGGGTCGAGGTCGAGGCGGGCGATTTCATGTGGCTGCGCGCCTATTGCCCGCAGGCCTGCTATGCGGCAGGCCCGGGGCCGTTCCGCTACCTGCTCTACAAGGACGTGAATCGCCACGCGAGGCTGCGCGGCCCCGGCGCCTTCGGCCGCTGATCTTTCCCGCCGCGGTCCCCGCCGGGTCCGGCCGGATCGGACGAAGGCCGCACAAGGGGCAAGGGCGCCGCCCGAAACGTTCCCGTCCTTCATTCTCGCCCAAGTATCCTCGGGGGGAGCCCGGCGCAGCCGGGCCGGGGGGCAGACAGCCCCCCGCCTCCGCCGGACGCCAAGCCCGAAAGGAAGCCGCATGTCCCGCCCGCCGATCCACCCCGAGCCGCTCTCCGCCACCGCCTTCGCCCCGTTCGGCGACCTGCTCTCTGCCGAAGGCGCGCCGGACCGGATCATCAACCAGGGGCTCTGCGGCCGCTGGCACGACCGCGCCCTGCTCGACTTCGGCCCCGACGGGCGGGCCGGCCTCTCGATCTTCCGGGCCGAGGCACGCAGCCTGCCCTGCCGTCTCGAGATGGTCGAGCGTCATCCCGACGGCTCGCAAGCCTTCCTGCCGATGACGGCGCACCCCTTTCTCGTCGTGGTGGCCCCGGACGAGAATGGTCGTCCCGGCACGCCGAGAGCTTTCCTGACGGCCCCGGGCCAGGGCGTGAACCTTCACCGCAACACCTGGCACGGCGTCCTGACGCCGCTCGCCGAACCGGGCCTCTTCGCCGTCGTGGACCGCATCGGGCCGGGCACGAACCTTGAGGAGCACTGGTTCCACGAGCCGTGGGTGATCGCGGAACCTGCTCGGAAGGAGTGAGAGAGGCCCGTCCGGCTGCAGCACCGTGGCCCCCTTGCCGATCAGACGACATCGCGCGGCCGGACATGCAAAAGGCGCCCGGAGTGCGGGCGCCTCGGCAGATCTTCGCCGGTTCAGTCCGGGATATGGCAGACGGCCTCGATCCGATGGCCGTCAGGGTCGAGAACCAGAGCCGCGTAGTAGTTCGGATGGTATTCGGGGCGGAAACCCGGCTCTCGGTCATTCCGCCCGCCGGCCCGGAGGGCCGCCGCATGGAAGGCATCCACCGCCGGACGTGACCGCGCGACGAAGGCCAGATGCGCCTCGCGCACCTGCCGCGTATTGCGGCCGGCACGGATTTCGTTGATCGAGAAGGCTTCTCCCCGATCGCCCGCCCAGTGGACACCTGTCCGCGCAGGGCGTCCGGTCGGGATTCCGAGCCGGCCCAAGGCGGCATCGTAGAAAGAACGCGAACGTTCGAGATCAGTCACATGCAAGGAACATTGGTCGATCATCTTGCCTCCCCCCAGATGCAATTACTCGCCAGCCACAACTTCCGGTTCCTGTTCCGGTTCCCGAGAGTCGCGCAGAAAGTGTACGCCCGAACGTCTCAATCCGCATCATGGATATTGCGGTTGCCCGCATGTCGCGCAGTTTGGCCTCTCTCGCACCTCCGGCGGGCCGGAACAGACCGAATGAGGCCTCCTGTCGCTTTCGCACTTGCCAAGTGCAGCTGCAGCATTTTTCATGATCCGGAACGCTTTTTCCGCGTGTCGCCAGCCGGAGGCGCCCTTCATGGATCAGACGAGCCCAGCAACCACCCGCCGCGCCAGGGGCAGGCCCAAGGCGGTCGAGGATAAGACCGAGCAGAACACGGTCCAGTCGCTCGACCGGGCACTCGCAATGCTGAAGCTGCTGAGCCAGTCCGAGGGGATGACCCTCTCGGAACTCGCGGCCGAAAGCGGAGAGGCGGCGGCCACGGTCTACCGCGCCCTCGTGACGCTGCAGGCGCACGAGATGATCGAGATGGAGGAGCAGGGCCAGGTCTGGCACATCGGCGGAGGCGCCTTCAGCATCGGCTCGGCCTTCCTTCGCCGCGCGAAGTTCGTCGAAAGGGCCCGGCTGCCGATGGATCGGCTGATGCGGGCAACGGGCGAGACTGCCGCTCTGGGCATCGAGGCCGACGGGCGCGTCCTGCATCTCTCGCAGGTCGAGACACGGCAGATGATCCGCGCGTTCTTCCCCGAGGGTTCCTCCGGCCCGATGCACGCCACGGCCATCGGCAAGGCGCTGCTGGCCTGGTATCCCGAGGACCGGATCGAGGCGATCCTCGAGCGCGAGGGGCTGAAGAAGTTCACGTCGCTCACGATCACCTCGGTCTCGACCCTGATGCGCGACCTCTCGCGGACGCGGGACCGCGGCTATGCGGTGGATGATCAGGAGGGGGCCGAGGGCATGCGCGCCGTGGCGGCGCCAGTGTTCAACAGCTTCGGCGAGTCGGTGGCGGCCATCACGCTTGCCGGACCCGCGTTCCGCGTCAGCCTCTCGGACAGCAACCGCTTCGGGTCGCTGGTCAAGGATGCCGCCGAAGAGATCACGGCGGCCACCGGGGGCGTGTCTCCCTGAAGGCGGCAGGAGAGGCGGGACGCGGATCCGGTGCACGGGATACGCCCCGCCTTTTCCATCGGTCGTTGCATGTTCCGGCCTTTCATCATCCCGCGGCACGCGACGCGACACGGGTCTGCCGGGGATGGTAACCGCCCGGGCGTGCACCAGCGGCAGCAGGCAGCCATTAATCGCGCCTGCATTTCACCGGAGCGTGCGGTTCACGGATTAGGGGACGCTGATCGCGTGTGCGCATCGAGAAGCGCGTATGTGCCGACACTGGCCACACGCCGATGCAGGTGGACGACGAGTTCGGGCTCCAGCCGCAGCAGCCCCGCCAGATCCGTGAAATACCCGATCTCGGCAGGCCCCCCCGACCCGGCGGCGAGAAGCGAGGCGGCATAGATGCCGGCGGCCTCCTGAGGCGTGCGCGCAAGCCGCGCGATGCGCCCCGCATCCAGCGGCGCCTCGAGTTCGGCCGCGATCAGCGCCTGCGCGTCGCAATCCAGATCGAGTTCCCGGAGCCGGCGGTGGATGAACCGCCGCTCATTGCGGCAGACGCGCCCATCGGCCTTCGCCGCAGCCACCATCGCCTGCAGAAGCCGCTCGCACAGCCCTTCGGCCGAGCCGGCGTCTTCCTCGGCCGCCTCCGGCCCCGCCTCGGCCCCGAGCGGCCCGCAGGTGTCGCGACCCTCCGTCCAGTCGGCCCAGGCGCGCCCCGCCACCACACATGACAGGGCAACGATTCCGTTGCGCGCCGCGGCGCCTTCCAGGCAGCAGCGCGCCCGGTCCCCGAGCAGGAAGCCAGCCACGAGATCGGCGAGCCGTCCGCGTCCGCCGCAGCCGTCCGGTACGGCCTCGGAGCCGTCGCTCAGATGTCCCCGCGCCACCGGCACCCCACGCGTTCCATTCTGCAGAAACCCGGCATCCTTCATCTCCGGCCTCCACTTCTGACACCTGTCCGCGATATGGGAAACCGATGGTCGGGGCGCAATCCGTCTTCCGCCGGCATGTGGCAGGAACAACGACAGGCTGCAGTTTGTCGCAAGGAGCCGTAATCCGACCGAAAGAATCAGCCTTTACAAGCCAGACTAATTCAGTCAACTTTCCCCCATATCCAAGCCAGCCCCCACGGGTCAGCCCGGTGTCCTTCAGCCAGACACGGAGGTTCCATGATGCGACCGCTGCCCGAACCGGGTTTCAACGAACTGCTTCGCCAGGCTCTGGAGGGTTTCCTGCCCGCCGGCTCGATCGACGCCCTCTTCGACCGGATGGAGCGCCTGGCATGAACGCGATGACAGATCCGATCGAGCTGATCGAGGCCGGGATCCCGGTCCACGACGCCCGGACCCTGACCGACGGCGGCGCCCAGGCGCGGATCCTCCTCGATGGGCAGATCTACTGCCTCCGCATCACCCGCGCGGGCAAGCTGATCCTTACGAAATGAAGCAAGGGGCGCGGGACGGTGATCGCCTCCCGCACCCTTCCAGCCAGAGAGCAGACATGAAAGCACGCCTTCTCGCCCTCGCCGCCACCGCACCCTGCGCCCTGCTGCCGCTTCCTGCCTTCGCCGCAGAGCGGGCCGAGGTCGTGGAAACCTATGCCGACATCGCCGAGGCCACCTATTCCGACAGCCTCGCCACGGCGCGGGTGCTGCAATCGGCGGTGAAGACCCTGGTGGCCCAGCCGTCCGAGGATGCGCTCGCCGCGGCGCGCGAGGCCTGGCTCGCCTCGCGTGCGCCCTACCAGCAGTCAGAGGCCTTCCGCTTCGGAAATGCGATCGTCGACGACTGGGAGGGCAAGGTGAACGCCTGGCCGCTCGACGAGGGGCTGATCGACTATGTGGACGCGAGCTATGGCGGCGCGTCCGAAGAGAATGACCTCGCGGCGCTGAACGTGATCGCCACGCCGACCTTCACCCTGTCGGGAACCGAGGTGGACGCCACAGAGATCACGCCGCAGTTGATCTCCGGCACGCTGCACGAGGCGGACGGCATCGAGGCCAACGTGGCCTCGGGCTACCACGCCATCGAGTTCCTTCTCTGGGGTCAGGACCTGAACGGGACGGAAGCGGGCGCGGGCAACCGGCCCTACACGGATTATGCCTCGGGCGAGGCCTGCACGGGTGGCAACTGCGACCGTCGGGGCGCCTATCTCATGGCGGCGACGGACCTGCTGGTGAGTGACCTGGAATACATGGTGGCGCAATGGGCCGACGGGGGCGCAGCGCGCGAGGCGGTGACGTCCGAACCGGACACGGGCATCCAGGCGATGCTGACCGGCATGGGCAGCCTGTCCTACGGCGAGCAGGCGGGCGAGCGGATGAAGCTTGGCCTGATGCTCAATGATCCCGAGGAAGAGCATGACTGCTTCTCGGACAATACCCACAACAGCCACTACTACGATGGACTCGGTATCCGGAATGTCTATCTGGGAAGCTACACCCGGACGGATGGCAGCAAGATCGAAGGTCCCTCGCTGTCTAATCTGGTCGAAGCGGCCGATCCGGAGCTAGACAAGGTGCTGACCAGCCAGCTCGATGCGACCGTCCGGCAACTCGACGCGCTGCGGACGGCAGTGGCCGAGGGCATGGCCTATGACCAGATGCTCGCGGCGGGCAACGAGAAGGGCGAGAAGCTGATCATGGGGGCGGTCGATGCGCTGGTGACGCAGACGGCCTCCATCGAGCGGGCAACGACGGCGCTCGGCCTCTCCGGGATCGCGTTCGAAGGCTCCGACAGCCTCGACAACCCGAACGCCGTGTTCCAGTGACGATGACCTTGCCGGAGCGCAACGTCCCGTTGCGGGCGCTCCGGCAAGAACGGGCAGGACAGATTGCCGGGGAGTGAACGATGATCGTGTGCCACTGCATGGGTATCACCGACAAGGACATCCGGTCGGCCATCGACTGGATGCGGGCCTCCGATCCCGAGACCATCGTCACGCCCGGCAAGATCTACCGGGCGCTCGGCAAGCGGGCGGACTGCGGCGGCTGCATGCCCCATTTCCTTGACACGATGCGGAAGTGCGACAGTTTTGAGGTGCCAGTGAACCTGCGCGGCCTCCGTCGCGCAACAACCGCGGGAATGAACGGGAATGCAGGGTGACGCGAAAGTCATTGACTATCTGAACGCAGGGCTCCGCTCGGAACTGACGGCCGTCAGCCAGTATTGGTTGCACTACCGGCTGCAGGAGGACTGGGGCTTCGGCAACATCGCGGCCAAGTCGCGCGAGGAAAGCATCGAGGAGATGCACCACGCCGACAAGCTGATCGAGCGGATCATCTTCCTTGAGGGTCATCCGAACCTGCAGCGCCTCGACCCGCTCAGGATCGGGCAGAACCTGCGTGAGACGCTCGACGCAGACCTTGCCGCCGAGCACGATGCCCGCAACCTCTACATCGAGGCGCGCGACCACTGCGAGAAGGTCGGCGACTACGTCAGCAAGAACCTCTTCGAGGAACTGCTGGCCGATGAAGAGGGCCATATCGACTATCTCGAGACGCAGATCGATCTCATGGGCACCATCGGCGAGCAGAACTACGGCCTGTTGAACGCAAGGCCGGCCGACAAGGCCGATTGAGACGAGGCCCGACAGGCATCTGGTCATGACGCCCCGGGTCCGCGGGATCCCGGGGTTTCTCATGGGTCAGGCTCTTGCGACGGTCCCGCTGCCGGTCGCCGGGACGCAAGGTCGGAATGCGCTCCTCGCCCGGAAAACGGAGCAAAAGCAGGCCAGAGGACGCCGGCAAGGTCCTCCCGCCGCGGGAATCCCTGTTTCCGATTGAAAGACTCGGAAAATAAGGCGAGACAGGCGGAGAAAGGATTCCGCCACATGTCCCGTTTGATCGTCCTGTTGTGCCTTCTTGCCACCCCCGCCGCAGCCGAGCCTCTGGACCCTCCCAATCTCGCGATCCTGCCGCGCACACCGGCCGAAGCGGCGCGGATCGAGGCCGTTCTGGCTCCGCCGGCCGATTTCCTCAGGCCGGAACCCTTCGAGGCGCTTCCGGGCGGAGCGGCAAGCGTCCGGGCCCGCGACACCGCGGATGCCTTCTCGCAATCCTCGGGCAACATGCCCTTCGAGCGCGAAATGGATTTCAAGCTCGGCAACGGGCTCTTCCGCAAGCTCTGGGTGGCCTCGCCCTCCTCGACCCAGGCTTCCGACGGGCTCGGCCCGCTCTACAACGCCCGAGGTTGCCAGAACTGCCACCTCAAGGACGGCCGCGGGCATGTCCCTGCGGGGCCCAAGGACGATGCCGTCTCGATGTTCCTGCGCCTCTCCGTGCCGGGCGGCCCCTCGCCGGAAGGGATCGAGGAGTGGATCGCGACCAGCGCCGAGCCCACCTACGGCGGCCAGTTGCAGGACTTTGCCGCCCCGGGCCTCGCGCCGGAGGGGCGGATGCGGATCGACTGGGAGGACGTGCCCGTGACCCTCGGCGACGGCAGCACAGTGACGCTCCGCAAGCCCTCCTACTCGATCGCCGACCTCGGCCACGGGCCGATGGCAGACGACGTCATGCTCTCGCCCCGCGTCACGCCGCAGATGATCGGCCTCGGTCTGCTCGAGGCGATCCCGGCGGCGGACATCCTGGCCCACGCGGACCCGAACGACGCGGACGGCGACGGCATCTCGGGCCGCGCGAGCATCACCTGGTCCGCCGAGGCCGATGCGCCGATGCTGGGCCGCTTCGGCCTGAAGGCCGGCACGCCGACCGTGCTGCAACAGTCCGCCTCGGCCTTCGCGGGCGACATGGGGATCGCCAACGCGCTCTTCCCCGACCCGTGGGGCGAATGCACCGAGGCGCAGGCTGACTGCCGCGCCGCCTCGCACGGGATCGAACCCGGCAAGCGCGACGATCTTGAGATCGACCGGCAGGGGCTGGAGCTGACGGCCTTCTACGCCCGCAACCTCGCCGTGCCCGAACGGCGTCGGGTCGACGACCCGCAGGTGCTGCGCGGCAAACAACTCTTCCACGAGGCGGGCTGCCCCGCCTGCCACGTGCCGAAATTCGTGACTCACCGCCTGAAGGACCAGCCCGAGCAGAGCTTCCAGCTGATCTGGCCCTACACCGACCTCCTCCTCCACGACATGGGCGAGGGTCTGGCGGACGGCCGGCCCGAGGGTCGCGCCACGGGGCGGGAGTGGCGCACGCCGCCGCTCTGGGGGATCGGGCTCACGGAACAGGTGAGCGGGCATTCCACCTTCCTGCACGACGGCCGCGCGCGCACGATCCTCGAGGCGGTGCTCTGGCACGGCGGCGAGGCCGAGGCGGCGAAGGCCCGCGTCATGGCCATGCCCGCGCCCGACCGCGCGGCCCTCATCGCCTTTCTGGAGGATCTGTGATGCTGCGCACCGTCTTCCGCGGGACCCTCGCCCTGGGCCTGCTGCTCGCCGCCCCGGTGCAGGCGGGCGTGCCCGAGGCCATCTCGGACGTGATCCTGCCCGGCTACGAGGCCTTCACCGCCGCGACGGAGGCGCTCGACGCGGCGGCCGAGGCTGACTGCCGACCCGATGCCCTGCGCACGCCCTGGAACGCGGCCTTCGACGCCTGGATGGGGATCTCGCATCTCCGGCTCGGACCTTCCGAGACCGACGGCCGCGCCTTGGCCATCGCCTTCTGGCCCGACCCGAAGGGCAGCGGCGCACGCACCCAGGCCCGCATCCTCTCAGCGGCCGATCCCGCCCTGCTCGATCCCGAACGCTTCGCCGAGGTCTCGGTCGCGGCCCGCGGCCTCTTCGCGCTCGAGCGGCTGCTCTACGACCCGGCCCTGTCGGGCGATTACGCCTGCGCGCTGACGCGGGCCACCGCCGCCGACCTTGCCCGCATGGCCGCGGAGCTCGAGACCGACTGGCGCGAGACATTCGCGCCGCTCGTCCTCACGGCGGGAGAGCCGGGCAACGACCGCTTCCTGACCCCGGCCGAGGCGCGGCAGGCGCTGTTCACGCAGCTCATGTCGGGGCTCGAGTTCACCGCCGATCAGCGGCTCGGCCGCCCGCTCGGCACGTTCGACCGCCCTCGGCCGGAACGTGCCGAGGCGCGGCTCTCGGGCCGGGGCCTGCGCAACGTCGAGCTGTCGCTCGCCGCGCTGGAGAGGCTCGCGCTGGCCCTCGCCCCCCAGAGCCCGCGCACGCGCGACGGCTTCGAGCGCGTCCGCGAGCGGGCCGCGGCCCTTGATGACCCGCGCTTCGAAGGCGTGTCGGATCCCCCGGGGCGCCTGCGGGTCGAGATCCTCCAGCAGCGCCTGCACGCGCTCCGCGACGTGTTGCAGGCCGAGGTCGGAGGCGCGCTGGGGGTGAGCGTGGGCTTCAACGCCGCCGACGGAGACTGACATGGCCACCCGCCGCCACATCCTCGCCGGGCTCATCGCCTCGGCCATGCCCCGCCTTTCCTGGGCCGACGCAGGCAGTCCCGCCTTCCTCGCCGCCGCGCGTGCGCCTGACGGAAGCTTCGCACTCCATGGCCTCACCGAGACCGGCGCCCGGCTTTTCGCGATCCCGCTGCCTGCGCGCGGCCATGCCGCCGCCGCCCATCCGACCCGCGCCGAGGCCGTGGCCTTTGCCCGCCGCCCCGGCACCTACGCCCTCGTGATCGCCTGCGCGAGCGGCGGTCTGCGCGCCCGCCTGACCCCGCCCGAGGGCCGGCAGTTCAACGGCCACGGCGCCTATTCGGTCGACGGCACGCTCCTCTACACCTCCGAGGTGGTGGCCGAGACCTCCGAGGGCGTGATCGGCGTCTGGGACACGGCCGGCTGGCACCGGGTGGACGAATTCCCCTCGGGCGGCATCGGCCCGCACGAGCTGCGCCGCCTGCCCGGCTCGGACGTGCTGGTGGTCGCCAATGGCGGCATCCGGACCGATCCGCAGGACCGCACCAAGCTGAATGTCGAAACGATGCGGCCGAACCTCAGCTATCTCGGCCCTGATGGTGCGCTGCTGGAGCAGGCCGAGCTGCCCGAGGATCTGCGGCAGAACTCGATCCGTCACCTGGCCCTTGGCGAGGACGGCACGGTTGCCTTCGCGATGCAATGGGAGGGCGACCCGGCCGAGCCGGTGCCTCTCCTCGGCCTGCACCGGCGCGGAGAGGCGCTGCGGCTCTGCCCCGCGCGCGAGCAGGATCTCTTTGCGATGCAGGGCTACGCAGGCTCGATCGCGCGTTCGGCCGGATTGATCGCGCTCACCTCGCCGCGCGGGGGCGTGGTCCAGCTCCATGCCGAGGACGGGACGGCGCTCGCCACCCATGCCCGTCCCGACGCCTGCGGCGTGGCGCCGGTCGAGGGCGGCTTCGTCGTCACCGACGGCGGCGGCGCGATCACCCGCCTGACGCGCGACGGCTTCCGGCCGCTCGACCGTGCGGATGCCGCCTGGGACAACCACCTCGTGCGCATCTGAGACCGCGCGGCTCCGCCTTCCCGCGCGCATGCGGCTCAAACCGCCGCCTGCTCGAGCACAGCCGCTGCGTCGCGCATCTTCCCGAGCGCATCCGACTCAAACTCGCTGCGCCCCCTTGTGCGCATTCGAGAACCTCCCGCTCCACCATCTCGTGAGGCCGAGGCCTCTGGCGCGGGGCCCGGTCCGTGCTAGCTCTGGGCCATCCGGCGCGGCCTGCCGGACAGGAAGGTGCGGACGGTTCTGGTGAACGATCATTCGGACAAGCTGCTTTCGCTTGAGGGCGTGCGGAAATGCTACGCGACGGGCGAGGGTCCGGTGCAGGTGCTGGCGGGCGTGGACCTGACGCTTGCTCCGGGCGAGAGCCTCGCGCTGACAGGGGAATCCGGCAGCGGCAAGAGCACGCTTCTTCATCTCGTGGCCGGGCTGGACGCGGCCGACGAGGGGAGGATCGTCGTCGCCGGCCACGACATCTCGCGGGCAGGCGATGCCGAGCGCGCGCATCTGCGGCGCGGGACGGTGGGGCTCGTCTTCCAGCAGTTCAACCTGATCCCCTCGCTCGACGTGGCGGCCAACCTCGCCTTTCAGGCGCGGCTGGCGGGCCGGCACGATCCTGCATGGCAGGAGGAGCTCGCCGAGGCGCTGGGGCTTGCGGCCTGCCTGCACCGCTATCCGGAACAGCTGTCGGGCGGCCAGCAGCAGCGCGTGGCCATCGGCCGGACGCTGGCGGCGCGCCCCCGCCTCGTGCTGGCGGACGAGCCGACCGGCAACCTCGATGAGGCAACGGGCGACGCGGTGATGGCGCTCTTCCTGCGGCTGGTGAGCCAGACAGGAGCGGGCCTCCTGATGGTCACGCACTCGACACGCCTCGCCGGCCGGCTCCACGGCCGGCTGCAGCTCTCGGCGGGCCGGGTCGCATGAGGGTCGTGCTTTCGGCGCTGCTCTCGCATTGGCGGCGGAGCCCGCTGCAGCTCGCCATGCTGCTCCTCGGGCTCGCGCTGGCGACCGCGCTCTGGTCGGGGGTGCAGGCGATCAACGCCGAGGCGCGGGCGAGCTATGACGAAGCGGCGGCAACGCTCGGGCAGGACCGGCTGAGCCGCGTGGTGGCCGAAGGCCCAATTGCTCAGGAAGCCTATGTCGCGCTGCGCCGCGCCGGCTGGCTGGTCTCGCCGGTGGTGGAGGGGCGGCTGCGGATCGACGAGCGGCGCAGCCTGCGGCTGATCGGGATCGACCCCATGACCCTTCCCGCCCCCGCGCAACAGGTCGAGTTCGGCGAGGGCGACGCGCTGCTGCCGTTCCTCAGCACCCCCGGCCTCATCTTCGCCGACCCTGACACCGTCGCCCGGATGGAAGGCGCGGACCTGCCACCACTGCGCGCGGCCGAGGGAGTTCCGCCCGGCACCGGCCTCATCGACATCGGGCAGGCGCAGCGGCTTCTGCGGATGGAGGGGCAGATCTCGCACCTCCTCCTCGACCCCGAGGCGCCGCAGCCGGCTTCCCTGCCCGAGGGCCTCCGCCTCGCCGCGCCCGATACGGAGAACGACGTGGCGCGGCTGACCGACAGCTTCCACCTGAACCTGACGGCCTTCGGCCTCCTCTCCTTCGCCGTGGGGCTCTTCATCGTCCATTCCGCCATCGGCCTCGCCTTTGAGCAGCGCCGCCCGATGTTCCGCACGCTGCGCGCGCTGGGGGTGACGGCGCGGACGCTGATCGGGCTGCTTTTCGCCGAGCTCCTGCTCTTCGCGCTGGTGGCAGGGGCCGTGGGCCTCGCGCTCGGCTACCTCGTCGCGGCACTGCTCTTGCCCGACGTTGCGGCAACGCTTCGCGGGCTCTACGGCGCCGAAGTGCCGGGCACGCTCGCCTTCCGGCCCGGCTGGGCGGCGGCGGGACTCGGCATCGCGCTGCTCGGCACGCTGGCCTCGGCCAGCCAGAGCCTCTGGCGCGTGGCGCATCTGCCGCTTCTCGCCCCCGCCCAGCCCCGCGCCTGGGCCGTCGCCTCCGAGCACGCGCTCTGGCGGCAGGCCATGGCGGCGGTCGGGCTGCTGGTCCTCGCAGGCGGGCTCCTCCTCTGGGGGCAGGGGATCGTCGCGGCTTTCGTGCTGCTCGCGGCGCTCCTGCTCGGGGCGGCGCTCCTGCTGCCCGTGCTGCTCGCGCTCCTGCTGCGCATGGCCCAGCGCCTCGCGCGAGGTCCGATCGCGCAGTGGTTCTGGGCCGACACGCGCCAGCAGCTTCCCGGCCTCTCGCTCGCGCTGATGGCGCTGCTGCTTGCGCTGGCCGCCAACATCGGCGTGGGCACCATGGTCTCGAGCTTCCGGCTGACCTTCACCGGATGGCTCGACCAGCGCCTCGCCTTCGAACTCTACCTCAGCGCGCCCGACGAGGAGACGGCCGACCGCATCGTCCGCTGGCTCGAACCCCGCGCCGAGGCAGCCCTTCCCATCGTGCGGGCCGAGACCGAGGTTCTGGGCCGGCCCGCGCAGCTCTACGGGATGGCGGACCACCGGACCTATCGCGACAACTGGCCACTGCTGGCGCAGGCGCCCGAGGTCTGGGACCGGCTGGCAAGCGGAGACTGGGCTCTGGTGAACGAGCAGCTCGCGCGCCGCGAGGGGCTTGTGCCGGGCGACGCGATCCGCCTGCCCGGCTGGGAGGGCCGCATTGCCGGCGTCTACAGCGACTACGGCAATCCGTCCGCGCAGGTGATCCTGGGAACGGATCGATTCTTCGCGCTCCACCCCGAGGCCGAACGGCGGCGCTACGGCATCCGCGTAGCCCCCGACCGCGCGGCGGCGCTGGCCGAGGAGATGCGCGCGGCCTTCGACCTCTCCGACGAGGCGCTGATCGATCAGGCGAGCCTCAAGGGCTTTTCGCTGCAGGTCTTCGAGCGCACCTTCGCCGTCACCGCCGCGCTCAACGTGCTCACGCTGGGCGTCGCTGGCCTCGCCATGTTCGCGAGCCTCATGGTGCTCTCGGGAATGCGGCTGCCGCAGCTCGCGCCGGTCTGGGCGATGGGGCTCACCAAGGCGCGGCTTGCCCGGCTCGAGATGCTGCGCACGCTCATCCTCGCGGCGGGCACGATGGCGGCGGCGCTGCCGCTGGGCTTGGCGCTGGCCTGGGTGCTGCTCGCCGTGGTCAATGTGCAGGCCTTCGGCTGGCGGCTGCCGATGCATGTCTTCCCTCTCGACTGGCTCACGCTGGGCGGGCTGGCGCTCGTTGCGGCGGCGCTGGCGGCGATGGTGCCGGTCCGGCGTCTCGCCCGGCTGCGTCCCGCCGATCTGCTCAGGGTCTTCGCCAATGAACGCTAGCCGCTTCCCCCTGCCTGCCGCACTGCGGGTCCCCGTGGCGCACCTGTGGCGGGCCGTGGCACCGGACTTCCGGCACCGTCTCCTGGCCTGCCTGCTCGCGGCCTGCGCCCTTGCTACGCCCGCGCTGCCGCAGGGCTTCGCAGGGCTCGGCGCCACCGCCGAGGGCTTCGCGGTCCCCCGGCGTGGCGAAGAGCTGCAGTTCCCGCGCGATCACGGCCCGCATCCCGACTACCGGATCGAATGGTGGTACCTGACCTCGGTCCTGACGGGCGAGGACGGGCGCGAGTACGGGATCCAGTGGACGCTTTTCCGCTCTGCGCTCGCGCCCGGCGAGGGCGAGGGGTGGCAGAGCCCGCAGCTCTGGCTTGGCCATGCCGCGCTGACGACGCCCGAGCGGCATTTCGTGGCCGAGAGGTTCGGGCGCGGCGGGATCGGGCAGGCCGGCGTCACGGCGAGCCCCTTCGAGGCCTGGATCGACGACTGGCACATGACGGGAACCGCCGCGCCGGGCGCGGATCCGCTTTCGGCGGTGGATCTCGCGGCCTCTGGTGCGGACTTCGGCTATGCGCTGCGGCTGACGGCGGAGGGCCCGCTCGTGCCGCAGGGCGAGAGCGGATATTCGGTGAAGTCCGCAGCCGGTCAGGCGAGCTGGTATTACTCGCAACCCTTCTACGAAGTGACGGGAAGCATCGAGGTCGAGGGACAGGCCGTGGAGGTGACGGGCCGGGCCTGGCTGGACCGCGAATGGTCCTCGCAGCCGCTCGCCGCGGACCAGACCGGCTGGGACTGGTTCTCGCTGATGTTCCGCGACGGCGCGCGGCTGATGGGGTTCCGGCTCCGCGACGGAGGAGAGGGCTACACCAGCGCGACCTGGATCTCGGCCGACGGCCGCCCCGAGCCGATGCCTCCGGGCGCGCTCCGCGTGACGCCGCTCCGCGAGGCGCAGGTGGCCGGGCGCGGCGTCCCGGTCGACTGGCGGGTGGAACTGCCCGCGAAGAGGCTCGACGTGCAGGTCGAGGCGCTGAACGATGCGGCCTGGATGGCGACCTCCGTGCCCTACTGGGAGGGGCCGATCACCATCTCGGGAAGCCACGAGGGGCGGGGTTATCTGGAGATGACCGGCTACTGACCCCTGCCTTCGCGCAACGGAAGGCGGCGCAGAGGGAGCCGTCTTGCTCCCTCCCTCCCGGCTGCCCCCGAGGATCGTTGGACGCAGTTAAAGGGCACAGGGGCGCGCCCGGACGGCTGGCGTCAGCCAGCAGGCAACGGGATCACGTCCACCGCGTGGCTCGTCTTCTGGCCGCCGGCGATGCGCAGGATGCCAGAAACCGGCGCCACGTCGCCGTAATCGCGGCCGACCGCGGCCACGATGTGGTCAGCGCCCGCGAAGCAGCCGTTGGTCGGATCGTAATCCACCCAGCCCTCGGCCGTGCCGCACCAGGCGCGCACCCAGGCATGCATCGCATCCGCGCCCTCGAGCCGCGGCTGGCCGGGCGGCGGCACGGTGCGCAGGAAGCCCGAGACATAGGCGGCGGGCACGCCCGCGCCGCGCAGGCCCGCAATCATGATCTGGGCGAAGTCCTGGCAGACACCGTGGCGGTGGGCGAAGGCCTCCTCGGGCGGCGTATCCACCGAAGTCGCCCCGCCGTCGAAGCGCATGTCCCTGTTGAGCGCGAGACCGAAGGCCTCGACCGCCGCCCGAGCGGTGGGCGCCGTGGCGAGGGCCTCGCGGGCGTAGTCGGTGATGGCGAGGACCGGCCGGATGCGCGGCGAAGCCGGCAGGAAGTGATGCGGAGATGCGGGACCGAGGTCGGACACGGCCACGATCTCGGCAGGCAGGCGCGCGAGCGAGACCGAGCGGTCCTCGGCCGGGCCCTCGAACAGCCGGTCGACCTTGCAGGTGGCGGTGAAGACGATCTCGGAATGGTCGCAGGCGATCGTCACCTCGGATGTGCGGTTGCCGAAGAAGTCGATGAATTCCGACCGCTCCGCAGGACGGGGGCTGATCGCGATCAGGTCGTGAGAGATGTCCTGCACGCCGGGAATGGCAGCGGGCAGCAGGCGCAGCAGGTGCCGACCGCCCGAAGCCGGGCGGGCGTAGTGGTAGGTGACGGAGAGGCGGACCTGATAGAGCATTCAGCACAGCCAGGTTTCGGTGATGAGGTCGGAGATGTCCCAGATCGCGGCCCGTAACGCCCAGAGGGACTGCGTATCGAGCTGTTCGGCGCGTTCCGTTGCAAGGTTGGTGCGCGTGCGCAGGACGAGGCGGAGGAAATCCGGCATCGGGGTCGAGGTCGCGCCGGGCAGGAGCCGCACCTGCTCGTGGATGCCGTCGAGCTGGAACAGGATCGAGCGCGGATTGAGTCCGTCCAGCGCCAGCAGGTCCACCACGGTCTCGCGGGTCGTGGTCACGGCGAAGCGGCGCCGGTGGGTCATGACCGAATCTCCCACCTCGACTGCAAGATCGAGACCTCCGTCCGGCGCATAGGGATCTGCCAGCGTCGCGAGCAGCGCGGCCATCGTCGCCCCGCGCTCGACATGGCGGCCGAGTTCGAGGAACCGCCAGCCGGTCACGCGATACATGTTCTCGTGCACGAGGCCGGAGAAGCCGGTGATCTTGCGCAACAGCACCGAGAGGGCGCGGGCGGCGTCATCGCCGGGCTCGACCCGGTCGGCCAGACGCCGCATCGTCTTGTCGAGATCCGCAAGCGACGACCAGCCATCCGGCGAGAAACGGTCGCGCACCTGCCCGGCGCTGGCAATGGCCGAGCGCAGGGTCTGGATCAGCCCCTTCGGAATCCCCTCCTCGGGATCGACGCCCTGCCCGCGGAACAGGGGGACGAGCGCCGCGATGAGCGGCGCATTGGCATCGCCTGTCTCGGCCAGCCGGACGTGGCGGGCGCGCAGAAGCCGCATGATGCCCTCGGTCCGCTCGACGTAGCGGCCGAGCCAGAAGAGGTTGTCGGCCGCCCGCGCCGGCAGCGCGCCCTCTTGCGACCTCAGCTGTGCCCGCTGGGCGGGAATCATGCTGGCTGTCTCGACGGGGTTCGCGCTCACGATCCAGACATCGGCCGCAGCGCCACCGTGCTGCATGGCGATGGCGCGCGGCTCGGAGGTGCGGCCGATCCGGGCGAAACCGCCGGGCATGACCTGCCAGCCTGTTGGCGTCCGGGCGAGGAACACGCGCAGGCTCATCGGCCGGGGCACGAGCTGGCCGCCAATATGGGCCGGCGTGGTGGAGAGCACGACGGATTCCTGTCCGACAAGACCCGCTCCCTCGCGCTCGAGCCAGGATGCGGGGTCGCGTGGGACGATCCGGCTTTCCGCCAGCGCCGCGAGTTCGTCCTCGATGGGTTGCCGGGTCGAGAGCGCGGGCGAGATCAGCATCCGGTTGGCATTGGCCGCGACATGGGCCCGCTCGGCCGCCTGCCCGCACCACCATGTGGCGATGTTGGGCAGGGCCAGTTCCTCGCCGCGCAGGGCCCGCGCGATGCGCGGCATGAAGGCGAGGAAGGCGCGGGTCTCGAGCACGCCCGAGCCGAGGTTGTTCACCAGCGTCGTCGAGCCGTGGCGCAACGCCGAGACGAGGCCGGGCGTGCCGAGTTGCGAGCCGCCCTCGAGTTCGAGCGGATCGGCATAGGCGCCGTCGAGCCGCCGCCAGAGCACCGAGACCGGCTGCGGCCCTGACACGGTCCGCACCTTCAACTGACCGTTGTCGACGGTCAGATCCTCGCCCTGAAGCAGCATGAAGCCGAGGTAGCGCGCGATCCAGGCGTGCTCGTAGTAGGTCTCGTTCAGGGGTCCGGGGGTGAGGATCCCCACCCTGCTCTGCGGATCGGCCTGCAACTCCTGCAGCGCGTCGCGGAAGGTGCGGAAGAAGCCCGAGAGGCGGTGGACATGGGCTTCGGCGTAGAAGTCCGAGAAGACGCGCGAGGTGGCGACCCGGTTCTCGAGCGCGAAGCCTGCGCCGGAGGGCGCCTGCGCGCGATCCCCCAGCACCCACCACTCACCGTCCGGGCCGCGGCCCACCTCGAACGCAAGGAAATGCAGATGGTAGCCGCCCCGCGGAGAGATCCCCACCATGGGGCGCAGCCATTCCGGATTTCCGGCGACCAGCGACGGCGGCAGCACGCCTTCGGCCACCAGACGGTTCGGGCCGTACAGGTCCGCCATCAGGGCCTCGAGCAGGTCCGCGCGCTGGATCAGCCCGTCACCCAGCCGCTGCCACTCGGCCTCCTCGATCAGCACCGGCACATGGCTCAGGGGCCAGGCACGCTCGGTAGAACCCTCGGCCGAATACTGGCGGAAGAAGACGCCCGCGTCGCGCAGATACTGGTCGCCGCGCCCGAAGCGGCGGGTGAGGTCGTCGGGCGAGAGACCTGCGAGGTGCCGGATGAAGCCGTGCCAGACGGGACGGATCTCGCCGGCCGGGTCCATCATCTCGTCGGGCACGCCGGGCTGGGGCCGGTAGCAGCCGGTCAGCCCGGGCAGGCCCGGCGCGGGACGCATCTTCCGGTCCATCAGAGGCCCGAGGGCCGGCGGAGGTCGAGCGTCATCGGGAACTCCGGATGCGGCTGCTCGGGCTTGAGCGGCCAGTGGCCCGCACTGTGCCCGTGCGGCATGAAGCGCGCAAGCCGACGCGCCTCGGCCTCGTTGCCGTTGACCGGGAAGGTCTCGTAGTTGCGCCCGCCGGGGTGGGCGACGTGGTAGACGCACCCCCCGAGCGACCGTCCCGACCAGCTGTCGTGGATGTCGAAGGTCAGCGGCGCATCGACGGGCAAGTTCGGATGCAGGGCCGCCGCCGGCTGCCAGGCCTTGAAGCGCACGCCCGCCACCGCCTCGCCGTTGCCCACCGGCCGCAGCGGCACCTCGCGCCCGTTGCAGGCCACGCGATAGCGCGCGGGATCGGCGCCCGAGAGCTTCACCTGAAGCCGCTCGGTCGAACTGTCGGTGTAGCGCACCGTTCCCCCGATGGCGCCGGTCTCGCCCAGCACGTGCCAAGGTTCGAGCGCCTGCCGGATCTCGAGATGCGCGCCCTCGTAGGTCACCTCGCCGCAGAAGGGGAAGCGGAACTCGGCCTGCGCCTTGAACCACTCGGGTTCGAGCTCGAAGCCATGCGCCCGCAGATCGGCCAGCACGTCGAGGAAGTCTTCCCAGACGTAGTGCTGGAGCATGAAGCGGTCGTGCAGCGCCGTGCCCCAGCGGGTGAGCGGCCCCGTCGCCGGGCTCTGCCAGAAGCGCGCGATCAGCGCCCGCAGGAGAAGCTGCTGGGCGAGGCTCATCCGGGGATCGGGCGGCATCTCGAAGCCGCGGAACTCGACGAGACCGAGGCGCCCGGTCGGCCCGTCGGGCGAGAACATCTTGTCGATGCAGATCTCGGCCCGGTGGGTATTGCCGGTGACATCGGTCAGGATGTTCCGGAGCAGGCGGTCCGGCACCCAGAGCGGGCCGCGGGGATCCTGCGGTCCCGGGATCTGCGCCAGCGCGATCTCGAGCTCGTAGAGGCTGTCGTGCCGCGCCTCGTCGATGCGGGGGGCCTGGCTCGTCGGGCCGATGAAGAGCCCCGAGAAGAGGTACGAAAGCGACGGGTGCCGGTTCCAGTGCAGGACCAGGCTGCGCAGCAGGTCCGGCCGGCGCAGGAAGGGCGAATCCATCGGCGTGCGGCCGCCCACCACGACATGGTTGCCGCCGCCGGTGCCGCAGTGCTTGCCGTCGATCATGAACTTGTCGGCGCCGAGCCGGCTCTGGCGGGCCTCCTCGTAGACCGCGGTGGTGATCGCGACGCAGTCGTCCCAGCTGGCGGCGGGGTGGATGTTCACCTCGATCACGCCCGGATCTGGCGCCACGCGGATCACGTTCAGCCGGGGATCGTGCGGCGGCGCATAGCCCTCGATATGGACCGGCAGGCCCATCTTCCGCGCCGCTTCCTCGGCGGCGGCAACGAGGTCGAGGTAATCCTCGACCGCCTCGACCGGAGGCATGAAGATGCAGAGCCGCCCGTCGCGCACCTCGACCGCAAGCGCGGTGCGCACCGACCCCTCGTCGCCGAGGATCTGCTCGACCATCGCCTGACCCGGGGTCGAGGGCGTGAAGCTCGCCACCGAGGGATCGGGGTTCTGCAGGGGCACGATCTGCGGACCGCCGGCGGGCGGCAGGGGCCCGCGCTCGACCGTGGGATCGGTGGGGTTGATGTAGGGATAGCGCGAAGGCGGCACGTAGGACAGCGCGCCGAGTGGCAGCCGGTAGCCCACCGGGCTGTCGCCCGGCACGAGGAAGAGGCGCTTGCGGCGCAGCTTCCAGCGCTCCGACCGCCAGCGGGGGCGGTTTGTGGGGCGCGACTGCCAGCGCTGCACCGGCAGGACGAAGCCCGAGGGCTCGGTCAGCCCGCGCTCGAAGACGCGTGCCATGCGCAGACGCTCCTCGGGGTCCTTCAGTTCGGAATTCTCGGGCGTCACGTTGTCGGGAAGGTTCGCCTCCTTAAGGAGCCATTCGCCGGGATCCTCGTAGGCCGGCACCACGAGATCGGGCTCGAGGCCCAGTTCCTCGGCGATGCCCTGCATCAGCCGCTCGGCCTCTGTCTTTCCCACATCCGCGCGCGGCGCCTCGCCCGCCACAAGGTCCGGATCGCGCCAGATCGGCTCGCCATCCTCGCGCCAGTAGAGCGAGAAGGTCCAGCGCGGCAGCGTCTCGCCCGGATACCACTTGCCCTGCCCGTAATGCAGGAAGCCGCCGGGCGCGAAGCGGTCGCGGAGCCTGCGGATCAGCCGGTCCGCGAAGGTGCGCTTCGTTGGCCCCACGGCATCGGTGTTCCACTCGCCCGCCTCGAAGTCGTCGATGGACACGAAGGTGGGCTCGCCCCCCATCGTCAGCCGCACGTCACCCGCCTTCAGCGCCGCATCGACCTTGTGCCCGAGGGCGTCCAGCCGCTCCCAGCTCTCCTCCGAGAAGGGCCTGGTGATGCGCGGATGCTCGGCCACGCGTGCCACCTTCATGTCGAAGGCGAAGTCCACCTCTGCATAGCTCGCCATCCCGGCGATGGGGGCCGCGTTGCGGAAATGCGGCGTGGCCGCGAGCGGGATGTGGCTTTCGCCCGTCAACAGGCCCGAGGTCGCGTCGAGGCCGATCCAGCCCGCGCCGGGCAGGTAGACCTCGGTCCAGGCATGCAGGTCGGTGAAGTCGTGGTCGGTGCCCGAAGGCCCGTCGAGCGCCTCGAGGTCCGGCTTCAGCTGGATCAGGTAGCCCGAGACGAAGCGGGCGGCGAGGCCGAGGTGCCGCAGGATCTGCACCTGCAGCCAGGCGCTGTCGCGGCACGAGCCGCGCCTGTGGACGAGCGTCTCCTCGGGCGTGAACACGCCCGGCTCCATGCGGATCACATAGGCGATCTCGCTCGCCAACCGGGCGTTGAGTCCGACCACCATGTCCACCGTCCGGCAGCGCTCGCGCGGGATCGTGTCGAGGAAGGCCTGCAGATGCGGCCCCGCCGGCTCGGGCGTGCGGTAGATCGAAAGGTCCTCGAGGATCTCCTCGGGATAGTCGAAGGGCCAGTGCTCGGCGCTGTCCTCGACGAAGAAGTCGAACGGGTTGTAGACGGTCATGTCGGCGACGAGGTCGACCTCGATCCGGAACTCGGTCACCGGCTCGGGAAAGACGATGCGTGTCAGCCAGTTGCCGTAGGGATCCTGTTGGTGGTTCTCGAAATGGCCGCCCGGCGAGACCTTCAGCGAATGCGAGATGACCCGCGTGCGGGAGTGCGGCGCGGGGCGCAGGCGGATCACCTGCGGCCCGAGCGTGACCGGCCGGTCGTAGCGGTAGTGGGTCAGATGGTGGATGCTGGCCTTGATCGACATGTCGCTTGTCCGTTGTCCGGGGAGGCCGACGGTTCCACGGATAGCGGTGGCCTGCCAATGGCTGATCGCCCGCCCGCGGCGAAAACTTCGGCGAGGGAGCCGCGCATGCCCAAAGGTTAGGCAGCGACTTCGCCGGGGTAGAGAGTCAGACGAGGACCGGCGGCACCAGTTGCGGTCGGCGCAGCGTCTCGCGCGCGCGCCGGATCAGACGCTCGGGCGTCGAGCGGAAGAAGAGGCCGGGCCGCATCGGCTTGCCCACCTGCAGCACCGGGCGCGGCAGGCCCATCCTGTCGTAGACCGGTGCCCGATCAGCAAGCCTCAGGCCCAGGTCGCTGGCCAGCAGATGGGGCTTCTCCGTCAGCGGATCGGGCATGAGGCCCATGAACTCGCCCTGCCCGGCATGGGCCAGCACCAACCCCTGCGGTCCCAGCCGGTCGAGGATCACGGCCGCCACATGGGTCAGCATCTCGTGATACTGCACGGCCGACGCACCGGCCGCGATGGCGCCCGCGTTGCCGATACGGAACGCGAGCGCCGTCTGGCTGCCGCGTCCATCGCGCATTCGGTCCTGAAAGGTCGGCAGGTCCACCATGCCCTCAACGCCCAGAACGGGCTGCGGATCGCCGAAGCCCGCGGCTGCGAGCCCGCGCAGCCGATGCGCAAGGGTGCTCGACCTCCGCCGCTCGTCCGTCAGGCGTGCGGCCATGCCCAGACGCGCCCGAAGCTCGAGCGGATCGATCTGGCGCGAGACATAATCGGACGCGCCCGCCGCCAGCGCTTCGGCCAGAACATCCGAGCGATCCGACCCTGCGATCAGAAGGATGGGCGTCGACGCATACTCGGGCAAGAGCCGCAGGCGGCGGCAGAGCACGGCCGCACCGCCCGGCAGATCGAGATCGAGGATGATGCAATCGAACCGCGCCCCACCCCCGAGAAGGCGCAGAGCCTCGCCCGCAGTGGCCGCGCAGTCGGGTTCCGGCAAACCGATGCCGTCGAGCATCTGGCGCAGCACCAGCACGAAGGCCGGGTCGTTATCGATCACCAGAAGCCGCATACTGCTCACCCCGCGGGCCTCTTGCTCGCCTTAATTCTGCCTCGACCGCAAGTTAGCGCAGATTTTTGAATTCGACCGTAATCGATGTAGATTTCGCTGATAATTATCCGGACTCCGGCAAAAATCCGCTTACTCCCGCTATGCGTGTGCGGCATCAACTGCAGAGCAAGGCGTTCCGCCCCAAGCCGGCCCGGCGACAGATCACCGCCACGAGAAATTTACGACCGCGGACGTCGAGACGCCGCGGCCGATGAAGCGGGAAGGCTCCGTCTTTACTTGCGGGTGATCCGACCCTCCGTCACCGCAGTATAGGGCGCGTGCGCGGCCAGATACTCCGCCGTGACATCAGCCAGGTCCGGCCCGAAGTCATAGGCATCGCTGGCATCGACAAACATCGCATAGCCATCCCCGCCCTGCCGGACATAGTTGTTCGACACGACACCGTAGGTCTTCGTCGGGTCGATGGGCTGCCAGTCGCCCTCTTCCATGACCATGACCTCAGACACGCGCGAGCCCGCCGGCGCGGCCGGATCGAACGTGTATTTGAGCCCGGCCACCTGTGCGAACCGCCCGGCTTCCTCCTCGAACTCGCTCACCCCGTTCTCCAATGCGGCCACCACGGTCTCGCCGGTCACCTGAAAGGTCGAGAGCGTGTTCTGGAAGGGCAGCACGGTCAGCACATCGCCCATGGTGACCGTGCCCGCTTCGATCGAGGCACGAAGCCCGCCGCCGTTCGCGATGGCGATCCGGATGCCCTGATCGCGCACCCTCTCGAGCATCGCGTCGGCGACGAGGTTGCCCATCTCGCACTCCTGGCTGCGGCAACTCTCGCGCGAGCCGTCGATGGCTTCCGGCACCTCGGCCACGACCTTGCTGCGGATCTCCTCGAGCGGGGCGGCAAGTTCCTTCACGCGCTCGACCGTCGCCGCATCCTCGGCCACGGAGGCGTCGATCAGCTTGGGCGCGCCCTCGGCCGAGACAAGCGCCCCCGCATCGTCGAAGGTGACGTTCAGCTCACCCAGATACTTGCCGTAGGAATAGGCGGTGACGATGGCCACGTCGTTCACCATCGTCGGATAGGGCCCGGCCGCCGCCTCGTCCTCGTTCGACAGAAGTGTGTGCGAATGCCCCCCCACGATCACATCGACGTCCGTGAGCTGCGAGGCGATCTGCTTGTCGGCCTCGTATCCGAGATGCGAGAGCAGGATGATCTTGTTCACGCCCTCTGCCGTCAGCCGGTCGACCTCGGCCTGCGCCGCCTGCGCCGGATCGGTGAAGATCACATTCGGACCCGGGCTGGCGAGCTCGGCGGTGTCGAGCGGCGTCAGCCCGACGATTCCGATCTTCTCGCCACCCTTCTCGATCACCACCGACTTCTGAACCTGCTCGCGCAACTCCGCCTCGCCCGTCAGGTCGGCATTCGCCATGAGGAGCGGCGTCTCGAGCTTCCGTGCGAACTCGGTCAGGACCTGGGGGCCGTCGTCGAACTCGTGGTTGCCCACCGCCATCGCGTCGTAGTCGAGCTTGTTCATGAACTCGGCTGCAAGATCTCCCTTGTAGCGCGTGTAGAAGAGCGAGCCCTGGAACTGGTCCCCCGCATCCAGCAGCAGCCGCGTCCCGCCCTGCCCGCGCGCCTCGGCGATGGCCGTGACCAGCCGGGCGATCCCGCCGAAGCACTCTCCTGCCGCGTTGTCCTCGGGCGGGCAGGTCGAGTCGTATTTCGAGATCGGCTCGAACCGGTCGTGGAAATCGTTCGTGTGCAGGATGGTGAGCTCAAAGTCGGCCCGCGCCGCGCCCGCCGCCAGCGTCAGCACCGCGGCCGAGGCGAAAAGGGTGGATTTCATGTCTATGCTCCCGGTCTGGACAGGTGCGGCCAGAGTGCGGGGACGGGCCTCTGCTGTCAAAGGCAGAAGGGAAAGCTGACGCTGGGGCAGGCCCTTCGGCGAAGCCCACCCGCCATCGGCCGTATTGACCGCCGCCCGGTCCGGGTGCATGAGGCTTGCATGCTGATCTTCAAGATTTTCCGCCGCACCGAATGGGATGACTTCCGCCACGCCGGCGCGACCGCCGGAGCGCCCGTCGATCTTGCAGACGGCTACATCCATCTGTCGACGGCAGCGCAGATCGCCGAAACGGCGGAAAGGCATTTCGGCAGCGAGAGCGACCTCGTGCTCGTCGCCGTGGACCCCGATCGCGCGGGACCGGCCCTGAAGTGGGAGCCGTCGCGCGGCGGCCAGCTCTTCCCGCATCTCTACCGCAGAATGACCCTCGACGACGTGGTGTGGGACAAGTCGCTCCCGCTGGGCGCCACCGGCCACATCTTCCCCGAGGGCCTCTGGTGAACATCCTGGAACGCGCGGCTCTGACAGCCCTTCACCGGATGGATCCGGAGAAGGCGCACTCCCTGTCTCTTTCGGCACTTCGATCGGGTCTGGTGCCCCTTCCGGGGCCGGTCAGCACCTCGCGTCTGGCGACGGTCGTGGCCGGTCTGCCGCTGCCGAACCCGATCGGGCTGGCGGCGGGATACGACAAGAACGCGGTCGCGCTGCCGGCCCTGATGCGGGCAGGCTTCGGCTTCATTGAAGTCGGCGCGGCGACCCCGCGGCCCCAGCCCGGCAACCCGCAGCCGAGGCTGTTCCGGCTGACCGAGGACCGGGCCGCCATCAATCGGTTCGGCTTCAACAACGACGGCGCGGCGACGATCTGCGCCCGCCTGGCGATGCGTCCCCGTGGGCCGGTGCCTGTCGGTCTCAACCTCGGGGCCAACAAGGACAGCAGCGACCGAGCCGCCGATTTCGGCGCTGTGCTGGCCGCCTGCGGACCTCATGCGGATTTCGCGACGGTGAACGTGTCATCGCCGAATACCGAGAGGTTGCGGGACCTGCAGGGCGGTCAGGCGCTGGCTGCACTGCTGGAGGGCGTAATGCAGGTGCAGGCGACGCTGGGCAGGCCCGTGCCGGTCTTCCTCAAGATCGCGCCGGACCTGTCGGACACCGATCTGGGCGATATTGCCGAAGTGGCTCTGGCCTCGGGGATCGCGGGCATCGTGGCTACGAACACAACCCTTTCGCGCGAGGGGCTGCGCAGCATCCACGCCCACGAAACCGGTGGCCTGTCCGGTGCACCGCTCTTCGAGCGCTCGACCCGTGTGCTGGCCCGCCTTTCGCAGCTTACCGAGGGACGCCTGCCGCTGATCGGCGTCGGCGGGATCTCGAGCGCCGAGCAGGCTTATGCCAAGATCCGCGCCGGCGCCTCGGCGGTGCAGCTCTACACTGCGATGGTCTATCAGGGCATCGGGCTTGCCGCCCGGATCGCCAGAGGGCTCGACGACCTCCTCGCGCGCGACGGATTCGCCAATGTGGCCGAGGCTATCGGATCGGGCCGCGCCGAGTGGCTGCCGAGGTAGCGGATCTGTCTCCGAAAAAAGCATTCATCCGCTCTGCGCCTACACGATTCCAGCAGATCCCTGCAGGAGCCGGGTTGAGCATCGAAAGAGCACACGAGCTCCGCCGGGTGGCACTCGATCGACGTTTTCAGAAGGCCTTGAAGGTCATCGTCGTCAGCGTCCGCTGGATGCCGGGAATATCGAAAAGATTTTCCGAGAGGAACCGGCCGGTGTCCTGATCCGCCGGAACATAGACTTTGGCGATCAGGTCGAAGTCGCCCGATGTCGAGTAGAGTTCCGAGACCACCTCGCGGTCGTAGATCGTGTCTGCCACCTCGTAGGTCTTTCCGGGCACGCAGCGAAACTGGACGAAGACGCAACGCATGTGCTTGCTCCCTTGCACTTTTTCCGGACTGTAGCCGCGCGGAAGGACAAAGTCACGCTCAGGCGAGGCCGGATCCGCGGTGCGGCCTGTCGCAACACCGGAGGCCGCCGCCATTGCGCCCCGGAGGCATGACGCACCGGCACGAGCCGCGGTGAGTCATGCCTCCGGCCTGAGGTTCAGGCGCGGAGCAGCGCGCGGCAGATCCTCGACCGAGAGCGGCTTCTGCGGCAGGGCGAGCCGGTTGCGCACGACCCAGATCAGGCGCTTCTCGGCACGGGTGATCGCGACATAGGCCAGCCGCTTCCACAGCGGCACTCCGGCCTCGTTCCGTCCCGCCTGCGCTGCGGCCCAGAGGTCCGGCGCGAAGACCTGCACGACCTCCCATTGCGAGCCCTGCGCCTTGTGGATCGTGACGGCCGCGCCGTGCAGGAAAGCCGCGCCCATACGCGCCGCGGAAGGGATGAAAGGCTCTTCCTCGCCCGGCCGCTCGATCTTGATGATCGACGCTGCCGAGACCTGCGGATCCTCGGCTCCCACGACATGCAGACGTGCAAAACCCTCGCGGTTGCCGGCGCCCAGATAGATCACCTGTGCGCCCTTGATCAACCCGCGCGCCTCGAGGTCGATGCGCTTCTTGCGGTGTTTCAGAGGCAGCTCGATGCCGTCGCAGATCAGTGGCTCGCCCGGAAGAAGCTCGGTCTCGGGTGCGCCCTGGGCGGCCCGGAAGGCGGTGATGAGCCGGATCCGCGTCTGGTTGCGCCAGACCAGGACCGGCGACCGGGCCATGAGATCGGCATCCACCCGTTGCGCCACCTGCACCCGCTCGTCCTGACGGGCCGCGCGCTCGACCAGATCCTCGAAGGCCTCGAAAGTCAGGTCCGGGTCAGCGAGCGCATGGGCGAGATCGAGGATCGGATTGTCCTCGGCCTGCCGGTGGATGCGGCTCAGCATCAGCTTCCGGGCATCGCCGAGCGTGTCGAAGACCATCTTGCCGGACTGCCCCACGGGGGCCAGCTGGGCCGGATCCCCGAAGAGCACAAGCGTCGGGAAGATCTCGCGCAGGTCGTCGAACTGCCGTTCGTCCAGCATCGAGGCCTCGTCCACGAAGCCCACGTCGAGCGGTTCGTCCCGCCTTTTCCAACCCTTGATGAAGTCAGAGCCGCGGAGTCCCGCCGCGGCCAGCGCACCAGGGATCGAGGCCACCTGCTCGTAGAAGGCCTTCGCCCGGTCGAGCGCCAGTTCGGACAGGCCCTCCACCTCGGGTCGCTTGCCGTTTCCGGCCAGCCATTCGGCAATCCGCTCATACTGCGGATCGTAGACCGGCGAATAGAGGATGCGGTGGATCGTGGTGGCCGGTACGCCGCGCAGGCGAAGCACGCTTGCGGCCTTGTTCGTCGGCGCGAGAACGGCAAGCGTCCGCCGTTCCTTGCGCTTCCGGCCTTCCCAATCGCCCGACACCACCTCGAGCCCCGCCTCGACCAGAGCCTTCGTCAGCGAGGCGAGCAGCATGGTCTTGCCGGACCCCGCCTTCCCCACCACTGCAAGCACCGAGGACTTGCCTTCCACCGGAACCGAAAGCGCATTGTTGGCGAGGTCGACTCCCATCCCGCGCAGCTGGTCCGCCACTCGGTCGTAGGCTTCCGCCTGATCGTCGGAGAAGGAGAGGGCCTGCATGGCGCGACCATAGCCGCAGCCTCGGGCCAAGGCCAGCACCGAGGCTCAGTTCGGCCGCGACGGCGGTTCGTCCTTCTCGGGTCCGGATGGCTGCCCACCAATCTCGGCGCGGGCCAGCCGGATCGTCTCGTCCAGCGCGGCCGCAAGCGAGACGAGCGCGTTCCTTTCTGCGTAGGTGCGCAGGTCGGTCAGCACGTCCAGTATCCAGTCGTGTTTCATTGCGGCATCGGCGCCGGAATCGCCCTTCGGACCATGTCGTTCCACCGCAAGGCGAGCGCGCAAGGCGCGTGCTGTCAACCGCGCTTTTCCTAGAAGGCGACGAAAAAGCCGCCGCAGGCTTGTTGCTGCGGCGGCGGGACACAGTCAGATCTGCTGGCGTCAGGCCGTCTTGCCTGCATCCAGAACGTCGGCGAAGGTCCGAAGGCCGGTGCGCGGCGCCTGCACCAGCACGGCCATGTTCCCCGGCTTGTGCTGGTTCTTGTACATCTTCATGTGCGCCGAGGGGATCTCGGCCCAGGGGAAGACCTCCGACATGCAGGGATCAAGGCGGCGCTCGATCATCAGCTGGTTTGCGGCCGAGGCCTGCTTGAGATTGGCGAAATGGCTGCCCTGCAGACGCTTCTGGTGCATCCACATGTAGCGGACGTCGAAGGTGCAGTTGAAGCCGGTGGTCCCCGCGCAGATCACGACCATGCCGCCCTTCTTCACCACCAGCGACGAGACCGGGAAGGTCGCCTCGCCCGGATGCTCGAACACCATGTCGACATTCACGCCCTTGCCGGTGATGTCCCAGATCGCCTTGCCGAACTTGCGCGCCTCTTTCAGCCACTCGTTGTATTCCGGCGAGTTGACCTTGGGCAGCTGCCCCCAGCACTTGAAGTCCTTGCGGTTGATGACGCCCTTGGCGCCCAGCCCCATGACGAAGTCGCGCTTGTCTTCCTCGGAGATGACGCCAATGGCGTTGGCGCCCGCCGTGTTGATGAGCTGGATCGCATAGGAGCCAAGCCCGCCCGAGGCGCCCCAGACCAGCACGTTCTGCCCCGGCTTCAGGTCATGCGGCTTGTGACCGAAGAGCATCCGGTAGGCGGTGGCGAGCGTCAGCGTGTAGCACGCGGCCTCTTCCCAGGTCAGGTGCTTCGGACGCTTCATCAGCTGCTGCGCCTGCACGCGGGTGAATTGCGCGAAGGAGCCGTCCGGCGTCTCGTAGCCCCAGATCCGCTGGGTGGGCGAGAACATGGGGTCGCCGCCGTTGCATTCCTCGTCGTCGCCGTCGTCCTGGTTGCAGTGGATCACGACCTCGTCGCCGACCTTCCAGCGCTTCACCTTGTCGCCCACCGCCCAGACGATGCCCGAGGCGTCGGAACCCGCGATGTGATAGGGCTGCTTGTGCCCGTCGAAGGGCGAGACGGGAATGCCGAGCCCCGCCCAGATCCCGTTGTAGTTCACGCCTGCCGCCATGACGAGCACCAGAACCTCGTGGCTGTCGATGGTCGGCGTCTCGACCACCTCGACCTGCATCGCCGTATCGGGCTCGCCATGCCGCTCGCGCCGGATCGCCCAGGCGTACATCTGCTTCGGCACATGGCCGAGGGGCGGCATTTCGCCGATCTCGTAGAGGTCCTTCTTGGGAGCGTCGTAGGCGACGATGTCGCTCTGCACGTCGAGGGCCATGCTTGCCTCCTGTAGGGCCGAAAGGGGCGCCGCATCGCAGAATCGGCGGCGTTAAGGGGATCAGATACGGTCGACAGAGCAAGAATGCAATAGCTGTAGGCCGTATTTTGTAATATTATGTCCGCCGCGACGCAGCGTAATGGCTGCTCGAAGATCCTGATCTCGCAGGATTTCGACAGACCGCTCCTTCTTTCGTCTGATGCGACCGAGATGATGTGCAAGTATAGCAGGTGTTGCCGGAATTTCACTGTAGGCGTTGGACGGCATCCCGTCGACTTGACCCCGGAGGTGGGACCATGCGGACCGCATGGCATCCTCTGGAGACGGCGCGTGAAGCTGGGAAATCGGGAACCGCGCCGCGTTGCGGCGAATTGACAGGGACATTATCTTTCGCGTATCCACATCCAACCGCAACTTCCTTGCCCGCCTCGTGGAGGTTTCTCGCCATGACCCAGAAGGATAGCCCCTGGCTGTTCCGCACCTACGCTGGACATTCGACGGCGAAGGCCTCGAACGCGCTCTATCGGACCAATCTCGCCAAAGGGCAGACGGGCCTGTCGGTCGCTTTCGACCTGCCGACGCAGACCGGCTACGACAGCGACCATGAGCTGGCCAGCGGAGAGGTCGGAAAGGTGGGCGTGCCGATCTGCCACCTCGGCGACATGCGCATGCTGTTCGACCAGATCCCGCTCGAGCAGATGAACACCTCGATGACGATCAACGCGACGGCACCCTGGCTGCTCGCGCTCTATATCGCGGTGGCCGAGGAGCAGGGCGCCGATGTGTCGAAGCTGCAGGGCACGGTGCAGAACGACCTGATGAAGGAATACCTCAGCCGCGGCACCTACATCTGCCCGCCGAAGCCGAGCCTCCGGATGATCACCGATGTCGCGGCCTACACGCGGGTCCACCTGCCGAAGTGGAACCCGATGAACGTCTGCTCCTATCACCTGCAGGAGGCGGGCGCGACGCCCGAGCAGGAGCTGGCCTTTGCGCTGGCCACCGGCATTGCCGTTCTCGACGACCTGCGGACCAAGGTGCCGGCCGAGCATTTTCCTGCGATGGTGGGCCGGATCTCGTTCTTCGTGAACGCCGGCATCCGCTTCGTGACCGAGATGTGCAAGATGCGCGCCTTCGTCGATCTCTGGGACGAGATCTGCCGTGACCGCTACGGCATCGAGGAAGAGAAATACCGCCGCTTCCGCTACGGGGTGCAGGTGAACTCGCTGGGCCTGACCGAGCAGCAGCCCGAAAACAACGTCTACCGCATCCTGATCGAGATGCTGGCCGTGACGCTCTCGAAGAAGGCCCGCGCGCGCGCAGTGCAGTTGCCGGCCTGGAACGAGGCGCTGGGGCTGCCCCGGCCCTGGGATCAGCAGTGGTCGCTCCGGATGCAGCAGATCCTGGCCTACGAGTCGGACCTGCTGGAATACGAGGATCTCTTCGACGGCAACCCTGCCGTGGACCGCAAGGTCGAGGCGCTGAAGGCCGGGGCCCGGGAAGAGCTTGCCCATATCGACGCGATGGGCGGGGCGATCGAGGCCATCGACTACATGAAGGCTCGCCTCGTGGAGTCGAACGCCGAGCGCATCGGCCGCGTCGAATCGGGCGAGACCGTGGTCGTCGGCGTGAACCGCTGGACCAGCGGGGCGCCCTCGCCGCTCACGACCGGGGAGGGCGCGATCATGGTCGCCGACGCGCAGGCCGAGCGCGATCAGGTCGAGCGGCTCGTGGCCTGGCGCGCGGCGCGCGACGAGGGCAAGGTCCAGGAGGCCCTCTCCGAACTGCGCCGCGCCGCCACGTCGGGCGAGAACGTCATGCCCGCCTCGATTTCCGCCGCCAAGGCCGGCGCCACCACGGGCGAATGGGCGGCCGAACTCCGCCGGGCCTTCGGCGAGTTCCGCGGCCCCACGGGTGTCTCCCGCGCACCCTCGAACCTGACGGATGGGCTCGACCCGATCCGCGAGGCGGTGCAGGCGGTCTCGGCCCGCCTCGGGAGGCCGCTCAAGTTCGTCGTCGGCAAGCCGGGCCTCGACGGCCACTCGAACGGCGCCGAGCAGATCGCGGCACGCGCCCGCGACTGCGGCATGGACATCACCTACGACGGCATACGGCTCACGCCGTCGGAGATCGTGGCCAAGGCCGTCGAGGATCAGGCCCATGTCATCGGCCTCTCGATCCTCTCGGGCTCGCACATGCCGCTGGTGACCGAGGTTCTGGCCGAGATGCGGCGCCGTGCGCTTGACGTGCCGCTGGTCGTCGGCGGCATCATCCCCGAGGAGGACGCCGAGCAACTTCGCGCGATGGGCGTCGCGGCCGTCTACACGCCCAAGGATTTCGAACTGAACCGGATCATGATGGACATCGTGGGTCTGGTGGACCGGACCGCGCTCGCCGCGGAATAGGATCCCCCGCGTCCCGGCTCTCTTGGCCGATCGGCCGGGACCACCTGAGCGCCGCGCCCGGAGGGCGCGGAGCGAGGCAAAGGGCGTGACGCCCGGCCCATCGGGCCGGGCGTCTCCGTTTGGTGATCGGCATGGCAGACCGCCGCGGAAAGAATGCTCGCCGTCGCCGGTGCCGGGGTCAGGCGAGGGACCGGCCGCATAGCCGCCCCCCGGATTGCCACCATCCGTCAGGCGTGGATTGCACCGTCGCCGCAGGCCAGTGCCGCCTCGCGCACCGCCTCGGACCAGGTCGGGTGGGCGTGGCAGGTCATGGCGAGGTCCTGCGCCGAGGCGCCGAATTCCATCGCCACGCAGACCTCGTGGATCAGGTCTCCCGCCGCCGGGCCGATGATGTGGCAGCCGAGGATACGGTCGGTCTCCTTGTCGGCCAGCAGCTTCACGAAACCTTCGGCCTGAAAGACCGCCTTGGCGCGGGCATTGCCCATGAAGGGGAACTTGCCGACCTTGTAGGCGCGGCCCTCTTCCTTCAGCGACTCCTCGGTGCGCCCGACGCTCGCCACCTCGGGCGTGGTGTAGATCACGCCCGGGATCACGCCGTAATTCACATGGCCATGCTTGCCGGCGAGGATCTCGGCCAGCGCCACGCCCTCGTCCTCGGCCTTGTGGGCGAGCATCATGCCCGGCACGCAGTCGCCGATGGCATAGATCCCCGGCACGCTGGTGCGGAAATGGTCGTCGATCTTCACGACGCCCCGCGGCAGCATCTCTACGCCCAGAGCCTCGAGCCCGAGTCCTTCGGTGAAGGGCTTGCGGCCCGTCGCCACCAGCACCGTGTCGACGGTGAGGCTCGTCTCCTTGCCGTCCTTCTTCGCGGCCCAGGTGACGGTTGCCTTTCCGTCGGCCACGGTCGCGCCTTTCACGGCTGCGCCCAGGACGAAGCTCAGCCCCTGCTTGGCGAGGATGCGCTGGGTGGTCTTGACCACCTCGGCATCCATGCCGGGCAGGATCGCCTCCATATATTCGACGACCGTCACCTTGGTCCCGAGCCGGGCATAGACCGAGCCGAGCTCGAGCCCGATGACGCCCGCGCCGATCACCACCATGGTCTCGGGGATCTTCCCGAGGCTGAGGGCGCCGGTCGAGGTCACGATCACCGTCTCGTCGGTCTCGACGCCGGGCAGGCTCGCGGGCTCGGAGCCGGTGGCGATCACGATGGACTTCGCCTCGTGCACCTCCTCGCCCACCTTCACCTTGCCCGGCTCGGGGATCGAGCCCCAGCCCTTGAGCCAGGTGATCTTGTTCTTCTTGAAGAGGAACTCGATGCCCTTGGTGTTGCCGTCGACGACCTCCTGCTTGTAGCCCTGCATCTTCGACCAGTCGACGGTCGGATGGGCGCCCATCAGGCCCATCTTCTCGAAGTTCTCGTGGACTTCATGCAGGTTGTGTGTCGCGTGCAGCAGCGCCTTCGACGGGATGCAGCCCACGTTGAGGCAGGTGCCGCCCAGCCTGTCGCGGCCCTCGACCACGGCGGTCTTCAGCCCGAGCTGCGCGCAGCGGATGGCGGAGACATAGCCGCCCGGCCCCGCACCGATGATGATGACGTCGAAACTTGCCATGATGGCCTCCGGGTTGCGAGGCGCCCTGCGGGTCCGCGGGCGGAGAGGCGGGGGGCTGTCTGCCCCCCGCGCCCCCCGAGGATACTTGGACAGAGTGAAGGCGCGCGGGAAACGGTCAGAAGAGCGCGGCGACGAGCATCGCCGCGGTTGCAAAGAAGCCGGCGGCCCAGATCACCGAGCGCCAGGGTCGCCAGCCGAGGACATAGGCCGGAATGTAGAGGATGCGGGCGAGGAGGTAGATCCAGGCCATGGTTGCGGTGAAGCCGGTGGACTGGCTGCCCAGGGTCACCACCAGGACGGCAATCGTGAAGAGGATCAGTCCCTCGAAGTGATTCGCCAGCGCGCGTTGCAGCCGGCCCGGGATCGTCGAGAGCGGCTGGTTCGGCGGCTCGTCGCGCGGGCCGGTCGTCCACTTGTAGCCGAGCTCCATGTTGGCCAGGAGCGCGAAGGGCAGGAAGGTCAGCACCTGCAGGAGACCTGCAAGGCAGAGGGCGGTGAGTTCGGCGGTCATCGTGCTCCCCGGACGCGGAGGGCCCCGGAGATGCCGGGGCCCGGGCTTGGATCAGAGGTCGAGCAGCAGGCGGCGCGGGTCTTCCAGCGCCTCCTTCACCCGGACGAGGAAGGTCACCGCGCCCTTGCCGTCGACGATGCGGTGGTCGTAGCTGAGCGCGAGATACATCATCGGACGGATCACGATCTGGCCCTTCTCGACCACAGGCCGGTCCTGGATCTTGTGCATGCCGAGGATGCCCGACTGCGGCGGGTTGAGGATCGGCGAGGACATCAGCGAGCCGTAGACGCCACCGTTCGAGATGGTGAAGCTGCCGCCCTGCATCTCGGCCATCGACAGCTTGCCGTCGCGGGCGCGCAGCCCGAGTTCGGCGATCTTCTTCTCGATCTGGGCAAAACCCATCAGGTCGGCGTCACGGACGACCGGCACCACGAGGCCCGAGGGCGTGCCCACCGCCACGCCCATGTGGACGTAGTTCTTGTAGACGATGTCCGTGCCGTCGATCTCGGCATTGACCTCGGGCACTTCCTTCAGCGCGTGACAGCAGGCCTTCACGAAGAAGGACATGAAGCCCATCTTGACGCCGTGCTTCTTCTCGAACGCGTCCTTGTATTCGTTGCGCAGCGCCATCACGCCCGACATGTCCACCTCGTTGTAGGTGGTCAGCATCGCGGCCGTGTTCTGCGCCTCCTTCAGCCGACGCGCGATGGTCTGGCGCAGGCGGGTCATCTTGACCCGCTCCTCGCGGGCGGCGTCGTCCGCCGGGACAGGTTGGCGCGGCAGTGCGGGCTGTGCGGCAGGCGCGGCAGGGGCCGAAGAGGCGGAGGCGCCGGCGGCGGCGACCGCCCGGGCCACGTCCTCCTTCATCACCCGGCCGTCGCGACCGGTGCCCTGCACCGCGTCGGACGAGAGACCGGCCTCGGCCATCGCCTTCTTCGCGGAGGGCGCATCCTCGACGTCCTTCTTCTGCGCCGGTGCCGGAGCAGCCTCGGCTTTCGGTGCCTGCGCCTTCGGAGCCTCGGCCTTCGGAGCGGCGGCGACGCCTTTCCCATCCGAAGAGATCAGCGCGAGTTTCGCGCCTGCGGCGACCGTGGTCCCTTCGGTCACGAGGATCTCGGCCAGCACGCCCGCAGCGGGCGCCGGGACTTCGACCGAGACCTTGTCGGTCTCGAGTTCGCAGAGCATCTCGTCCTGCGCCACCGTATCGCCCGGCTTCTTGAACCAGGTCGAGACCGTGGCTTCGGACACCGATTCGCCAAGGGCCGGCACCATCACGTCGATCATCTTGCTCTCTCCCGCGCCGGCCTTCGCCTCGGCGCCCCCATCTTTCCTGTCCGCGGCCGGCGGGTCGCCGGCCTCCGCCGCACCGATCTGTGCCAGCAGGGCCGCAACCGCAACGGTCGTGCCCTCAGGCGCCACGATCTCGGTCAGCCGGCCCGCGACCGGCGCATGGACCTCGACCGTCACCTTGTCGGTCTCAAGCTCGCAGAGCATCTCGTCGGCGGCGACCCGGTCTCCCGGCTTCTTGAACCAGGTGGCGACCGTCGCCTCGGAGACGCTCTCTCCCAGCGTCGGAACCCTAACTTCCGTTCCCATCATCAGCTCCCGATCGTCAGCGCGTCGTTCACCAGCGCCTCCTGTTCCGCCTTGTGGCGGCTGGCAAGGCCCGTGGCAGGCGAGGCCGAGGCAGAGCGGCCGGCATAGACCGCGCGGGTGTGTCTGGCGCCGATCCGCGTCAGCACCCATTCGAGGTTCGGCTCGACGAAGGTCCAGCCGCCCTGGTTCTTGGGCTCTTCCTGGCACCAGACGATCTCGGCGTCCTTGAAGCGGCCCAGCTCCTTCACGAGGCTCAAGGCCGGGAAGGGATAGAACTGCTCGAGGCGCATCAGGTAGACGTCGTCGATGCCCCGCTTGTCGCGCTCGGCCAGCAGGTCGTAGTAGACCTTGCCCGAGCACATCACGACGCGGCGGATCTGCTCGTCGGGTTTCAGCACGGTTTCCGAGTGACCCTTCTGCGCGTCGTCCCACAGCACCCGGTGGAAGCCCGAGCCGGTGGTGAAGTCATCGGCGTTCGAGACGCAGAGCGGGTGGCGCAGCAGCGACTTCGGCGTCATCAGGATCAGCGGCTTGCGGAAGTTCCGGTGGATCTGCCGCCGCAGGATGTGGAAGTAGTTCGCCGGCGTCGAGCAATTGGCCACGATCCAGTTGTCGTTTGCCGACATCTGGAGGAACCGTTCGAGGCGCGCCGAGGAGTGCTCGGGTCCCTGCCCCTCGAAGCCGTGCGGCAGCAGGACGACGAGGCCCGACATGCGCAGCCACTTCGACTCGCCCGAATTGATGAACTGGTCGAACATGATCTGCGCGCCGTTGGCGAAGTCGCCGAACTGCGCCTCCCACATCACCAGCGCGTTGGGTTCGGCCAGCGAATAGCCATACTCGAAGCCGAGCACGGCGTATTCCGACAGCATCGAGTCGATGACCTCGTAACGCGCCTGTCCGCTGCGGATGTTGTTCAGCGGATAGTAGCGTTCCTCGGTCGACTGGTCGATGAAGGCCGAGTGCCGCTGGCTGAAGGTGCCGCGGGTGCAGTCCTGCCCCGAGAGCCGCACGGGATATCCCTCGACCACGAACGAGCCGAAGGCCAGCGCCTCGCCCGTCGCCCAGTCGAAGCCCTGCCCGGACTCGAACATCTGCTTCTTGGCCTCGAGCTGGCGGCCGACCGTCTTGTGCAGGTCAAACCCATCGGGCACACGCGTCAGCGCCTGTCCGATCTCCGCGAGCGTCTCGTGCGAGATCGAGGTGCGGCCGGGCTGGTATTCCTCGCCATGGCGGTCGATGTGCTTCCAGCGGCCGTCCAGCCAGTCGGCCTTGTTCGGCTTGAAGTCCTTCCCGGCCTCGAACTCCTCGTTGAGCCTCGCCTGGAAGGCAGCCTTCATGTCCTCGATCTCGCCCTCGGGGATCAGGCCGTCCTGCACCAGACGCTCGGTGTAGAGCTGGAGCGTCGTCTTGTGCTTCTTGATCGAGGTATACATCGAGGGGTTGGTGAACATCGGTTCATCCCCCTCGTTGTGGCCGAAGCGGCGGTAGCAGAAGATGTCGATCACGACGTCCTTGTGGAACTTCTGCCGGAACTCGGTCGCCACCTTGGCCGCGTGGACCACCGCCTCGGGATCGTCGCCATTCACGTGGAAGATCGGCGCCTCCACCATCAGCGCGATATCGGTCGGATAGGGGGACGAGCGCGAGAAGGATGGCGCGGTGGTGAAGCCGATCTGGTTGTTCACGACGATGTGGATCGTGCCGCCGGTGCGGTGGCCGACAAGACCTGACAGGCCAAAGCACTCCGCAACGACGCCCTGCCCCGCGAAGGCCGCATCGCCGTGCAGCAGGATCGGCAGCACCGTATGGCGGGTCTTGTCGCCCGCCTGCTCCTGCTTGGCGCGGACCTTGCCCAGAACGACGGGGTTCACCGCCTCGAGGTGCGAGGGGTTGGCCGTCAGGGACAGGTGGACGATATTGCCGTCGAACTCGCGGTCGGACGAGGCGCCGAGGTGATATTTCACGTCGCCCGATCCATCGACTTCCTCGGGCTTGAAGCTGCCGCCCTGGAACTCGTTGAAGATCGCGCGATAGGGCTTGGCCATCACATTGGCGAGCACCGAGAGGCGGCCGCGGTGCGGCATACCCACGACGACTTCCTGCACGCCAAGGGCGCCGCCCCGCTTGATGATCTGTTCCATCGCCGGGATCAGCGCCTCGCCCCCGTCGAGACCGAAGCGCTTCGTGCCCATGTATTTGACGTGGAGGAACTTCTCGAAGCCCTCGGCCTCGACCAGCTTGTTCAGGATCGCGCGCCGGCCCTCGCGGGTGAAGTGGATCTCCTTGCCGTAACCCTCGATCCGCTCCTTGAGCCAGGCCGCTTGCTCGGGATCCGAGATGTGCATGTACTGCAGTGCGAAAGTGCCGCAGTAGGTGCGCTTGACCATGTCCACGATCTGTCGCATCGAGGCGACCTGAAGACCGAGCACGTTGTCGATGAAAATCGGCCGGTCCATGTCCGCTTCGGTGAAGCCGTAGGACCTGGGGTCGAGTTCGGGGTGGTTCGAGGTGTTGCGCATGCCGAGCGGATCGAGGTCGGCGGCCAGATGGCCGCGGATCCGGTAGGCCCGGATGATCATCAGCGCCCGGATGGAGTCGAGCACCGCCCGCTGCACCTGGGCGTCGGTGAGGCTCACGCCCTTCTCGGCGGCCTTGGCCTGGATCTTCTCGGCGACGCCCTTGGCCTCCTTTGGCGCGGGTGCCGCGGGCCACTGGCCGGTCAGCGCGGCCGTCAGATCGTCGGAGGGCATCGGCGGCCAGTCGGCGCGCGCCCAGGACGGTCCATGTGCCTGACGCTTCGCGTCAAGTTCGCTGTCGCCCATCGAACGGAACAACTCCGCCCAGCCCGCATCGACGGAGGCGGGATCTTCGGCATAACGTGCCTGCAACTGGTCAATGTACTCGGCGTTCTGCCCCTGGAGGAACGAGGAGGCATGGAACTGCGCGTTCGGAGACTGTTCCGTCATGGCTGCACCTGACATCTGATTGGGTCCGCGCCAGGTCGGCGCGGACCCGAAGGTTTATTTGCCGAGCGCCTGCATCACCGCTTCGCCCAGATGGGCCGGGCTGTCGGCCACGACGATGCCCGCGCTCTTCATCGCTTCGATCTTGGATTCCGCATCGCCCTTGCCGCCCGAGACGATGGCGCCCGCGTGGCCCATCCGGCGGCCCGGAGGCGCGGTGCGGCCGGCGATGAAGCCCGCGGTGGGCTTCCAGCGGCCGCGCTTCTTCTCGTCGGCGAGGAACTGCGCCGCTTCCTCTTCTGCCGAGCCGCCGATCTCGCCGATCATGATGATCGACTGGGTTTCCGGGTCGGCGAGGAACATCTCGAGCACGTCGATGTGCTCGGTGCCCTTGATCGGGTCACCGCCGATGCCGACGGCCGAAGACTGGCCGAGCCCGAGGTCAGAGGTCTGTTTCACGGCCTCATAGGTAAGCGTGCCCGAGCGCGAGACAACGCCGCAGGAGCCGCGCTTGTGGATGTGGCCCGGCATGATGCCGATCTTGCAGGCGCCGGGGGTGATGACGCCCGGGCAGTTCGGCCCGATCAGCCGCGAGGACGAGCCCTGCAGCGCGCGCTTCACCTTCATCATGTCGAGCACCGGGATGCCCTCGGTGATGCAGACGATCAGTTCCATCTCGGCGTCGATGGCCTCGAGGATCGAGTCGGCCGCGAAGGGCGGCGGCACGTAGATCACGGAGGCATTGGCGCCGGTGACTTCGCGGGCCTCGTAGACCGAGTTGAAGACCGGCAGGCCGAGATGCTCGGTGCCGCCCTTGCCCGGGGTCACGCCGCCGACCATCTGCGTGCCGTAGGCGATCGCCTGTTCGGTGTGGAAAGTCCCCTGCGAGCCGGTGATGCCCTGACAGATGACCTTGGTATTTTCGTTGACGAGAACGGCCATCGGATTACCCCTTCACCGCTTTGACGATCTTCTGCGCTGCGTCCGACAGATTGTCGCCCGCGATGACATTCAGGCCGGAGTTCGCGATGATCTCCTTGCCCTTCTCGACGTTCGTGCCCTCGAGGCGCACGACCAGCGGAACCTGAAGCCCCACCTCCTTCACCGCGGCGATGATGCCCTCCGCAATGATGTCGCAGCGCATGATGCCGCCGAAGATGTTGACGAGGATGCCCTTCACGTTCGGGTCCGAGGTGATGATCTTGAACGCCTCGGTCACCTTCTCCTTGGTGGCGCCGCCGCCCACGTCCAGGAAGTTGGCAGGTTCCGCGCCGTAGAGCTTGATGATGTCCATCGTGGCCATGGCGAGGCCCGCGCCGTTCACCATGCAGCCGATCTCGCCGTCGAGCGCGATGTAGTTCAGGTCGAACTTCGAGGCCGCGAGTTCCTTCGGATCCTCTTCGGTCTCGTCGCGCAGCGCCATCACGTCGGACTGGCGGTAGAGCGCGTTGTTGTCGAAGCCCACCTTGGCGTCGAGCACCTTGAGGTTGCCGTCGGTCATGACGATCAGCGGGTTGATCTCGAGCATCTCCATGTCCTTCTCGACGAAGGCACGATAGAGGTTCTTGACCAGCTGCACGCATTGCTTGACCTGCGCGCCTTCCAGCCCGAGGGCGAAGGCCACGCGGCGGCCGTGGAAGTCCGACAGGCCCGAGGCCGGATCGACCGAGAAGGAAACGATCTTCTCGGGCGTCGAGGCCGCCACTTCCTCGATGTCCATCCCGCCTTCGGTCGAGACGACGAAGGAGATGCGCGAGGTGCCGCGGTCAACGAGCAGCGCGAGATAGAGCTCGCGCGCGATGTCCGAGCCTTCCTCGATGTAGATGCGGTTCACCTGCTTGCCCGCGGGGCCGGTCTGGTGAGTGACCAGCGTGCGGCCCAGCATCTGCCGGGCCAGCTCGGCCGCCTCGCCCACCGACTTCGCCAGGCGCACGCCACCCTTCTCGCCCGCCTCCGGCTCCTTGAACTTGCCCTTGCCGCGGCCGCCGGCATGGATCTGGGCCTTCACCACCCAGAGCGGCCCGCCGAGCTCGCCCGCGGCGGACTTGGCCTCGTCGGCTTTCAGGACGACCCGGCCGTCGGACACCGGCGCACCGTAGCTGCGCAGGAGCGCCTTGGCCTGGTATTCGTGGATGTTCATTGAACTGTCCCATCGCTGATGATTTGCGGCGTGATGCCACAGAAACGGGCGCGATCAAAACGGGTTTTGCGCTACCAAGTGCTTTTCCGCGCAAAAAGAAAGTTTTGTGATCACACTTCGGAAAGGCGTGATCACATGCATGATCGACGCCGCTCCGCAGCAAGCCCGGCCGTTAAGGAAAGGGGCGCGCCGGTTGCCCGGCGCGCCCCTGTCAATGCGTCGGAACGACTCAGGCGAGCGACGGCTCGATGCTCTTGCAGGCTTCCACGAGGCCCTTCACCGCGGCGACCGACTTGTCGAACATCGCCTGCTCGTCGGCGTTCAGCTTGATGTCGACGATCCGCTCGATACCGCCGGCGCCGATGATCGTCGGCACGCCCACATACATGCCGTTCAGGCCGAAGGCGCCGTCCACATAGGCCGCGCAGGGCAGCAGGCGCTTCTGGTCCTTGAGGTAGGCCTCGGCCATCTCGATCGCCGAGGTGGCCGGCGCGTAGAAAGCCGAGCCGGTCTTCAGCAGGCCCACGATCTCGGCGCCGCCGTCACGGGTGCGCTGGATGATCTGGTCGAGCTTCTCCTGCGTGGTCCAGCCCATCTGCACGAGGTCGGGCAGCGGGATGCCGGCAACCGTCGAGTAGCGGGCGAGCGGCACCATCGTGTCGCCGTGGCCGCCGAGCACGAAGGCGGTCACGTCGCGCATCGAGACGTTGAACTCCACCGACAGGAAATGCCGGAAGCGCGCCGAGTCCAGCACGCCGGCCATTCCCACGACCTTCTCGGCCGGCAGGCCCGAGAATTGCTGCAGCGCCCAGACCATCGCGTCGAGCGGGTTGGTGATGCAGATCACGAAGGCGTTCGGCGCGTGCGCCTTGATGCCCTCGCCGACCGACTTCATCACCTTCAGGTTGATGCCGATCAGGTCGTCGCGGCTCATGCCCGGCTTGCGCGGAACGCCCGCGGTCACGATGCAGACGTCGGCGCCCGCGATGTCCTCGTAGCTGTTGGCGCCCTTCATCACGGCGTCGAAGCCTTCCGACGGGCCGGACTGCGCGATGTCCAGAGCCTTGCCCTGAGGGGTGCCTTCCGCGATGTCGAACAGGACGACATCGCCGAGTTCCTTGATGGCGGCGAGATGGGCGAGCGTGCCGCCGATCTGCCCCGCACCGATCAGCGCAATCTTGGGTCTGGCCATGAGTGGATCTCCCGTGAGGAATTGTCGCGGCGATGGGTAGACCTTCGTTTTCTTGCGCGCAAGCCTCGTCCGGGGCAACAGATCGGCCTTCGACTGTTTCCCGGCAGATGTTTGCGCTAAAGGCCGGGTCGCGACGGCCCGCCTGCGGCCGCATGGTATCCAATCGCATACCGCGCACGTCGACTGATTCGGGGGAAGGATGGACGGCTTCGGCTTCTGGGCGCTGGCGGTGACCGCCTCGGTCCTCGTCGGCATGAGCAAGGGCGGCCTGCCGGTCGTCGGCATGATGAGCGTGCCGCTCTTGTCGCTGGTGATCTCGCCGGTCACGGCGGCGGGGCTTCTCCTGCCGATCTACGTCCTCTCGGACATGTTCGGGCTCTACGCCTATCGCAGGGATTATGACGGTCGGGTGCTGAAGATCCTGATCCCCGGCGCCGCGGCGGGCGTGTTCCTTGGGTGGCTGACCGCGAGCGTGGTGCCCGAATGGGTGGTCGAGGGACTGGTGGGTCTGATCGGCGCGAGCTTCGCCGCCAACCTGCTCCTGCGCCGCACGGACCCGCCCGCCAAGGTCGCGAAGGTCACGCCGGGGGTGTTCTGGGGATTAGCGACCGGTTTCACCAGCTTCGTCAGCCATGCAGGCGCGCCGCCCTATCAGGTCTACGTCCTGCCGCTGAAGATGCCGAAGACAGTCTTTGCCGGCACCTCCACCATCCTCTTCGCCGCGGTCAACGCGATGAAGCTGATCCCCTACGCCGCGCTCGGCCAATTGTCGCTGCAGAACCTCGAGGTGGCAGCCTGGCTGGCGCTTCCCGCAGCTCTGGCGGTGTTCGGAGGCTACTGGCTGGTCAGGGTCGTGTCGCAGGCCCTGTTCTTCAAGGCGGTCACCTGGGCGCTGCTTGCCGTCTCGCTGCGCCTGATCTGGCAGGCGCTGGCCTGACATAGGGTCTGCCTGTCATCCCGGAACGGCAGTTCGACGCCGTTTTTCTGCATCGCGGCAAATCTGCCCTTGCCGAAAGTGCCGAATGTATGTTCCCAAGCGCAAGATTGTTACGCGAAGGAGAATCGTCATGGCGCATCAGGCTCACCCCTTCCGGTCGGTCCTCTACATCCCGGGCTCCAAGGAACGGGCGCTGGAGAAGGCGCAGGGCCTCGCCGCCGATGCGATCATCTTTGACCTCGAGGATGCCGTGGCGCATGACGAGAAGCTGCACGCCCGCGACCTGCTGAAACGGACGCTCGAGACCGCCGATTACGGCCGGCGCATCCGCATCGTGCGGGTGAACGGGATGGACACCGAATGGGGACGCGACGACGTGGCGGCCTTCGTCGGTTCGAAGGCCGACGTCATCCTGATCCCCAAGGTTTCGAAGGCGGCGGATGTGCAGGCGGTGGCCGACCTGATCCCCGGCGTGCCGCTCTGGGCCATGATGGAAACCGCGCTCGGCATGCTTAACGCCAGCGAGATCTCGGCGCATCCGCGGCTGACCGGCATGGTGATGGGCACCAATGACCTCGCCAAGGAACTCGGCAGCCGCTATCGGCCTGACCGGCTGCCGATGCAGGCGGGCCTCGGCCTCTGCCTGCTCGCCGCCCGTGCCCATGGGCTGACCATCGTCGACGGCGTCTACAACGCCTTCAAGGACGAGGACGGCCTGCGCGACGAATGCACCCAGGGCCGCGACATGGGCTTTGACGGCAAGACGCTGATCCACCCGGCGCAGCTCGACATCGCGAACGAGGTGTTCTCGCCGTCCGAGGCCGAGATCACCCTGGCCAATCGTCAGATCGAAGCCTTCGAGGAGGCAGAACGCCACGGGCTCGGCGTGGCCGTAGTGGATGGCAAGATCGTCGAGAACCTGCATATCGTGACCGCGCGGCAGACTCTGGCCAAGGCCGAGGCGATTGCCGCGTTCAGGGCTGGTTGAGGACACGATATGCTTCTTCTCATTCTCGGGGTCGCCATCTGGTGCGGGGCCCATCTGTTCAAACGTGTTGCGCCTGACCTGCGCCGACCGCTGGGGAATGCGGGCAAGGGGATCGCGGCGCTGCTTCTGATCGCCTCGGTGGTGCTCATGGTGATCGGCTACCGGTCGGCCGAGGTCATCCCCGTCTATTCGCCGTTCGCGGGCATCGGGCACCTGAACAACCTTCTCATGCTGATCGCGCTGATCGTCTTCGGCGCAGGGATGGCCAAGGGCTGGCTCTGGACGAAGATCCGCCACCCGCAGCTTTACGGCTTCACGCTCTGGGCCGCGGCGCACCTGCTGGTGAACGGTGACCTGGCCTCGATCATCCTGTTCGGCGGCCTCGGCCTCTGGGCCGTGGCGGAGATCGTGCTGATCAACCGTCAGGACAGCTGGACGCCGCCGGTCTCGGGCGGGCCGAAGCGCGATCTGGCGCTCGTCGGCGTGGTTCTCGTGATGTATGCGCTGATCGCCCTTGTCCATGTGTGGACAGGTCACAACCCCTTCCTCGGGACCTACGCATGAAACTCTACCGCTACCTGACCGAAGACGACACGCAGGCCTTCTGCCACAAGGTGACCGCTGCCCTGAACAAGGGCTGGCACCTGCACGGCGATCCTTCCTATGCCTTCGACGCGGCGAAGGGAGTCATGCGCTGCGGTCAGGCGGTGGTGAAGGACGTGCCGGGCACCTACACGCCCGAGACCAAGCTGGGAGACCACTGAATGAAGACCAACGCGGGCCGTTTCTTCGAGGATTACCGGCTGGGCGAGACCATCGCCCATGCCGTGCCGCGCACCGTTTCGGGCGGCGAGCGGGCGCTCTACCACACGCTCTACCCGGCGCGTCATGCGCTCTACTCCTCGGATGAATTCGCCCGCGCCTGCGGTCTCCCCGCCGCTCCGGTCGATGACCTAGTGGCCTTCCATCTGGTGTTCGGCAAGACCGTGCCGGACATCAGCCTGAATGCCGTCGCCAACCTCGGCTATGCCGAGGGGCGCTGGCTGAAGCCGGTCTTTCCGGGCGACACGCTGCGGTCGGAGAGCACCGTGATCGGCTTGAAGGAGAACTCCAACGGCAAGTCGGGCGTGGTCTATGTCCGCACCCGCGGCCTGAACCAGCGGGACGAGGCGGTGCTGGAGTATGTCCGCTGGGTGATGGTCCGGAAGCGCGACGAGGCGGCGCCCGCGCCCGAGGCGGTGGTGCCGCCCTTCGCGAAATCGGTGGCAGCCTCCGACCTTGCGATACCGGCAGGGCTCGACTTCACCGGCTACGACTTCACCCTTGCCGGAGAACCGCATCGCTGGGACGACTACGCGGTCGGAGAACAGATCGACCACGTCGACGGCGTGACCATCGAGGAGAGCGAGCACATGCTCGCAACCCGGCTCTGGCAGAACACCGCCAAGGTGCATTTCGACGCGACCAACCGCCCCGACGGCAAGCGCCTGATCTACGGCGGCCATGTGATCTCGATGGCGCGTGCGCTCAGCTTCAACGGTCTCGCGAACGCGCAGATGATCGTGGCGCTGAATGCAGGGGCCCATGCCAATCCGTGCTTCGCTGGCGACACGGTGCGGGCGTGGTCCGAAGTCCTCGACAAGGCAGAGACTTCCGCTCCGGGCGTCGGTGCGCTCAGGCTCCGGCTCGTCGCGGTGAAGCACGGGACCGAGCCCTTCAGGCTGAAGGGTGAGGACGGCAAGTACCTCCCCGGCGTGCTTCTCGATCTGGACTACTGGGCCGTCGTGCCGCGCTGAGGCGTGGAAGGTCGGAAGCTCGGCCGGATGATTGCGCAAACATGTGATCACGCCCTCTCACGTTGTGATCACAAGCACGATTTTTTTGCGGTCGCGCCCGGTTTTGAAGCGGCGGTCCGGCGCGGACCCCCGTGACTCGGGCAAAAAAACCGCTATTGAGTGACACCAGCGAGACAGCCGCCCCGCCCGCCGGGGCCGGCCAGCGAAAGGCAACGACATGGCTGAGACAAAGCGGGTCGAGCGGCCCCTTTCCCCCCATCTCCAGATCTACCGGGTGCAGCTGACCTCCACGAGTTCGATCTTCACCCGCATCACGGGGAACGGTCTGATCGTCGGCACGATGCTGGTGACCTGGTGGCTGCTCGCCGCGGCACTGAGCCCCGAACAGTTCGAGACCGCCGATGCGGTCCTTACCTCCTGGTTCGGGGACATCGTGCTGCTGCTGTCGGTCTGGGCGCTCTGGTATCACTACCTCGCCGGGCTCCGGCACCTCTACTGGGACACCGGCAAGGGGCTCGAGATCAAGACCGCCGAGAAGCTCGGCATGGCCTGCATCGCCGGTTCGCTGATCCTGACCATCCTGACTGTCATCATCATCTGAAAGGGCGCCCCATGCGTTTCATCACCGCCCGCAAGCGCGCCGAGGGCATGGGCGCCGCCCATCACGGCACCGACCGGCACTGGTACATGATCGTCAGCGCGGTGGGCCTCGCCGTGCTGATCCCGATCTTCGTCTACATCGTCGGCAACGCCATCGGCGAAGGCCGGGAGCGTGTGCTCGAGATCTTCTCGCACCCGTTCAACGCGATCCTTTCGGGCCTCGTGCTGTTCTTCGGCATGCGCCACTTCGCCGAAGGCTCGACCATGATGATCGAGGACTACTGGCAGGGCGTGCCGCGGCGCCTGCTGGTGATCTGCGCGCAATCCTTCGCCTATGGCGTTTCGGCGATCGGGCTGTTCGCCCTCGCCAAGATCGCCCTCTGAGGACCTGACCGATGGCTGCTTACACTTACGAGACGCATGACTACGACGTGGTGGTTGTGGGCGCCGGCGGCGCCGGCCTGCGCGCCACGCTGGGCATGGCCGAGCAGGGCCTGCGCACCGCCTGCGTCACCAAGGTTTTCCCCACCCGCAGCCACACCGTGGCCGCTCAGGGCGGCATCGCCGCCTCGCTGGCGAACATGGGGCCGGACAACTGGCAGTGGCACATGTACGACACCGTGAAGGGGTCGGACTGGCTGGGCGATACCGACGCGATGGAATACCTCGCCCGTGAGGCCCCCAAGGCGGTCTACGAGCTCGAGCATTACGGCGTGCCCTTCTCGCGCACCGAGGAAGGCAAGATCTACCAGCGCCCGTTCGGCGGCCACACCACCCAGTTCGGCGAAGGCCCGCCGGTGCAGCGCACCTGCGCCGCGGCCGACCGCACCGGCCACGCGATCCTGCACACGCTCTACGGCCAGTCGGTCAAGAACAACGCCGAGTTCTTCATCGAATACTTCGCGCTCGACCTGATCATCCAGGACGGGCGCTGCACCGGCGTCGTGGCCTGGCGTCTGGAAGACGGCACGATCCATGTCTTCAACGCCAAGCTTACCGTGCTGGCGACCGGCGGCTACGGCCGCGCCTATTTCTCGGCCACCTCGGCCCATACCTGCACCGGCGACGGCGGCGGGATGGTGGCGCGTGCCGGACTGCCGCTTCAGGACATGGAATTCGTGCAGTTCCACCCGACCGGCATCTACGGCTCGGGCTGCCTCATCACCGAGGGCGCCCGCGGCGAGGGCGGCTATCTGACCAACTCGAACGGCGAACGGTTCATGGAGCGCTACGCTCCGACCTACAAGGACCTGGCCTCGCGTGACGTGGTCTCGCGCTGCATGACGCTGGAGATCCGCGAGGGCCGCGGCGTGGGCGAGCAGGGCGACCACATCCACCTGCACCTGAACCACCTGCCCCCCGAGACGCTGGCGCTGCGTCTGCCCGGCATCTCGGAATCGGCGAAGATCTTTGCCGGCGTCGATGTCCACAAGGAGCCGATCCCGGTGCTGCCGACCGTGCACTACAACATGGGCGGCATCCCCACCAACTACTGGGGCGAGGTTCTGGCTCCGACCGCCGACGATCCGGACCGCGTGTTCCCGGGCCTGATGGCGGTGGGCGAGGCCGGCTGCGCCTCGGTCCATGGGGCGAACCGCCTCGGCTCGAACTCGCTGATCGACCTCGTGGTCTTCGGACGCGCTGCGGCCATCCGCGCGGGACAGACCGTCAAGCCGCACGAGTTCCATCCCGACGTGCCGGCGGCCCAGATCGATCAGATCCTCGGCCGCTTCGACGACCTGCGCCATGCCAACGGCGCGGTTCCGACCGCGGAACTCCGGCTCGAGATGCAGCGCACGATGCAGGCCGACGCCGCGGTGTTCCGCACCGACAAGACGCTCGCCGAGGGCGTCGAGAAGATGAAGGGCATCGCCGCCAAGCTCGGGGACCTCAAGGTCACCGATCGCTCGCTGATCTGGAACTCCGACCTCATGGAGACGCTGGAACTCACGAACCTGATGCCGAATGCGCTTGCCACGATCGTGGCGGCCGAGGCGCGCAAGGAAAGCCGCGGGGCGCATGCCCACGAGGACTGGCCGAACCGCGACGACGAGAACTGGCGCGTGCACAGCCTTGCGGTCGTGAAGGGCAACGAGGTCACCCTCTCGTCGCGGCCCGTCCATCTCGATCCGCTGACGAAGCAGACCGAGGGCGGCATCGACCTGAAGAAGATCGCGCCGAAGGCGCGGGTCTACTGATGCGCGGCGCGGTCCTCCTCTCCGGCGCGCTCGTGCTCGGCGCCTGCAGCCCGCAGTCGGTGGCCGACAGCGTTGCCCGGCGGACCGCGCGCACCGTCGTGCTGCCGGTGGTCGAGCAGTACATGCCCGGCCCCGCGGCGCAGGGCGTCACCACCTGCATCATCGACAACGCTTCGGCGCAGGAGATCAACGCGCTCGCGCGGGATGTGGGCGTGCGTGCGGGCACGACGACGGTCCAGAACGTGCTGGCCATCGCCACCCGTCCCGCCACGATCCAGTGCCTGCGGACGAGCGGCCTGCCGCTTCTGCCGGCGTTCTGATCCGATGCGCGCCCGGCTCCTGCTCCTGTTCTTCCTCGCCGGATGCGGCCCGATGTCGGTGCAGCGGGCCGAGGAGGTTTGCCTCGACCGTGCGCGCCTGGCCGAAGCGCCACGCGGCACCATCGGAGTGGGCGCCGGCAGTGGCGGAATGATCAGCGACGTCGAACTGACGGTGACGTCGGACTATCTCATGGGCCGGGACCCCTCGGCCCTCTACGATGCCTGCGTCTACCAGAAATCCGGCCAGCCCCCGACGCGGCCGCTCTACTCCCGCTAAGACCGGAAGGGATGAACCATGGTCCAGCTCACGCTCCCCAAGAACTCCAAGGTCCGGACCGGCAAGACCTGGCCGAAGCCCGAGGGCAAGAACGTCCGCAAGTTCCAGATCTACCGCTGGGATCCCGACACGGGCGAGAATCCGCGCGTCGACACCTACTTCCTCGACATGGACCGCTGCGGTCCCATGGTTCTCGACGCGCTCATCAAGATCAAGAACGAGGTCGATCCGACGCTGACCTTCCGCCGGTCCTGCCGTGAGGGGATCTGCGGGTCCTGCGCGATGAACATCGACGGGATCAACACGCTGGCCTGCATCTATGGCCTCGACGAGATCAAGGGCGACGTGAAGATCTACCCGCTGCCGCACATGCCGGTGATCAAGGACCTGATCCCGGACCTGTCGCTCTTCTACGCCCAGCACGCCTCGATCATGCCGTGGCTCGAGACGAAGACCGTCCAGCCTGCCAAGGAATGGCGTCAGTCGGTCGAGGACCGGGCGAAACTCGACGGCCTCTATGAATGCGTCATGTGCGCCTGCTGCTCGACCTCCTGCCCGAGCTACTGGTGGAACGGCGACCGCTACCTCGGGCCGGCGGCGCTGCTGCATGCCTACCGCTGGATCGTGGACAGCCGCGACGAGGCGACGCCGGAGCGGCTCGACATGCTGGAAGACCCGTTCAAGCTCTACCGCTGCCACACGATCATGAACTGCGCGAAGACCTGCCCCAAGGGTCTGAACCCGGCGAAGGCCATTGCCGAGATCAAGAAGATGATGGTCGAGCGCGTCATCTGACGCAGGCGTCGGGGCGCCCCGGGCAACGGTCCGGGGTGAGAGCGTGTCCTCGGTCTGCCACACATCCGGACGCGCCTCGACTGAGGTTGCGTCGCTGCGGGTCGGATGCACCCTCCATGCGCGGACGCAGCTGGCGAGCGGTGAGCCGGCTTCCGGCTCCCGAGACCCCATGCACGGCGCAATCCGGCCGGAGCATCCTGCGCCATTCCGCGAGGCCGGCAGAGCAGGCAATGAAACGATGACGCCTCCGCCGGGAGGAGGCGGAGGCGTCAGGCAGCGCTTCGGGTCAGCAGCGGGCGCTAGTGCAGCGTGTGGCGTGCCATCAGTTCATAGGTCGGCGCGTTCGGGCAGAAGCCGCAGTCGGCCGGCTCCAGCCTCGCCGCATCGGCAAGGGCGCATTGGCACACCCGGGTGCTGCCGCAGTGCTGGCACACGTCCAGGAGTTCCAGATAATCGGCATAGGCGTGCTGGACGTCGATCGGATCGAGGCCGAACACCTGCGCCATTTGCAAGAGGCGCTCGCCCACATTCTCGGGCATGCGTGCGAACTGTTCCATCTGCCAACGCGTGATGCCGAGATCCTCCAGATCACGATCAGTCAGCGCGTGCACTTCCTGTAGCCGGTGCCAACGGTCGAAGAGGGCGCGAACTCGGTTCAGCATGGCTATTCCCCTTAGGTCAGATCCTTTTCATCCACCCGTTGGTATCCTTTTCTCGAATCGAGAAACATGATCCCGGTCAAGTAATCTGACCACTTCACCCGATCAGATGTCGCAGCCCCTGCGTCACGTCCGTCCGGACGGCAAGCCGCAGACCCGGTTCGTCCCCGGCCCTCAGCGCGGCGAGGATGCTCCGATGGTGCTGCGGCGGCTCGTTTCGCCTGAGCCTGCCGTAAAGCGCACGCATGGTCGGCCCGAGCTGGAGCCACACGGTTTCGGCCATGGCCAGCATTGCCGGCGCCTGAGCCCGCAGGTAGAGCGTCCGATGAAATTCGAGGTTCGTGCGGATGTAGGCCACGGCATCCCCCTTCACGACCGCCTCGGCATTGGCGGCGTTGATCGCCGTCAGGCGGTCCAGAAGCGCGAAGTGGGCCCTCGGCAGCGCGCGTGCGGCGAGCTCCGGTTCGAGAAGCGCGCGGATCGCCGCCAGTTCCTCGATCCGCTCTGGGCTCAGTTCCGGCGTCGCCACCCTGCCCGAGGAGGAAAGAGACAGCGCCCCCTCCGCCACGAGGCGCCGCACCGCCTCGCGCGCGGGGGTCATCGAGACCTCGAAACTCCGGGCAAGGCCGCGCAGCGTCAGCGCCTGCCCCGGCGCGACCTCGCCATGCATGACCTGCGTCCGCAGGCTGCGATAGAGCCGCTCATGTGCGGCGGCGGTCAGGTCGGAGGGACGCGTCTGGCTCGGCATGAGCGCGAGCAAGCACCGTCGCCGCGCGCCGGTCAATCCCCGAAGCGGAAACCGTGCAGGGCTTGCCCATGTCGGCGCAGCCAGGTCCGGTGCGGGGCATAGTCGGGCATGAGCCGGGCCACCTCTGCCCAGAAGGCGGGAGAATGGTTCATCTGCGCAAGATGCGCCACCTCGTGCGCGGCGACGTAGTCGAGCACGGGCGGCGGGGCGAGGACGAGCCGCCACGAGAACATGAGGCAGCCGTCGTGGGTGCAGGATCCCCAGCGCGACCGAGTGTCGCGCAGGGTCAGGCGCGCGTAAGGTCGGCCGAGCATGTGCGCATGCCGGTCGGACGCGGCCGCGAGCCGCTCGCGCGCGAGCGCCTTCAGGAAGGTGGCGAGCCGCACCGGAACGGACGCTGCCTCGCCGGGGACGAGGATCGAATCGCCCTCGATCCGGACGGAACGCCCCTTGCCTTCGCGCACCAGCAGCAACCGGCCCTCGACCGGCAGCAGCGTCCCCAGCCCCACGCTCGCCGTGACCGGCACATCGGACAGGGCCCGTCGGATCCATCCCTCCTGGTCGCGGACGAAGGCGAGGGCCTCGGCCTCGCGGGCTCTGAGGGGCACCGTCAGCGTCACCCGCCCGTCAAGCCGCGACACCCGCAGGGAAAAGCGGCGGGCCTGCGCCGAGCGGCGCAGCGTGATGTCGACTGGCGGCGAGCCGGGCAGGACGGGCATCGAGATCTCCTTCAGCGGCGCCAGATTACTGCCGCGCCGAACGGTGAAAAGCCCTGAAAATCTGCCGGAAGGCGAGGGCCGGAAAGGCTTTGACAGTGCCGGGGGCTTGTGGCATGGCTCCCCAATTCTGCAGCAGACAGCCTTGCAAGGGGATCACCATGCCCAAGGAAGAATGGGGCACGAAGCGTGTCTGCCCGACGACGGGCAAGCGCTTCTACGACCTCAACCGCAGTCCCGTCGTCAGCCCCTACACCGGCGAAGTCGTGGACATCGAAAGCGCGCGCCGCAAGGCCGTGGCAGCGGTCATCTCGCGCGTCGCGCCCGAGAAAGACGATGACGTGCTCGTGGACGACATCGACAACGACGAAGACCTGCTCGACGCCGAAACCAGCGATGATGCCGATGTCGATGACGACCTGCTCGAGGACGATTCGGATGACAACGTCTCGCTGGACGACCTGGCCGACGTGGCCGGCGACGACGAGGAAGGTTGACCGCAAGGGGCGTATTTTTCCTCTTGCGCCCCTCTTCGTGAGCCTCTAATTACGCCGAGCGAACCGGAACCGGTTCGCACCCAAGCGGATCCGACAGGGTCCGCACCTCCGGTGGGGTCATAGCTCAGTTGGGAGAGCGCTTGAATGGCATTCAAGAGGTCGGCGGTTCGATCCCGCCTGGCTCCACCAAATAAATCCCGAACAATCTGATCCGCTGACGATGCGGCCTGCAGGGTCAGGCGTTTGCAAGGTCGGGGACGTCGCGCAGGTGGACGCTCCGCACAGATGCCCTGCGGCCCGAGGGGATCTGCCCGGCAAGGGTTGGGCAGCGGGTCTGCACGTCCCGTCTCCCGGAAGGCGGCAGGCCGCCAACTCCGCCCAGACACACGCGACGTGACTCTGCGGCGGGCTCCCACTATCCGGCCGGCGATCCCCAATGGCAGAGGCTTCTCGTCGCGGCGACACGGTGCCTGACGCCTATCCTTCAGGACGACTCGCCTTGCGCCATGCGCTTCGGTGTCTGTGCGGGCCGGGAGTGAGGCGGCGCATCGATTATCTGCAAGATGCGCACGCCTCCGGAAGCGCGCCCCGCCCTCCGTCGTGCATCATCGCGGAAGGACGACCGTCCCGTCCCGGCCTGGTCGGACGCCGTAGGCCGTTGCGACAGGCGCAGCCGTTGGGTGGCGGAAAACAACTTCACGTCCCGTCCGTTGCCCCCGCTCCTCGAAGCGACACATGTGCCGCCGAACGCCGGACCGACAGGCGGCCGCCCTGGGGAACAGGCCGCCTCGGAGCGCGCGGCCACCAATCGTCGACCGCACACGCCGAGCGCCGTCCAAGGCAAATCGGCGCCCGAGCGCTCTTTGACATGGATCATGGAGAGACCGAGGCGCGGCGCACTACTGGCTAAAACGGATACAACGTTTGCCCCAATAAGCCAGGCTCCGCATGCCCAGCACCGCCACACGCCGCGCTCTCCTGACCGGACATCTCTCCGAGATGCCCCATCCCCGCCCGCCGGGTGCCGTGGCAACTCAGGCTTTCGCCGACGATTGCACCGGTTGCGGCGACTGCGCCCGTGCCTGCCCGCAGGGCATCATCCTGCGTGACCGCGAGGGCCTGCCGGTCGTGGACATGCGGGCCGGCGCCTGCACCTTCTGCCGCGACTGCACGCGCGCCTGCCCGACCGGAGCTCTTGCGCCGGCAGAGCCGTGGAACTGGCGAGCCGAGGTCGGCGCGGGGTGCCTCGACATGGCGGGTATCCCCTGCCGCGCCTGCGAGGACTTCTGTGACCGGGCCGCCATCCGCTTCCGCCCGCAACTCGGGGGACGCGCCCGTCCCATCATCGACCCAGAGACCTGCACCGGCTGCGGCGCCTGCATCGCGCCCTGCCCCGAGCAGGTCATCCACCTGACCCGCAAGGAGATCTGCCGATGCTGAACATCTGCGGCTGCCTCGTCCAGACCATAGCCGAGTTCACGCCGGACGTCATCGCGGCCATCTCGGCCACCGAAGGCGGTGCGGTGCACGCGCACCAGCCCGGCCGCATCGTCGTGACCATCGAGGATACCGCCGCGCGCCGGGCCTCGGACCAGATCATGGACCTGCACCAGATCCCCGGCGTGATCGGGGTGACACTTGCCTACCATCATTTCGAGGCGCCCGAGGCGGCGCCCGCGACCCTCTGACGGGAGACCCGGTATGACGCTTTCCTCTTCGCGCCGCTCGTTCCTGAAGGCCACCGCCGCCGCGGCGACGGCCTCCGCGGCCGGCATCCCGCTCGCCGGGCCCGCCCTTGCCGATGCCGTCGGCGACATCCGCTGGGACAAGGCGGCCTGCCGGTTCTGCGGCACGGGATGCTCGGTGCTCGTGGGCGTCAAGGACGGTCGCGTGGTCGCGACCCAGGGCGACCCGGAGGCGCCGGTCAACCGCGGCCTCAACTGCATCAAGGGCTATTTCCTCTCCAAGATCATGTATGGAAAGGACCGCCTGACCCAGCCCATGCTGCGCAAGACCAACGGGGTCTACGACAAGGAAGGCGAGTTCGAGCCCATCTCGTGGGACGAGGCCTTCGACATCATGGCCGAGAAATGGAAGGCCGTGCTGAAGGCCAAGGGCCCCGAGGCGATCGGCATGTTCGGCTCGGGCCAGTGGACGATCTGGGAAGGCTACGCCGCCTCGAAGCTGATGAAGGCGGGCTTCCGGTCGAACAACCTCGACCCCAACGCGCGGCACTGCATGGCCTCGGCCGTGGCGGGCTTCATGCGCACCTTCGGCATCGACGAGCCGATGGGCTGCTATGACGACCTAGAGGCAGCGGACACCTTCGTGCTCTGGGGCTCGAACATGGCCGAGATGCACCCGATCCTGTGGTCGCGCATCACCGACACGCGCCTGACGAAGCCCGGCTGCGAGGTCCACGTCCTCTCGACCTTCGAGCACCGCTCGTTCGAGCTGGCCGACAACGGGATGGTGTTCACGCCCCAGACCGACCTCGCGATCCTGAACTACATCGCGAACCACATCATCCAGACCGATGCGGTGAACTGGGACTTCGTGAAAAAGCACACGACGTTCATGAAGACGAAGACCGGCATCGGCTACGGCCTGCGCCCGACCCATGCGCTCGAGGACGGGGTTGACCCCAAGACCACCGGCGAGATGGAGCCGATCACCTTCGAGGAGTTCAAGGCCGCGGTTTCCGAATATACGCTCGAGAAGGTGGCGGCGCTGTCCGGCGTGCCGGCCGAGAAGCTGGAGCGTCTGGCGAAGCAATACGCCGATCCGAATCGCAAGGTCATGTCGCTCTGGACCATGGGCTTCAACCAGCACACCCGCGGCTCGTGGGTGAACTCGAATGCCTACAACGTCCACCTGCTGGTCGGAAAGATCGCCGAGCCGGGCAACTCGCCCTTCTCGCTGACGGGCCAGCCCTCGGCCTGCGGCACGGCGCGCGAGGTCGGCACCTTCTCGCACCGCCTGCCCGCCGACATGGTGGTGACGAACCCGGAACACCGCGCCCATACCGAGGAACTCTGGGGCCTGCCCGAAGGCACGATCCCGGAAAAGCCCGGCGCGCATGCCGTGCTGCAGAACCGGCTGCTGAAGGACGGCAAGATCAACGCCTACTGGGTGCAGTGCAACAACAACATGCAGGCCGCGCCCAACATGAACGAGGAAGGTTGGCCCGGCTACCGCAACCCCGAGAACTTCATCGTCGTCTCCGATCCCTACCCGACCGTCACCGCGATGGCGGCCGACCTGATCCTGCCCACCGCGATGTGGGTGGAGAAGGAAGGCGCCTACGGCAATGCCGAGCGGCGCACGCAGTTCTGGCGCCAGCAGGTGGACGCCCCCGGCGAGGCGCGCTCGGACCTGTGGCAGCTGGTCGAGTTCTCGAAGCGCTTCACGGTCGATGAGGTCTGGCCGGCCGAGCTGCTGGACCAGAAGCCGGAACTCCGCGGCAAGACGCTCTTTGACCTGCTCTATGCCAATGGCGTCGTGAACCGCTACCCGCTGGAGGAAACCGCTGAAGGGTTCGGGAACCAGGAAAGCCGCCACTTCGGCTTCTACCTGCAGAAGGGCCTTTTCGAGGAATACGCCTCGTTCGGGCGCGGCCACGGCCACGACCTGGCCGACTTCCAGACCTACCACCAGGCACGCGGCCTGCGCTGGCCGGTGGTCGAGGGCAAGGAGACGCTCTACCGCTTCCGCGAGGGCTATGACCCCTACGTCAAGCCCGGCGAGGGCGTCAGGTTCTACGGCAACAAGGACGGCAAGGCGAAGATCATCTTCGCGCCCTACGAGCCGCCGGCCGAGAGCCCCGATGCCGAGTTCGACCTCTGGCTGGTGACGGGCCGCGTGCTGGAACACTGGCACTCCGGCTCGATGACGCGGCGGGTGCCGGAACTGCACCGCGCCTTCCCTTCCGCGGTGGTCTTCATGAACCCGGACGATGCCGAGGCGCGTGGCCTGAAGCGCGGGCAGGAGATCGCGATCTCCACCCGGCGCGGACGTGTGCTGAGCCGCATCGAGACGCGCGGGCGCAACAAGATGCCGGAAGGCGTCGTGTTCTTCCCCTGGTTCGACGAGGGGCAGCTGGTGAACCAGCTCACGCTCGACGCGACCTGCCCGATCTCGAAGGAGACCGACTACAAGAAATGCGCCTGCAAGGTGGAGCGCGCCTGACATGCCCGCCCGCCCCGCTTCTCCCATCGACCGACGGCGCTTCCTGACGGATGCGGCCCGCGCGGCGGCGGGCTGCGCGGTGGCGGGCACGCTCCTGGCGCTCTACGCCCGCGACGCCCGGGCGCTTCCGGCCGAGGCGCTGCGCCCGCCGGGGGCGCTGGCCGAAGACGACTTCCTGGGCGCCTGTATCCGCTGCGGCCTCTGCGTCCGGGCCTGCCCCTATGACACGCTCTCGCTGGCGGAACTGGGCGAGGGGCCGGCGACCGGCACGCCTTTCTTCACCGCCCGCGAGGTCCCCTGCGAGATGTGCGAGGACATCCCCTGCGTCGTGGCCTGCCCGACCGGCGCGCTCGACCCCGTCCTGACCGACATCGACGAGGCAAGGATGGGCGTGGCGGTGCTGGTCGATCAGGAGAACTGCCTGAACCTGCTCGGGCTGCGCTGCGACGTCTGCTACCGCGTCTGCCCGGCCATCGACGAGGCCATCACGCTGGAAAGCCGCCACAACGCCCGCTCGGGGCATCATGCGATGTTCCTGCCGACCGTCCATGCCGCACATTGCACGGGCTGCGGCAAGTGCGAGAACTCCTGCGTGCTGCCCGAGGCCGCCATCAAGGTCCTGCCCACCCGCCTGGCCCGGGCCACTCCGGCCGGGCACTACCGCCTCGGGTGGGAGGAGATGGAGAAGAAGGGAGCGCCCGTGGTCGAGGGGATCGTGGATCTTCCCGACCGCATGCCCGAGGCCGCACCGGAAACGGTGCCCGACTTCCAGCCCCTGATGACGCTTCCGGGGGGCAGGCCATGAGCATGCACCTCCCCGGCCGCGAAGCCACGATCCGCAAGGGTTGGATCCGCGCGCATCGCTGGCTGATCCTGCGGCGCTTGTCGCAGGCGGTCTTCCTCGGGCTGTTCCTCCTCGGCCCCTGGGCCGGGATCTGGTGGGTGAAGGGGAACCTGGCAGCTTCGACGACGCTCGACGTGCTGCCGCTGACCGATCCGCTGGTGCTGCTGCAAGGCCTCGCCGCCGGGCACTGGCCAGAAGCGACGGCGCTTCTGGGCGCGGGGATCGTGGCCGCCACCTATGCGCTGATCGGCGGGCGGACCTACTGCTCCTGGGTCTGCCCGGTGAACCCGGTGACGGATGCGGCCCACTGGCTTCACGCCCGGCTCGGCCTGCCGAAGGGCTGGCAGCCCAAGGCCTCCACCCGGCTCTGGCTGCTCGGCACCGCTATTGCCGTCTCGTCCCTGACCGGCATGATCGCATGGGAGCTGGTCAACCCGGTAACCATGCTGCAGCGCGGGATCGTCTTCGGAGTGGGCGCGGGCTGGGCGCTGGTCGTCGCGGTCTTTCTCTTCGACCTTCTCGTCGCCCGGCGCGGCTGGTGCGGGAGGCTCTGCCCCGTCGGCGCCTTCTACGGGCTCTTGGGGTCGAAGTCGCTGCTCCGCGTCTCGGCGGCGAATCGGGCCGCCTGCGACGATTGCATGGACTGCTTCGCGGTCTGTCCCGAGATGGCCGTCATCACACCCGCCCTGCGCGGCAAGACCGCCGACACGCCGATCATCCTGTCCGGTGACTGCACCAACTGCGGCCGCTGCATCGACGTCTGCGACCGCGACGTCTTCCGCTTCACCCACCGCTTCGACACGCGCCCCGCTCCGGGCCGCGACGCTGCCACCCCCTGCCCGGCCGGCCCCAGCCGCGCCACATGAGATCACGGAGACCCGCCATGAAACCGATCGCCTTCCTTGGCGCCCTCGCGCTTCCCGCAGCCCTTCTGGCGGGCCTTGCCCTCGCCCAGTCGCAGGTGCCGCCCCCTGCAGGAGTAGAAACCCTGCGCGGCGCCGACCCCGATCAGGAGATCGCGACCGCACCCATCTTTCATCAGGACAAGCAGCGCTTCGTCCGGAACTACCGCCTCCAGCCGCCGCTGATCCCGCATTCGATCGAGAAGTACCAGATCGACATGAAGGCGAATGAGTGCCTCGGATGCCACGAATGGCGCAACGCCGGTGACCGCGGCGCACCGACGCTGTCGATGACCCACTACCTGAGCCGCGACAGCGTCCAGTCCGACACCGTCGCGACCCGCCGCTGGTTCTGCAACCAGTGCCACGTTCCGCAGGCCGATGCACCGGCCCTGGTCGAGAACCTTTTCCAGCCTTCGGGCGAGTGAGCGCGGAGGACACGAGCGATGACCGACACTTCCCCCCGCCCCGGCCTGATCCGCCGGATCTGGCGCTTCTTTGCCTCGCCCTCCGGCATCTTCTCGCTGGGCCTGCTGCTCATTGCGGGCTTCGGGGCGGGCATCCTGTTCTGGGGTGGCTTCCACACCGCGCTCGAGATGACGAACCGCGAGGAATTCTGCGTCTCGTGCCACGAGATGAAGGACAACGTCTTCGTCGAATATCGCGAGTCGCCCCATCGCGGGAACGGCTCGGGCGTGCGGGCGACCTGCCCCGACTGCCACGTTCCGAAGGAGTGGGGGCCGAAGATGCTCCGCAAGATCAAGGCCTCGAAGGAACTCTACGGCCACTTCGTGTCCAAGTCGATCTGGACGCCCGAGAAGTTCGAGGAGCGCCGCATCGAGCTTGCCACCAACGAGTGGACGCGCATGAAGCGGAACGACAGCCAGGAATGCCGGAACTGCCACAACTTCGAGTTCATGGACTTCACCCTGCAGGAAAATCGCGCGGCGGCCGATCACCAGCGGGCGATGGACACGGGCAAGACCTGCATCGACTGCCACCAGGGGATCGCGCACGATCTGCCCGAAGGCGGGCTGGAGCGCTACCACGCGCTGGTTGAGGATCTCGAGCAACGCGGCATCATCCCGCCCGAGAACGTGGGTCCGGCGGCCGTTTCCGCCTTCCTGGACGAAACCGACTGATCCGCCGCAGGACCCTGCCTCCGGCCGACTTCCGGGCGGAGGCAGGCTGCGTGGACGTCAGCCATCGGCATCGCGCCGCCTCGGAGCAGGCGATGGCGGAACCGCAAGATGCGGGCGAAGTTGTCTCCGCGGAGTTTCATTCTTCGGAGATGCATCATGAAGAAGTTTTTCGTGCTTGTTCCCATCGTGGCCGTCCTCGCCGGCTGTGAGACGGCCGACCAGACCACCGCGGCAAGCGCCCTTGGCGGAGCGGCCCTCGGCGCGGCTGTTTCCAGCGACGACGACCGGGTGCAGGGCGCGGCGCTCGGCGCGGCCGCCGGCGCGGTCGCGGGCACCCTGATCGGGCCGACCGGCAGCGGGACCTGCTATTACCGCAACACCCGCGGCCAGCGCTTCACGGGCCCCTGCTGATCCCTAAGCGAACTCAGGTGACGGCTTGCGCATCAAGGGCCCGACCGGCGAGGTCGGGCCTTCTCCATGCGCACCTGCGTCAAGGCAGGATTTCGAACCGGTCAACGTCGACCATGCCCCGGTCGGTGATCTTCAGATGCGGGATCACCGGCAGCGCGAGGAAGGCCAGCTGCAGGAACGGCTCCTCGAGCGTGACCCCGAGGCTTCGCGCAGCCTCGCGCAATTTCACGAGCGCGTCGCGAACCTCCTCGAACGGGCGCAGGCTCATGAGTCCCCCGACCGGAAGGGCCAGTTCGGCCAGGATCTCGCCCTCGGCCGCCACCGCAAAGCCGCCCTCGATCTCGCGAAGCCGGTTCGCCGCCAGCGCCATGTCGGCGTAGTCCATGCCGACAACCGCGAGGTTGTGATGGTCGTGGCAGACGGTCGAGGCAATCGCCCCGCGGCGGATGCCGAAGCCGCGGACGAAGCCGGTGGCGCTTCCGCCCGTCAGGCCGTGCCGCTCGATCACGGCGATCCGGGCGAGGTCGCGCGATGCGTCAGGCCGCTTGTCGCCGTCCACGGGCTCGATCTCGACGGTCAGGTGTTCGGTGATGATCTTGCCGGGCAGGATGCCGATCACCGGCGTCTCGGCGCGGTTGCCCGGGCAGCGGAAGCTGGACGCCTCGACGGTCGCCACCTTCACCGAGGCGCGGGCAACAGGCTCCACCGATCCGCGGGCCTTGAAGGCCGCCTCGTCCGCCACGGTGCCGCCCGCCAGCACCAGCGCCGCACGGCAGTCCTCGAGCGAGTCGAGCACCACGACATCCGCGCGCTTGCCCGGAGCGATCAGGCCGCGGTCTCTCAGCCCGAAGGCCTCGGCCGCAGACAGGCTCGCCGCGCGATAGACGGCAAGCGGCGGCGCGCCGAGGTGAATGGCGGTGCGGATCATGTGATCGATATGCCCGTGCTCGGCGATGTCGAGCGGGTTCCGGTCGTCCGTGCAGAGGCAGAGATAGGGCGAATGCCGCTCGGTCAGGAGCGGCGCGAGGGCGTGCAGGTCCTTCGAGACCGACCCCTCGCGGATCAGCACCCGCATGCCCTTGCGCAGTTTTTCCAGCGCTTCCTCGGCGGTGGTGGCCTCGTGCTCGGTCCGGATGCCGGCCGCGATGTAGCCGTTCAGGTCCTTCCCCCGCAGGAGCGGCGCGTGGCCGTCGATGTGACGACCACGGAAGGCCTCGAGCTTGGCGAGGCAGCCGGCGTCCTTCATCAGCACGCCGGGGAAGTTCATGAACTCGGCCAGCCCGATCACCCGGGGATGATCCATCAGCGGCGCAAGATCGGCGGCTTCGAGCGCAGCCCCGGCGGTCTCCATGTGGGTCGAGGGCACGCAGGAGGAAAGCTGCATCCGCAGGTCCATCACGAGATGGGCCGAGGCCTCGAGGAAGTAGCGGATCCCCTCGAGCCCGCAGACATTGGCGATCTCGTGCGGGTCGCAGATCGCGGTGGTGATGCCCCGCGGCGTCACGCAGCGGTCGAACTCGAACGGCGTGACGAGCGAGCTTTCGACATGCAGATGCGTGTCGATGAAGCCCGGCACGAGGATCCGGCCCCGGCAGTCGATCTCGCGATGGCCGGTGTAGGTGCCGAAGGTTCCCACGATCCGGTCGCCGCAGATGGCCACGTCGGTCTGCACGAGCTCCCCGGTCACGAGGTCGAAGATCCGCCCGTCCTTCAGGACAAGATCCGCCGGGACGAGACCCCGGCCCTGGTCGATGAACTCGGATAGGCTGCGCCGCATGGGACCTCCTCTGCTGGTGCAAGAGAAGCCCAAGGCTGCAAGGCAGTCCAGCGGATTGCGTGGGACCGAGGGCCGGAACGCAAGGCAGAACCCGTCCGGAGCATTCGGCGAAGCGGCCGCACGACATCCGCGTGTGGCTCTCGGAAAAGGAGCGCGCGCGTGAGTCTTTCGCCCTTGCGCCTGACGGGCGGGGATGATCCTTCTGCCGCGCGTCATTCCGAGAGATTCCCATGCATCCGCTGCGCGGCATCGGCCTCAAGGTCGCCTCCGTCCTGATCTTCATCGTCATGTCCGCGCTCATCAAGGCGACCTCCGACCGGGTTCCGTCAGGCGAGGCGGTCTTCTTCCGCTCGTTCTTCGCCATGCCGGTGATCCTCGTCTGGCTCGCCTGGCGGCACGAGCTGCGCACCGGGCTGCGCGCGGTGAACCCGATGGGGCATGTCTGGCGCGGACTGGTGGGCACGATGGCCATGGGGCTGGGATTCGCCGGCCTCGCCTACCTGCCGCTGCCCGAGGTGACCGCACTCGGCTATGCCGCCCCCCTCCTCACCGTCATCTTCGCGGCGATGTTCCTGGGCGAGGAGGTGCGCGCCTTCCGGATCTCGGCCGTGGTCCTCGGCCTCGGGGGCGTGCTGATCGTGCTCTCGCCCCGCCTCACGGTGCTGTCGGGGGGCATGGGCCATCGCGAGGCCTTCGGGGCTGCGCTGGTGCTGGGCGGCGCGGTCTTTGCGGGGCTGGCACAGGTCTTCATCCGCAAGCTCGTCCGCACCGAGGCGACGGCGGCCATCGTCTTCTATTTCTCTCTGACGGCGACGCTCCTGTCCTTCGTCACCCTTCCCTTCGGCTGGGTGCGCCCGACGCCGACCGAGGCGGCGCTGCTGGTCAGCGCGGGCATACTTGGCGGGGTCGCGCAGATCCTGCTGACCTCGGCCTACCGCTTCGCCGATGCCTCGCTCATCGCGCCCTTCGACTATGCCTCGATGATCTTCGCCCTTCTGATCGGCTTCTTCGTCTTCGGCGAAATGCCGACGCTCGTCATGCTGGGCGGCGCGAGCCTCGTCGTCTGTGCCGGGATCCTGATCATCTGGCGCGAGCGGAGGCTGGGCCTCGAACGGGCGCGGCAGCGCAAGGTGACCACGCCGCAGGGCTAGAACCGGATGATCCGGTCAGCCTGCACCGAGCCGTGCAGAACGCGGCGGACGTTCGGAAGATCGTTCGAGGCCACCCAGACCGCGCCATCGGCCCTCGCTTCCCACCGGCCTAGCAGGCGCCGTTCCAGTTCCGCCTCGGGCACGTCGAGAAACATCGTCAGGTCGAAGAAGGGCCGCAGCCGCCGCCAGGGATCTTCGTCGAGCAGCAGGTAATTGCCCTCGACGATCAGGATGCGGTCCTCGTCGGTGACGACATCGGCCGCGGCGCGGGAGAGCTCCATCTCGCGGTCGAAGATGGGGATGGCGACCTCGCCCCCTGCCTTCAGCCGCTCCATGAGGTTGAGGAAACCCCAGCCGTCGAAGGTCTCGGGTGCGCCCTTCCGGTGCGAGAGGCCGCGCGCGGCCAGCACCCGGTCGTCGAAATGGAACCCGTCCATCGGCACGAGCCGCGCGCCGCGACCGAGCGCATGCACCAGGGCCGCGCCGAGGGTGGATTTTCCCGCCCCCGGTGGCCCCGCGAGCGCCGCGATGAAACGGCGCTTGCCGTCCGCCGCCCGCCCGATCTCCTGCGCGAGCGCCTCGGGTGTCATGCGAACTCGTTCATCTTTTCGGGCGCCATGGCACCCGTCATCAGCGCCACCGCGTCCGACATCGAATGGCGCTTGGGGTCGATCACGCAGAGCCTGCGGCCCAGCCTGTGGACATGCACCCTGTCGGCCACCTCGAACACATGCGGCATGTTGTGGCTGATGAGCACGATGGGCAGGCCCCGCCGCTTCACGTCGAGGATCAGCTCGAGCACGCGGCGACTCTCCTTCACGCCCAGCGCCGCGGTCGGCTCGTCCATGATGACGACCTTCGAGCCGAAGGCCGCGGCGCGCGCCACCGCCACGCCCTGCCGCTGCCCGCCCGAAAGCGTCTCGACCGCCTGCCCGATGTTCTGGATCGTCATCAGGCCGAGTTCGGTCAGCTTCTCGCGCGCCCTCCGCTCCATCTCGGCCCGGTCGAGGGCGCGGAACCACTTGCCCATGAACCCCGGCTTCCGGATCTCGCGGCCGAGGAACATGTTGTCGGCGATGGACAGCGCGGGCGAGAGCGCGAGGTTCTGGTAGACCGTCTCGATCCCCGCCTCGCGCGCATCGAGCGGCGAGTCGAACCTCATCGGGCGACCCTCGAGCTCGATTTCGCCCTCGTCCACCCGGATGGCGCCCGAGAGCGCCTTGATGAGCGAGGACTTCCCGGCCCCGTTGTCGCCGATCACCGCGAGGATCTCGCCCGGATAAAGGTCGAAGTCGCAGTGATTCAGCGCCGTCACGCGACCGTAGCGCTTCACGAGGCCACGGGCCTTCAGGATCGGTTCCATCACGCAGCCGCCTTTCTGATCCACTGGTCCACGGCCACGGCCGCGATGATGAGGATGCCGATGAGCAGGTAGGTCCACTGCGGGTCCGTCCCCATCAGCTTGAGCCCGAGCGAGAACACCCCCACGATCAGCGCCCCGAAGAGCATGCCGAGCACCGAGCCGCGGCCGCCGAAGAGGCTGATCCCCCCGATCACGACGGCGGTGATCGATTCGATGTTGGCGAACTGGCCGGCCGTGGGCGAGACCGATCCGAGACGGCCGATCATCACCCAGCCGGCCAGGGCGCAGATCAGCCCCGAGAGCGTGTAGACGGTGACGAGGACGCTTCTGGTCTGCACGCCGGCCAGTTCGGCCGCATCCGGGTCGTCGCCCACCGCATAGACATGGCGCCCCCAGGCGGTCTGGCGCAGCACATAGGCGATGACCAGCACCAGCAGGATCAGGAGCACGGCGCCATAGGTGAAGACCGCGCCACCGCGACCGGCCTCGTCTTCGCCGACCCGGAAGGTCGTGCCGAAGAACTGGAGGATGGGCGCCTCGTTCGAGATGTCCTGCGAGCGGATGGTCTCGTTCGCGGAGTAGAGGAAGTTCGCCGCCAGCACGATCTGCCACATGCCCAGCGTGACGATGAAGGGCGGAAGCTTCATCCGCGCCACCAGCGTGCCGTTGACGAAGCCGATGCCGGCGCCGACGGCAAGGCCGCAGAGCACCGAGAGCGGCGCCGGGATCCCGTAGCGGAAGGTGAACTGCCCCATGACGACCGAGGAGAGCACCATGATCGCACCCACCGAGAGGTCGATGCCTGCCGTCAGCACGACAAGGGTCTGCGCCGCGCCGACGATGCCCACGATCGCCACCTGCTGCAGGATCAGCGTCAGCGTGAAGGCCGAGAAGAACTTCTGGCCCAACAGCGCCCCGAAGATCGAGATCGACACGACCAGAACGATCAGGGGCACCAGCGAAGGCGTCTGGTGCAGGAGGTGACGCGCCTGCTGAACCGGCGACTTGCGCTGCTCGAACTCGGCCACGGACTCCGATCCGCGGTTCAACGCGGCCTCGTAGCCCTGCGGCCCATGGGTTTCCGTTGGCATTCCATGACCTCCCGCTTTGCCGCGCGGCCTGCCGCGCCCACCGGATCCGCACGGAGCGGCGCAGTCCGGATCCTTCCGCAGCCATGCTGCGCGCCCGTGGCGGAACCGGGGCTCATCGTCCGCCGGTCCCGCTTGATCAGGGTATTCCGCCGGTCAGTGCCGACGGCCCGACTGGCGACGGCAGGCGCGGCCCATGCCGCACCATCCACCGCCAGCCGATCTCATGTCAGCGCGCCCTGCTGCTCAGCCCCAGCAGAGTTCGGCACCCTTCGTGCTGTCGATGGACTCCACGCCCTCGGCGGGCTTGTCCGTCACCAGCGCCACGCCTGTATCGGTGAAATCCTTGCCTTCCGTCGTCGCGGGCTTGGTTCCATCCTTGGCGAAAGCTGCGATCGCCTCGACACCCAGCGCCGCCATCTGCAGCGGATATTGCTGAGAGGTCGCGCCGATCACCCCGTCCTTGACGTTCTGCACGCCCGGGCAGCCACCGTCGACCGAGACGATCAGCACGTCGGCCTCACGCCCGATGGACTTCAGCGCCTCGTAGGCGCCCGCCGCCGCCGGCTCGTTGATGGTGTGGACGAGGTTGATGGTCGGATCCTGCGCGAGCAGGCTTTCCATCGCGCGGCGGCCGCCTTCCTCGTTGCCCTGTGTCACCTCCTGGCCGACGATCCGAGGATCCTCCTCGTCGCCCCAGCGGTTCTCGTCGCCGAGTTCCACGCCGAAGCCCTGCAGGAAGCCCTGGTTGCGCAGGACGTCCACCGAAGGCTGGGACACGTCGAGGTTCAGGAGCGCGATCCGCGCATCCTCTGCCTCGTCGCCCATCTGCGCCTTGGCCCATTGCCCGATCAGCTCGCCCGCGAGGAAGTTGTCGGTGGCGAAGGTGCCGTCCGCCGCGTCGATCGGATCGAGCGGCGTGTCCAGCGCGATCACGAGGATGCCGGCGTCGCGCGCCTTCTGCACCGCCGGCACGATCCCCTTCGTGTCCGAGGCCGTAATGAGGATGCCCTTGGCCCCATCCGCAATGCAGGTCTCGATCGCGGCCACCTGGCTCTCGCTGTCGCCGTCGATGCGGCCCGCGTAGGACTTGAGGTTTATCCCCAGTTCCTCGGCCTTGGCGGTCGCGCCCTCCTTCATCTTCACGAAGAACGGGTTGGTGTCGGTCTTGGTGATGAGGCAGGCGTTGACCTGCTGTGCGAGCGCCGGGGCAGCCGACAGGGCGAGCGCCGCCGCACCCCCCATGAGGGCGATCTTGAAATTCGTCACGATGTCTCCTCCCAGAAGCGGGCCATTCTCCGCCCGCCGTTTCGCGTTGCGCAAGCGTTCCTCCCGCCGCGACCTCTTCAGGAAAACCGATTCCCCGCAGCCCGTCAATAAATAAATCATAGTGATTTAATATTGACAGGTGCCCTCTCTCGGCGCCCAATGTCCGGGGGCTCGCGTGACGGGCAGGGAGAACAAGGTGAGACAGGAACAGGAGACGGTGGAACGTCCGGCCGCGGGCGGGTCGCGACTGCGGGGATCGAACCAGAGCGGGATGCGGGCGCACAACGAGCGCCTCGTGCTGTCGCTCGTCCGGCGCGAGGGGGCGCTCGCCAAGTCCGACATCGCGCGGATGACCGGGCTGTCGGCGCAGACGGTGTCGGTCATCATGCGCGCACTCGAGCGCGACGGCCTGCTGTGTCGCGGCGAGCCGATCCGGGGACGCATCGGCCAGCCGTCCGTTCCCATGTCGCTCGCAGCCGACGGCGCCTATTTTCTCGGGCTCAAGATCGGACGCCGCTCGGCCGAGCTCGTGCTGATCGACTTTCTCGGCCGCCCGGTCGGTGCGCGGAGGAGGCTCTACCGCTACCCCACCCCGGACGAGGTGGTGTCCTTCACCACCGAGGCGCTTCCCCTGCTGACCGAGGGCCTGTCGCCTGAGGAGCGGTCCCGCGTGGGCGGCATGGGGATCGCGATGCCCTTCCAGCTCTGGAACTGGGTCCAGTATGTCGGCGCCCCGCAATCCGAGATGGATGCCTGGCGCACCCGCGACGTCCAGGCGGAGCTCGCGGCGCTGACGGGTCTGCCCGTTCATGTCCACAACGATGCCACCGCCGCCTGCGGCGCGGAACTCGTCTTCGGCACGGGAGAGCGGCCGAAGGACTTCCTCTACTTCTACTTCGCCTATTTCATCGGGGGCGGCCTCGTGCTTAACGGCCACCTCTTCGCGGGACGCACCGGCAATGCGGCGGGCGTCGGGCCGATGCCGGTTCCGGGGCGTGACGGGCAGATGAGGCGGCTGCTGAACGTGGCCTCGATGTCGGTCCTTGCCGAGGCGATGGAGAAGGCCGGCGAGAACGCGGCTGGCCTGTGGGAAGATCCCGATCGCTGGGACGTGAGCGAACCGATCCTGTCCGACTGGCTCGAGGGAGCGGCCGCCGGCCTCGCCTCGGCCATCCTCTCGGCCTCGGCCCTGGTCGAGATGGAGACGGTCATGATCGACGGCTGGATGCCGCCCGCGATCCGCGCCGAGATCGTGCGCCGCACCCGCGAGGCGCTGCACCGGCTCGACCTTTCGGGCATCGAGCCGCCGCGCATCCGGGAGGGCACGGTTGGCGCTCAGGCCCGTGCGCTCGGCGCGGCGGCCATCCCACTGTCGCAGCGATATCTGGTCGAGGCCTGGGGCGCCACGCCGGAAGGCTGAGTTTCAGCGCCTCTTCGGGTTGACTTGTGAAGAACAGAACACCAATTTGGCCTAAAACCACCCGAATGTGAAAGAAATTCATGACCTCGCGACGTTTCGCATCAGGAATGGAGGCGGCGGCGGCATGTCCCTCGCACTGATCGCCGCCCTCCCCTTCTTCGGGGCCTTGCTTCCGGGCCTCATGATCCGATCCAGCCGCACCGCCTGCGCCATCGTCACGGGCAGCGTCACCGCCCTCGCGCTTCTGATGCTGGGGCTTCACGCCCCGGCCGTGCTGCGCGGCGAGATCGTGCAGACCCGCATCGACTGGATGCCCGGCCTCGGTCTCAACGTGAATTTCTTTCTCGACGGGCTCGGGCTGCTCTTCGCGGGCATGATCCTGGGCATCGGCCTGCTGATCATCCTCTACGCCCGCTTTTATCTCTCGCGGCAGGACTCGATGGGGCAGTTCTACAGCTACCTCATGCTGTTCCAGGGCGCGATGGTTGGGATCGTCCTGTCGGACAACATCCTGCTGCTCCTGATCTTCTGGGAGCTGACCTCGCTCTCGTCCTTCCTGCTCATCGGCTACTGGAAGCACCTGCCCGCGGGCCGTCAGGGCGCGCGGATGGCGCTGACCGTCACCGGCATGGGCGGGCTTTCGATGATTGCGGGGATGCTGATCCTCGGCGACATCGCGGGAAGCTACGACCTGACCGTGATCCTTCAGGCGCGCGAGGCGATCCAGGCCTCCGAATGGTATCTGCCGGCGCTGGTGCTGATCCTGATCGGATGCTTCGCCAAGTCGGCGCAGTTTCCGTTCCACTTCTGGCTGCCGCATGCGATGGCCGCGCCCACGCCGGTCTCGGCCTACCTGCATTCGGCGACCATGGTGAAGGCGGGGCTCTTCCTCATGGCGCGGATGTGGCCGGCGCTGGCCGGCACGCCCGAGTGGTTCTACCTCGTCGCCACCACCGGCCTCGTGACGATGGTCGTCGCAGCCAAGATCGCGCTCTTCAAGGACGACCTGAAGGCGCTCCTCGCCTTCTCGACCGTGTCGCACCTGGGCCTCATCACGATGCTCCTGGGCTTCGGGACCAAGGCCGCCGCCATGGCCGCGATCTTCCACATCATCAACCACGCGACGTTCAAGGCCGCCCTCTTCATGACGGCGGGCATCGTCGATCACGAGGCGCACACGCGCGACCTCAAGCGCCTCGGCGGCCTGCGCAAGCTCATGCCGGTAACTTTCACCATCGCGACGATCGCGACGCTGTCCATGGCGGGCATCCCGCCGCTGAACGGGTTCCTGTCCAAGGAAATGATGCTCGAAGAGGCCTCCCATACCGTCTGGGCGGGACAGGCCTGGCTGATCCCGGTCTTCGCGACCCTCGGGGCCCTCTTCTCGGTGGCCTATTCACTGCGCTTCGTGGCCCACACGTTCCTCGGGCCGGTCCGCAAGGATTACCCGCACCACCCCCATGATCCGGGCTTCGGCATGTGGGCAGCGCCCGCCTTCCTCGCGCTGCTCGTCGTGGCCATCGGGCTCGCGCCCATGCCGGTCGCGGGCTGGCTGGTGGATGCTGCCGCAGGCGCCACCACCGGCGAGGCGGTCCACGCCCACATCTATCATTGGCACGGCCTCACCCCGGCGCTCTGGATGTCGGTCGCGGCGATCGGCGGCGGCCTCGTGCTGCTCGGCTTGCATGCTCCGCTGATGCGCGCCTGGCTCGCCACGCCACGTCCCGAGGCGAAGCGGATCTTCGACGGGATCGTGGAGCCTCTGGCGTCCGGCGCACGCGTCGTGATCGGCTCGTTGCATGACGGCGCGCTGAGCCGCTACTTCGCCATCGCGACCTTCGCCATCCTCGTGGCCGGAGGCTACGCCTTCCTGTCGGGCGGCCATTCCCCCGGGCTGCGGGCGCCGACGCCGGTCGAGGTCGTGCCGGTCGTGGCCTGGCTCCTGCTCATCGCCGCCACCGGTGCGCTGGTCCTCGTGCATCACAACCGGATCGTCGCGCTCGTGGTGCTCGGCGTGCTGGGGCTCGTGATCTCGATGGGCTTCGCCTATCTCTCGGCGCCGGACCTCGCGCTGACGCAGATCCTCGTCGAGGTGGCGACGGTCATGCTCCTGCTGCTCGCGCTGAACTTCCTGCCGAAGCGGACGCCCGTCGAACACTCGACGTCGCGCCGTCTGCGCGATGCCCTTCTTTCGGCAGGGGCGGGGCTGGGCGTCGGCGGGCTCATCTACATGATGATGATGCGCGACTTCGCCTTCCCGAGCATCGCGGGATACCACCTCGAGAACGCCAAGACCGGTGGCGGCGGCACCAACGTCGTCAACGTGATCCTCGTCGATTTCCGCGGCTACGACACCTTCGGAGAGATCACGGTGCTGGGGATCGCCGCTCTGGTGATCTTCGCCGTGACCGAGACGATCCTGCGGCCGGGACCAGCCAACAACCGCCTGCTGACCTGGGCGCAGGAGCATCGCCACGCCGGCGACCGCCACCCGCTGATGCTGGTCGTTGCCACACGGATGATGCTGCCGGTGGCGCTGGTGGTCGGCATCTACATCTTCCTGCGCGGCCACAACCTGCCGGGCGGCGGCTTCATCGCGGGCCTCGTCGTGGCGATTGCCGCGCTGATGCAGTACATGGCGTCAGGCTATGGATGGACAGCCGCGCGGAAGCGGTTCGAATACCACACGCTGATCGCGGCAGGGGTTCTGGTCGCCGCCGCGAGCGGGGTCGGGGCATGGTTCGCCGCGCGGCCCTTCCTGACCTCGGACTATGGCTATGTCCATCTTCCGCCACTCGAGGAGTTCGAACTGGCCACCGCCATGATCTTCGATACGGGCGTCTTCCTTGCCGTCCTGGGGGCGGTGCTGCTCGCCCTCGCCTCGATCTCGCGGATTGCCGTGCGGGCGGGCGAGGAGGTCTCGACAGCGCCCTATGACATCGACCTGCCGCGCGACGGGTACGGAGACCGCTGATGGAAATCCTCGTCGCATCCGCCGTGGGGACGCTGACCGCAGCCGGGGTTTACCTGATCCTGCGCCTTCGGACCTTTCCCGTCATCGTGGGCCTCGCCCTGCTGAGCTACGCCGTGAACGTCTTCATCTTCGCCTCCGGCCGGCTCGCGGTCGGACTGCCTCCCGTCCTGTCGAAGAACGCGACCGCCTATACCGACCCGCTGACGCAGGCACTTGTGCTGACCGCCATCGTGATCTCCTTCGGGATGACCGCCGTCATCGTGATGGTGGCGCTCGGCGCCTTCCTCGAGGCCGGAACGGACCGCATGGACAGCGACGACGAGGCCGGCCGATGAACCACTGGATCATCGCGCCCGTCGTCCTGCCGGCCATGCTCGCGCCATTGATCGTGCTGCTCATGCGCCACGATCTCCTGCTGCAGCGCGTCTTCTCGCTTGCCGGGACCGTCGCGCTCTGCGGCGTGGCGGCCATCCTGATGGCCACAGCGGCGAACAACCCGCCCGAGGCCTATTTCCTCGGCAACTGGCCCGCGCCTTTCGGCATCGTTCTGGTGCTCGACCGTCTGGCGGCGATCATGGTCGCGCTCACGGCCTTCCTCGCGCTGATGGTGCAGCTCTACGCCATCGGCACCGGCTGGGACCGGCGAGGCCAGCACTTCCACGCACTCTTCCAGTTCCAGCTCATGGGGATCTGCGGCGCCTTCCTCACCGGCGACGCGTTCAACCTCTTCGTCTTCTTCGAGGTGCTGCTGATCGCAAGCTACGGGCTGATGATCCACGGCGGGGGTCGCGTCCGCCTGCGCTCCGGCGTGCAATACGTGGCCTACAACCTCGTCGGCTCGACCCTCTTCCTCTTCGCGCTGGCCACGATCTACTCGGTTGCCGGTACGCTCAACCTGGCCGACCTCGCCCTGCGGGTCGAGACGCTGCCCGAGGGCGAGGCCGCGATCCTGCGCATCGCCGGCGTGCTGCTGCTGATCGTCTTCGCCATCAAGGGCGCGCTGGTGCCGTTCCAGTTCTGGCTGCCGGCCACCTATGCCTCGGCGCCGGGACCCGTGGCCGCCCTCTTTGCCGTCATGACCAAGGTCGGCGCCTATGCGGTGATCCGGGTCTTCAGCCTCGTCTTCCCGCCGCAGACGCCTGCCACCGGCAGCTTCTTCGCCGAGATCCTGCTGCCTGCCGCGCTCGTGACGCTGGTGATCGGGGCCTTCGGCGTGCTGGGCGCGGCGAGCCTCGGCCGTCTCGTGGCCTTCGCAGCCATCGCCTCGATGGGCACGCTCTTCACCGCCATCTCAGGCTTCCAGCCCGAGACAATGGCGGCGGCGCTCTTCTACCTCGTCCACTCCACCCTCGCCACGGCGGTGCTCTTCCTCGTGGCCGACCTCGTGCTCGCCCGGCGCGGGTCCGAGGATCTTGTCCAGCGGCGCCCGCCGATCGCGCAGGAGGGGCTTGTGGCATCGCTCTTCTTCCTTGGCGCCATCGCGCTGGCCGGGATGCCGCCGCTCTCGGGCTTCCTCGGCAAGCTTCAGATCCTCGACGCGATGCGCGGACCCGGCATGGTGGCGATCTGGGGCACGATCCTCGTCACCTCTCTCGTGATGATCGTCGGTTTCGCACGCGCGGGCAGCCTGCTGTTCTGGAAGTCGCACGAGACGCTCACCGAGCATGAGCCTCACCACCCTGAACCGCTGGCCTTCGTGGCGATAGGCGGCCTTGTCGCGGGGCTCGTGGCCCTCGTGCTGGCCGCGGGGCCCGTCGCGGAAAGCCTCGGATCCGTCGCTGCGGAACTCGCCGAGCGCACCCCCTACATCGCCTCCAACCGCCTGACGGAGCAACCGCTATGATCCGAAGGCTCTTTCCGCACCCGTGGCTGACCATCACGCTGATCGTCGCCTGGATGCTCCTCGTGAACAAGCTGGCGCTCGGCAGCTTCGTCTTCGCGGTCATCCTTGGCATCGTGATACCGCTGCTCGTCGCGCCCTACTGGCCGGGCCAGACAACGATCAAGAGCCCCCTCCGGCTGGCGGGATACGTGCTGCTGGTGATCTGGGACATCATCCAGGCCAATGTGGCGGTCGCGAAGATCGTGCTGTTCTACCGCGCCGAGAGCATCCGCTCGGCGTGGATTGCCGTCCCGATCGAACTGACCTCGCCCGAGGCGATTTCCCTGCTTGCCGGCACGATCACGCTCACCCCCGGCACGCTGGTCGCCGACGTCTCCGCCTGCGGTCGCGTGCTGCTCGTCCACTGCCTGCATGCGCCCGATCCGGACGCGGTGCGCAAGGAGATCAAGACCCGCTACGAGGCCCGATTGAAGAGGATCTTCGCATGATCTCGCTCGCCCTGACCTATGCGCTCGGCTGTTTCGGCCTCGCGCTGCTCTTCAACCTCGTGCGCCTGCTGCAGGGCCCGTCCATCGCGGACCGCATCCTCGCGCTCGACACGATGGTGATCAACATGATCGCGCTTGTCGTGCTCTACGGCATCCGCGGCGGCGCCACGATGACGTTCGAGGCGGCGCTCCTCTTCGCCATGACGGGGTTCGTCTCGACCGTGGCCTATGCCAAATTCGTCCTGCGCGGCAACATCATCGAGTGATCCCCATGGAAACCGCCTTCGAGATCATGATTTCCGCGCTGCTCGTCATCGGCGGCACCTTCGGCCTGATCGGCAGCTTCGGCCTCGTGCGCCTGCGCGACGCGGTGCAGCGCCTGCACGCGCCGACCAAGGCTACGACGGTGGGTGTCGGCGCAGCGCTCGTGGCCTCGGTGATCGACCTCTATCACTACCAGAACATGCTGACCTGGCAGGAACTGCTGGTCGCGGCCTTCCTCTTCGTCACGGCGCCGATCACCGCGCTCTTCCTGGGCAAGATCCACATGCACCAGTCGATCCCGCGCGAGGCGCTGCCCGACACCGGCACCCGGCGCGACTGGGCCACCTTCGACCCGACCTTCAAGGGGCCGGAGCCCAAACTGCCGGGAGATTGAGCGCCGCGCCCGCTCGGAGTGCAACTTAAGCATGCATCGGGCGCATACAGGCGGAGGCCTGTCTCTCACTCCGCTTGACCGGAGGCGGGCCGCGTGCTTGTGGAGCGAAGCTTGCGTGTCGCGGAAAGGTGCTCCCTCCAATGCTCGACCTGACGTCTCACTGGGCGGGGGTGCTGTCCCTCGTCATCTTCGTGATTGCCTACATCCTCGTCGTCTTCGAGGAAGCCACCCACATGCGGAAGTCCAAGCCCGTGATGCTGGCGGCGGGCCTCATCTGGCTGCTCATCGGCATCGCCTATGCGATGGCCGGCCACGGCGAGGAGACCTACGAGCTTTCCGCCCATATCATCGAGGAATACGGCGAGCTCTTCCTGTTCCTCCTCGTGGCGATCACCTACGTCAACACGCTCGAGGAGCGGCGCGGCTTCGAGGTCCTGCGGGCGAAGCTCGTGAACCTCGGTCTGAGCTACCGAAGCCTCTTCTGCCTGACCGGCGTGCTGGCCTTCGTCCTCTCGGGCATCCTCGACAACCTCACCACGGCGCTGGTGATGGGCACGGTCGTCATGGCACTGGGATCCCATTCGCCGCGCTTCGTGACCATCGGCTGCATCTCGATCGTGGTCGCGGCCAACGCCGGCGGGGCCTTCACGCCCTTCGGCGACATCACCACCCTGATGGTCTGGCAGAAGGGCAAGCTCGAGTTCTTCGAGTTCTTCGCGATCTTCTTCCCCTCGCTCCTGAACTGGCTGGTTCCCGCGGCGATCATGTTCTTCGCCGTCCCGAAGGGCTCGCCCGAGCCGCAGTCCGAGCGGGTCCGTGCCAAGCCCGGGGCCCTCGGCGTCGCCATCCTCTTCGGCCTGACGATCGCGACCGCGGTGAGCTTCAAGAACTTCCTCCACCTGCCGCCCGCGCTGGGGATGATGCTGGGCCTCGGCTATCTGCAGATCTGGTCCTACATCCTCAAGCAGAAGGGGACGCGGCGCCGCGACGACGACATGGTGCTCGAGAGCTTCCACCAGATCCAGCGGGTCGAGTGGGACACGCTCCTGTTCTTCTTCGGCATCATCTTCGCCGTCGGCGGGCTTGGCGTGCTGGGCTATCTGACGCTCGCCTCGCAGCTTCTCTACACCGACCTCGGCGCAACATCGGCCAACGTCATCATCGGCGCACTCTCGGCCATTGTGGACAATATCCCGCTCATGTTCGCGGTGCTGACGATGGATCCGGCGATGTCGCACGGTGAGTGGCTACTGATCACGCTGACCTGCGGCGTGGGCGGCTCGATGCTCTCGATCGGCTCGGCCGCCGGCGTGGCGCTGATGGGTCAGGCGAAGGGCGCCTATACCTTCATGGCGCACCTCAAGTGGACCTGGGCCATCGCCCTCGGCTACCTTGCCTCCATCGCGGCCCATCTGGTCATCAACGCGCACCACTTCTGAGACCGTCTTCCGCGTCCTTCGGGACGCGGATCCCTCGTCCCCGCCCTTCCGCGGCACCTTTTCCTGCGCAAGACGGCTGCGCCGCCGGACCCCGCTGTCCGGCGGCGCAGCCGTCTTCCTTCTTCCGGCCCGCGATCCTCCGCCGAGACCCCGAGATCCTGACGGCGCGTCAGCGCCCGGCTCCCTTGCGGTCCGGTCCGGCCTCGTGCCACGCTGCAGCCGAGCGGTGGCCCCGGACGCCATGCCGCTGCCGAACCGGAGGAGGCACCCGTGCAGACAGACCTCACCCGCAGCGCGGTGGCGCAACTGCCACAGCTGGCCCACCCGCGCAATCCGGGCATGGAGCTCGATCTCGACTGGGTGGCCTCCGCCCAGGCCAACACCCCCGCGATCCGGCGCCGCGCGGCGAGCCTGCCCGCCCGGCGCAGCCTGAAGAAGGACCATCAGGCCGCCTGGCTCTGCAAGGCCGTGAGCCTGATCGACCTCACCACGCTCGCAGGGGATGACACGCCCGAGCGGGTTCGTCGCCTCTGCGCCAAGGCCCGCCAGCCGGTCCGGCCCGATCTGCTGGAAGCCCTCGGGATGGAGGGGCTGACCACCGGCGCCGTCTGCGTCTATCACGACATGGTCGAGACCGCCGTCCGGGCGCTGGACGGCAGTGGCATCCCGGTGGCCGCCGTCTCGACCGGCTTTCCCGCCGGCCTCTCGCCCTACCGCCTCCGCATTGCCGAGATCGGCGAAAGCGTCGCCGCCGGTGCGCAGGAGATCGACATCGTGATCTCGCGACGCCATGTCCTGACCGGCAACTGGCAGGCTCTCTACGACGAGATGCGCGAGATGCGTCAGGCCGCGGGTGGCGCACACGTGAAGGCCATCCTCGCCACCGGCGAACTCGGCACGCTCAGGAACGTGGCCCGCGCCAGCTTTGTCTGCATGATGGGCGGCGCCGACTTCATCAAGACCTCGACCGGCAAGGAGGCCGTGAACGCGACGCTGCCCGTCTCGCTCACCATGATCCGCGCCATCCGCGACTACGAGGAGCGGACGGGCTTCCGCATTGGCTACAAGCCCGCGGGCGGCATCTCGAAGGCGAAGGACGCGCTCACCTACCTCGCGATGATGAAGGAGGAGCTGGGCCATCCCTGGCTGCAGCCCGACCTCTTCCGCTTCGGAGCCTCGTCGCTGCTGGGCGACATCGAGCGTCAACTCGAACATCACGTCACCGGCCGCTACAGCGCCGCCAACCGCCATCCGATGGGGTGAGAGCATGACCGTCCGCGACATCTTCGACGCCATGAGCTACGGGCCCTCTCCCGAAAGCCCCGCCGAGGCGCTGGCCTGGATCGAGCGCCACAGCGCGGTCTTCGGCCCCTGGATCGACGGCGCCTTCGCCAAACCCGGCCAGACCTTCGCCACCGAAAATCCGGCAACCGGCACCCTTCTCGCCCGCGTCACGCAGGGAACCGAGGCGGACGTGGACGCAGCCGTCCGCTCTGCTTCCCGCGCGCAGGCTGGTTGGGCGCGGCGTTCGGGGCATGAGCGGGCGCGCGTTCTCTATGCCCTCGCGCGTCTCGTCCAGAAGCACGCGCGCCTGCTGGCCGTGCTCGAGACGCTGGACAACGGCAAGCCGATCCGCGAGAGCAGCGATGTGGATGTGCCCCTCGTTGCCCGGCACTTCTATTACCACGCCGGCCTTGCGCAGATCCTCGAGGCCGAAAATCCGGGGATGGAGCCCGTGGGCGTGGGCGCGGCAGTGATCCCGTGGAACTTCCCGCTCCTGATGCTCGCCTGGAAGGTTGCGCCCGCGCTGGCCGCGGGCTGCGCGGTGGTCCTGAAGCCCGCCGAGCAGACGCCCCTCACCGCGCTCCTCTTCGCCGAGCTTTCGCGAGAGGCGGGACTGCCGCCCGGCGTCCTGAACGTGGTCACGGGCGACGGGGCAACGGGGGCCGCGCTGGCAGCCCACCCGGGCGTGGCAAAGGTGGCCTTTACCGGATCAACCGAGGTCGGGCGCCGCATCCGCGAAACGACGGCAGGCTCGGGCAAAGGCCTGACGCTCGAACTCGGCGGCAAGTCGCCCTTCCTCGTCTTCGACGACGCCGATCTCGACTCCGCCGTCGAGGGGCTGGTGGACGGGATCTTCTTCAACCAGGGCCAGGTCTGCTGCGCAGGCTCGCGCCTTCTGGTGCAGGAGAGCATCGCCGACCGGTTCCACGACCGCCTCCGCCGGCGGATGGAGCGGCTCCGCGTGGGCGACCCGATGGACAAGTGCACCGACGTGGGCGCCATCGTGGACCGCATCCAGCTCGAGCGCATCCGGGGCCTCGTCGCCTCGGCGGAGGGCGAGACCTTCGTCGCCGGGGCCGCGCCCGAGGGCTGCTTCTGCGCGCCGACGCTCATCACCGGTCTCTCCGCCTCCTCGCCGCTGATGCACGAGGAGATCTTCGGGCCGGTCCTCGTCTCGACGACATTCCGCACGCCGGCCGAGGCGGTGGAGATTGCCAACAACAGCCGCTACGGACTGGCCGCGACCCTCTGGACCGAGAACGTGAACCTCGCGCTCGGCATCGCTCCGAAGCTGAAGGCGGGCGTCGTCTGGGTGAACGCGACCAATCTCTTCGACGCTGCGGCGGGCTTCGGCGGCCTGCGGGAAAGCGGCTTCGGCCGCGAGGGCGGGCGCGAGGGGTTCGCCGAGTGGCTGAAGCCGGCCGCAAAGCCCTTGAAGCTTCGCACCGTGGCGGCGATGGCCGAGCCGAAGCGGCCCGGGATCGAGGGCATCGACCGGACCGCCAAGCTCTTCATCGGCGGCAAGCAGCAGCGCCCGGATGGTGGCGGCTCGCGCGCGGTCTGGTCGTCCAGGGGACGGCTGCTCGGCCACGCGCCGCAGGGCAACCGCAAGGACATCCGCAACGCCGTCGAGGCGGCCCGCGCCGCGAAGGGCTGGGCCGCGACCTCGGCCCACAATCGGGCGCAGGTGCTCTACTACATCGCCGAGAACCTCTCGGCCCGGGCCGCCGAACTCGCGGGGCGCCTGCGCGACCTGACCGGCGAGGCGGGCGAGGCCGAGGTCGAGGCCGCAATCCGCCGGCTCTTCGACTGCGCCGCCCGGGCCGACAAGATCGAAGGACGCGTGAAGCCCGTGCCGCTCGAGGGGCTGGTCGTCGCGCTGAACGAGCCGGTGGGCACGATCGGCATCCTCTGCCCCGACGAGGCGCCGCTTCTGGGCTTCGTCTCGCTGGTAGGCTCCGCCATTGCGATGGGCAATACCGTCGTCGCCCTCCCGTCCGAACCCTTCCCGCTCGCCGCCACCGATTTCGCACAGGTGCTGGAGACGTCGGACCTGCCGGCAGGCGTGGTCAACATCGTGACCGGTTCGCATGCCGAGCTCGCAGCACCTCTGGCAGGCCACATGGACCTCGATGCTGTCTGGTGCTTTTCCGGCGGCGCCGGGCGGCTTGCCGAGGTGGAGCGCGGGTCGGCTGCGAACCTCAAGCGGGTCTGGAGCGGCCGTGGCCTGACCGAAAGCTGGGCAGCCGCCGACACCCGCGCCTTCCTGACCGCGGCGGTCGAGGTCAAGACGGTCTGGTTGCCGGCCGGGGAGTGAGCGCCCGGTCGCCAGTGCCGAGGCCTCGCACGACCTGCAGGGATAAAGGTCCAGGCAGGAAAAAGCCGCCGTGCAGCCGGCGGAGCCCGCGCCAACCGTGAAGGGACGTCGAGCCCAACGGGCCCTCAGGCGTGACCGGCGGTCGGCGAAAGCGTCAGCGGATCGATTCCCATGTGGCGCAGCATGCTGGTCCACTTGCCCGGATCGTCGTCCGAGAACACCAGATCCGACGGCGCCTCGGCCGTGAGCCAGTCGTTGCGCTGCACCTCGGCTTCGAGCTGGCCCGGACCCCAGCCCGAATAGCCGAGCGCCATGATCGCCGAACTCGGTCCCTGACCCCGCGCCAGCGCCTCGAGGATGTCGACCGTCGCCGTCATGCCGAACTTGCCCGAGACGAGCATCGTCGCGCCCACGCTCATGTAGTCGGGCGTATGCAGCACGAATCCCCGGCCGCGTTCCATCGGTCCGCCGAGATGCACGCGGATGTCGCGACCGTTCCGGGCCAGCGGAATGTTCAGCTGCTCGAGCATCCCCGCAAAGCTGAGGTCGTTGACGGGCTTGTTGACGACGAGACCCATCGCGCCATCCGATGAATGGGCGCAGATCAGAACGAGGCTGCGCTCGAACCGAGGGTCGGCCATGCTGGGCATGGCGATGAGCAGGCTTCCAGAGAGATCCATGCGCGTGTCCCTTTCCCAGACTATGGGGCGACAGGGGCACCGGCTCAAGGGGGGCGCGTGAGCACAGGCGCGCGATCATGGCGACCTTCGCCGGATTGTGACTTTCCATCCGGGCATTGCTGCTGAATTGTGCGACCCATGCTGATCCGAATGTTCATCGCCTCGTGCCTCTCCCTGGCGGCCTTGCCGGCTTCCGCGACCCCGCCCGACCAGATACTGACGGCCGAACTGCTGCCCGGCTGGCGCGAGGGCGGGCGACACATCGCGGCCGTCCGCCTGCGACTCGCACCCGAGTGGAAGACCTACTGGCGCAGCCCGGGCGAGGCCGGCATCCCGCCCGAGTTCGACTGGAGCGGGTCGGAGAACATGGTGTCGGTCCGGATGCACTGGCCCGTGCCGCATGTCTTCACCCTGAACGGGATGCAGACGATCGGCTACCGCGGCGAGGTCGTGCTGCCCTTCGAGATCGTGGCCCGCGACGCCTCCCGGCCGATCCGGCTTCGCGCGCGGGTGGACCTCGGCGTCTGTCGGGACATCTGCGTGCCGGCAGAATTCGACCTCGACGCGCAGCTTGCCCCCGGCGGCGGACCCGACGCCTCCATCGTCGAGGCGCTGCGCTCGCGCCCGGAGACGGGGCATGAGGCGGGCGTCGGTCGCGTGGCATGCCGGGTCGAGCCGATCGACGATGGCCTGCGCCTCACGGCGGAACTGGACCTGCCCGAGACGGGCGGCTCCGAGGTTGTCGTGCTGGAGCCCGGAACGCCCGCGATCTGGACCTCGGAGGCCGTGACCTCCCGGCAGGGCGCGCGCCTGACTGCGGTTTCGGACATGGTGGGACCGGGCGGAGCGCCCTTCGCGCTCGATCGTTCGGCGCTGACGGTCACCGTGCTGGGAGATCGCCGCGCGGTCGAGATCCGCGGCTGTCCGGCCCCCTGAGGTGCGGCCGCCGCGACTGCGGCCGCCGGGGCGGGGGCTCGATGCCCCCGACGCGGCGTCCCCGGCGCCGGCACTGCCGCACCGGCCGAAGCCTCGCTTCTGCCGCCAACTCCCGGACGCCCTAGCAGGCAATCCGCAGAGCGCCATTCGCCCGCACCTGACCCCGCCGCGCCGGTGCCTGAGTTCGCACGCGGGCTTGAGCGCGATCCTCTGATCCGGCCACGCCTCGCCCACGGCCGCCGTCCGCGAACCCCGGTCAGCGCCCCAGCCGGGCCTTCACCTCCAGAAGATCCGCCCAGGCCTCGCGCTTGGCCTCGGGATTGCGCAACAGGTAAGCCGGGTGGCACATCGGCAGCACCGGCCGCCCCCAGGCCTCGGCCCAGCGGCCACGGAGCCGGGTGATCCCGGTCCGCCCCAGCACTGCCGAACAGGCCGTGTTCCCCATCACCACGATCAGATCGGGCGCGGCCAGTTCCACATGCCGCTCGAGGAAAGGCTTCATCATCGCCACTTCCTCGGCGGAGGGGTCACGATTCTGCGGCGGCCGCCAGGGCATCACATTGGTGATATAGAGCGCGGTCTCGGGGTCGGGGCTGGTGCGGGCGATGCCGATGGCCGCGAACATCCGGTCGAGAAGCTGCCCCGCCCGCCCGACGAAGGGGCGGCCCGCCGCATCCTCCTCACGCCCCGGCGCCTCGCCGATCAGCATGATCCGCGCGGCCGGGCTACCGTCGCAGAAGACCGTATTCCGCGCGCCCCGCTTCAGGTCGCAATGGTCGTAGGCCGCCATCGCCCCCCGCAGCGCCTCGAGGCTCCGCGCGGCCGCGGCCGCGCGCCGCGCCTCCTCCACCGGATCGGCCGCCGCAACCGGATCGAGCGCGGCCGTCGCCGCCATCGCGGCAGCGGCAGCCTTCGGCACCGGCTGCACGTCGCCCAGCTCGTAGCGGTTCACCGGCGCATCGAGGATCGCCTCGGTCGCGCCGAGATCCACCTGCCAGGCCAGTGCCGCCAGCGCTGCGTTCCAGTCCAGCCCGTCCATCGCCCCTCCGACTCGCGCGCAGACCCTAGGCCGCGGCCCGCCTCCCGGCAACCGCCTTGCCCCGCGGGGCCCGCCTTCCTATAAGCGCCGCAGCCCGGTCCTCGAGGGAGTTGCCCATGACCTTCCGCGCCCGCCACCTGCTCGGCATCGAGCATCTGGCCCCCGACGAGATCCGCTCCGTCCTCGACCTCGCCGACAGCTATGTGGACCTCAACCGCCGCACGATGAAGCAGTCGGACGCGCTGGCGGGGATGACCCAGATCAACATGTTCTTCGAGAATTCGACCCGCACCCAGTCGAGCTTCGAGCTCGCGGGCAAGCGGCTCGGCGCGGATGTGATGAACATGGCGGTGGCACAGAGCTCGGTGAAGAAGGGCGAGACGCTCCTCGACACCGCCATGACGCTGAATGCGATGCACCCCGACCTTCTGGTGGTGCGCCACCCGGCTTCGGGCGCCGTCAACCTCTTGGCCTCCAAGGTGAATTGCGCCGTCCTCAATGCGGGCGACGGACGGCACGAGCATCCGACCCAGGCGCTTCTCGACGCGCTCACCATCCGCCGCGCCAAGGGCCGCATCCAGCGCCTGACCGTCGCCATCTGTGGCGACATCGCCCATAGCCGGGTGGCGCGCTCGAACCTGATCCTGCTCGGCAAGATGGAGAACCGCGTGCGCCTGATCGCGCCGCCCACGCTGATGCCGCCGGGGGTGGGCGAGTTCGGCTGCGAGCTTTACGACGACATGAAGGCGGGCCTCGAGGGGGCCGACGTGGTGATGATGCTGCGCCTCCAGAAAGAGCGGATGGACGGGGCCTTCATCCCCTCCGAGCGCGAATATTACCACCGGTTCGGGCTCGATGCCGAGAAGCTCGCCTTCGCGAAGGAGGATGCGATCGTCATGCATCCGGGCCCGATGAACCGCGGCGTCGAGATCGACGGCACGCTCGCCGACGACATCAACCGCTCGGTGATTCAGGATCAGGTCGAGATGGGGGTGGCGGTGCGCATGGCCTGCATGGATCTTCTGGCGCGGAACCTGCGCGCCGAACGGGGCCGCGCGGCCGTGGGAGTGATGGCATGAGCCTCCTTCTCACCAACGCCCGCCTGATCGACCCCGAGGCCGGCACCGAGACCGAGGGCGACCTGCTGATCGAGGGCGGCCTCATCGCCGCCGTGGGCGCGCTCGAGCCGCCGCCCGGCGCCGAGGTGATCGACTGCGGCGGCAAGTGCCTCGCCCCCGGCATCGTCGATCTCGGCGTGAAGGTGGGCGAGCCCGGCGAACGCCACCGCGAGAGCTTCCGCTCGGCGGGCCTCGCCGCGGCCGCGGGCGGTGTCACCACGATCATCGCGCGCCCCGACACGATGCCCGCCATCGACACGCCCGAGGTGCTGGAATTCGTCACCCGCCGCGCCGCCGAGGCGAGCCCCGTCCGCATCCGCCACATGGCGGCGCTGACCAAGGGCCGCGAGGGGCGCGAGATGGTGGAGCTCGGCTTCCTGCTCGACACCGGCGCCGTGGCCTTCTCCGACTGCGATCATGTGATCGAGACCACCAAGGTCGCCGCCCGCTGCATGACCTATGCCCGCAGCCTCGGCGCCCTCGTGATCGGCCATCCGCAGGATCCGGGCCTTTCGGCGGGCGCCTCGGCCACCAACGGCAAGTTCGCGAGCCTGCGCGGCATCCCGGCCGTTCATCCGATGGCCGAGCGCATGGGCTTCGACCGAGACATGGCGCTGGTCGAGATGTCGGGCGTGCGCTACCACGCCGACCAGGTCACGACCGCCCGCACCCTGCCCGCGCTGGAACGGGCCAAGGCCAACGGGCTCGACGTGACGGCGGGGGTGGGCATCCACCACCTGACGCTGAACGAATTCGACGTCGGCGATTACCGCACCTTCTTCAAGCTGAAGCCGCCGCTGCGCTCGGAAGAAGACCGGCTGGCGATGGTCGAAGCGGTGGGGTCGGGGCTGATCGACATCATCTCCTCGATGCACACGCCGCAGGACGAGGAGTCGAAGCGCCTGCCCTTCGAGGAGGCCGCCTGGGGCGCCGTCGCGCTCGAGACCTTCCTGCCCGCAGCCCTCCGGCTGCACCATGCGGGCCTCCTGACCCTGCCGCAGCTTTTCCGGGCCATGGCACTCAACCCCGCCAAGCGCCTCGGCCTGCCGCAGGGGCGGCTCTCCGAGGGCGCGCCCGCCGACCTCGTGCTCTTCGACCCCGACGCGCCCTTCGTGCTCGACCGCTTCACCCTGCGCTCGAAGTCGAAGAACACGCCCTTCGACGGGCAGCGGATGGAGGGGCGGGTGCTCGCGACCTACGTCGGCGGCCGCCGGGTCTACGCCGCAGGCGAATGAGGTAGGGACGGGCCTGTCATTCGCGCTTCGCGAACGGCAGGCGATCCTCGAGGCCCGGCCTGCAGCAGCAGGCCATCTTCGGAACACAGGCCTGCGGCCGGCCCGCTTCGTGACCAAGCCTGCGGCGGCACGCCCTCTTCGCGCCGGGGCCTCGGCCGGACCACAATGGACCACATCCGTCCCGGCGCCCGGGACCAGCAGAGCGGGAGTGAATGACATGCCGGCCATCGAGAGCGGCCTTTGGGCGCTGATCCTGACGGGGGTGCTGGGCTACCTTCTTGGCTCTATCCCGTTCGGCATCGTCATCACCCGCGCGCTGGGGCTGGGCGACCTGCGCAAGATCGGCTCGGGCAACATCGGCGCCACCAACGTGCTCCGCACCGGCAACAAGCCCGCGGCGCTCGCGACGCTGCTCCTCGATTCGGGGAAGGGCGCCATCGCCGTGCTGATCGCCCGCGCGGCCGTCGGCGAGGATGCGGCACAACTCGCGGCCTTCACCTCGTTTCTGGGGCACCTCTTCCCGGTCTGGCTCGGCTTCCGCGGCGGCAAGGGTGTTGCGACCTTCCTCGGCACGCTCTTGGCGCTCGCCTGGCCCGTGGGCATCGCCTGCTGCCTCACATGGCTCGCGACAGCCCTCGTCAGCCGGATCTCATCGCTCTCCGCGCTGGTCTCGGCAGCGAGCGGCGTGGTCTGGATGCTGCTCCTCGGCTACGGCCAGATGGCAGCGCTCGGACTGGTGCTCGCGGCGCTGATCTTCATCCGGCATGAGGCGAACATCCGCCGGATCCTTGCCGGGGCCGAGCCGAGGATAGGCCGGAAGTAGGCGGCGCCCGACTCCGTCGCGCATCCGCACGCGACCTTGGGCGCCACGACGGCCCGGTTCCGCGGCAGCGCCGGCGAGCGGGGGCTCGATGCCCCCCGAGCCGGCCCGCCCGGTGCCGATCCCTCATCGGCGACCAGAGGTCATTCCTCAGTAGCTCATCTCGGGGTAGATCCGCCGCAGGTCGCCCTCCCACTCGCCGTGATAGCGCAGGAGCAGGTCGTCCGCGACCACCCGGCCCGCCTCCACGCTCTCCGCCAGCACGTCGAGATGGGCTGCCTCGTCCTCGGCGCCCTCGCCGGACATGGCCCTTGCGCGGAGCCCGCCCTGCGAGAGACGGAGCGCCTCGCGCGCGACGTCGAGAAGGCGCACGCCCCCGACCTCGGCCTGAAGCCCATCGACCGAGGCTGCCACGCGTAGCCCTTCCCGCGTTTCCGCGCTCCAGTCTTTGGCCAGATCCCAGGCGGCATCGAGCGCCGAGCTGTCGTACATCAGCCCGACCCAGAACGCCGGCAGCGCCACGAGATGCGGCAGCGGGCCCGCATCCGCGCCGCGCATCTCGATGTATCGCTTGACGCGCGCCTCGGGGAAGACGGTCGTCATGTGGTCGGCCCAGTCCGAGAGCGTTGGTTTCTCGCCCGGCAGAGCCGGCAGTTCGCCCTTCAGGAAATCACGGAAGGACTGCCCGAGCGCATCGATGTAGACCCCGTCGCGATAGACGAAATACATCGGAACATCGAGCACCCAGTCCACATAGCGCTGGAAGCCCATCCCCTCCTCGAAGACGAAGGGAAGCATGCCCGTCCGCGCGGCGTCGAGGCTGCGCCAGATGCGCGACCGCCAGCTCTTGTGTCCGTTCACCCGGCCATCGAAGAAGGGCGACGAGGCGAAGAGCGCCGTCGCCACCGGCTGCAGCGCCAGCGCCACGCGCAACTTCTTCACCATGTCCGCTTCGGAGGCGAAGTCGAGATTCACCTGCACGGTGCAGGTGCGGTACATCATCTGCGTGCCATGGGTGCCGACCCGGCGCATGTAGTCGGTCATCAGCCGGTAGCGGCCCTTCGGCATCACCGGCATGTCCTCGTGGGTCCAGATCGGCGCCGCTCCCACGCCGAGGAAACGCACCCCCATCGGCCCGGCCACCTCCTCCACCTCGCGCAGGTGATCCTCGAGCTCGGCCTTCGTCTGATGCACCGTCTCGAGTGGCGCGCCCGACAGTTCGAGCTGCCCACCCGGCTCGAGGGAGATGTTGGCGCCGTCCCGCGAGAGGCCGATGATCGCCTCCTTCTCCATCACCGGCGTCCAGCCGAAACGGTCGCGGAGGCCTTCGAGAACCGCCCGGATCGAGGCAGGCCCGTCGTAGGGCAGCGGTCCGAGGCTGGATGTGAGATAGCCGAATTTCTCGTGCTCGGTCCCGATGCGCCAGTCCCGGGCGGGCTTGCATCCCGCCTCCATATAGGCTGCCAGCTGGTCGAAGCTTTCGATCGGCCCGCCGCCGGACTGGGGAATGGACATGCACGCGCTCCGATCGTTCATTCGGGACGCAAGACCTGTCGCTTCGCCGCAGTCAAGTCAAGACCGCGCGGGCGGGCCTGCGCCAGATCACCTGCCCCATCATCGGCGCTTGCGACGAAAGGCTGATGACGTTGCCTGCGGCGGGCGCTTCGGCGGCCGGCCCGCGCAGGGCTGCAAGCAGCCTTCCCATCTCGAGCCCCGGCAGCGTGGCGAAGACGTCGAACAGGCGCTCGGCTCCCTCGGCCCCCACCGGGATGACGAGGATCCGGCCGTCCGACTGGCGGAGCCGCCAGTGCCGCTGGCCGCGGACCGTGACGAGGCGCAGCTCCTCGAGGTCTTCGACGGCAACGAAGCCGCCCTCATCGGGGCCGAGATAGCCGATCTGGCCCTCGTCGAGTTCCACGACGCCGGGCCCGTCGGCGGACTGTCCGAACCGCACCCGGCGCAGCGCGATCACGCCCCAGCCCGCCGCCGCGGCAAAGGCCGTCAGGCCCAGCGGAACGAAGAACCAGCCGCCGAACGAGGCGAGCCAGAGCGCGCCGCCCATGGCCGCCGCCGCCGCCGCGGGCTCGCGCCAGCGGAGAAGGAGCGCCTCGACCTCCGGTCGCAGGAAGCTCACACCCAGTCCCCGAGGACCGACTGCCAGAGCGTCAGCGCGGCCACGGCCGCCGTGTCGGCACGCAGGATGCGCGGCCCGAGGCTCACGGGGACGACCTGCTCCATCCGGCGGAGGCGCGCCTGTTCCTCTTCGGAGAAACCGCCCTCGGGGCCGATGAGGATGGCCCATGGGCCGGGCGCAGGACGCTTCGGCGCCTCCTCGAAGCCGCGCGCCTCGGAAGCGCCTGCGCCTTCCAGAAGCCCCGCCCGCGCGCCGAGCAGGCTCTCGTCGCACCACATGATCCGCCGCTCGGCCGGCCATTCGGCCAGCAGGCGGTCGAGGCTCGTCAGTTCGGCCACCTCGGGGACGTAGGCGCCGCCACACTGCTCGGCGGCCTCGACGGCATGGGCCTGCAGCCGGTCCTGCCGGATGCGTTCGGAGTTCGTGAAGCGGGTCTGCACGGGCAGGATGCGCGCGGCCCCCATCTCGGCCGCCTTCTCGACGATGAAATCGGTGCGCGCTTTCTTGATCGGCGCGAAGATCAGCCAGAGGTCGGGCGGCAGCCGGAGCGGCGCGGTCTGCGCGACGCAGGCGAGCGTGCCGCCGCGCTTGCCCGCCTCGGTCACCTCGGCGCGCCACTCGCCGTCGCATCCGTTGAAGACGAGGATCGACGCCTCGCGGCCGAGCCGCATCACGCCAAAAAGATAATGCGCCTGGTCCTGCGTCAGAGGAACGGGTTGCCCGGGTCCGAGGGGCTGATCTACATAAAGCCTGACTTTCGCATCCGACATGAGGGCACCTTATGCAGCAGCCGAGCCAAGCGCCAGAGGCTCCCGCGACGGGGCGAGCGGCCCCGGGCACGGTCGCCGACGCCCCGCCCGGCAACTGGGTGGACCGGCTGGCGCCCGCCGTGACGCGGCCGTACCTGCGGCTGTCGCGCGCCGACCGGCCGATCGGGACCTGGCTGCTGCTCATCCCCTGCTTCTGGGCCGTGGCGCTCGCAGCCCTCGCCGACCCCGAGGGCTACCGCCCGCTCGACCTCTGGCTCGTCATCGGCAGTTCCATCGGCGCCTTCCTCATGCGCGGTGCCGGCTGCACCTGGAACGACATCACCGACCGGGACTTCGACGCGGCGGTCGCCCGCACCCGCTCGCGGCCGATCCCCTCGGGGCAGGTGAGCACGAAGGGCGCCGTCGTCTGGATGGTGGTCCAGGCGCTGGTGGCCTCGCTCATCCTCTTCAGCTTCAACGCAACCGCGATCCTGCTCGGGGTGGCGTCGCTGGCGCTCGTCTGCATCTATCCTTTCGCGAAGCGCTTCACCTGGTGGCCGCAGGCCTTCCTCGGCCTTGCCTTCAACTGGGGCGCGCTGCTGCTCTGGGCCGCCCATACGGGCAGCCTCGGATGGCCGCCGGTCGCCCTCTACGCAGCCGGCATTGCCTGGACCCTCTTCTACGACACGATCTATGCCCACCAGGACAAGGAGGACGATGCGCTGATCGGGGTCCGCTCGACGGCGCGGCTGTTCGGGCGGCACACGGGCCGGTGGCTGATGGTCTTCATGATGGTTGCGACGATCCTGATGACGCTCGCCGTCCTGCTCGCGGTGCTGCCGCAGGGCTCCGTCCTCCAGCTTCTCGTCGCGCTTGCGGGGGTCTGGGGCTTCGGCGCGCACATGACCTGGCAGCTTGCGCAACTCGATACCGAGGACACGGATCGCTGCCTCCGGCTCTTCCGGTCGAACCGCGACGCGGGTCTGATCCCTGCGCTGTTTCTCGCCGCAGCGGCGCTGCTCTGATTGAAGGCTCGCCGCTCAGCGCCTAAGCACGAAGCGACCGACGACCTCTCGACGGGAGATTCCCCTGCATGCGCATGAAACCGAGCCTCCTCGCCCCCGCCGCTTTCGCTGCGGCCGCCGTGCTGGCCGTGGTCGGCGCGTCCTGGGCAGCGACCGTCATCGAAACCCGGTCGGTCGAGGCCGTCCGGTCGCGGCTCGTGACCTCGGGCCTCACCTTCGTGGACGTCCGCGCCGACGGGCTGCAGGTCTGGCTGAGCGGCACCGCGCCGAACGAGGCCGCCCGGTTCCGGGCCGTGAACCTGGCCGGCGGTGTGGTCGACGCGACGCGGCTGCGCGACGCTCTCGAAGTGACGCCCGTGCGCGAGATCGAGGCGCCGCGCTTTTCGGTCGAGATGCTCCGGAACGACGACAGCGTGTCTCTGATCGGTCTCCTGCCCGATAACGCGGGCACCGAGGATCTCGCGGAGGCCGCGAGCCGCCTCGGGACGGGACTTCAGGTGGCCGACATGCTCGAGACCGCGGACTTCCCGGCTCCCGACGGGTGGTCCGCCGCGCTCGATTTCGGGCTCGGGGCCCTCCGCCTCCTGCCGCAGTCGAAGATCTCGGTGGCCGCGGACCGTGTATCGATCACCGCCATCTCGGGCAGCGAGCAGGAGAAGCGCAAGCTCGAAGGCCAGATCCTGCGGCTCGCGCCCGAGGGGCTGGAACTCGTGATGAACATCACGGCCCCGCGGCCGGTGCTGACGCCCTTCACGCTCCGCTTCGTCATGGACGAGAACGGGGCCCGGTTCGACGCCTGCTCGGCCGACACGACGCGCGCCCGCGACCGGATCCTTGCGGCGGGCCTCGCCGTGGGCCTGAAGGGAGACACGACCTGCACCATAGGCCTCGGCGTGCCCTCGCCCCGCTGGGCGGAGGCGGCCGAGGCCGGCATCCGCGCCGTGGCTGCGCTCGGCTCGGGCAGCGTCACCTTCTCGGACGCCGACGTGACGCTCGAGGCCCGGCCGGGACTGCCGCGCGCCGACTTTGACCGGGCCGTGGGCGCGCTCGAGGCTGCGCTCCCGCCCGTCTTCTCGCTCGAGGCGACCCTGCCGCCCGCACCCCAGGCGGTTGCGGAGGGACCCGCGGAGTTCCGCGCTTCGCTGTCGGGAGAAGGGCGCGTCGAACTTGCGGGCCGCGTCACCGACGAGCTGACCCGGAAGGCCGTGGACAGCTTCGCCCGCGCGCAGTTCGGCGCCTCCAAGGTGGCCAGCACCACCCGTATCGACACCGAACTTCCGCAGGGCTGGCCGACGCGCGTTCTCGCGGGGCTGGAGTCGCTGGCGCAACTGCATTCGGGCGAGCTTCTGGTGCGCGCCGACACGGTCGAGGTCAAGGGCGTCACCGGCTCGAAGCAGGCCAGCGCCCGCATCTCGCAGGTCCTCTCGGCGCGGCTCGGACAAGGGCGGAGCTTCAAGGTCGACGTGCTCTATGACGAGAAGTTCGACCCCGAGGCCGCGCTTCCGACGCCGCAGGAATGCATGACGCGGATCCGCCGTGTCCTCGCCGGGCAGAAGATCACCTTCGAGCCCGGTTCGGCCGAGATCGACCAGGTCGCTCGCGGAACGCTCGACGGTCTCGCGGAGGTGTTCAAGGTCTGCAAGGGCATGCCGCTCGAGATTGCCGGCCATACCGACAGCCAGGGCAGCGAAGGCGGCAACAAGGCGCTGAGCCAGGCGCGGGCCGAGGCGGTGCTGCTCGCGCTTCAGGGACGCCGGGTGGATGTGAGCCGCATGAAGGCCGTGGGCTATGGCGAAGAGCGCCCCATTGCCGACAATGGCGAGGAAGAGGGACGCGAGGCCAACCGCCGGATCGAGTTCACTTTGCTGGACGAGGGTGGCAATCCGGTTGACGATGCCGCTCCCGTCGTGGAGGAAACGGTGGAAGCCTCCGCCGATGCCGACGGCGCCGCCGGGGCGGAGCTCGACGACGGGCCTTCCGCCGCACCGGACGAAATGACGATGCGCCCGAAGCGCCGGCCGCAGGACGATTGACCGGCAGCGCCGCCAGGGGACGGCGGTGCCGGAACAGGGCACCGGCCCAGCCTCTGCCGCCGCGGGAAGGCCGTCCGCGAACCCGCGGCAGGACGTGACCCGCGGAGCCGCGGCGCGGCGGGACCGGTGGCCTCCCCCGCTCCCGGGCCAAGGGAAGAGGATCGGGTCCGACATCCGGGCCGGTGTCGGTCCGGCCGCACAGATCAAGGCCGCCCCGGGCGGCAGACGACCGAGAAGAGCATGAACCGAACCGAATTCATCATTGCGACTGCCGTCATCCTGTTCCTCGCCTTCGGCATCGGCTGGCTCGCGCATTGGCTCGTCAGCCGCTTCTCGCGCGTGACCGGCGACATGTCCGAGGTGGACCGGCTCGCGCAGCACCTCCACGAAGCCGAGGAGCAGCGCGATCAGGCCGTGCTCTATCTCGAAAGCCGTGAGGCCGAGCTCGGGGCCCAGCTCGCGCAGACCGAGGCTGAGTTGCGCGCCACGATGGACGGGCTGCGCGAAGCGCGCTCCGAGGCAGAGGAATTGCGCGCCTATATCGAGCGCATGAACGCGGGCTGAGCCGTGGGCGCCTTCGCCCGGATCAGTCGCCCGTGAGGTCGACCACCAGCGGCGAGCCAGGATCGGCCAGTGCATCGATCACGTCGAAGTGGTGACGGTCCGGCACGACGTGCCAGGGGCAGCACCACGCTTCCGACAAGAGCCGCGCCTGCCAGAGGAAGGCAGGCCGTTCCTGTCCGCCTACATGGATGGCCACGGCCGTCGAGGGGCGGCGGATCAGGCGCGCCGGGCTCTCGGCTTCGACCTCCACGGCATCCAGGCGGAGAGTTGCGTTCATGCCCGTCCGGATCAGCGGGGCAAGCTCCGCAAGCGGCGAAATGGGCACGCAGCGCCGCAGCCGCCCCGCGACTGCGGGAGAGAGCGGAGCGTCCGCACAGGCGAGGCGTGCAGCGAGGTGGCCTCCGGCGGAATGGCCGGTGACCGCAATGGGTCCGGGCACCAGTTCTGCCGCCGCCTCCAGCGCGCGGGCGGCGTCCCTGACCATCTCTCCAATGCGCGCGGCGGGCGCGAGACGGTAGGAGGGCACGGCCACCGCCATGCCCTGCGCGAGCGATCCGGCGGCCAGATGCGACCAGTCCTCGCGCCCGAAAGCCATCCAGTAGCCGCCGTGAAGGAAGAGGACGAGGCCCCTCGGGTCAATCTGCGGAAGGAAGAGGTCGAAGCGCTGGCGCTCTTCGGGGCCGTAAGCAAGGTCCAGGCGGGCACGATCCCCCAGGGCCGAGCGGAAGGCTGCGGCGGCGGCCTTCCAGCGCGGGGGATAGCTGTCCGCTTCCGGGATGAACGGCCCGTTGGCATAGGCGAGGCTTTCGTCCGCATCCTGCGCGGCCGGGCACGCATCCCCGGCACCGGTGGAAGATGCAGAGTGGCCTTCACTCGCGTCGCGCAGAGGCTCCGGGTCGCCCATTTCTCTCTCCTCGCCGTTACTGGACATGCACCCCGCCCCGTGCTTTGCATGATGGCGCACTCTGCCCGGACCTCCGGGCGGCCGCAATTCCAATCCCCGGGAGGATCCCATGCTCGATTCCGTCACCGACCTGCGCTCGCTGCTCAAGGACCCGTCGCTGCTCGAGACCCGCGCCTTCGTGGCCGGCGAGTGGATCGGCGCCGACGACGGTGCAACTTTCGAGGTGACGAACCCGGCTCGCGGCGACGTCATCTGCACCGTTCCCGATCTCAGTAGGGCCGAGACCGCGCGGGCCATCGCGGCTGCCGCCGAGGCGATGAAGGACTGGGCTGCCCGGACCGGAAAGGAGCGCGCCCAGGTGCTGCGGAAGTGGTTCGACCTGATGATGGCGAACCAGGACGACCTGGGCGCCATCCTCACGGCCGAGATGGGCAAGCCGCTGGCCGAGGCGAAGGGCGAGATCGCCTATGGCGCCAGCTTCATCGAATGGTTCGGCGAGGAAGCCAAGCGCGTCTACGGCGAGACGATCCCCGGCCACATGCGCGACAAGCGCATCACGGTGCTGAAACAGCCGATCGGCGTCGTGGGCTCGATCACTCCCTGGAACTTCCCCAACGCGATGATCACCCGGAAGTGCGGCCCGGCGCTGGCGGCAGGCTGCGGCTTCGTCGCCCGTCCGGCGGCCGAGACGCCGCTCTCGGCGCTGGCGCTCGCGGTGCTGGGCGAGCGGGCCGGGCTGCCGAAGGGGATCCTTTCGGTCATCACCTCGAAGAAATCCTCGGACATCGGCAAGGAGTTCTGCGAGAACCCCGAGGTCCGCAAGCTGACCTTCACCGGCTCGACCGAGGTGGGGCGCATCCTGCTGCGGCAGGCGGCCGACCAGGTGATGAAATGCTCGATGGAGCTGGGCGGCAACGCGCCCTTCATCGTCTTTGACGACGCGGATCTCGACGCGGCGGTGCAGGGCGCGATGGCCTCGAAGTTCCGCAACAACGGCCAGACCTGCGTCTGCGCCAACCGGATCTACGTGCAGGCCGGCGTCTACGACGCCTTCTCCGAGAAGCTCTCCGCGGCCGTGCGCAAGCTGAAGGTCGGCGACGGGCTGGTGGCGGGAACCGAGGCCGGACCGCTCATCAACGAGAAGGCGGTGGAGAAGGTCGAGGAGCACATCCGCGACGTCCTCGACGGTGGGGGCCGGATCGTTACCGGCGGCAAGCGGCACGAGCTTGGCGGCACCTTCTTCGAGCCGACGGTCGTCACCGGCGTCACACAGGACATGAAGGTCTCGACCGAGGAAACCTTCGGCCCGCTCGCGCCGCTCTTCCGCTTCGAGACCGAGGAAGAGGTGATCGGCTACGCCAATGACACCATCTTCGGGCTGGCAAGCTACTTCTACGCCCGCGACGTGGGCCGGATCACGCGCGTTCAGGAGGCGCTGGAGTACGGGATCGTGGGCGTGAACACCGGGATCATCTCGACCGAGGTCGCGCCCTTCGGCGGGGTGAAGCAGTCGGGCCTCGGCCGCGAAGGTTCGCGCCACGGGATCGAGGACTACCTCGAGATGAAATACGTCTGCCTCTCGATCTGAGAAAACGGCCGGGGGGCTGCCCCCGGCCCAGCCCTCAGAGCATCGCCATGGCGAAGGCCGCCACCCAAAGCAAGACCACCGCGGGCAGCACGATCGCTGCCCACCGGTTCGCCTCGACCCGCGCGGCCTCCGGCCCGATGCGCGCCGCGACGCGGCTCAGGTGCAGCGACGACCCGACCGCGACAAGGATGGCCGCGAAGGTCAGCACGGTGATCTGGTCCACGAGGCCGAAGCTTTCGTCGAAGCCAAGCATGTCCTCCACCCCGTAGCGGTTGCCCACGGCCGAAAACACTGCGGCCGAGGTCAACCCGATCCGCATCCCCAGTTCGGTGACCGGCAGAAAATGGATCAGCCCCGTAAGCATCAGCGCCATGAGGAAGCCCACGAACCGCTCGACCAGCAGGGCCGAGCGCTGGCGCGACACTTCCACCGACAGCACGATCCGCGAAAACGCCGGGTCGCTCTCGCGGTATCCGAAGCGGGTGTCGTAGCGGATCAGGCCCGACTCGAGTTGCGGCACCCCGAATTCCCAGCCGGGGAGCGAGACGAAATCTGCAATGCGGGTGTCCTGCCTGTCGGGATCGAGACGCACCCGCTCCGCATCGACCGAGCTTTCGATCATCAGGCGCAGCGTCTGCCGGTCGAACGGGTAGTCGGTCATGTCGAACCGCTGCGGAAACTGGCCGGAAAAGCGCACCGCCTGATACACCGTCCCGTCGGGCAGGACGGCGCTGGTGAAGGGCTCCAGCTGCACCCCGCGCCCGAGCAGTTCCAGCGAGTTGGCGGCATTGAAGCCTGCGGTGCCGCGGGACCAGAGGTAACCCTCCAGTTCTACCGATCCCGCACCGGCGTTGAAGCCCGCGACCCCGGTCAGGAACACTCCTACCTGCTGCTCCATCGGTTCAGCCCGAAGCGGCAACGCCGCCAGAAGCCCGAGGAACATCGCCGAGAAAATGCCGATCCCTGCCGATGCCGCCATGCCCCGCCTCGCCCAAAGCCGCATTGCGTCGAGCCTAGCGCGGCGTTCACGAACCGATCAAGCGGATGCGAGCGGCCAAGGATTGCCGCGCGGCCTGCGTCTCACCTATCGTGACGCGCATGGACGGTTCCGATGACACCCTGGCAATGGCCGCCGCGAAGGGCGACCGCGAGGCCTTTTCGGCGCTGGTCGAACGGCATTACGACCGCATCTTCGGCCTGAGCTGGCGGCTGACCGGCAGCCGGACCGAGGCCGAGGACCTGGCGCAGGATATCTGCGCCGGCCTGCCGATGAAGCTGCGCGGATGGCGCGGCGAAGCGCGCTTCACCACCTGGCTCTACCGGGTGGTGGTCAATGCGGCCCATGATCTGCGCCGCCGGCAGTCTGCCCGCAGCCGTGCGGCGCTCGGCTGGGGCGACTGGGAACTGGCGCGGCAGGACGAAATCGGCTGCGCGAGAGAAGCACAGGAATGGCTGTCTGCAGCGATGACGGCGCTGCCGGTCGAGCTGCGCGACACGGTGGCCCTGGTGCTGGGCGAGGAGATGACGCAAGCCGAGGCCGCCGCCGTTCTGGGTCTCGCCGAGGGCACGGTCGCCTGGCGCATGTCCGAGGTGAAGAAACGGCTGAGGGCTCTGGCCCTCCGGGAGGCCCGCGCATGAGCGACGACCGGAACCGCGACGAGATCGACGAGCTGCGCGAGGCACTGTCGCGGACGGCGGCCCCCGCGCCCGATCCTGAGGCGCGCGCACGGGCCATGGCGCTCGCTCTGGAGAATTTCGACCGGTTCCAAGGAAGGGCGGCCGAGGCGCGTCAGGGGATGGACCGCCCAGGACGGGCGGAGTTCCTCAACGGAGTGCGCCGCATGTCGAGTTCCCTCTTATCCCGCCCCCTTCTTGCCGCGACCGGGTCGCTGGCCGCGCTTGGCCTCGCGCTCGTCGTGATCATGCCGAACGCCCGGCTCGATGGGCCGTCTTCCGGTGTCATCGAACCGCAGGCCGCCGGTCAAGCCGGTCGCGACAGCGACGCACCGCCTGCCGACGCGAGGACGCAGCGAGCGGCCCCGGTCCCCCTCGCCGCCGATGAAGCCGTGCCGCAACTCGAATCGCTTGCCGAAAGCGACGCCGCACCAATGTCCGCGGCCCCTGCGCCGAGCATCATGCTGCGGAAGGAAGCCGCCGAGGCGCCGGCCATCGTTCAGCAGGGCGATACCGAGGCCTTCGCCAATGCACCCGGGAATCCGCTTCGGGTGACGGCCGAGGCGCCGGTCTCGACCTTCTCGATCGATGTCGATACCGCGAGCTATTCCATCATCCGATCCAGCCTGCGCGCAGGGCAGCTGCCTCCGCCGGAGGCCGTCCGGATCGAGGAGATGATCAACTACTTCCCCTACGACTACCCGGCGCCCGAGAGCGGCGAGCCCCCTTTCCGGCCGACCGTCGCGGTCACTCCTACGCCGTGGAATCCGGGCACGCGCCTCGTGCATGTGGCGCTGCAGGGCCGGAAGCCCGCCGTGGAGGACCGTCCCCCGCTGAATCTCGTCTTCCTGATCGACACCTCCGGCTCGATGCAGGATCCGGCCAAGCTGCCGCTCCTGAAGCAGTCCTTCGGGCTGATGCTCGGGCGACTGCGCCCCGAGGATCAGGTCGCCATCGTGACCTATGCGGGCTCTGCCGGAGAAGTTCTGGCGCCCACGGAAGCGAACCAGCGCGCAACGATCCTCGAGGCGCTCGACCGCCTCGACGCGGGCGGGGCGACGGCGGGCGAGGAAGGGCTGCGGCTCGCCTACCGCACCGCGACCGAGATGGCAGGTGCGGGCGAGGTCACCCGCGTGGTTCTGGCGACGGACGGCGACTTCAACCTGGGGATCAGCGATCCGGCGGAGCTGACGCGGCTCGTCGCGCAGGAGCGCGACAGCGGCGTCTACCTCTCCGTGCTCGGCTTCGGGCGCGGAAATCTCGATGATGCGACCATGCAGGCGCTGGCGCAGAACGGCAATGGGCAGGCGTCCTACATCGACAGCCTGAACGAGGCGCAGAAAGTCCTTGTGGACGAGCTCTCCGGCGCGCTCTTCCCCATCGCGAACGACGTGAAGGTGCAGGTCGAGTGGAACCCGGCGCGCGTCGCCGAATACCGCCTGATCGGATACGAGACGCGCGCCCTCCGCCGGGAGGATTTCGCGAACGACCGGGTGGATGCGGGCGAGATCGGCGCGGGCCACGCGACAACGGCGATCTACGAGATCACGCCGGTCGACAGCCCGGCCCGGCTGACGGAACCCCTGCGCTACGGCGAAGCTGAGCCGCAAGGCGAAAGCCAGGGCGACGAACTCGGCTTCCTGCGCCTGCGCTACAAGGCGCCGGGCGAGAGCGAGTCGGCCCTGATCGAGACGCCGATCCCGGACGCGATGACGGAGGCTGACGACGAGGTGCGCTTCTCGGCCGCCATTGCCGGCTTCGGGGAACTGCTGCGCGGATCGCAGATGCTGGGCCGCTGGACGTGGGACGACGCCATCGCGCTGGCAGACGGCGCCCGCGGCACGGATCCCTACGGCTACCGCGTCGAAGCCGTTCAACTGATGCGGCTGGCGGAGAGCCTGATCCACTGAGGCGGCCTCACACGGAGGCGGAAGGCAGCCGATTGTCGGAGCGGCTGGCAGAGCACGGCAAGGATCAGGTTCAGCCGCATTTCGCGCTTCGCGAATGGCGGGGACCGGCCAGGCGACGGAAGATCCGAGGTCGCTCACCGGAATGACGAAAGGGCGCGCCTTTTGGCGCGCCCTCGGCAGAACCGGGAAGGATCAGGCTTCGACCTGCTCCTTCACCGCCTCGATCGTCCGGGTACCGGCCGAGTCGCCGCGGGCGATCTCGATGCGGCGAGGCTTGAGCGCCTCGGGCGTCTCGCGGACGAGGTCGATGTGGAGCATCCCGTGCTCGTGGCTCGCGCCCGATACGCGGACATGATCCGCAAGGGCGAAGCGGCGTTCGAAGGCACGGGTGGCGATGCCGCGGTGAAGATAGGTCCGCTCGGCCTCGTCGGCGGCCTTGCGAGCGCCGACATGGAGGGTGTTCTCCTTGACCTCGACGGCCAGTTCCTCAGGCGTGAAGCCTGCCACCGCGATCGAGATGCGATAGGCATTCTCGGCGGTCTTCTCGATGTTGTAGGGCGGATAGGTCGGCTGGGCGACCTCGCTCGTCATCACCCGGTCCATCAGGTCGGCGATACGGTCGAAGCCGACGGTGGCACGGTAGAGCGGCGAAAAGTCGTAGCTGCGCATGGTCATCCTCCAAGAAGCGATGCAATTCGGCCCTCCCGCAGGGGGACGGACCTCTGTCACCGGACCCGTCGCGGCGCCCGGCAGGAAAAATCTGGGGAGACAGCGCCGGGGTTTCAAGAGCCGGACGCTGGACGTCCGAAGATTCCGGCAGGTCTCGGAAAGGCCATGCGAGACAACGGATTAGCCCTGAACCGGCGCCGGGGAAGCGCCTGCAGGGGCTGGGCAATCCTCATCTCGCGATCATCCGCGCGCTCCGCTTCACATGGCGAGGCGGAGGGCCGCGCACGAGGTCTATGGCACCTCCGGCCGGACGAACTTCGCTCCTCCCGCCGTCGTGCCCTCCATGCGCACCAAAGGCCGAACCCTCCGGATCATCCCCTCGCCCCCGTCAAATTCCGCGAGAAGGTCCTCGAGCGGGTCTCCGATGTCGGCTCCGAGCGCAATCGCCTGCCCCCGAAGCTCCGCCTTGGCCGAGACCACCGAGACGAGCCGCGGCGTCCCCTCGCGCATGGTGAACACCGGCGCGCCCGATGCGCCGAAATCGACCGAGCAGGACAGGACCAGCGTTCCCGGCAACCGGCCGATCACATTGCAGACCTCCTGCAGCGAAGGCGCCTCGGACCGGCCCCGCGCATAGGACACGATCCCCACCCGGTCACCCGAAAGCGTGCCGTGATCGACCGCGAAGGGCCGGACGGAAGGCAGCCGGATGGGCTGGTCGAGTTCCAGAACGGCCACGTCGAAGGCCACCCGATCCGCGGGATCCTCGCCGGAATAGACGTAATCGGGGTGGACGACCGCGCGCCGCACGTGCCGGTAGGCCGCGGCGCGACCGTTGCGCCAGCCGGCGAGGAACTCGACCGTGGCAGGATCGATCCGCAGTCCGCTGCCCTTCTCGAACAGGCAATGGGCCGCCGTGAGCACCACATCGGGTCGGATCAGCGCGCCGGTACAGAAGCCACGGTCACCCAGCAGCAGCTTGCCGACCGCGTTCCAGCCGCGGCTGTCGTCTCCGGTCTCGAGGCTGCGCAACCGCGATTGCTGCGCCGCCGCCGGAAGGGCGAGGGCCACGGCCAGAATGAAACTCAGGATCAGGCGCATGGCGGCTCCGGAATGCCCTCGCCTCAGGGGCTAGGGGTCCGATATGGCCATTTCAAGGCGGGTCGTTGCCGAAGTCCAGCCGCCGGGGTTCCGGCCCGCCGGTGGCCCAGTCCAGAAGCTCCACCGTATGCACCACCGGCACCTGCGTTCCCGATCCGATCTGCATGATGCAGCCGATATTGCCTGCGGCCACGACGTCGGGCTTCCGTGCCTCGATGGTCTCGACCTTGCGAGCCTTCAGTTCCGCCGAGATCTCGGGATGGAGGAGGTTGTAGGTCCCGGCCGATCCGCAGCACAGATGCGGGTCGGCGGGCTCGGTCACCTCGAAACCGACGCGGGCGAGCAGGTCCTTTGGCGTCTGCCGGATGCGCTGGCCGTGCTGGAGCGAGCAGGCCGAGTGATAGGCCACCCTCAGCCCCTTCGGCGCGCCCTCGGGCAGGCCCAGCCGCTCGAGCAGTTCGGTCACGTCAAGGGCGAGGCCGGAGACCTCGGCCGCCTCGGCGGCCAGCGGATCGTTGCGGAAGATGTGGCCGTAATCCTTGATCGTCGTGCCGCAACCGCTCGTGTTGATGACGATGGCGTCGAGCCCCCGCGCCCGCTTCTCGTCCATCCAGGCCCGGATGTTGGTCGCGGCCAGCCCGTGGCTCTGCTCGGCGCGGCCCATGTGATGGGTGAGCGCCCCGCAGCAGCCCATGCCCTTCGGGATCACCACCTCGCAGCCCATCCGCCGAAGGAGCCGGATCGTCGCGTCGTTGATGTCGGTGTCGAGCGCCCGCTGCGCGCAGCCGGTAAGCAGCGCGACCCGCATCCGCTTCGGCCCCGTCGCCTCGAAGACCTGCGGCCGGTCGTTGGGTGAAGGCTTCGGCACGTGATGAGGCGCCAGCGCCAGCATCGCCTTCAGCCGGGCGTCCGGCACCGCCCAGGCGAAGGGCCGCCCCAGCTGCGCGAGCTTCAGCGCCACCCGGAACCGCGCGGGATAGGGCAGAAGCTGCGCCACCGTCCAGCGCATCAGCCGCTCGAAGAGCGGCCGGCGGTAGGTCTTCTCGATGTGGTCGCGGGCGTGATCCACGAGATGCATGTAGTGAACACCCGAGGGGCAGGTCGTCATGCAGGCGAGGCAGCCGAGGCAACGGTCGATGTGCTTGACGGTCTTCTCGTCGGCCGGCCGCCCGGCCTCGAGCATGTCCTTGATCAGGTAGATCCGCCCGCGCGGGCTGTCGAGCTCGTCGCCGAGCACCTGATAGGTCGGGCAGGTCGCCGTGCAGAAGCCGCAGTGCACGCAGGCGCGCAGGATCTCGTTGGCGCGCGCGACACCCGGATCCCGGAGTTGCTCTTCGGTGAAGTTCGTCTGCAAGGGGCGCTCCCGTCAGGCCATGAGACCGGGGTTGAACAGGCCGCGCGGGTCGAAGCGCGCACGGAGGCTCGCGGCGATGGCGGCGAGCGGCAGGGGCTCGGGCTGGAACGTCGCGACCGGCGGGGTGCCGCGGACGAGGGTCGCGTGCCCGGCGAACGGACCGATCCGTCCGCGCAGGTCCGTTCCGGCTTCGCAGAGCACCCAGAGGAGCCCTCCGCCCCAGTCGAAGAGGGCCGCGCCGCCCGCGCGCTCGGCCACGGCGGGTGCGTCGGAGGGCTTCAGCGAAAGCCGCCAGACATCGCCCGCCTTCGCGTGGAAGGGCGCCACGTCCCGGATCTCCGCCCAGGGATCATCCACCTCGCCAGCCTCACCGAACCGCGCGAGCAGCGCTCGGAGCCGGGCCGTCCGATACCGCACCGAGGCCTCGAAGCCTTCGATCCGCAGGAAGGTCCCCCTGCCCGGCCAATGCGCCGCGCCCGAGACGTCGAAGGGCGACCCCAGCGCCATGGCCATCGCCTCGACCGCCCGCGCCGGCGCAAGGTCCGGCAGCGCCAGTGTCACCGTCCTCTCGGGCATCGGCAGAAGCTTGAAGGACACCTCGCTCAGCACGCCAAGCGTGCCATGGCTGCCGGCCAGCAGCTTCACCAGATCGTAGCCGGTGACGTTCTTCATCACCCGCCCGCCGTTCTTGACCACCTGCCCCGCGCCATCGACGAAGCGCACCCCGATCAGGCTGTCGCGGCAGGCGCCCGCCTGGATGCGCCGCGGCCCTGACGCGTTGGCCGCAACCATGCCGCCCAACGTCGAGACGCCGTCGCGGCCCAGAAGCCCGCGCATGTCCGGCACCTCGAAGGGCAGCCGCTGCCCCTCACCGGCGAGCATCGCCTCGATCTCCGCCAGCGGTGTGCCCGCTCCGGCCACCAGCGTCAGCGCACCCGGCTCGTAGAGCCGCACCCCGGCGAGACCCGCGGTCTCGAGCGGATCTCCGGCCGTGCGCCCGATCGCGCGCGTGCCGCCGCCCCGGATGAACAGGGGACCTGCGGCGCCCAGCACGATCTCCGCCAGTTCCGTCTCGGTCGAAGGCCGCATGCTGCCCCTTTCATTCTCGTTCAAATATCCTGCGGGGGTCCGGGGGCGCAAAGCCCCCGGCGCGTCAGCAGGCACGCCGCTCCCCGCTCGCGTCGAGCGGGAAGACCTTGGCCGGGTTCAGCAGCCACTTCGGATCGAACACGTCCTTGACGCGCATCTGCGCCTCGAGATCGACGGGCGAGAACTGCACGCCCATCAGGTCGCGCTTCTCGACCCCGACCCCATGCTCGCCGGTGAGGCACCCGCCCACCTCGACGCAGAGCTTCAGGATCTCCGCCCCCAGCCGCTCGCAGCGCTCGAGATCGCCCGGCCTGTTCGCGTCGAAGAGGATCAGCGGATGCATGTTCCCGTCACCCGCATGAAAGACGTTGGCGACCTCGAGTCCCGCCTCGGCCGCCATCTCGCCGATCCGGCGCAGCACGAGCGGCAGTTCCGTGACCGGGATGGTCCCGTCGAGGCACATGTAGTCGTTGATCTGACCCATGGCGCCGAAGGCCGATTTGCGCCCGAGCCAGATCCTCCGGCTCTCCTCCTCCGACCGGCTCTCGCGCAGCTCGACCGGATCGTGCCGCCGCGCGATCTCGACGATCCGGGCCAGCTGGTCATCGATTTCGGCCGGAGAGCCCTCGACCTCGACGATCAGCAGCGCCTCGCAGTCGGGATAGCCCGCATGGGCGAAGGCTTCGGTCGCGCGGATGCAGGGCCGGTCCATGAATTCGATCGCGACCGGCAGGATGCCCGCCCGGATGATATTGGACACGCAGGCCCCCGCAACCTCGTTCGAGGCAAATCCCATCAGCACGGGCCGCGCCCCCTCGGGCTTTGGCAGGATGCGCAGGGTGGCCTCGGTCACGACACCCAGTTGCCCCTCCGAGCCGCAGATGACCCCCAGCAGGTCCAGCCCCCCCGCATCGAGATGGGCGCCGCCGATCTCGACCACCGTGCCGTCCATCAGCACCATGGTCACGCCGAGGAGGTTGTTGGTCGTCACCCCGTATTTCAGGCAATGCGCCCCGCCCGAGTTCATGGCGATGTTGCCCGCGATGGCGCAGGCGAGCTGGCTCGACGGGTCGGGCGCGTAAAAGAAGCCGTCGGCCTCGACCGCGCCGGTGACAGAGAGGTTCGTCCTCCCCGCCTCGACCCGGATGAAGCGGTTGGCATAGTCGGTCTCGAGCACGCGGTTCATGCGCGCGATGCCAAGGATCACGCAGTCGGCCGTGGGCAGTGCCCCTCCGGCCAGCGAGGTGCCCGAGCCGCGCGGGACGACCGGCACGCCTTCCTCATGGCAGACGCGCAGTACGGCGGCGACCTCGGCCGTTGAGCGCGGCAGGACGGCGGCCAGCGGCGGGCAGCGATAGGCCGTCAGCGCGTCGCATTCGTAGGCGCGCGTCTCGGCCTCGTCGTGAACGACCGCGTCTTCCGGCAGGACGGCCCGCAGCCGCTCGACGATGCTGGACTTCCGGGACAGGACGCCCGGATCCGGTGGCGGCATGTGCATGGCGGTCCTCCCTCGCGTGGTCAGCTTTTATAACCAATTTTGCCTCATGGCAACAGGACGGCATTGCTTTATGGTGCGGCCATGCCGTTCGAACTGCCTGCCGCCCTGATGCCTCTCGACCTGCTTGCGGTCGCGCTCCTTCTCGTCGCATGGGGCGGCACGGGCTTTCTCTGCGAGCATCCTCCGGCCCGGCGGCCGTCGGTCTCCTACCTGATGAAGGACCATCGCCGCGCCTGGATGCGCGAGATGGTCAGCCGGTCCCCCCGCATCTTCGACGCAAGCGTCATCGACAGCCTGCGGCGGGGAACGGCCTTCTTCACCTCCGGATCGATGATCGCCATCGGCGGCGGCATGGCGCTGATCGGCAACCCGGACCGGCTCGAGACATTGGTCGAGGACCTGACGCTGCCCACCGACACGGTGCGTCTCGAGCTTCGGGTGATCCTCGTGCTCTTCATCGCGGCCAACGCCTTCCTGAAGTTCGTCTGGTCGCATCGCGTCTTCGGCTATTGCGCGATCCTCATGGCCGCCGTGCCGAACGAGCCCGACGACCCTCGCGCCTATCCGCTGGCCGCGCAGGCCGCCGAGGTCAACATCAACGCCGCCCGCAACTTCAACAGCGGACTGAGGGCCGTGTTCTTCGCGCTGGCCGCGCTCGGCTGGCTGCTCGGGCCCGTGGCGCTGATCCTCACGACGCTCGCAACCAGCTTCGCCATCCTGAGGGCCGAGTTCGGCTCGGCCACCCGCGAGGCGATCATCGATCCCGGCGGCCGCGACCCGCGGCTTCTCTATCCGGGTCCCGTGGGACCGCGCCCGCCGTCCGACCCCGAGCGTTAGCGGAGCAACAGGGCAGCGGCCGGACGAGGGGCCGACGAGGGCCAGGTCCGCCGGGCGGTCCTGCCGCCTCGGTCCGGTTTACCTCTGTCAGGCGCGGCGGCCGAAGCGGCCTTCGCGCAGCCAGGCGCCCAGCGCGAGACTGGCCGCAATCAGCAGGTAAAGCCAGCCCGGCAGCAACGCCGCCACCCGCACATCCTGCGTGACATGGGCGCCGCGCGGGGTGATGCCGATCCAGCCGCGACCCGCCGCAACCCGGCCCTCGCGCACCGAGCGGATGTCCGGCGAACCGTCCTCGAGCCTGAGCGCCCCGCCATTGGTCGGCCCGATCACCGGCGCCAGCTTGTCGCCGCTGGCAATCGTCTCCTCGAACTCGCGCGGAGCCGAGGGGCCGACGGCAATCACCGCCGCCTGCTCGCCCTGCGCCAGCCGGTAGACCCCCATCTCGGGCGCCTCCCATGTCGCAACCCAGCGGCCCGGCGCCCTCTCTTCCATGGTCAGGGCCGTCTCGCCGCCATCAGGCTCGGTCACAGTGACCGCGCCGGGATCCTCGCCTATCGTGCGGCGCGTGATGGTCATCTCCGCTCCCTCGGCCGTGGCGACCAGCGCCTCCTCCTCGAGGTCGGGCTCCTTCATCATCCAGTGCGCGAGCCGGCGCAGCAGCTCGAGCTGCGGGCCACCGCCTTCGTAGCCGCGCCCCCAGAGCCATATCTGGTCCGAGGCAAGAACGGCGATCCGCCCCTCGCCGACCCGGTCGAGGACGAGCAGCGGCCGGTCGCCCGCGCCGTTCATCACCACCTGTCCGGAGGTCGCGGAAAGCTCGATCTGGCGGAACCAGCGGCCCCAGCCGTCCTCGGGGGCCTGCGCCTCCAGGCCTTGCGTCACCGGATGCTTGCGGCCGACGTCCGTCAGGGCCGGGCGGAACCCTCCCTCGATCACCCGGCTCGTGGCCTGCACCGGCATCACATCGGCGAGGGGCGAGCGCCAGAGGCTGTCGGCCGACCCGAACTCCGGACCTGCGGCCACCAGCACGGTGCCGCCGTTGCGCACGTATTCGCGCACGTTCTCGAGGTAGGAGGTCGGCAGGATTCCCCTCAGCCGGTAGCGGTCGAAGATGATGAGGTCGAACTCCTCGATCTTCTCGATGAAGAGCTCGCGGGTCGGGAAGGCGATCAGCGACAGCTCCGACACCGGGATCCCGTCCTGCTTCTCGGGGGGGCGAAGGATGGTGAAATGGACCAGATCGACCGAGGCATCGGACTTCAGGAGGTTCCGCCACACCCGCTCGCCCGCATGGGGCTCGCCCGAGACGAGCAGCACGCGCAGCCGGTCGCGCACGCCGTTGATCTGCACCACGGCGGAATTGTTGCGGTCAGTCAGTTCCTGCGCCGAAGCCGCGACCTGGAACTGCAATACGTTAATGCCGCCGTGGGGCAGCGTCACCGGCAGTTCGAGATCCTCGCCCACCGGCACGCGCACGGTCTGGGGCTCGCCGCCGTCGACCGACAGCGTGAGTTCGGCCGAGGTGCCCGCCGATGCCGGCACCCGCCCCTGATCCTCGATCCGGAGCGTCAGCGAGACCGGCTCGCCCAGGATGGCGAAGGCCGGCGCGTTGCGGATCACCAGCCTCCGGTCCCAGTCGTCCTCGTGCCCGGTCAGCAGCACATGGAGGGGCGCGGGCATCTGCGGTGCAAGCTCGAGGTCATGGACCTGCCCGTCGGTGATCAGGATGGCGCCGGCGACGCGCGCACGCGGCTCCTCGGCCAGCGCCTCGGCAAGGGCGGTCATCACCAGCGAGCCCTCGTCGCCCTCTCCGTCTCCGACCCGCACCACGCGAAGTTCGGTGTTCGGCAGCGCGCGGATCTCGGCCTCGACGGCGGCAAGGGCCGCTGCGCTCTGTTCCGCCCGGTCGCCGATGCGCTGGCTCGCGCTCTCGTCCACGACGGCAATGACAATGTCCGAAAGCGGCGAGCGATCCTCTTCCTGCAATGCGGGATTGGCCAGCGCCAGCAGCAGCACGGCGAGCGCGAGCCCGCGCAGCCACCACCCCGACAGCCCACGCCAGAGCGCGACCGTCACCATGACCGCGCCCGCGGCCGCCAGGATCCAGATGACGACCCAGGGCAGGATCGGGTCGAAGACGACGCTTCCGGTCATTGGCCCAGCCTTTCCAGAAGCGCCGGCACATGCACCTGGTCGGACTTGTAGTTGCCCGTCAGCACATGCATCACGAGGTTGATCCCGAAGCGCCAGGCGATCTCGCGCTGCCGCTCGCCGGCATAGCCCCGGCCCACGGGAAGAAGCTCCATCCCGCGCTCGTCCACTGCCCAGGCCGAGGCCCAGTCATTGCCGCCGATCACCACCGGCGTCACCCCGTCGTTCAGGTTGCGGAACGGCATGCCCTCGGCCTGCTGCGCATCCGGTGGCGCGGCCTCGACCCAGACCGGCGCGTTCTGGTAACGGCCGGGGAAGTCCTGAAGCAGGTAGAAGGTGCGCGTCAGAACGTGGTCCTGCGGAATCGTCTCGAGCGGCGGGATGTCGAGCGGCGCCGCCAGCTGCTGCAGCCGCCGCGACTCCGGCGTCGAGCCTCCGGCGGACGAGCCCGCGTCGCGCGTGTCGAAGAGGATCATGCCGCCGGTGCGGAGATAGTCGTTGAGCTTGCCGTAGGCCGCAGCCGAAGGCATCGGCTGGCTCGCCGTGACCGGCCAGTAGAGGAAGGGAAAGAAGGCCAGCTCGTCCCGCTCGATGTCGAGGGCCATCGGCGCGCCCGGCTCGACCGACGTCCGTTCGCGCAGTCGCAGGCCCAGCCCGCGCAGGCCCGCTTCGGCCACGCGGTTCACCTCGGAGTCATCGGTCTCGACATAGGCCAGATGGACCGCGGACGTGGACTCGATCGCGAAGGAATCGTCGGCCGGGCCCGGATCCTGCTGCGCCCGCGCCTCGCCGGCGGCAAGCGCGAGGCAGGCCGCGACCAGCGCCGCGGCACGCATCGCGCCGATCCGCGTGCCAAGCCGCCCCGAGACGAAGAGCGCCGCGAGCACGTCGACCAGCAGGAGCGCCAGCGCCCCTGCGAGAAATGCACCCTTGAGCGCCTGCTCTTCGGCGGTCTCCAGCCCTTCGACCGGGATCCGGTCCGGCCAGGTCGCGGCCACGAGTTCGGTCTCGGGACCCACGGCGTTCAGCGCCACGCGACGGTCGGCGCCTGCATAGAGGCCGGGCAGAAGCTCGGGCCCCGGCTCGCCCTCGGCCAGCACCTCGCCCGGCACTCCCGCAACCTCGCCCGCGTCGCGCAAGGCGCCGAACCCGTCGAGCACGACTTCGGGCGCCCAGACCTGACCCGCAAGATCGGCCGCCTCGGGGGCTGCGGGCCTGGTCGAGACAGCCAGCCGCTCCAGCATCTGAACGAAGAGGCCCGAGAGTGGCAGGCTGGACCATTCGGCATTGGCAGTCACGTGCACGAGTACCACCTGCCCCTGACCGACGGGCTTGCGGGTGACCAGCGGCGTGCCGTCCGAAAGAGAGGCGATGGTGCGCTCGGCCAGGTCCGGATCGGGCTGGGCCAGCACCTGCGCCGTGACCGACACCTCCGGCGGGATCGGCAGCCCGTGGAAGGGAGAGCCCTCGGGGAAGCCGGCGAGGGTCTTCGGTTCGCCCCAGCTCATCGCGCCGCCGACCGTCCGGCCACCCTCGCGCAGCCGCACCGGCAGAAGGGGATCCTCGGACAGGCGGCTCACATCGGACGAGGCAAGCTGCGGCCCTGCGAAGCGCAGCAGCAGCCCTCCGCCATCGAGCCAGTCGAGAATGCCGTCCTGCTCCGTCTGCGTCAGCCGCGCCACATCCGCCAGCACGATCACGTCGGGGCTGGCGAGGAGCACGTCCTGCAACGAGCCGTCGATCAGGTCCGCAACCGGCTCCAGCGCCTGCCGCAGGTAGTGGGTGGCCGACAGAAGCTGAAGCTGCTCGCGCCCCTCGCGGCCGGCGATCAACGCCACCTTCCGCCGCTTCAGGCTGTCATCCGTCAGACTGACGGCGCCCGCCGACCGCACGCCCGCGATCTCGAAGCGAGAGATCCGGTTGCGCAGTTCGGGCGGCAGCGAGAGCGCGGCCGCCGCCTCGCCGGATCCCATCCCGAACTCGAGCGTGGCGCGGGCCAGCTCGCGCTCGATCCCCGCGGGATCGAGGCCGCGCGCCGAAACGTCGACCGAGACCGGATCGCCCGCCGGCGTGCGCAGGGCCGAGAGCTGCACCGCGCCATCGGCGAAGCCCGCCGGGCGCAGGGCGAGAACCGGACGCGGGCTCTGGAACAGGGTGACGGCGCCCCGGGATTCCAGCGCCGAGAGCAACGCATCGCGGCCCGGATGGTCGAGCCCGTCCGAAAGCCAGAAGCTCTGGAACCGGCCCTCGGGGAGGGCACCCGCCCAGGGTCCGAGGTCCGGCATCCACGGGTGCGGCGCAAGGCCCGTCAGCCGCCCCTCCCAGGCGCCGGCGCTCTGGAAGGCGGGGGTCTCGGGACGGTCGGTGAGGCGGACGACGGCGACGGGACGGCCGTCCCGTCCCGCCTCCTCGACCAGCGCCTTGGCGCGGTCCATCCGTCGCGGCCAGTCGCGGGCGTCGGCCCATGTCCCGTCGACGAGGATCAGGAGCGGCCCGCTTCCCGGCTCGCGCACCTGCGGATTGAGCACCGGACCGGCAAAGGCCAGGATGGCAGCGGCGACGGCCAGCATCCGCAGCAGCAGGAGCCACCAGGGCGTCTTGTCGGTCTCGGTCTCGTCATCCGTCAGCCCGAGAAGCAGGGCCACGCCCGGAAACCGCCGACGGATCGGCGCAGGCGGCACGGCGCGCAGCAGAAGCCACAGGACCGGCAGCAGCACGAGCCCCAGGAGAAGCCATGGCGCGGTGAAGCCTACGGGCCCGACGATCCACATCAGGAACTGCGCTCCAGCGCGCGGTAGAGCCAGAGCAGCGCGGGCAGCGCCCCCTGCCCGGTGTGATGGCAGTCGTAGTGCCAGCCCGACGCACGGGCCAGCATCGCCAGCCGGTCCTTCCGCTGCGCCAGCCGTTCGAGGTAGCGCGCGCGAAGGTCTCCGGCGCGCAAAGTCTCATGCCGGATGCTGCCGCCCATCGACTCGAAGATGGTGCGTCCATCGAAGGGAAAGGCTTCCTCGGCCGGATCCAGCACCTGAAGCAGCGCCCCGCGCACGTCGCGCTCGGCCGCGCGCTCCATGGCGCGCTCGACGCCCTCCATGTCGCCAAGGAAGTCCGAGATGAATACCATCCGCCCGTGCGACACGAGACCCGACATGTCGGGCCGGCCGTAGTCGGCGGCGGCCTCGTCGGCCAGCGCATCCGCGAGCCGAAGGATCTGTGCGCGGCCCGACCGCGGCCTTGCGGCCTCGCCGGCCAGACCCACCCGCTCGCCCCCGCGCAGCAGGAGCACCGCGAGCGCCAGCGCCACGAGCCTTGCGCGATCCGCCTTCGGCTCGCGTGCGCTGTCGCCGGTGAACGACATGGACCGCGAGCCATCGACCCAGAAAACCACGGTCTGCGCCGCCTGCCACTCGCGCTCGCGCACGAAATGGGTGTCCGAGCGCGCCGAGCGGCGCCAGTCGATCATGCGGGCGCTGTCGCCACCATGGGCGGGGCGATACTGCCAGAACTCGTCGCCCATTCCGGCGCGGCGCCGCCCGTGCTCGCCGAGGATCACCGTCGAGGCCAGATGCTCGGCCGAGGCCAGAAGCGGCGGCAGGGACTGCCCGAGCGCCTCGGCCCGAGGCCGCAGGGCGAGGATGTCGCTCACTGAGCGGCCCAGTCGTTCGAGTCGCTGCCCATCTGCCGCATGACCACCCGCTCGATCACGCCGGCGAGCGATTCACCCCGCGCCCGGGCCGCGAAGTTGAGCTGCATCCTGTGGCTCAGCACCGGCCGGGCGAGCGACGCCACGTCCTCGACAGACGGGGCAAGCCTGCCGGAGAGCAGCGCCCGCGCCCGGACCGTCAGCATCAGCGCCTGCGCCGCCCGCGGCCCCGGCCCCCAGGAGAGCACGTCGGCGAGGCCCGCGCCCTCGGGCTCGCCGGGGCGGCAGGCGCGCACCAGATCGAGGATCGCCTCGACCACGGCATCGCCCACGGGCATCCGCCGCAGAAGGCCCTGCGCCGCGATCAGATCCTCTCCGGTGAAGACCTGGTGCACCTCGGCATCCTCGGCGCCGGTCGTCGCGATCAGGATCTCGCGCTCGGTCTCGCGGTCGGGATAATCCACGTCCACCTGCACGAGGAACCGGTCGAGCTGGGCCTCGGGCAGCGGATAGGTGCCCTCCTGCTCGATCGGGTTCTGCGTCGCGAGGACATGGAACGGCCGCCCGAGGGGGCGATGCTTGCCGGCGATGGTCACTTCCCGCTCCTGCATCGCCTGCAGAAGGGCCGACTGCGTCCGCGGCGAGGCACGGTTGATCTCGTCGGCGAGGAGGAGCTGGCAGAAGATCGGCCCCTCGATGAAGCGGAAGGCCCGCGCGCCATCGGCCCCCATGTCCAGAACCTCCGAGCCGAGGATGTCGGCCGGCATCAGGTCGGGCGTGAACTGGATGCGGTTGCCCTTCAGCCCCATCACCGTCGAGAGCGTGTCCACGAGCCGGGTCTTGCCCAGCCCCGGCAGGCCCACGAGCAGCGCGTGACCGCCGCAGAGCATCGCGCCGAGGACCAGTTCCACCACCCGCTCCTGGCCGATGAAACGGCGGGAGATGCTCGACTTCGCCAGGGCAAGCTTCTCCTCGAGGGCTTCGATCTCGGCAACCAGGGCAGCGGCATCGGCCATGACAAGTCTCCTCGGGGCGTTATATGAACATCAGATCAAACTATGACCTGCGGCACAAATGGCAAAAAGCGGGGAGACACAAATGATCGTGAAACCCTCGGCCGAAGGCGTGATGGCCTCGGCCACGGCGGCCGCGAAGAAGGGTCCGCCACCCGTGCACCTGTGGAACCCGCCCTTCTGCGGAGACCTCGACATTCGCATCGCGCGCGACGGGACGTGGTTCTACCTCGGCACGCCGATCGGACGGCCCGAGATGGTGCGCCTCTTCTCGTCGATCCTGAAGCTCGAGGACGGGAAATACTACCTCGTCACACCCGTCGAGAAGGTGGGGATCCGCGTCGACGACGCCCCCTTCGTCGCAGTGGACTTCGAGAGCAGGGGGAAAGGCCGCGAGCGGCACGTCACCTTCACCACGCAGGTGGGCGACGAGGTGACCGCCGGATGCGACCATCCGATCCGCGTCGAGCGGGCCGAGGATGGAGAGCCGTCGCCCTATGTCATGGTGCGCGCCGGGCTCGAGGCGCTGATCGACCGCAAGTCCTTCTACCGGCTCGTCGAGATCTGCGAACACCACGAAGGGTGGTTCGGCCTCTGGTCGGAGGGCGCGTTCTTCCCCGTGATCCCGTCCGACGAACTGCCCGGATGATCCCGCCCCGCTTCGCGCCGGTTCTCTTCGGCCTGATCCTCTCGGGCCTCATGTCGGCCATCGTCTCGGGCGTGGCCACGCTGCGCGCGACGGGGTTGCCACCGGCCTTCCCGCAGATCTGGCTCGGAGCCTGGCTCGCGTCGTGGAGCATCGCCTTCCCCTCCGTCCTCGTCCTCGCCCCGCTCACCCGCCGGCTGGTGGAGCGGCTGGTTCGCCGCTGACCGGACCGGCGCGGCAGGCGGAAAAGCGGCTCGCGGATGATACCGGCGCCTCGGCACGGCGCGGCGTGCGAAGCCGAGGGGCCTTGCCCCCGCATCCGCTGCCGCTATCATGCGCCGCCAGCCAGAGACGCGCCAGGAGAGTGCCCGAATGACCACCGATGCCCCGGAAACCGTTGTCGTCTCGACCTGGAAGGTCGCCTGCGACGGAGGCGAGGGCGCGCTCGGCCATCCGCGCGTCTGGCTCTCGATCCCGCACGAAACCGGGTTCGTCGAATGCGGTTACTGCGATCGCCGCTTCATCCACGAGAGCTTCGCCGAAGCGAAGTGACCGCGAAGCCCTTCTCGGGGCGGCTGAACCATTCCGGGGAGGGACCATGACCTTCGGCAAGGGCCACCATCTGCACCTGATCGACGGATCGGCCTTCATCTTCCGGGCCTATCACGCGCTGCCGCCCCTCACGCGGAAATCCGACGGCCTGCCGGTCGGTGCGGTCGCAGGTTTCTGCAACATGCTGTTCCGCTATGTCGAGAACAACAAGGGCCCCGACGCGCCCACCCATGTCGCGGTGATCTTCGACCATTCGGCCAAGACCTTCCGCAACGAGATCTACCCGCTCTACAAGGCGCAGCGCCCCGAGCCGCCCGAGGATCTTCGCCCGCAGTTCCCGCTCACGCGCGAGGCGACGCGGGCCTTCAACATCGCCTGCATCGAGACCGAGGGGTTCGAGGCCGACGACATCATCGCCGCCCTGTCCTGCAAGGCGCGCGACGCGGGCGGATCGGTCACGATCCTGTCCTCGGACAAGGACCTGATGCAGCTCGTGGGCGACGGCGTCGAGATGCTCGACCCGATGAAGAACAAGCGCATCGGCCGCGACGAGGTGTTCGAGAAGTTCGGCGTCTACCCCGAGCGCGTGGTGGACGTTCAGGCGCTGGCGGGCGATTCCATTGACAACGTGCCGGGCGCCCCGGGCATCGGGATCAAGACCGCGGCGCTCCTGATCCAGGAATATGGCGACCTCGAGACCCTGCTTTCGCGGGCGGGAGAGATCAAGCAGCCCAAGCGCCGGGCCGCCATCGAGGACAACGCCGAGCAGATCCGCGTCTCCAGGCGGCTGGTCGAACTCGACTGCAGCACGCCGCTCGACTTCACCCTCGAGGATCTCGAGGTGCGCCTGCCGGTGGCCGACGACCTTCTGGGCTTCCTCAACCGGATGGAATTCCGCACCCTGACGAAGCGGGTGGCAGAGAGCCTGAAGGTCGAGCCGCCGCCTGCGCCCACGGCCTTCGTCGTCCAGAACGAGAGCGTGGACGAGATCGTCGAGCAGATCGACGCGGCCCTGCCCTTCGACACGGCGAGCTACCAGTGCGTCCGCGACGCCGAGGCACTGGCGGCCTGGATCGCCCGCATCCGCGAGGTGGGTCACGTCGCCGTCGATACCGAGACCACCGACCTCGACGAGATGCGCGCGGACCTCGTGGGGATCTCGCTCTGCGTCGAGGCGGGCAAGGCCTGCTACATCCCGCTGGGGCATCGGCAGGGCGGCGGCGATCTCTTCGGCGGATCCGACCTCGCAGCCGACCAGATCCCGCTCGATCTCGCGCTCTCCATGCTGAAGCCGGTGCTCGAGGATGACGCGATCCTCAAGATCGGCCAGAACATGAAGTACGATGCGAAGATCTTCGCGCGCCACGGCATCCGCGTCGCTCCGATCGACGACACGATGCTCATGTCCTACGCCATGCACGCAGGCCGGCACGGCCACGGGATGGACGAACTCTGCGACACGTATCTCGGGCACAAGCCCATCGCGATCAAGACGCTGCTGGGTTCGGGCAAGGCGCAGATCACCTTCGACCGCGTGCCGGTCGATCAGGCCGTCTGCTACGCCGCCGAGGATGCGGACGTCACCCTGCGGCTGTGGAAGCTGTTCAAGCCCCAGCTTCACCGCGCACGGGTGACGACCGTGTACGAGACACTGGAACGCCCGCTGGTGCCCGTTCTCGCCGACATGGAGATGGCGGGGGTGCAGGTCGACCGCGACACGCTCTCGCGCATGTCGAATGCCTTCGCGCAGAAGATGGCGGGGCTAGAGGCCGAGATCCACGAGCTTGCGGGCGGGCCGTTCAACGTCGGATCGCCGAAGCAGCTGGGCGAGATCCTGTTCGAGCGGATGAGCCTGCCGGGCGGGGTCAAGGGCAAGAACGGCGCCTGGGGCACCGGGGCGGACATCCTCGAGGACCTCGCGGCCGAGGGACACGACCTGCCGGCGCGGGTGCTCGACTGGCGGCAGCTCTCGAAGCTTAAATCCACCTATACCGACGCACTGCAGGAACACATCCACCCCGAGACGGGGCGGGTTCACACCTCTTATTCCATCGCCGGGGCGAATACCGGGCGTCTCGCCTCGACCGACCCGAACCTCCAGAACATCCCGGTTCGCACCGAGGAAGGCCGCCGCATCCGCGAGGCCTTCGTGGCACCGCCGGGCAAGGTGCTGGTCAGTCTCGACTATTCACAGATCGAGCTGCGAATCCTCGCCCATATCGCCGACATCCCGGCGCTGAAGCAGGCCTTCCGCGAAGGGCACGACATCCACGCCATGACGGCCTCCGAGATGTTCAACGTGCCGCTGGAAGGCATGGACCCGATGGTGCGGCGGCAGGCGAAGGCCATCAATTTCGGCGTGATCTACGGGATCTCTGGCTTCGGCCTCGCGCGGAACCTCCGCATCCCGCGCGCCGATGCGCAGGGGTTCATCGACCGCTATTTCGAGCGCTTCCCCGGCATCCGCAGCTACATGGACGAGACAATCGCCTTCGCGAAGGCGAACGGTCATGTGGAAACCCTGTTCGGTCGAAAGATCAACACGCCGGAGATCAACGCGAAGGGCCCGGGCGCGGGCTTTGCCCGGCGGGCCGCGATCAATGCGCCGATTCAGGGAACTGCGGCGGACGTCATCCGTCGCGCCATGATCCGGATGCCGAAGGCGATACAAGGGATGCCCGCGACCATGCTCCTGCAGGTTCACGACGAACTGTTGTTCGAAGTGGCCGAGGATGCCGTGGATCCGCTGATCGAGCGTGTGCGCGAGGTCATGGAGGGGGCGGCCGAGCCCGCGGTGAAGCTGACCGTTCCGCTGATCGTCGATGCGGGCCAAGGACCGAACTGGGCCGCAGCCCACTGAGCGGGCTGGCTCATCCTGACATTCGGTCAGCAAACCGCGCGACATTGCCCATCCGCGGGACGGCCCGCGTTCGTCCCGTGCAATCAGGAATGGCCGGCCATCCGGACAAGGCGCGGCGCAGGACACCCGCGCCGGCGTCGGCCGGTCAGTCGCGATGCGACAGCATCGGGCCGAGCGGCCGGCCCGCAAGGATGTGCATGTGGTAGTGCGGCACCTCCTGCACCGCATCCAGACCCGCATTCGAGATGGTGCGATATCCCGCGCCCTCCGCACCGGGACTGATGCCGAGATCCGCGCAGACGCGGGCGGCGGTGCGGTGGAAATCGACGATCTCCTCGGCGCTGGCTTCGGCGGCGAAATGGTCGAAGCAGACATAGGCGCCCTTGGGGATCACGAGCACATGATGCGGCGTCTGCGGCCGGATGTCCCGGAACGCAAGCGTATGTTCGGTTTCGAGAACCGTGTCGTTCGGGATCTCTCCGCGCAGGATGCGGGCGAAGATGTTCTGCGGGTCGTAGTCATGGGCCATGGGTCAATCCACGAATAGATAGTCGGTGGTGGCGATCTCTTCCGCCTGAGCCTCGGGGATACCGAGGAACTCCGCAAGGGGGCGCGTGTTTTCCGCAGCGCCCGCGCGCTCGCGGATCCGGTACATCCGGCGGAAGCCCGTGTCGCGGATCCGGTCGCTCTCGAAGCGGATGTCGTGGCGGATGGTGGGCAGCAGCCTCCCGATCACCTCTGCGGACGTGGCCTCTCCCGCAAGACCTATCCGCCGCGCATGGCCGGTCAGGTAGTCGTCCGAGAAGTCGCATTCGATCTCGAGCAACCGCGTATCGCAGCGGTCGGCGTCGAGATCCTGCATCAGATCGAGGCTCGCCGGATCGATGCAGATCACCAGCCGGTCGCTCTGCCAGGTGTCGAACAGCATCCGCAGCAGGGCGCGGCGGTGCCTCGTCCGCTTGGCAAGCGTCTTCTGGATCCCGCCGAGGTCGGGCAGCGGCGTGCCCGCCTCGTCGAAGAGGTAATGCACGCCGGGCATTCCGGTCACTGCCTGCACGCGATCGACGAGCCGTTTCGCTACATGCCACTTCTTGCAGGTGACCATCATCAGCACGCGCTCGCGACCAAGGCTCGATTCCGTCTCCCAGAACCGCGGGGCGAAGCGGCGTCCCACGCGCCCTCGTCCGGTCAGGAAGGCATGCAGCCTGCGTCCCTCGTTCGAGGCGGTCAGTCGCAGCCCCTGTTCCAGATACAGCCGGCCCAGCCGTTCCTTCAGCTCCGTCGCCTCGGGCGAGATCTTGCGGGCGAAAAGGTAATCCTGGCCGAGCAGCAGGTCGTAGTGGTCGTTGTAGAAGGTCACCGGCATTCCGTAGTCGGTGAACATCAGGAAGGTCAGCGTCCGGCACCGGATCTCGGTTTCCGGAACGAGGTGGCGCACGAGGGTCTGGAAGAAGGTCTCGTCGGGGATCCAGGTGGTGCGGAAGAAGCGGACCACGTCCGGCCGCCTGCCGCAGAAGGCAAGCACAGCTTCTACCGTCCGGCGGCGCAGGCACCACCACTGGCTGCCGATCTGGATCCGGAGATCCGCCGGGATCGCGCGCCGCAGGCCCAGGCGCTTCTGCAGCCCGAGGATCGCGTAGAACAGGTCAGGCCGCGCGCGCTCGTTGGTGAAATGGCGGTAGATCAGACGCTCTTCCTTGATGCCGGTCCGGATCCAGTCCGAGCGGAAGAAGTCGAAGCTCTCGATATGGTCGGCATCATCGCGGTCGAGCCAGTGGTGGACATGCTCCGCCGGCTTGATGGGCATGCAGTCGCCCGACAGCATGTAGAGATGCGTCGCGCGCGGAAAGGCCGAGAGCGCCGCCCTCACCGCCTCCAGCGTGGCCGCAACGAGACTCCACTCGCCCCAACCGCATTTCACACGCCGCTTGGCGAAGGTGACCGAGGCATCGTCTGAGAGCGCTTCGCGGATCCGGTCATGTGCGGCACGAGGGGCGCGGGCATCGAAGTGGATCGAGACGTAATCCCCTGCCGAGGTGAGCCGCCGGGCCTGGGCAATGACGCCCTCGGGATCCTTGTGACACAAGAGGATGTAGGCGATCCTCGCCATCGTTGCAGCCTGTCCGCCATCTGCTCCCCGACCTTCTAGAACCGCCGCCCGGTCATTGAAAAGCAATAAATAACCTGCTTTCTGTGGGCACACCCCGCAGAGGAGCGACCATGGGTTTCCCCGGCACCTGGATGACCGAGAGCGAGAGCCTCGTCTATCGAGTCGTCCCGAAATGCGCCTGCTCGACCATCGGGCAGATCATGTTCTATTCCGATCATGGACGCTTCTTCGACGGCGACATCCACGATGCCACGGCCGGGCTGCACAAGTGGGCACAGGAAGCCAGCCAGCCGCTCATCACCGCGAACGTGAAGGCGCACCGTTCGCCGTCCTTCACCTGCGTTCGCAATCCCTACAGCCGCATCCTGTCGTCCTTCTTCGACAAGATCTGCGGCATCCAGAGGAACGGCCGACGCTACCGCGGCAATCTGGTGCCGCTGATCATCCAGAAGTACGGGATCGAGGTCGGGGGGGACGACGGCAAGCAGGAGTTCGACCAGATCGCCAGCTTCCGCCGCTTCCTTCTCTTCGTGCGCGACACGATCCGCTGGAAGAAGCCGATGGAGGCAGACATCCACTGGTCGGCCATGTCGGGCCACATCTCCACCTTCATCGTGAACGGCGGGCGCTACGACTCGATCTTCTTCACGGAACGGTTCAACGAGGGGATGCAGTCGGTGCTCGACCGCGCGCAGCTGACCCATCCGGTCGATCTCGCGGCCATCCCCCGCTTCAACGAGAGCGAGGGGCACGGTCCCGCCCGCGCCCATCCGGTCGAGGCCTATTTCGACGACCTCTCGATGCACCTGATGTGGGAGGTCTACCGGAAGGACTTCCAGCTTTTCCGCTACGACTTCGACAATCCGGCCAACAGGATGCCCAAGGGCGAGGTCGACCTGGCCGAGGTGCACGCCAAACTGGGCGACTGAGCCGGCCTCGTCCGCGGCAGCGGCGCGCGGCGACGGCCCCGGAGGGGCTTTGAGCCGCGCGCCACCGCCCGCCCTGTCCGCCGATCAGAGAACGCCATGCGTCCGGAACAGGGCGCGCAGGTCCGCCTCGGGCCGTGCCCCGATATGCGAGATCACCTCCGAGGCAGCGATGCAGCCCATCCGGCCGGCGGTCTCGTAGCCGTGGCCATTCGTCAGCCCCCAGAGGAAGGCGCCGGCGAAGAGGTCTCCCGCTCCGGTTGCGTCAACGATCTGCGTCGGGATCGCGGGCACGTGCCAGTGCTGCCCCTCGGCGAGGACATGGGCGCCCTTCTCGCTCTCCGTGCAGGCGACGATCGCCACCTCGGCCGCCGCAGCCTTCAGCGCCTCCGCGAAATCCTCGGTCTGATACATCGACAGGATCTCGGCCCGGTTCGCGAAGAGCAGATCCACGTCCTCGCGGATCATCCGGCGGAAGGCGTCGCGGTGCCGCTCGACGCAGAACGGGTCCGACAGGGTCAGCGACACGCGGCCGCCCGCGCCTCGGCAGGCCGCAATGGCCTTGGCGAAGGCCGCATGGCTCTCCGGCCCGTCGAAGCGGTAGCCTTCCAGATAGATCCACTCGGTGGAAGCCATCTGCGCCTCATCGATGTCGTCGGGCGTCAGGAACTCGGACCAGCCGAGATAGGTGTTCATCGACCGCTCGCCGTCGGGCGTCACCAGCACGATGCAGCGGCCGGTCTCCTGCTCGGATGCCGTCGGCGCGAGCGGCGTCTCGTAGACCGCGCCCTGCGCCCTCAGGTCGTGAGCGAAGATCGCACCGAGTTGGTCGTCGCAGACCTTTCCGACATAGGCGGTGCGCCCGCCCAGCTGGGCGATGCCGGCAATGGTATTGGCAGCCGAACCGCCCGAGATCTCCTGCGCCGGCCCGATCCGGCCATAGAGATCGACGGCGCGGCCCATGTCGATGAGCTGCATGATCCCCTTGCCGATGCCGTTCCCGTCGAGGAAGGCTTCATCGCAATGGGCGAGCACGTCGACCAGCGCATTGCCGATGCCGACGATCTGGAACTGTTTCATGCCGTCTTTTCCTCGTAAGGGCAGAGATCGCGGATCGGGCAGATGCCGCATCTGGGTTTGCGCGCGACGCAGATATAGCGGCCGTGCAGGATGAGCCAGTGATGCGCGTGTAGCGCGAAGGGCGCGGGCACATGATCCTCGAGCGCGCGCTCCACCGCCTCGACATCGCGGCCGGGGGCGATGCCGGTGCGGTTGGCCACGCGGAAGATATGGGTGTCGACCGCCATCGCTGGCTGGTGGAACCACATGTTCAGCACCACATTCGCCGTCTTCCGCCCCACTCCGGGCAGGGATTGCAGCGCCGCGCGCGACGAGGGCACCTCGCCGCCGTAGTGGTCGACCAGCAGCTTGCTCAATGCGATGACGTTTCTTGCCTTGTTGCGGTAGAGGCCGATCGTGCGGATATGCTCGGTCAGCCCCTCCTCACCCAGGTCCAGCATCTGCTGCGGCGTGGTCACCCGCGCAAAGAGCGCCCGCGTGGCCTTGTTCACCCCGGCATCCGTCGCCTGCGCCGAAAGCGCCACCGCGACGAGCAGAGTATAGGCATTCACATGCTCGAGCTCGCCCTTCGGCTCCGCCTCCAGCGCATGGAGGCGGGTGAAGATCTCGTGGATCGTGCGGTAGTCGAGTTGGCGCGCCATCGGCGGAAGCTATGCCCGAGGGCCGGGCGCAGGGCAAGCGAAGCCGCAGGAATCGGGTCGCGGCGGCCGGTCGCGGCGGCTAGGGTCCACAGGACAGTTCCGGAGGAGCCGCAATGACCGACAGCCTCGCCGCCGAGCGCCCCGCCTACCACTATTCCGTCATCGCCCGCGCCCTGGCCGAGATCGACGCGGGCGGCCCCGCCCTCCCGCTCGAGGATCTGGCGGCGCGGATCGGCCTCAGCCCGGCACATTTCCAGCGCATCTTCTCGCAGTGGGTGGGTGTCTCGCCCAAGCGCTACCAGCAGTATCTCGCGCTCGACCACGCGCGCCGCCTGCTGGCCGAACGCTTCACCGTGCTCGACACTGCCCTCGCCACGGGGCTCTCGGGGCCGGGACGACTCCACGACCTCTTCCTGCGGTGGGAGGCGATGAGCCCCGGCGACTTCGCCCGCGCGGGCGAGGGGCTCGAGATCCGCTGGGGCTGCTTTCCCTCTCCCTTCGGCGAAGCGCTGGTGATGGCCACGTCGCGCGGCATCTGCGGCCTCGCCTTCTGCGCCGAGACCGGCCGGGAAGCGGCCCTCGCCGACCTCATGGGCCGCTGGCCCGCCGCCCGGTTCATCGAGGATCCCGGCGCGGTGGCACCGATGTCCGAGGCAGCCTTCGGTGGGGGCGGCGCGGCGCTCCACCTGATTGGTGCTCCGTTCCAGATCAAGGTCTGGGAGGCGCTGCTTCGCGTCCCGTCCGGCCATGTCACGACCTACTCGCAGATCGCGCAGGCCATCGGCCATCCCGCCGCCGTGCGCGCGGTGGGCACCGCCGTCGGCCGCAATCCGATCTCGTTCCTGATCCCCTGCCACCGCGCGCTGCGCAAGTCCGGCGGCCTCGGCGGCTATCACTGGGGTCTTCCTGTCAAGCGCGCCATGCTGGCCTGGGAAGCGGCACGGACAGACGCAATCGCGTGATCTCGGCAGCTTTTCGCCGCTTCGGGCGGCGGAGCCTCTCCTCGGTTCCAAGCTTGTGCGATATGCAGGGACGCACCCGATATCGGGAGCCAAGGACAAATCGTGAGGCGGCAATGAAGATCGTGAAATCCCCCTTTCTGCTGATGTCGGCCGGCGTCGTGCTTCTGGCAGGCTGCGACCCCTATGCGACCGGTGGCAATCCCGGCATGGGAGGCCCCGGAAGCTACACTCGTGAAAATCCGCGCGCATCGACGGGCATCGCCACCGGCGCGATCCTCGGCGGCCTCGTCGGCGCCTCGGCGAGCGACAACAAGCTCGAGAAGGCGATCGGCGGCGCGGTCGTGGGCGGCATTCTCGGCGGTGCCGTCGGCTCCGCACTGGATCGTCAGGCGGCGGACCTGCGCAACTCGATCGGCAACAGCCAGGTCAGTGTCACCAACACCGGCTCGGAACTGGTCGTGACCATGCCGCAGGACATCCTCTTCGCCACCGACAGCGCCAACCTGCGCCCGGACCTGCAGCGCGATCTGGGCGCCGTGGCGCAGAACCTGCTGCGCTATCCGAACTCGACCATCGCGGTCGTCGGCCACACCGACAGCACGGGCGCGGCCGCCTACAACCAGGACCTCTCGATGCGCCGCGCCCAGTCGGTGGCCGGTGTGCTGATCGGCAACGGCGTGCCTTCCTACCGTGTCTCGGCCATCGGCCGCGGCGAGGACCAGCCCGTCGCCTCGAACCTCACGCCGGAGGGCCGCGCCCAGAACCGGCGCGTGGACATCATCATCCGGCCGACGAACTGAACCGGCTGGCGGGCCCTCGGGCCCGCCCCACCCCTCGGACCTGCCGCCCGCTGACGGAAGGGGATCGGCGGTCAGTCTCGCCTTTCCCGTTGAGCTTGCGCCCGGCCGGTCATAGATTCTGACCAGTTCGAGGGGAGCTCCGATGCCGTTCCAGAAGATCCAGTCCGAAAAGCTGTCGCAGAGCGTGATGCGGCAGATCGAGCTTCTGATCCTGCGCGGCATCCTTCGGCCGGGCGAGCGGCTGCCCTCCGAACGCGACCTTTCCGACCGTCTCGGCGTCTCGCGCCCCTCGCTGCGCGACGCGATTGCAGAGCTGCAGCAGCGCGGGCTTCTCGCAAGCCGTCCCGGATCGGGCATCTTCGTGGCCGAGGTCCTCGGCTCGGCTTTCTCGCCTTCGCTGGTCGAACTCTTCGCAAGTCACGAGGAAGCGGTCTTCGACTACATCGACTTCCGGCGCGACCTCGAGAGTCTCTCGGCCGAGCGTGCCGCCACCCGCGCCTCGGATACCGACCTGAAGGTGATCGACACGATCTTCCGCAAGATGGAGGCGGCGCATCTGAAACGCGACCCCTCCGACGAGGCGGCGCTCGACGCGCAGTTCCACATGGCGATCATCGAGGCCAGCCATAACGTGGTCATGCTGCACATGATGCGGTCGATGTTCGACCTGTTGCGCAACGGCGTCTTCTACAATCGGCAGATGATGTTCCGGCAGCGGACCACGCGCGAGTCGTTGCTCGATCAGCACCGTCGGATCAATCTGGCGCTTCAGACCCGGGATCCGCAGGAGGCGCGGGCAGCGGTCGAGTCCCACCTCTCCTATGTCGAGAAGGCGGTGACGGAGGGCCTGAGGGCAGATCGGCACGAGGCCGTGGCCCGGCAAAGGTTGGAACACGAGCGGAGCCGCTAGAGGCCACTGCGGCCGCCGTGCATGACAAAGGCCCGGCCTTGCGGACCGGGCCTCGTCAGGATGTCGCGCGGTGCTCAGTGAAAGCGGGCTTCCACCACCTTGATGGATTCATCGATCGAAGCCGAGGCCGAAGCCGGCGTCTTCTGGCGCGAGAGCACATCGGCTGCAGCCGCGACGGCCACGGCAATCGCCTGCTCGCGGATGGCGCGCACGGCGCCGGCCTCGGCCGAGGCGATCTGGTCGTCTGCCGCGGCGAGACGGCGGGCGATCGAGGCCTTGAGGTCGATCTTGGCCTGTTCGGCCGCCGCCTGTGCCTCCTCGCGTGCCGAAGCGACGATGCGGGCCGCCTGCTCCTGCACTTCCTTCTGCTTGCGGTCATAGGACGCAAGGATGGTCCGCGCCTCTTCGCGCAGGGCGCGGGCCTCTTCCAGATCCGAGCGGATCTGCAGGGCGCGCTTGTCCAGCATCCCCATCAGGATCCCGGGGACCTTGAAGTAGATCAGCACGCCCAGGAAGAGAAGGAACGAGATCGCAACGATGAAGTTGGTGTTGTGGAGCGAGAAGAACGGCCCCGTTGCCGCCATGGCGGGGGTCGCTGAAAGCGCCGCGATGATCGAGATCTTCTTCATCGCGCTCACCCCTTCATCCGGTTGGCAACCGCCGTCTCGACAGCCGCCCCGTCGGCACGGCCGCCAAGCGCCGCAACCAGAGCCGAGGCCGTGTCGCGCGCCACTTCGGACACGCTCTGCAGCGCGCCGGAGCGGATCTCGGCGATCCGGGCTTCGGATTCGGCGGCCTTGGCCGAAATCTCGGCATCGGCTTTCGCCGTCGCTTCGGCCAGCTGCGCGTTGATCTGCGCACGGGTCTCGGCAACGATGGCCTGGGCTTCCGTCCGGGCCTTGGCCAGCGCCTCGTTATAGGCCTTCTCGGCCAGAACGGCCTTCTGCTTCAGCTCTTCCGCCGCCGCAAGGTCGTTGGTGATCGTGCCGCTCCGCTCGGCCAGAACCGCCCCGATCCGGGGCAGCGCCACGCGCGAGAGCACGAAGTAGATCGCGGCCAGGGTGATGACCAGCCAGAAGATCTGGTTGCCCCAGGTCGAGAAGTCAAGCTGCGGCATGCCGGTGGCCGGAGCCGCCGCATGGCCGGCCGCACCGGCCGCCGCATCGTGCGCTGCTTCAGTCTCCATGTCGTATCCTCGTGTCCCTCAAGAACCAGGCCGGACGGGTTGATCCCCTCCGGCCGCAAGTGTCGGTCCTGTAAGGATCAGAGGGCGAACATCAGCAGGAGCGCAACGAGGAACGAGAAGATCCCGAAGGCTTCCGCGAAGGCGATGCCGATGAAGAGGAACGCGGTCTGGCCGGGGGCGGCCGACGGGTTACGCAGCGCGCCCGAGAGGAAGTTGCCGGCCACGTTGCCCACGCCGATGGCAGCGCCACCCATGCCAGCGCAAGCCAGACCCGCGCCGATGTAGGCACCCATTTGAACGATATCGCCTTCCATGTCCGTCACTCCTTGATGCTGGAATTGGCTGAATTGGTTGCTTCAGGACCGCTGTCTCAGTGGTGCGGATGCAGGGCATCCCGCAGGTAGACGCAGGTCAGGATGGTGAAAACGTAGGCCTGGATGAAGGCGACCAGCACCTCCATGGCATACATCGCAGTGATGGCGACCACCGACAGCGGCGAGATCAGCGCGACAGCGGCGAAGCCCGCGAACACCTTGATCACCGCGTGGCCGGCCATGATGTTGCCGACAAGACGAATGGAATGGCTGACGGGACGCACCAGATACGAGATCACCTCGATCACCGCCAGCACCGGGCGCAGCGCGAGCGGCGCGGACGAGACCCAGAACAGTTCGAGGAAGTGCTTTCCGTGCTTCAGGAAGCCGATCGCCGTCACGGTGATGAACACTGCGAGCGCCAGCACCACGGTCACCGCGACATGCGAGGTGGTGGTGAAGGACATCGGGATCAGGCCGAGGAAGTTTGCGAAGAGGATGAACATGAACAGCGTCATGATGTAGGGGAAGTACTTCACCCCGTCATGGCCGGTCACATCCTCGATCATCTTGTAGACGAAGCCGTAGGAGAGTTCGGCCACCGACTGCGTGCGCGAGGGCACGATCGCCCGGCGCCGTGTTCCCAGCACCATCAGCGCGATCACGCAGAGGACGGCGAGCGCCATCCAGACGGTCACGTTGGTGATCGTGTACCAGTGGACATCGGTGCCGCCGAAGAACGGACGGACGATGAACTGGTCCATCGGGTGGATCTGAAGGCCGCCGCTCTCTGCTTCCGTCGCCATGTCAACTTCCTCTGGTCTCGTCTTCGGGTTTCCCCGTACTCATCTGTGCCGCGGCGGCCGCGCCCATCTTCCGGGCAGTTCCCATCATGGTCCGCACCCCCGCGGCGAAGCCGAACAGGGCGAAGATCACGAGCATGATGGGTCGGGTCCCGAACAACTCGTCGAGTCCGTAGCCGATGGCCAGCCCTATCAGGACCCCGGTCACCAGCTCGATCACCATCCGCCAGGCCAGTTCACCCTGAGACAATGCCTTGCCCGTCGTCGAGGCCTCCGTCGGCGCCTTCCCCTTCAGCTTCGCAAGACGGGCCTCAAGAGCCCTGATCTTCTCGGAGTCCGGGTCATGCGTCATCGGGATGTCCCTTCGGCAGTCGGGGAGATACCTACGCAGCGGGGTGAACCGAGTCAAGGAAGCAATTTCCTCAAACAAATCACATCTTATCAGTCACTTAATCAATGGCATCCACCTGCGCCCGATACTCCGGCGAGCCGGTTCGGGCGCTAACGGAGGCTCCGGGCACATTCAACCTACCGGTTGACGATGCCGCGGGGCAGCGTAGCATCGCCGCCATGCCCGAGCGCCTCGACATCATCTTTTCCGCCCTTGCCGATCCCACCCGGCGCGAAATCCTGTCGATGCTTCTTGAGGACGACATGGCCGTCACCGATGTCGCGGAGCCGTTCCGGATGTCTCTTGCGGCCGTGTCCAAGCACCTGCAGGTGCTGGCGGAGGCGGGGCTCATCACGCAGGAGAAGCGCGGACGCGTGAAGTGGTGCAAGCTCGAGCCGGACGCGCTGAAGGCCGCCTCGGTCTGGATGCAGGGCTTCGGCCACTTCGAGCCCGTGAACCTCGACGCCTTCGAGCGGTTCCTCGCGCGCGAGCTCGACGATCCCGGCGAGACGCCGGAACGGCCGTCGCTCTCGTGAACGCAAGGGACCGGGTGCGTGGCGAGCGCGGATCAGGCGGAGCAGAGGACGTCCGTGCGTCCGCTCTCAGGCGAAGCGGCGGGCGTATCGGTCGCGCAGCAGGTTCTTCTGAACCTTGCCCATGGTGTTGCGCGGCAGTTCCTCGACGACGACCGCGGCCCGGGGCTGCTTGAAGCGCGCGATCCGGTCGTTGAGCGTCGCCACCACCTCCTGCGGGTCCAGGGTCACGCCGGGCCGCGGCACGAGCACCGCCAGCACCGCCTCGCCCAGGTCCGGGTGTGGCACGCCCACCACCGCGCTCTCGAGAATGCCCGGAACCTCGTCGAGCAGAAGCTCGACCTCCTTCGGATAGATGTTGTAGCCGCCCGAGATGATCAGGTCCTTCTGTCGGCCGATGATCTGGACATAGCCGTCCTCGTCCACGCGCCCGAGGTCGCCGGTGATGAAGAAGCCGACCGGGCGCAGTTCCTCGGCGGTCTTCTCGGGCATCTGCCAGTAGCCCTGGAAGACGTTCGGGCCGCGCACCTCGATCACGCCGACCTCGCCCGGCGCCACCTCGCGGCCCTCGTGCAGGATCCGCAGCTCGACACCCGGCAGCGGGAAGCCCACCGTCCCCGCGCGCCGCTCGCCCTCATAGGGGTTCGAGGTGGACATGTTGGTTTCGGTCATGCCGTAGCGCTCGAGGATGCGGTGGCCGGTGCGGGCCTCGAACTCGGCATGGGTTTCGGCCAGCAGCGGCGCCGAGCCGGAGACGAAGAGCCTCATGCCCGAAGCCCTCTCTCGCGTGAGGCGCGGATCGCCCAGTAGTCGCGTGTAGAACGTGGGCACCCCCATCATCGCCGTGGCCTCGGGCATCGAGCCAAGGATCGCGTCGAGATCGAAACCCGGCAGGAAGACCATGGATCCGCCGGTGAGGAGTGACACGTTCGAGGCCACGAAGAGACCGTGGGTGTGGAAGATCGGCAGCGCGTGGATCAGCACGTCGCGCTCCGTGAAGCGCCAGAGCTCGGCCAGAGCCTCGGCATTCGACAGCAGGTTGCGCTGGCTCAGCATCGCGCCCTTCGACCGCCCCGTGGTGCCGGAGGTGTAGAGCAGCGCCGCCAGATCCTCGAGGCCCCGATCCACCGGCAGGATCTCTTCAGGCTGGCCCTCCGAGAGGTCGCGCAGCGTCCCCGCGCCATCCGCGCCAAGCGTGAGGAGCCGCGATCCGTGCCGCGCGGCCAGCGGCGCCAGCGTCTCGGCGCGCGCGGGGTCGCAAAGGAAGACGCGCGGAGCGGCGTCCCCAAGGAAATAGTCAACCTCGTCGGGCGTGTAGGCGCTATTGAGGGGCAGGAAGATCGCGCCCAGCGCCACTGCGGCCCCGTAGACGGCCAGCGCCTCGGGGCTCTTTGCCACCTGCACGGCAACGCGGTCGCCCGCGCCGAGCCCGGCCGCCCGCAGTGCATGGGCCTGGCGTGCAATCATCCGCAGGAACGAGTCGCCCCGGATGCGCCGGCCGTCCGGCAGGATCAGCAGGTCGCTCTGCCGCCCCGCGAGCGGCAAAAAGAGCGCGTCATACAGCGGATTGGCCATCGGGTCCTCCCTCCCTTTCGGTGGCGGATTCAGAAGTTGGGCTTCACCCCCGGCAGGTTGAGCTCGATCAGCAGGTCACGCACCTCCTGCCGCGCCGCGATGTTGGACAGGCTCAGCTGCTCCACCCCCGTGTCGCGCAGGTCGAGAAGCGTGAGCCCGCGCGGAAACAGCTCGCGGAAGATCACCCGCTCCGAGAAGCCCGCGGCCACCCGGAAGCCGATCCGGCGTGACAGATCCTCGAGCGCCGCGCCCACCTTCTTCTTGTTGTGCATCTGCTGCGCACCGAGGCGGTTGCGGAGCACGATCCAGTCGATGGGCTTGAGCCCGGCCTGTGCCCGGAACTGCCGCGCGCTCCAGACCATCTCGGCATAGATGGACGGACCCTTGACCTTGCCGGTCTCGGGATCGATCCGGGCCAGCAGGTCGAAATCGACGAAACTGTCGTTCAGCGGCGTGACCAGCGTATCGGCCAGCGAATGCGCCACCTGGCTCAGCCGCGTGTGAGAGCCCGGACAGTCGATCAGGATGAAGTCCGAAACCGGCTCGAGCTCCGACACGGCCTTCGCCAGCCGCACGTCGAGCGGATTCTCCCCCTCGGGCACCTCGCCTTCGGCGACTTCGGGCAGAAGGCGATAGTCCGGCATCGGCAGCGTGAGGCCCGAACTCTGCGCGAAGGCCTGCCGGTTCTCGACGTAGCGGCCGAAGCTGCGCTGCCGGAGATCGAGGTCGAGCGCGCCGACCCGGAACCCGAGCCGCACCAGCGCGGTCGCCACATGCATGCAGGTCGTGGATTTGCCCGAGCCGCCCTTCTCGTTGCCCACCACGATGATATGCGCCACGGACGTCCTCTCGCTTGCCCCCGGTTCGCGACTAGCGGCTGTCCGCCACCGGCGCAAGGGCGCGTGCGGGGATGCGGCAATTCCCCTGTGGATACTGGGTCCCCGCAGCGCATCGGCCATCTGCCGCCCCGCATCATCGGGCGTCCGACACGCGCCTCTGGCTCGGCAGTCCGGGAACCTCGCAGGCAGGGCGGGCCGTGAAACGACAAAGGGCGCACCCGTGGTGCGCCCTTTGCGGAAGTCGGGCCGGTCTCAGAAGCCGAGGCCGGCGTACTTGTTCTTGAACTTCGACACGCGGCCTCCGGTGTCCATCAGCTTGGCGGTGCCGCCGGTCCAGGCGGGATGGGCGAGCGGGTCGATCTCGAGCGCCATCTGTTCGCCTTCCTTGCCCCAGGTCGAGCGGACCTGGAACACGGTGCCATCGGTCATCTTGACGTCGATGAAGTGATAGTCGGGGTGGATGCCCTTTTTCATTTCCGCCGCTCCTTACTCGGATTTCGCTTTGTAGGTCGTGTCTTCCGCGATGCGGGCCGACTTGCCGCGGCGCGAGCGGAGGTAGTAGAGCTTCGCGCGGCGGACGCGGCCACGGCGCACGACCTCGATCGAGTCGATGTTCGTCGAATAGAGCGGGAAGACGCGTTCCACGCCTTCGCCGAAGGAGATCTTGCGCACGGTGAACGAGGCCGAGATCGTGGCGCCGCCCTTGCGGCCGATCACGACGCCTTCGTAGTTCTGCACGCGCGAGCGGGTGCCTTCGGTCACCTTGTAGCCGACGCGGACAGTGTCGCCGGCCTTGAAATCCGGGATGGTCTTGCCGAGGGCGGCGATCTGCTCCGCCTCGATTTGCGCGATCAGGTTCATCGCAGGTCCTTTCCTTTGCTCGCGGTTTGCCCGCGAAGTGATGCCGCCTCAGAGCTCTCGGTCTTCATCCGGGTCCCTACCATGCGCCGCACAGTAAGCCCGCCAGAGATCAGGCCTGCGTTTCTTCGTCAGCCTCTCGGCCTCGGTCTTCCGCCAGCCGGAGATCCTCGCGTGATGGCCGGAGAGAAGAACCTCCGGAATCGCGCGATCCTGCCAGACGGTCGGCCGTGTATACTGCGGAAATTCAAGAAGTCCCTCCGAAAAGGATTCCTCTTCGGTGGACGCATGATTCCCGAGCACGCGCGGTATAAGGCGCACGGTGGCGTCGATCAAGGCCTGAGCCGCGATCTCGCCGCCCGTCAGGACGAAATCGCCAAGGCTGACCTCCTCGACGGCATAGGCATCCAGAACGCGCTGGTCCACGCCTTCGAACCGGCCGCAAAGAAGCGTCAGCCCCTCGGCCTCGGACCAGCTGCGGGCCATCGCCTGCGAGAAGGGCTTGCCCCGCGGCGAGAGATAGACGACCGGCCAGCGCGCGCGTTCGGGCGGCGTGCCGACCGCTGCCGCATCGAGCGCGCGCGCCACGACATCGGCGCGCAGGACCATGCCTGCCCCGCCGCCCGCGGGGTTGTCGTCCACGTTGCGGTGCCGGCCCTCGCCGAAGGGGCGCAGGTCGATCGTCTCGAGCGACCAGAGCCCCATCTCCAGCGCCTTGCCGGTCAGCGAGAGGCCGAGAGTGCCGGGGAAGGCCTCGGGAAAGAGGGTGACGATCCGCGCCTGCCAGGCGCCCTTCACTGTCCGGGGGCCGCCCAACTCGCGCGGTTGCAGCGAGGGGCGGATGGAAATCCGGCCGTGGGATCGCGGGGCATCGGGTGTGTCGCTCATGGCGCGCGGTATGGGCGAAACCGGTCAGCCGGGCAAGGGTCGCCGGTCGGCGCGGCCCACGTCACCCTGCGGGCGGTGCACCGGCGCACGAGGACGGGGCACCGGCACGAGCGAACCGCCTGCGCAAAGGGGCCGTTCCTCGCGTCGGCGGGGAGCTTCGCGCTCAGGCGGCACGGGCCTCGGCGCTGGCCGGGCGCATCCGGTCCATCGCGGTGGCCTGCGTGGCTGCGGCGCGCAGTGCCGTGATCGTCGGGCAGTCGTCCTCGACCTGCGGCCGCTGCCGGAGCAGATCCTGAAGGCGCATCGTCAGGAGGTGGAGGAGGTTGCGATGACCTTCCGCCACCCTCAGGGCGCGCACAGGTTCCGCCCGACCGGCGCAGGTGTCCGCCGCGGCCACCGATGTTGCCTGGAGGATAAGCGCCCGTCTTGCGGCCAGGCAGGGACCGCCGGTGTTCCGGAGGGCGCGGTCGAGTGCATCGAGCAGCGCCGCACTCGTCAGCGACGGCGCGAGCGCGACAAGGCGCTTCATCAGTTCGACCTCGTCCGTGTCATCCGGCAGCCGGAGAAAGGGCGCCACCAGCCGATCCGCGCGCTGGCTCTCGAGTTCGACGGCGAGATCATCGGGCACTTCGTCGAGGTGACCGCGGAGAAAGGCGAGCTTCTCGGGCTCGAGCGTCAGGCGGGAGAACGGGATGGAGAGCAGCGCGACCGTCAGGGGCATCGACACGGGGATCGACGCGGCCTCCGGAAGCAGGGCACCGATGCCGCGCCCGATCGCATGGAGCACGACCACGAGCAGGATCTGCATCGCGACAGTGGCGGCGACCCGCAGCAGCGCCTCGGGCTTCTTCCAGCCGGCGAGATCCCTTGGCCACTGGGCCGGCCGCATGACCATCGTCCACATGACGAAGAGGGCCACGAAGCCGGGCACGACTGGCCAGGGATGTCGGCCGATGCCGGCAAAGAGCGGCCCGAGGTAAAGGAGCGCCGTGAACAGCAGGGAGAGACGGAGTTGAAGTCCGAGCGGCATGGGATCACCTTTTGCGGTCCTGCCCTCAGGTTTCTCCGCAAAAGTGGTAAAGGTTGGGCAAGCCCGGACAAATTCCGAGACGGCAATCCATCCCGTACCGCGCCTCCGCCCCTGCGGCGAAGCTTCGGCAAGCCGGACGAGGTCTGCCGGATCTAGCCGAGTTCCTCGGGCGGATCGGCGACGATCCGGCGCGCGCCGAGATCAACGGTCGGCACGACCTTGCGGGTGAAGGGCAGGAGCAGCGCCTCGCGCCCTCCGCCGCCGGTCACCTCCAGGATATCGCCGGCTCCGTGATTGTGAACGGCATGGACATGCCCGAGCAGCGCACCGCCGGTATCGCGGACCTCGAGACCGATCAGGTCGGCATGATAGAATTCGTCATCTCCGAGCGACGGGAGCCGCGCCCGGTCGACATAGAGGCCGACGCCGCGCAGCGCGTCGGCCTCTTCCTTGGTGGTGACGTCCGACAGACGCGCGCCGAGCCCTCCCGCTACCGGGCGGGTCAGCGTCACACGGAAGCTGCGGCTTCCGTCCTCGGTGAAGAGAGGGCCATAGGAGGCCACGTCGGCAGGCTCGGCGCAGAAGGACTTCAGCCGCACCTCACCCTTCACGCCGAAGGCTCCGGCGATGGCACCCACGCAGACGCGGTCGGATTTCGTCATGTTCGGCCCCGGACGCAGCCCATGGACAGGATCCCGGCCCCGAGGCCGGCCTTGTCTTGCAGGAAGGGCGGCGGCCCGTCACCGGGCCGCCGGCACGATCACTCGGCCGCGGCGGCGCGCTCGGCCTTCTTCTTGGCCAGCTCGGCCATGCGCTTGCCCGGCACGGCGGCCTTCGGGTTGTTGCGAACCGCCTTTTCCTTCAGGCCGGCGGCTTCGAGGAAACGCGCCACGCGGTCGGTCGGCTGCGCGCCCTGGCCCAGCCAGTATTGCACGCGCTCGACGTTCATCTTGATGCGGTCCTCGCTGTCCTTGGCGAGCAGCGGGTTGTAGGTGCCCAGCTTCTCGAGGAAGCGGCCGTCGCGCGGCATGCGGCTGTCGGACGCGACGATCGAATAGTGCGGACGCTTCTTCGAACCGCCACGGGCGAGACGGATTTTCATAGCCATGGGTTTTCTCCTGTCTTGGCTGTCACCGGGCGCTGCCCGGTCATTTCTGCAGTTTCTCGTGGTGCCTGATGACTTCCGATATGATGAAGTTCAGGAATTTCTTGGCGAATTCGGGATCCAGGTCCGCCTCTTTGGAAAGCCACTCAAGCCGCTCGATCTGGCGCGCCTCCCGGAGCGGATCCGAGGGGGGCAGGTTGTGCTCGGCCTTCAGCCGACCGACGGCCTGCGTCTGCTTGAACCGTTCGGCGAGCGTGTAGACCAGGATGGCGTCCAGCCGGTCGATGCTGTCGCGATGTTCGCGCAGCAGCGCCTGGGCGCGGGTGGCGGCTTCGGTCATGGGGACGGGAACCTCCGGATTGTCGGAACGCGGGGCACTCATACGGACATCTCCGGCACGGGGTGACGGTACACGAGCACGCCGTCGAGCGTGCCGGGATCGGGGCGGGCGCCGAGCCTTTCGGCCAGCCGGCGCGAGCGGAAATTCTCGGGCGCGATGCAGGAGACGAGGCTCGGCAGGCCAAGCGCGCCGAAGGCATGGGCGCGGGCAGCCTCGGCCGCTTCCTGGGCATGCCCCTGGCCTTCGGCCTCGGCGGTAAAGAGGAACCCCAGTTCCGGCTCCGGGTCTCCCGGCTCCATGCCAATGAGGACGAAGCCGAGCAGCTCGGCACTTGCCTCGACCGACCAGACGCCATGGCCGCGCAGAAGCCAGGTCGCCACCATCCGGCAGAAGTCGTCCCAGGCCTGTTCGGGCGTCATCGGGCCGTCGACGTGGATCCCGCGATCCGAACACACGATGCGGGCGTAGGTCGGAAAATCCTCAAGCCGCGGCGCGCGCAGCCTCAGCCGCTCGGTCAGAAGTTCGGGCACGGCCGACGCCACGCCTGCCGCCTGCATCGCCGCGCCGCAGGTAAGCGGATGCGTCCAGGGCTGGGTCATCCGCGCGCCTCCGGGCCGGGATGGCGGTAGACGAGGGCCGGTCCGTCGCCGGGGAAGGCCGCCGCCTCGTCCCGCACCGCGCCCAGCCGCTCGGCCAGAGCGATCGAGCGGAGGTTGTGCGGGTGGATGTAGCTGACCGCGGTCTTCCAGCCGAGGTTCTGGAAGGCATGGCGGCGGGCGGCCTCGGTCGCCTCGCGTGCGTAGCCCCGCCCCTCGCCCTCGTCCCGGAAGATCGTCCAGCCCAGTTCGGGCTCGGGCCAGCCTTCCGGGAACCACGGGCCGGCCATGCCCAGCACCTCGTCGCTGCCGCGGAGCGTGAAGAAGAACATGCCGTAGCCGCGCAGCACCCAATGGCCGACCATGTGGCCGAAGGCGCGCCACGCCTTGTCACGCGTGAGCGTGCCGCCGGTGAAGCGCGCGCGATCGCCGGTCAGGAAGCCCGCGACGGACTCCCAGTCCCGCGCCGCCGGCATCCGCAGCGTGAGCCGTTCCGTCGTGAGAGCCGGGCTGCCCGTGACCGCAATCATGCGTAGGCCTCCATCCCGCCATCCTCTTCCGCGGGGTGGCGGTAGATGTGGATCAGCCGCCCGCCTTCGGCGAAGGCGCGCTCGAGCGTCGCGCCGAGCCTACGGACGAGCGAGAGGCTGCGGGTGTTCTCGGAATCGATCATGGTGATCAGCGGACCCATCCCGAGCTTGCCCTGCATGTAGGTTCGCACGGCGAGGGCAGCCTCGAACGCATAACCCTTGCCCTCGAAACCCTCGTAGAGATGCCAGCCGAGTTCCGGCTCGGGCCAGCCGATGTGGTTGATGACGCCAACGCGGCCGACGAAGGCGCCGTCGCGTGTATCCACGGACCACATGCCGTAGCCGCGCAGGGCCCAGTGGCCGATGCCGGCAAGGAAGATCCGCCAGGTGCCGAAGCGGTCCTGCCGCCCGCCAATGAAGCGTGTCCGGTCGCTCTCGCCGAAGGCGATCATCGCGGGCAGGTCACCCTCGGACGGTCCGCGCAGCACGAGCCGCTCGGTCTCGAGGACGGGAACGGTGAAGGGAAGGGTCATGCGCGCACCTCCGGCCCATGCGCCGACGCCCGCCGTAAGGCGGGACCCGTCGCGGAAGGGGAGGACGCAGAGGACATCACTTCTTCTTGCCCGTGCCGAGGCCGGAGAGACCCGGCGGCAGCTTCATGCCGCCCGGCATGCCGGGAAAGCCGCCCATGCCCGGCGGCATCCGGCCCTTCATGGCAGCCGCAGCGGCCTGCATCTCGTCGGGGCCGACGCCGGACATGTCGGGCATGCCGCCGCCCTTGCCCATCATCTGCTTCAGGGCCTGTTTCATCATGCCGCCCTTGCCCATCTTCTTCATCATGTCCGCCATCTGGCGGTGCTGCTTCAGAAGCCGGTTCAGTTCCTGCACCTCGAGTCCTGCACCCGCCGCGATCCGCTTCTTGCGGCTGGCCTGCAGAAGGTCGGGGTTCGCCCGCTCCTTCTTGGTCATCGAGTTGATCAGCGCGACCTGACGGCGGATGAACTTGTCGTCGAACCCAGCCTCCTCGGCCGCCTTCGACATCTTGCCCATGCCGGGCAGCATGCCCATCATGCCCTGGATGCCGCCCATCTTGAGCATCTGCTCCAGCTGCATCTTCAGGTCGTTCATGTTGAAGAGGCCCTTCTGGAACCGCTTCATCATCTTGGCGGCCTGCTCGGCCTCGAAGGTCTCCTGAGCCTTCTCGACGAGGGCCACGATGTCGCCCATCCCGAGGATGCGGCCGGCGATCCGCTCGGGCTCGAAGGTCTCGATGGCGTCCATCTTCTCGCCGAGGCCCACGAAGCGGATCGGCTTGCCGGTCACGGCACGCATGGAAAGCGCCGCACCACCGCGGCCGTCGCCGTCCATCCGGGTCAGCACCACGCCCGAGATGCCCACCTTGCCGTCGAATTCAGCCGCGACATTCACCGCGTCCTGACCCGTGAGGCCGTCGACGACGAGCAGCGTCTCGCGCGGCTGCGCGAGGTCACGCACCGCCTGAACCTCGTCCATCAGCACTTCGTCGATGTGCAGACGGCCCGCGGTATCGAGCATGACGACGTCGTAGCCGCCCATCGCCCCTTGCGTCTTGGCGCGCTTGGCGATCTGGACCGCGCTCTCGCCCTTGACGATCGGCAGCGTGTCCACGCCGACCTGCCCGCCGAGGATCTGCAGCTGCTCCATCGCGGCCGGGCGGTTGGTGTCGAGCGAGGCCATCAGCACCCGCTTGCCCTGCTTCTCCTTCAGTCGCTTGGCAAGCTTGGCGGTGGTCGTCGTCTTGCCGGACCCCTGCAGGCCCACCATCAGGATCGTGGCGGGCGGGTTGTCGATCTTCAGCGCATCGGCAGGGCCTTCGCCCCGCAGAACCGTGACCAGCTCGTCGTGAACGATCTTGACCACCTGCTGGCCCGGCGTCACCGACTTGGTGACACCCTGACCGGTGGCCTTCTCCTGCACCCGCTTGACGAAGTCGCGAGCGACGGGAAGCGAGACGTCGGCCTCGAGCAACGCGACGCGCACCTCGCGCAGCGCGGTCGCCACGTCGTCCTCGGTCAGCGCACCCTGCTTGGTGAGCCGCTCGAACACGCCGCCAAGGCGTTCGGACAGACTTTCGAACATCGCGGTCTCCCCCGACCTGTTGAACTCTGCCCCGACCTAGGACGGGACGGCGAAAATCACAACGGCACCCATGGGCGCATCGCGCTGATGGGTGGCGATCCCGGGCAAGCGCCGGGACCGGAGGCTCCAACGGAACTCCGGAAATCAGGGCGGCGATACGCCTCTCTGCGCCGCGAGTCAAGCTTTCGAGGCAAGGCCCGGGCGGCGGCATCGTGCCTGCGCAGGCGCCGACCCGTCACGGAGCGCCATTCAGGAAACGAGAAAGGCTTCCCTTCCGGCGCGCGCCTCGTTCCCGGCAGGGAGCGGCCGGAGGTCCGTCGTCGCTGCGGGCCAGAGCCTGCAGGTCACCAGTTCGGACAGGCCATGGCCCGACGGGTCGATGCCCGGCAAGACCGCACTCTGCGCCCAGGGCGCATCGTAACCCGGACCGTCGCGCGATCCTCGCCGCGCAGAATGAAGGTGCGGGCCGCCACATTGCCGGCCTCGGATACTGCGCAGTGGTTCGTATTCAACCATCATCTTGCGGCAGGGCTCCGGGCGACCCGGCCTTCACCGCGGCCCTCTGAGAGGATCCGAGTCCTGAGCGTCTTCCCTGTAAGTTCTCGATGTCGCCGCTATGTTGTGCGCAAGTGCACAGCATTCGACGCGACCGGGCAAGGGGGCGGCCATGGGATTCGACAATTGGGACGAAGTGCGGACCGCCTTCCAAGTGGCGCGGCTGGGCACGGTGTCCGGGGCGGCGGAGGTGCTGGGCGTGCACCACGCCACCGTGATTCGTCAGATAGATGCGCTCGAGAAGCGGCTCGGCGCGCGGCTCTTCCAGCGGCACGCCCGCGGCTACACGCCGACCGAGGCCGGGCGCGACCTGCTGCTCGTGGCCCAGACAACCGAGGAGCAGTTCTCGCAGCTTGCGAGCCGCATCAAGGGAAACGGCGAGTCGGTTGCGGGAGAGCTGGTCGTGACCTCGGTGCCGGGCTTCTCGCATCTCATCACTCCGGTGCTCGCCTCGTTCCAGGAACGGCATCCGGCAGTCGTGGTGCGCTACCTGACGGACATGCGCCTCTTCAGGCTCGAATATGGCGAGGCTCATGTGGCGATCCGCGCCGGAGCGACACCGGAGGAGCCCGACAACGTGGTCCAGCCGCTGTCGCGCATCCGGACGGCACTCTATGCGTCGCCGGCCTATGCCGCAGCCCATGGCGTTCCTTCCGGCCCGGAGGAATTCGGCCGTCACCGCTTCGTCGGGGCGGACGTTCCTCGCGCGCCATTCCATCGCTGGCTGCGCGACCAGGTGGCGCCCGACAGAATCACGTTCCGCGGCACCGAGATGGCCGCCCTCGAGGATGCGGTGCGCGAGGGCGCGGGCATCGGCTTCCTGCCGGTCATGCAGGCGAAGGGATCCGATCTGATCGAGATCCTCCCGGCGAGGCCGGATTGGGAATCCCCGATATGGCTCGTGACGCATGTCGATCTGCACCGGACCCTCAAGGTGCAGAACTTCCTCGCTCACCTGAAGGAGGCCGCCAAGGACTGGACCGACGTCTGAACGCGTTCGTAGAGCCGGATCGCACCGCGTGTCGTGGCGCTGGATGGGCCTGCGGGTTGCGCCGGATCGCACCTTGCTCCATCCGGGCAGGGCAGCCAGACAGCCGTGCGAGGTCCGCGCGTGACCTCGCGCAGGTCTCGCGCCCAGGATCAGTCGGCCGCCCCCGCCCGCCGCGCATCCCGATGACCCGCTCCACGCGCCGGACCCCGTCCCTCGCCTCCTGGTCCCCTCAGAAGCAACCCATGGAGACTCTCCGACCATCGGGCATGCGCAGGACCACTCGCGCCGCATCGCAGGTCGGGTCCTCCGACTCGAGTTCCACACGAACGATTTCGAGATCCGGAAGCGCATATGTCGTCACCCGCCGCCAAAGCAGGGTTCGTCGACTCGAGCACGGCCCCGCCCCGGCCGTGGTCGAGGCGGAGGCTGATCGTTGCGCTGAAGAGCGCCATGCCGAGAAGCAGTCCCGAGAACACGAGGGGAAGCAGAAGGAAGCAGGTGACTCCGACCTGCACCCCCGCGACCAGCGGGCAGGCCCCGTCCACCTCCCGCTGAAGGTCCAGGAACGGGAATACGAAGGGCGCGGCCATCGGTGTCCACGCCAGCAGGAACAGGCGCAGCCAGAAGGGAAAGGTGCTCCGGAACACGATGGCATCGCCCTCGAAGGCGATGCACTGGTTCACCCTGCGGCAGGAATCCGGGCGCTGCATGCGGTTCCACCAGCGCCACCTCCATACCGACGAAAGATCCCGCGGCAGCGGAGGCAGCGCAAGGCTACTCCACCAGTGGAAGCAGGCCGGTCAGTGTCTGACGATGACAGGAAAGTGGCGCACCCGGAGCGATTCGAACGCCCGACCCTCAGATTCGTAGTCTGATGCTCTATCCAGCTGAGCTACGGGTGCGCGGTGACGGCGATGTAGCCGGGGCTGCCGGACAATGCAAGGGCCGATCCGAAGAATCTTGCCGCCGCGGTCAGAGGATCTTCGAAACAGGATGTCCGGCTCGCGAGGGCAGTGCGCAAGCTGGCGATCCTGCAGGCGATAGCTCAGGCAACGGCGCCGAGACCCGCCCCCTTCGGCAGTCGGATGATGAATTCGGTTCCCTCTCCGTCGCTGCGCAGGAGGTCGAGCCGCCCTCCGTGCCCCCGCACCAGTTCGGCCGAGATGGCGAGACCGAGGCCGGATCCGCCCTTGCGCGCGCCGCCCTGGAAGGCGGTGAAGAGATGCTCGCGCGCCTTGGCGGGCAGTCCGGGACCGGTGTCGCCCACCTTGATCCACCACTCCTCCTCGCCCTCTCCAGCGGACAGCTCGACCGTGCCCGACCGGCCCGTCATCTCGATGGCCTGCCGCGCGTTGCGCACGAGGTTGCCAAGAACACGATAGAGCTGCTCGCCATCTGCCCGGATCACCATGTTCCCCGGCACGTCGATCAGGCATCCGACGCTGCCGTCGGTCACGAGCGACTCGGCCTCGGCCACCTCCTCCATCAACCGGCGGAGGGGCACGCGCGCGATCTGCGGCGGCGGCTCCTCGGCCCGGCCGAAGGTCAGGGTGGATTCGCAGAGCGAGACCGCCCGCCGGATGGAGCCGACAAGCTTCGGGGCTGCCCGCGCCACGGCGGGATCGTCCGAGGCAGAAAGCCTGTCCGCGAAGAGCTGCGCTGTCGTCAGGATGTTGCGCAGGTCGTGGCTGATCTTGGCCACCGCCCCGCCGAGCTGCGCGAGTCGCTCCTTCTGCCGCAGGGCGCCGATGAGCTGCGTCTGCATCATCTGCATCGCCTCCTCGGCTTCCCGCAGTTCTCGGATGCCGGCGGTGGGCATGATCACCCGCCGCGCGTCCTCGGGCGCCTCGGCATAGGAGGTCATGTGCGCAACCACCCGCCGGATCGGCAAGACCATGAGCCGGCGGACCGCAAGGAACAGCAAGAGCGCCGTCACCATCGAGATCAGGGCCGAGAAGACGAGCACGCGCGCGCCATGCTCGAGCATCGCCGTCCGCATCGGGCCGCGCTCGAGCGCCACCTCGATCTGCTGGCCGCCACTCTCGACCGGCTCGCCGATGATCCGGATCACGCCCTCCCGGTCGAGCACGTCCATGAAGGCGTCCCGGACCAGACCCAGCGGCCCCGCATAACGCAGATCGTAGGTCACCTCGACCGGAACGGGGATCGGAGACGAGAGGATGAGCTGGCGCACCTCGTCGCGCCGCAGAACGACGTTGTAGACGCCGGCATTCGCGAGAAGCTCCGCTTCAAGCTCGGGCGTGATCATCTCGTCCGTGGCCAGAAGCGCCAGAGAGGCGATCTGAGCCTTCTCGAGCCTGAGCAGCAGGTAATCCTGGCGGAACCTCGCCACCGAGGGCACGAGGATCAGCACCTCCGCCAGCATGACGAAGGCGGCGGTCAGCAGCAGGAACCGCCCGGAGAGCGTGTTCAGGAACCGCCGCAAGATCTCGTCCTTCCGACTCTACCCGCTACAAACTTGCCCGTCGGCCCCATGGGTCCGTCACGGCAGGAGGCGCTGCAGGCTGCGCACCGCCGTCCTGACCACCCGACTATCAAAGAGCTTGGGGGAAAAATAGGCTCCCGCCGCACGTTTCGACAGTTCGCCGATCGTGGGATAGGGCAGCACGACCCCGGCCAGCGTCGAGAGCTTCGTGCCCGAGGCCAGCGCCACGGCCCAGAGGCCGATCATCTCGCCGGCCTGCGGGCCCACGATCGAGACGCCCACCGGCCGACCGCGCGCCACCATCAGCTTCACGAGGCCCTCGGTCTCGGCCTCGGCCTGCGCGCGGTCGCTGCCCGAGAAGGGCACACGCAGCACCTCGAGCCTGTCGTCATGCAGCTTCCGCGCCTCCGCCTCGGTTGGCCCGACCTGGGCGAGTTCGGGTTCGGTATAGGTGACGTGCGGAATGAGCGCGGTGGCCTTCGAGGGCAGCCCGAACAGGATCGAGCGGATCACCACAGAGGCGTGGTAGCCCGCAAGATGGGTGAACTGAAGCCCGCCCGCCGCATCGCCCACCGCATAGATGCGCCGGTTCGACGATCGCAGGTCCGCCCCCACCTTCACGCCCTTCTCCGTCACCTCGACGCCCGCAGCGGCCGGGTCGAGCGCTTCGAGCGCCGGCTTCCTGCCGGCAGCCACCAGAAGATGCGACCCGACGATCCAGCGATCCCCCGCCTTGACCGCGACCCCCTCGGCGCGGCCTTCCACCGCTTCGGCCGAAGCGCCCTCGACGAGGTCCACCCCTTCGGCCCGCAGCCTGTCGAGCACGAACTTCGCAAGTTCGGGATCATCCTTCGCCAGCGCCTTGCCGCCCGCGATGACCGTGACCTTCACGCCCAGCCGGCAGTGGGCCTGCGCCATCTCGATCCCGACCGGGCCGCCACCGATGACGATCAGGTGCTCGGGCCTTTCACGAAGCGCGAAGATCGTCTCGTTTGTCAGCGTCTCCACCTGGTCGATGCCCGGAATGGGCGGCACCACGGGGCGCGAGCCCGTCGCGATCACGAAGCGCCGCGCGGTGACCGTCCGCGCGCCCACGCGCAGCTCGGTCGGCGAGACGAAGCGGCCCCAGTCGCGCAGGACGCGCACTCCCAGCCCCTCGAATCGCTCCTGGCTGTCGTGCGGCGCAATGGCGGCGATGGTGCGGGCGACGTGATCCTTGACGGCGGCGAAGTCGATCTCGGGCTCGACCGGGCGGATGCCGAAGGCTCCGGCCGTGCGCATCGCCTGGGCCGCCTTGCCCGCCGCGAGCAGCGCCTTCGAGGGAACGCAGCCCACGTTGAGGCAGTCGCCGCCCATCTCGCCCGCCTCGACCAGCACGACCCGCGCCCCCATCTGCGCCGCCCCCGCCGCGACCGACAGCCCGCCCGAGCCTGCGCCGATGACGCAGAGATCCGCCCTGATCCGCTCCATCACCGCCCCTTCCTTGCGAATTTCAGGACGATAGGCAGCGCCGAGAGCGCGGCAAGTCCCAGGAGCGGCCCGAGCACCGGAGGCGTGAAGATCACGCCCAGATCCGGCGCTTCTCCGCGCGCGAGCACGGCGCCGAGGCCGGTACCGACCGACGTGTAGACCAGTGCGCCCGGCAGGATGCCGAGAACGGTGCTGATCGCGAAGCGATGGAGCGGCACGTTGAGGAAGGCGGGCAGGAGGTTTGCCACGAAGAAGGGCACGACGGGCACCAGCCGCATGAGGAACAGCACCGACCACTCGCTTTCCTTCAGCCCCGCCTGCAGTCGCGCGACCGCTCCGCCCTGCGCCGAGATCCGCTCGGCGAACCGGGCTCCGAGACCCGCCCTTGCCGCGAGGAAGAGGAGCACCGCACCCGCCGAGGCGGCCCCCACATTGTAGAGGACGCCCGGAAAGAGCCCGAAGAGGAATCCCCCCGTCAGCGTGCAGATCAGCGCGCCCGGCAGGCTGAAGGTCACGACCGCCACGTAGGCCGCCAGGAAGGCCAGCACGGCCGCGGCATGATGGGCGTCGCGGAAATCGAGCAGCGCCTCGCGGTGACGGGCGAGCGTTTCGAAGGACAGCTGGTCCCGCAAGAGAACCGCCCCGGCGACCGCCACGAGGAGGATGGCGAGGATCGGCAGGCGTCGGGAAAGCTTGGCGGATCGGTTCGGGTGCAAGGGCGGCTCCATGCGGGTCGCCCTCAAGATGGGGCGACGCAGGCGCGGGGGCCAGTGCCTTGGCGCGCAGGCCCCGATTTTTGTGATGCGGACGAATTGACTTGCACCGTCGCCGCAACTATGAGGCGGGCTTCAAAGGAACGTGGCCTGCGAATCCGCGGGGGTTCCGGCTGCACACCTGATGGAGATCCGCGATGAAGCGCACTTTTCAACCGTCGAACCTGGTCCGCGCGCGTCGCCACGGCTTCCGCGCGCGCATGGCCACCAAGGGCGGCCGCCTCGTGCTGAACGCCCGCCGCGCCAAGGGCCGCAAGAAGCTCTCGGCCTGAGCGACCGCAAGGGCCCAGTGACATGACGCCGCCGGAGGCCGGAGGGACAGGCAGCAATGCCGCGTCCGCCGGCTCTCCGGCGGCGTCGGCACTTTCGGGTCCCGAAGTTCTGCGCAAGCGCGCCGACTTCCTGCGCGCCGCACAGGCGCGCCGGCAGGGCACCCCCGGCTTCCTGCTGCAGGCCCGCCGCCGCGACGCGGAAGGCGGCATCCGGGTCGGCTTCACCTGCTCGAAGAAGGTCGGCAATGCGGTGACGCGCAACCGTGCCAAGCGGCGCCTGCGTGCGCTCGCGCGCGAGGTGCTGGCGGCGAAGGGCTATCCGGGCTGGGACTACGTCCTCGTCGGGCGCCCCGGCGCCACGGTCGAGCGGCCCTATGCCGCGCTGCTCGCCGACCTCGAACGTGCCCTGCGCCAGATCCACGGCGAACGGTCATGACGCCGTTCGCGCAGATCCTCGCGCTGCCGGTGCACGCTTACCGTCTGCTCCTCAGCCCCTGGGTTGGCCATGGTTGCCGCTACCAGCCCACCTGCTCGGTCTATGCGCTCGAGGCGCTGGAGCGGCATGGCGCAGTCCGCGGCGGCTGGCTCGCTGCAAGACGCATTCTGAGCTGTCATCCCTGGGGCGGATCGGGCTACGATCCCGTACCGGGCGCCGACCCCGAGCACGACCGGCGCTCCCGCGGCTGAGCGCCTCCACCCCGCCGGAGACCCGCATGTTCGACGATCAGGACGAGATCCATCCGCTGCTCGCCGGCGCCCCGCAGACGACCGAGTTCCGCAAGCTGCGCAAGCGCATCGTGCGCGAGGTCCGCGAGGCGATCGAGACCTACGGCATGGTCGAGCGCGGCGCGCGCTGGCTCGTCTGTCTCTCGGGCGGCAAGGACAGCTACACGCTGCTCGCGGTGCTCCACGAGCTGAAATGGCGCGGTCTCCTGCCTGTGGATCTGCTCGCCTGCAACCTCGACCAGGGCCAGCCGGGCTTTCCCGCCACGGTCCTGCCCGAGTTCCTGAGCCGGATGGGGGTCGAGCACCGGATCGAGTATCAGGACACCTATTCCATCGTCATGGACAAGATCCCGCAGGGTCGGACCTACTGCTCGCTCTGCTCGCGGCTCCGGCGCGGCAACCTCTACCGCATCGCGCGCGAGGAGGGCTGTTCGGCCGTGGTGCTTGGCCACCACCGCGACGACATCCTCGAGACCTTCTTCATGAACCTCTTCCATGGCGGGCGCTTGGCCACCATGCCGCCCAAGCTGGTGAACGAGGACGGAGACCTCTTCGTCTACCGCCCGCTCGCCTTCGTGGCCGAGGCCGACTGCGAGAAGTTCGCCCGCGCGATGGATTATCCGATCATCCCCTGCGACCTCTGCGGCTCGCAGGAGGGGCTGCAGCGCCAGCAGGTGAAGCAGATCCTCGATGGCTGGGAGGCGCGCAGCCCCGGCCGCCGGCAGGTGATGTTCCGCGCCCTGATGAATGCGCGGCCCTCGCATCTCCTCGATCCCGGCCTCTTCGACTTCACAGGCCTTGCCACCGCGACACCTTCCGCGGACGCGATGAGGGAAAATCCGCCGCAACTGAGGGGCGAGGATTAACCTCCCGCTGAGACTCCCTGCCTAAGGTGTGCGGCCGTGGCCTGTCGGCCCGGCGGCACGAAAAGGGGTTCTTCTATGCAACTGATGGGCGGATCGACCGCGGCACTGCTCCGCATGGGAAACCTGCTGCGCCGGCCCGAGATCCTGGCCTTCCTGCCCACGGCGACGCTGCTGGCCTACTGGCTCGGGGGTGAGCGTCCGCTCGTCCTCGTGGCTCTCGGCCTGCCGCTTCTCTACGCGGCCGGGGGCGCTTTCCGCGATGCGCGGCCACCCGCAGTGCGCGAGGGGCTGGCGTTGCGTCCACAGGTGATCGCGGCGCTCGACCACGTGCTCCGCGCACACGAGGCGACCGGGCGGACGACGGGATGCCTGGTGCTGCAGTTCGACGCAATGGACAAGCTGCTCGACCGCCATGGCCGCGCCGCGCAGTCCGAGGTGCTCGCCCGCAGTGGCGAGCGTCTGTGCAGCGCACTGCGCGAGGGGGATACCGTCGCTCGTCTGGAGGGTGGCGGGCTGGCGGTCGCGCTGCATCCGGTGCGTCGGCTGGACCTGGAGTCGATGGCGCAGCTTGCCGCCCGGCTGCAGGCGGCCGTGGCGCCACCGATCAGCCTTGAAGGCACGAAGCTCTACGTGACCTGCTCGATCGGCTTCTGCCTGGCCGAGCGCACGCCCGCACCGACGGGCGCAGCGCTTCTCGATGCGGCACAGGTGGCGGCCGACGAGGCGGCGCGCAACGGCCCCGGCGCCGTGCGCGGCTATGCCCCGGAAATGGCGCGGAAGCGTGCGGATCGCGATGCCTTCCGCGAGGTCCTGGAAACCGCGCTCGACGCCGGCCAGTTCGTCGCCTGGTTCCAGCCGCAGATCCGGACGCCCGACGGCGGCATCGGCGGATTCGAGGTGCTCGCCCGATGGCAGCACCCCGAGCGTGGCCTGGTGATGCCGGCGAAGTTCCTCCCCGCAATCGAGGATGCCGGCCTGTCCGAGCGGTTGGGCGAAGTCATGCTGTACCAGGCGCTTACGGCGCTGCGCCTCTGGGACAGGGCCGGCATTCGCGTCCCGAGCGTCGCGGTGAACTTCTCGGACTCCGAGCTTCGCAACCCCCGCCTCGTGGATCGGTTGAAGTGGGAGCTCGACCGATTCGAGCTCAGCCCTTCGCGACTTTCCGTCGAGATCCTGGAGACGGTGGTGGCCGAGGGCGCCAGCGACGTCGTCGTTCACAACATCGCGGGCCTGGCCTCTCTCGGCTGCGGCATCGACCTCGACGACTTCGGAACCGGCCATACCTCGATCACCACGATCCGCCGCTTCGCCCTGCGCCGGCTGAAGATCGACCGAAGCTTCGTGACAAGGGCGGATTCGGACAGCGACCAGCAGACGATGCTCGCCGCGATCATCTCGATGGCCAGGCAGCTGGGCCTCGAAACGGTGGCCGAAGGCGTGGAAACGCCCGGAGAACTGACCATGCTGACGAAGCTCGGCTGCGGATACCTCCAGGGCTACGAGATCGCCCGCCCCATGCCCCTTGCCGACGCGACCGCCTGGCTGCAGGATCGCCGCGCTGCAAGCGTACCCTCCGCCCGGCGCGGATCGGCTGGCGCGTGATCGGGATGCCGCTTCTCCACCGATCCGGGGCGAAAGCGACCCACCGCCGCCCCGCGGGTAAAACCGCTTGACCTTTGCAGCCCCCTTCTGTTGAACGACCGCACCCCTGAACAGGAACCGCGTGTCTTTCATGGACGATCAGAACAAGAACCTCATCCTGGCGACCGGACTCAGCTTCCTCGTGATCATGGTCTGGTTCTTCCTCTTCCCGCCCCCGGAGGCGGTGACGGAAGAAGAGCCCGCGGTCGCGACGCAGGAGACGGCCGTTGCGCCTTCGGCCACGCCGGACGCGCCGATGACGGCCGTGCCGCCGGATGCGGACCTGCCCGAGACGCAGCGCGTCGCCATCGAGACGCCGCGCCTGCAGGGGTCGATCTCAATGCTTGGTGGCCGGCTCGACGACCTGTCCCTCAAGTCGTATCACGAGACGCTTGATCCGGCCTCCGAGATCGTCCGCCTGCTCTCGCCGGTCGGTCAGCCGAACGCCTATTATGCGCTCTATGGCTGGACGCCCGCCGGCTCTCTCGACTACGAGGACGTTCCCGGTGCGAACACGACCTGGAGGCAGGTCGGCGGCTCGACGCTGGGCGTTGGCCAGCCGGTCACCCTTGAATGGGACAACGGGCAGGGCCTCGTCTTCACGCGGACGATCTCGGTCGATGACCATTACATGTTCACGGTCGAGCAGACGGTCGAGAACGGCACGGCCGAGGCCGTGCGCCTCGCGCCCTACGGGATCGTGGCGCGCCATGGCAAGCCGCTCAACCTGCAGAACTTCTTCGTCCTGCACGAGGGGGTCGTCGGCCGTGCGGATGGCGAACTGACCGAGACGAAATACGACGATGTCGCCGAGCTTCCGCAGGTCGCGCGCGAAGGGGCGCAGGCCGAGGTGATCGAGGCCCAGGCAGACGGCTGGATCGGCTTCACCGACAAGTACTGGATGACGACGCTGATCCCGCAGCAGGGCCAGCCCTTCACCAGCGTTACGAAATACGTTCCGGGCGCCGACATCTATCAGGCCGAGACCCGCGACGAGGTGCTCACTGTCGCGCCGGGCGCCACGGCCGAGGTCAGCTCGCGCCTCTTCGCCGGTGCCAAGGAGTGGGAGACGATCCGCGCCTATCAGAATGAAGGCGCGCTTCAGCCCACCGAGGGTGCCGAGCCGATCCCCGGCTTCATCGATTCGATCGACTGGGGCTGGTTCTTCTTCCTGACCAAGCCGATCTTCGCCGTTCTCCACTGGCTCAACCAGCTGATCGGCAACATGGGCCTCGCCATCATCGCCCTCACCTTCCTTCTGAAGGCGCTCGTCCTGCCGCTGGCCTACAAGTCCTATGTCTCGATGGCCCGCATGAAGGAGCTTCAACCCGAGCTCGAGGCGCTGCGCGAGCGCGCGGGCGAGGACAAGATGCTCATGCAGCGCGAGATGATGCGGCTCTACAAGGAGAAACAGGTGAACCCGGCCGCGGGCTGCCTGCCGATCCTGATCCAGATCCCGATCTTCTTCTCGCTCTACAAGGTGATCTTCGTCACGATCGAGCTGCGCCACGCGCCGTTCTTTGGCTGGCTGACGGACCTCTCGGCGCCCGATCCGTCCTCGATCTTCAACTTCTTCGGCCTCGCCCCCTGGGCCGCACCGACGCCCGGCACGACCATGGCGCTGATCTTCATCGGCGCACTGCCGATCCTGCTCGGCGTCTCGATGTGGCTGCAGCAGAAGCTGAACCCGGCACCCGCCGACAAGGCGCAGGCGATGATCTTCGCCTGGATGCCCTGGGTGTTCATGTTCATGCTCGGCCACTTCGCTTCGGGCCTGGTGCTCTACTGGATCGTGAACAACCTGATCACCTTCACCCAGCAGTATGTGATCATGCGCAGCCACGGCCATCACCCGGACATCTTCGGCAACATCAGGGCCAGCTTCGCCCGCAAGCCTGCGGCCCACGCCGCCGGGAAGGCCGCAAACGAGAGCCATCCGCCGGCCAAGAAGCGGAAGCCATGACGGCGCGGCTCCGCCACATCTGCCGTCACCCGATCAAGGCCCACGGACGCGAGGAACTCGCGTCCGTTCTGCTTTCGCCGGGAGCCTGCCTGCCATGGGACCGCCACTGGGCCGTCGCGCATGAGGCGGCGCGGCTCACGGGCGGCTGGGTCCCCTGCCAGAACTTCACCCGCGGCGCCAAGGCGCCCGGGCTGATGGCGATCACGGCCGAACTGGACGAGACCACGGCCGAGGTCCGCCTTTCGCATCCCGACCTCGGCCCCTTCACCTTCCGACCTGGAGCGGAAGAAGACACGCAGCCTTTCCTCGACTGGGTCGCTCCGCTGATGCCCGAGGGCCGCGCGCGGCCCGTCCGTATCGTCTCGGCTGACCGTGGCATGACCGACAGCGCCTTCCCCTCGGTCGCGGTGCTCTCGCTCTCAAGCCTGCGCGACCTGTCGGACCGGATGGGGCATCCCCTCTCGATCCATCGCTGGCGCGGAAATCTCTGGGTCGAGGGCTGGGAGCCCTGGGCGGAATTCGACCTGCTCGGGCAGGAGATCCGCATGGGATCGGCGCTGCTCCGCATCGAGGAGCGGATCACCCGCTGCCGCGCGACGATGGCCGATCCCGAGACCGGCACCATCGACGCCGACACGCTCGGCGCCCTCGAAACCCATTACGGCCACCGGGACTTCGGGGTCTATGCGACCGTCGTCGAAGGTGGCTTGCTGACAATCGGCGACGAGGTGAGACCGTGACGACCCTTCCCTTTCCACTCAGCGCCGAACCCGACGACGCCTCGCGCGAGGCCGGGCGGCTCCTCTTCGCGGGCCCCTGCGACTTCGTGAAGGGCGTCACCGCGATGGAGGCCCTGCCACCTGCCGATCGGGTGGAGGTCTGTTTCGCCGGCCGCTCGAACGTCGGCAAGTCGAGCCTCATCAACGCGCTGACCGGCCGCAAGGCGCTGGCGCGCGCCTCGAACACGCCGGGTCGGACGCAGGAGATCAACTATTTCGCGCTCGGCCCCAGCCGCTATCTCGTGGACCTGCCCGGCTACGGCTATGCCGAGGCTCCGAAGCCCATCGTCGAGCGCTGGCAGCGGCTGCTCAAGGGCTATCTGGCAGGCCGGCAGACGCTCCGGCGCGCCTTCGTGCTGATCGACACGCGCCATGGCGTGAAATCCGTCGACGAGGACATCCTGACCCTCCTCGACCGCTCGGCCGTGACCTTCCAGGTCGTGATGACCAAGGCCGACAAGGTGAGCCAGGCCGAGCGCGAGGCGGTGCTGGAGCAGGTGCGGGGGGCATTGAAGAAGCACCCAGCCGCCTTCCCCGAGCTGGTGATGACCAGTTCCGAAAAGGGCCTCGGGATCGAGACCCTGCGGACCATCATCGCCACGCTGGCCTGATACCCTCCTCAGACGTGCTGGGCGCCGTTGACCTCGATCTCGGCGCCCGAGATGTAGCTCGACTGCTCCGAGCAGAGGAACCAGATCACGTCCGCAACCTCGCTCGGCTGGCCGAGCCGCTGAAGCGGCAGCTTCTCGACGATCTTGTCGGTGCCAGGGGAGAGGATCGAAGTCTCGACCTCACCCGGTGCGATCGCATTCACACGCACGCCGAGGGGGCCGAAGTCATGTGCCATCTCGCGCGTCAGCGCGGCGAGAGCGGCCTTGGAGGTTGCGTAGGCCGCACCCGCGAAGGGGTGCACCCGGCTGCCCGCGATCGAGGTCACATTGACGATCGAGCCCTGCCCGGCCGTCAGCTCCGCCTGAAGGCCGCGCGCAAGCACGACGCAGGAGAAGAAGTTGACGTGAAAGACCTGCCCCCAGGTGCGCAGGTCGGTGGTGATCGTGCTCAGCCGTTCGCCCGCCGGTCCCTTCGGCGAGACGCCTGCGTTGTTGACGAGCGCGTGGAGCCGTCCGTCGATCTTGCCCTTGATCGCCTCGATGGCCGCGATCGTCCTCTCGGGGTTGGCCAGATCGACCTGGATGTGGTTCTCCTCGCCGCCGGGCCAGGGGCAGCGCGGGTCGAAGGGCTGGCGCGAGCAGGTCAGCACCCTCCAGCCCTCGCGCGAGAACCTCTTGACCGTCGCGTGGCCGATCCCCCGGCTGGCGCCGGTCAGCACCATCGTCTTCTGTTCGCCCATGATCGCCATTTCCCCTTTTCGGCGAAGCTACGCGAGCGGGGCGCATTTGCAAGGCGCACCGCTTGGCAGCCCCGCGCAAAGGCGCTACCAGAGGCCCGACCCCCGCGAACCGCCCGAGGATGAGGCAGCCGCCATGACGCGAGATCCGATCGCTACCGCCCGCACCCTGTCCGAGGCCCTGCCCTATCTCCAGCGCTACGCCGGCGCCGTGGTGGTGGTGAAGTTCGGCGGCAACGCCATGGGCGACGAGGCCGCAATGGCCGAATTCGCGCGTGACATCGTGCTCATGCGGCAGGTGGGGGTGAACCCCGTCGTCGTCCACGGCGGCGGGCCGATGATCAACGAGCTTCTGGGCAAGCTCGGCATCAAGTCGGAGTTCGTGCGCGGCAAGCGTGTGACCGACAAGGCAACGGTCGAGGTGGTCGAGATGGTGCTCTCCGGCCTCGTCAACAAGCGCATCGTGCAGGCGATCAACGACCAGGGCGGACGAGCCGTCGGCGTTTCGGGGAAGGACGACGACCTCATGGTCTGCGTGGCCGATGATCCGGAGCTGGGCTTCGTGGGCAAGCCTGTCGAGATGAACGTGCAGGTGCTGCGCGACCTCTACAACGCCGGGATCATTCCGGTGGTGGCCCCGGTCGCGACCGGCATGGCCGACAACGAGACCTTCAACGTGAACGGAGACACCGCCGCGGGCGCCATCGCGGGCGCGCTTCAGGCGGACCGCCTGCTTCTGCTGACGGATGTGGCGGGCGTGAAGGATGCCAGTGGCGAGGTGCTGAGTCAGCTCACCCCCAGCCAGGTGCGCGAGATGGTGGCCGCCGGCACGATCTCGGGCGGCATGATTCCCAAGACCGAAACCGCGCTCGCCGCCCTCGATGCAGGCGTGCGGGCGGTGGTGATCCTCGACGGCCGCATCCCCAATGCCTGCCTGATCGAGATCTTCACCGACGAGGGTGCAGGCACGATCATCCGCTCGACCGAGCCGCGGGTTAAGCCGCGCGTCCGCCGCTGATGCTCGAGCGGATCGAGGCGCGGGCCGCGGCCGAGGCGCTCACGATCCTCGGCGGCTTCGCGGCCGAACCCGGCGACGGACTTCCCGAAGGCACGCGGAGCCTCCTCCTTCTCGGCCCGCGCGAGCCGGGTTTCTGGCCGCACCTGACGGCGCAGCCCGAATGGCAGGACGAGCGGCCTGACCCGGTGGATCGCTGGTCCGGGCGGGTGATCGCCGCCCTTGCGGAAGAGTTCGACGCCGTTCCCGTCTTTCCCTTCGGCGGCCCGCCCTGGTGGCCTTTCTACAGCTGGGCGCTGCGCACCGGCCGCGCCTTCGCATCGCCGGTGCGGCTGATCGTCCATGACACGGCCGGGCTCTTCTTCTCCTGCCGCGGGGCGCTCGCGCTTCGCGAACGGCTGGAGCCTCCCGCAGGGGTCTCGCCCTGCGCGGAATGCCCAAGCCAGCCCTGCCTCACGGCCTGTCCCACAAGCGCACTTGGCGCCGAGGGCTACGACGTGCCGGCCTGTCATGCCTTCCTCGACCGCCCCGAGGGCACCGCCTGCCTCGACCGCGGCTGCGCGGTTCGCCGCGCTTGCCCCCGCTCGCAGGGCCATGCAAGGATGGAGGCACAATCCGCCTATCACATGAGGCAGTTCCACCGATGACCAAGCGCCTGATCCTGATCCGCCACGCGAAATCGGCCTGGGACGATCCGCTGATCCCGGACCACGACCGTCCGCTCAATCCCCGCGGCGAGGGAGCGGCCCGCGACCTCGGCCAGTGGCTCGCCTCTCGCGGCCATGTGCCGGGCGAGGTCCTCTGCTCGGATGCGGTGCGCACCCGCGCGACCTGGGAGGGCATCGCCTCCTTCCTGCCCGATGCACCCGCACCGGTGCTCAAGCCCGCGCTCTACCACGCGGGCGCGGACGTCATGCTCGCCGTTCTGCGTCATGCGAGTGCCGATACGGTCTGCATCCTCGGCCACAATCCCGGCATCGCCGAATTCGCGCACCGGCTGGTGAAGCACCCGCCGCTCAGCGCGGACTTCCAGAAATACCCGACGGGTGCCACGCTCGTGGCAGATTTCGGTGACATCGCCTGGGCAGACGCGGGATATGGCATGGCGGAACCCGCCGATTTCATCGTGCCACGCGAACTGGTGGCCTGACGCCTGACCGGCCAGCGCTTGTTCACTCCGGTAAAGTCCATCGGGGGAGCCGCCCTTCTTGGCGGCCGGGGCTCTACCAGCGCCTGAGCGCCGCCTCGTCCGCATCCTTGGCCGCCACCCAGTCGGCGCCCTCGGCGGTGACTTCCTTCTTCCAGAAGGGCGCGCGCGACTTCAGGTAGTCCATCAGGAATTCCGCCGCGGCGAAGGCTTCGGCCCGGTGCGCGGCCGCGGTCGCCACCATCATGATCTGCTCACCCGGTCCCAGGCGGCCATGCCGGTGGATCACCAGCGCATCGACGAGCTGCCAGCGCGCCACTGCCTCGTCCGTGATGGCCGCAATGGCCCGCTCGGTCATGCCCGGGTAGTGCTCGATCTCCATCGCCGTCAGCGCGCCCGAGAGGTCGCGCACGAGGCCGGTGAAGGTCACGATCGCCCCGGCCCCCTCGGCCGCGGCGGAGAACGCCTGCGCCTCGGCGCCGAGGTCGAAGGCTTCGGCCTGCACGCGGATGTGCATGTCAGCCCCCCGTCATCGGCGGGAAGAAGGCGACCTCGCGCACGCCCTCCAGCGGGGCATCGAACTCGGCAAGCTCCTGGTCGAGTGCAACCCGCAGGCTCGAGAGATCCGCGAAGGCCAGCGCATAGCGCTCTTCACGCGCACGCAGCTCCTCGACGAGGTCCGCCACCGTGCGGGCCTCGGTCGCCAGCCGCTCGCGCGGCAGGCCGATCCGCTCGCGGACCCAGGCGAAATAGAGCAGGTCGATCATTTCTCGTCCTTCAGGTAGGGCAGCGCCTTCCTGAAATAGTCCCAGCCAGTGATGAAGGTAAGGGCCGCCGCGATCCAGATCAGCGCCAGCCCGAGCCAGGTTGCATAGGACGAACAGCCGCGCATCCCGCAACTGCGGATCGGGTCGGCCTCGCCGGCGCTGACGGCCTGGGCATACTGCTCCCAGGTCATGCCCTGCCGCGCGATCCCCTCGAGATGCTCGAGCCCGGTACCGAGGAACAGGATCGCGATGGCGATCATCTGCGCCGTGGTCTTCCACTTGGCGAGCTTCGTGACCTTGAGGAGGCTCGCCTTCGCACCGAGGAACTCGCGCAGGCCAGAGACGAAGACCTCGCGGAAGAGGATCAGCGTCACCGGCAGGATAAGCCAGGGGTTCATGCCGGAATAGCCGGTGATGATGACCAGAGCGATCACCACCATCGCCTTGTCGGCGATGGGATCGAGCATGGCGCCGAACTTCGATTCCTGCTTCCAGAGCCGCGCGAGATAGCCGTCGAAGAAGTCGGTCACCGCGGCGAGGATGAAGAGCGTGAGCGCGAACCAGTCGGCCCAGGGCCGATGGAAATACAGGAACATCACCGCCACGCCGGGCGCGGCCAGCAGGCGCAGAACGGTGAGAATATTGGGGATCGACCAGTTCATGCCGAAGGTCTAGCCATTCGCCGCCGCGGGGGGAAGAGGCTTGGGCAGCGGCGCCCCGCCTCAGGTGCGGCCGCCCCCTCAGGAGCCATGGAAATGATCGTGTATGGCCTGGGCCAGCGTCTCGGAAATTCCATCCACCGCGCAGAGGTCCGGCACTCCCGCCCGCGACACCGCCTTGGCCGAGCCGAAATGCGCCAGCAGCGCCCGCTTTCGCGCAGCCCCCACGCCCGGGATCTCGTCCAGCGGCGTGGCGCTCACGGCCTTGGCCCGCTTCGCCCTGTGGGCGCCGATGGCCCAGCGATGGGCCTCGTCGCGGAGGCGCTGGACGAAGTAGAGCACCGGGTCGTTCATGCGCAGGGCAAAGGGCGGCTCGCCGGGGCGGTGGAACTCCTCCTTGCCCGCGTCGCGGTCGATGCCCTTGGCCACGCCGATGAAGGGCACATCGTCCACGCCCAGCTCCTGCAGGATCTCCTGCACGGCCGAGACCTGCCCGGCCCCGCCGTCGATCAGCAGGAGGTCCGGCCAGGCATCGGACTTTCGCTCGGGATCCTCCTTCAGAAGGCGCTCGAAGCGGCGCGTCAGCACCTCCTTCATCATGCCGAAGTCGTCGCCCTGCGCGCCGGCCGCCGTGCGGATGTTGAACTTGCGATACTGGCTCTTGAGGAAGCCTTCCGGCCCGGCGACGATCATCCCGCCAACCGCATTCGTGCCCTGGATGTGCGAGTTGTCGTAGACCTCGATCCGCTTCGGAGCCGCATCGAGTTCGAAGGCCTCGGCGAGCCCTGCGAGCAGCTTGTTCTGCGTCGCGCTCTCGGCCATGCGCCGGGCAAGGCTCTCACGGGCATTGCGGAGCGCGTTTTCGACGAGTTCGGCCTTCTCGCCCCGCTGCGGCACGCCCAGCGTCACCTTGCGGCCTGCCCGCCCGGACAGGAGCTGCGCCACGAGGTCGGGGTTATCCACCGGATGCGAGAGCAGGATCATCCGGGGCGGTTCCTTGTCGTCGTAGAACTGCGCAAGGAAAGCCTCGAGGATCTCTGGCTCCTCCGCGCCCGCGCCTGTGCGCGGATAGAAGTCGCGGTTGCCCCAGCTCTGATTCGCGCGGATGAAGAAGACCTGCACACAGGCTTGGCCCCCTTCCAGATGGACGGCAATCACGTCGGCCTCGGCCACGCCCTTGGGGTTGATTCCCTGCGAGGATTGCACCTGCGTCAGGGCCTTGATGCGGTCGCGCAGCGCGGCGGCGCGCTCGAATTCCATTGCCTCCGAGGCGGCCTGCATCTGCTCGGCGAGGTTTGCCTGCACCTTCGTCGTCCGCCCCTGCAGGAAGCGCTCGGCATCGCCGATGAGCCCGCCGTAGTCCTCGGGCGCGATCCGGCCCACGCAGGGCGCCGAACAGCGCTTGATCTGGAACAGGAGGCAGGGCCGTGTCCGGCTCTCGAAGGTCGCGTCCGAACAGGTACGCAGCAGGAACACACGCTGCAGCTGGTTCAGCGTCCGGTTCACGGCACCCGCGCTGGCGAAGGGTCCGAAGTAACTGCCCTTCTCGGACTTCTTGCCCCGGTGCTTCTTCAGCATGGGGAAGGCATGGTCCTTGGCGATCAGGATGTTGGGAAAGCTCTTGTCGTCGCGCAGGAGCACGTTGTAGCGCGGCTTGAGCTGCTTGATCAGATTCTGCTCGAGCAGGAGCGCCTCGGTCTCGGTGCGCGTCGTGAGGAACATCATCGAGGCCGTTTCGCGGATCATCCGCGCGATGCGTCCCGAATGTCCCGAGGGCCGTGCGTAGTTGGAAACCCTCGCCCTCAGGTTGCGCGCCTTGCCTACGTAGAGAACCTGGCTCTGGGCATCGAGCATCCTGTAGACGCCCGGCGAGCCGTCCAGCGTCTTCAGGTAGCCCTGGATCACCGCATGTCCGGTCGGCACTGTCCGGCCTTCCGTATCGTCATCCTGCACTTCCGCGCCCATCCTTCTCACAAGCTCATGATTCCGCCGGTGCGCTGCAACGATAGAGGTCTCGCCACAAGAGCAAAGCTGTCCACCGTTTCTGTGGACAAGTCTGAGGAGAAGCCTTCGACAGCATGGATTTTCCCTTGTTCCTTGGCACCTTCACCCTTTTGCGCAAAAATTAAGCTACTTCGCAAGGCGCTGAATAATAGCGATAATTTTTATCCTGTCATCGCAAAGTCATGAAAGCGCAAGGATTTTCACGGGGCTCAAGCCTCACCTTGCGGAAAGTGGACAACTCCAAGGGGAGCACCTAGCACCCGGGGCTGAACGTCCTCGGCTGACCGAGGTGCTGACCGCCGTCGACGCAGATCATCTGGCCCGTCACGGCAGGGGCGTCGAGGAGAAATCCAAGCGCGGCGGTGATATCCGCAGGGCTCGCGCCCCGGCCGAGGACCGTTCCCGCGCGCTCCTCCGCAAAGTCCTCGACCGACTGGTGCGCCCCCTGAAGGGTCGGGCCCGGACCAATTCCGTTCACCCGCAGGCGCGGCCCGTATTCCTGCGCCGCCAGACGGGTGAGGGTCCAGAGACCCGCCTTCGATAGCGTGTAGGTTGCAAAATCGGGCGCGGGATGCAGCACGCGCTGGTCGATGATGTTCACGGCGAGCGCCCGTGCCCGCGGCTCGCCCCGCTCATCCACTTCCGGCCCCGGTGCCTGCGCCGCGAAGCGCTGGATCAGCACGAAAGGGGCGCGCAGGTTCGACCCCATGTGCCGGTCCCAGCTCTCGCGGGTCGCTCCGGCAATGGTATCGTGCTCGAAGATCGAGGCGTTGTTGACGAGAAGATCGAGCGGCCCGCCCAGGGCCTCCACCGCGCGCGGCACCAGAGCTTCGGTCTCCGCCTCCACCAGAAGATCCGCCCTGAGGGCCTCGGCCTGCCGCCCCAGGGCGCGGATCTCGCGCACGACGTCCTGCGCGGCCTCCTCCGAGCTGGCGTAGTGAACCGCCACGTCGTATCCGCGCCGTGCAAGCCAGAGCGCGATCTCGCGCCCGAGCCTGCGCCCGGCGCCGGTCACCAGTGCACGCATCAGCCCTTGCCCTTCCGGCAGGGACATTCCTGCTGTCCGAGCAGGAAGCGGCCGCAGTGGCCGCAGATCGTGGGCGGCGGCACCTTGGTCGACTTCCGTCGCACCGACGGCAGGCGGAGTCGCCCGATCATCGCGAGCGCCGCCATGCCGAGCAGGAACAGCGTGACGATCTTGACCAGCATCAGAGACCGTATCTGGCCCAGAGCGCGCGATCCTCGACTTCGGACAGCGCATGGCTCACGAGGCTCATCCCGAGCCTCTGCAGCAGCGGACGGCGCTGGCCATAGGGCACGAGCCGCACCTTTTCGCCGTAGATCTCCTGCAGCTTCGGCACCAGATGCGCGACACCATCGGCGAGACCCAGCCGGACCGCCTCCTGTCCGGTCCAGACGTCCGCGTTGAACAGATCCGCCGAGGTGTCCAACCGCGCGCCGCGGTGGCGCGTCACATGCTCGATGAAGGCCTTGTGGATCGGCTCCTGCAGGGCCTTCAGCCGCTCGACGTCCTCGGGCTTCTCGGGCAGGAACGGGTCTGCCAGCGATTTCGAGCGCCCGGCCGTGTGCACGCGACGCTCGATCCCGTTGCGGGCCATCAACTCGTTGAAGCCGAAGCCCGAGAAGATGACGCCGATGGATCCCACGATCGAGCTCTCGTCCACCCAGATCTCGTCTCCGGCACAGGCGAGCCAGTAGCCGCCCGAGGCCGCCACATCCTCGACAAAGGCGTGGACGCGGATCTCCTTCTCCTCGGCGAGGCGGCGGATGCGGGCGGCGATCAGGCTCGACTGCACGGGCGAGCCGCCGGGCGAGTTGATGACCAGCGCGACGCCGGCCGGTTTCCCGCGCCGGAAGGCCTTCTCGACAACGTTTGCGAGGCCGTGATCGGACAGGCCACCACGCGGGCCGCTGGCGATCACGCCCTGCAGCCGGATCACCGGGACCACCGGGTCCTTCCTGATGAACGGGATATATTGTTTCATGCGCCCGATGTAGGCCGAGGCCGGGCGGGGAACAAGAAGAGAGCGGGCGCAGGCGGGGCAAATCTTGGCGATGACACGGGACGGAATGACGAGGCGGATCGGGCGGCGCAGGGAGGGATACGGGTGATCGACAAGCTCGAGATGTTCATAGCGCTTGCGCGCGAGCGGCACTTCGGGCGGGCGGCCGAGGCCTGCAGCGTCACGCAGCCCACGCTGTCTTCCGCCATCCGGCAGCTGGAGGATCAGCTGGGGGTGCAGCTCGTCTTCCGCGGCTCGCGCTTCCAGGGACTGACGCCCGAGGGCGCGCGGGTGCTGGATTGGGCGCGTCGGATCGTGGGCGACGTGAGGGCGTTGCGCGACGAGATGCGCTCGGCGCGGTCGGGCCTGTCGGGGAACCTGCGGATCGGGGTCATTCCGACCGCCGTTCCGATGGTGGCCGATCTGACCGGCCCGTTCCTCGAACGGCACCCGGGCGTGCGCGTCCGCGTGCTGTCGCGCACTTCGGCCGAGATCCTCGCCGGGATCGAGAGCCTCGAATTCGACGCGGGAATCACCTACCTCGACAACGAGCCGCTCGGGCGCGTCACCCAGATCCCGCTTTATGCCGAGAGCTACCGGTTGGTGTTTGCGCCCTCGTTTCCTTTCACGGACGAGTGCGCAAGCTGGGATGCCGTCGCGCGCCTGCCGCTCTGCCTGCTGACCGCGGACATGCAGAACCGCAGGATCGTGAACCAGCACCTCGCCGGCACGGGCGCCCCGACAAGTCCATCCGTGGAATCGAACTCCACGCTCACGCTCTTCGCCCATGTCATGACCGGCCGCTGGGCCAGTGTGCTGCCGAAGAAGCTCGCCGATCTTTTCGCGGGCGAGGGCAGGCTGCGCGTCGTGCCCATCGTGGGGCCGGAGGTGTCGCATCAGGTGGGCCTGATCGCTGCCTATCGAGAGCCGCACACGCCCATCCTCACCGCCCTGATCGAGGCCGCGCGACGGCTGGAAGAGCCAGCGGGCTGAATGGATCGATAGAAAACATCTATCGAGCGACGGATCGTTAATATTGATATACCTATCAGGGTGCGTATTTATGTCGCTCATCCAGGGAGGGGAGGAGCCGCATGCGTCTGGACGAAGCGGAGGTTCGCGCGCGCGTTCAAGAAATTCTCGATGAACACGAGGGTTTCGAAGGCCCGTTGCTGCCGATCCTGCACGGCGTGCAGGAGGCGTTCGGGCATGTGCCGCTCGAATCGCTGCCGCAGATCGCCGAGCGGTTGAACCTCTCGCGCGCAGAGGTTCACGGAGTGATGAGCTTCTACCATGACTTCCGCACGCGGCCGCACGGGCGGCACGTCATCAAGCTGTGCCGCGCCGAGGCCTGCCAGTCCATGGGCGGGGACCGGATGGCCGACCATGCACAGGCCCGGCTCGGCATCGGCTGGCACCAGACGACCGCCGACGGCGGCGTGACCCTCGAGCCCGTGTTCTGTCTCGGCCTCTGCGCCTGTGCACCGGCCGCGCTGGTCGATGGCCGGGTGGTGGGCCGCGTGGACGAGGCACGGCTCGACAGTCTGATCGATGAGGTGCGGGCATGAAGATCTACGTTCCCCGCGACGCGGCGGCAAAGGCGCTCGGCTCCGATGACGTGGCCGCAGCCGTCGAGGCCGAAGCCGCGCGTCGCGGTCTCGAGGTCACGATCATCCGCAATGGCTCTCGCGGCATGGTCTGGCTCGAACCGCTGGTCGAACTCCAGACCGAGGCGGGCCGTCTCGCCTTCGGTCCGGTAACCGCCGCCGATGTGCCCGGCCTCTTCGAGGCGGGCTGGAAGCGCCATCCGCTGGCGCTCGGCCTGACCGAGGAGTTGCCCTGGCTCATGATGCAGACGCGCCTGACCTTCGCGCGCTGCGGCATCACCGACCCGCTCTGCCTCGAGGACTACGAGGCGCATGGCGGCTTCGAGGGCCTCCATCGTGCCATTTCCATGAGCCGCGAGGAGATCCTGAAGGAGGTGATCGACTCGGGCCTCCGCGGGCGGGGCGGCGCGGGTTTTCCCACCGGCATCAAGTGGAAGACGGTCGCCGAGGCGGTGGCCGACCAGAAATACATCGTCTGCAATGCGGACGAGGGCGACAGCGGCACCTTCGCCGACCGGATGATCATGGAAGGCGACCCCTTCACCCTGATCGAGGGCATGACCATTGCCGGTATCGCGACGGGGGCCACGCGAGGCTACGTCTACATGCGCTCGGAATATCCCGACGCGGTCGCGGTGATGAACGAAGCCGTCCGCACCGCGCGCGGGCACGGGCTGCTCGGACCCTCGGTCATGGGCTCGGACCGAGCCTTCGACATGGAGATCCGCGTCGGCGCCGGAGCCTATGTCTGCGGCGAGGAGACCTCGCTTCTGAACTCGCTCGAGGGCAAGCGCGGCGTCGTGCGCGCCAAGCCGCCCCTGCCGGCGCTGGAAGGCTTCCTCGGCAAGCCCACGGTCGTCAACAACGTGATCTCGCTGGCGTCGATCCCGGTGATCTTCCAGAAGGGCGCGGCCTACTACCGCGACTTCGGCCTCGGCCGGTCGCGCGGCACGATCCCCCTGCAGATCGCGGGCAACGTGAAGCGCGGCGGGCTGTTCGAGATCGCCTTCGGCATGAGCCTCGGCCAGATCGTCGATGACATCGCGGGCGGCACGGCCTCGGGGCGGCCGGTCAAGGCGGTGCAGGTGGGCGGGCCGCTCGGCGCCTACTTCCCGCGCGCCCTGTTCGATACGCCCTTCTGCTACGAGGAATTCGCCGGCGCCGAAGGCCTCGTGGGACACGCGGGCATCGTCGTCTTCGACGACACCGCGGACATGCTGAAGCAGGCGCGCTTTGCGATGGAGTTCTGCGCCATCGAGAGCTGCGGCAAGTGCACGCCCTGCCGCATCGGCGCGGTCCGCGGCATGGAGACGGTGGATCGCATCGCGCGCGGAGACGCGGCAGCGATCCCGCTGCTCACGGATCTGTGCGCCACGATGAAATCGGGATCGCTTTGCGCCCTTGGCGGTTTCACTCCCTACCCGGTGATGAGCGCCCTCACCCACTTCCCGGACGACTTCGCCCCGATGAAGGAGGCAGCCGAATGAAAGACTTCATCATTCCCGACGATCGCGACTATGGCACGCCCGCCTCCCGCGCGAAGGAGATGGTGTCTCTGGAGGTCGATGGTTTCCCGGTGACGGTTCCGGCCGGGACGTCGGTCATGCGCGCGGCGGCCGAGGCGGGGATCTCGGTGCCGAAGCTCTGCGCGAGCGACAACCTCGACGCCTTCGGCTCCTGCCGGCTCTGCCTCGTCGAGATCGAGGGGCGCGCGGGCACGCCCGCCTCCTGCACCACGCCGGTGACGCCCGGCATGAAGGTGCGCACCCAGACGCCGAAGCTGAAGCAGCTGCGCCGCGGGGTGATGGAGCTCTATATCTCGGACCACCCGCTCGACTGCCTGACCTGTGCCGCGAATGGCGACTGCGAGCTGCAGGACATGGCTGGGGCCGTGGGCCTGCGCGACGTGCGCTACGAGGCGGTGGAGAACCATTTCCAGGCGCGCCATGCGGGCGGCGACCTCAACCCGCAGTGGATGGCCAAGGACGAGTCGAACCCCTACTTCACCTATGACCCCTCCAAGTGCATCGTCTGCTCGCGCTGCGTGCGGGCCTGCGAGGAAGTGCAGGGCACCTTCGCGCTGACCATCGAGGGCCGCGGCTTCGACAGCCGCGTTTCCGCCGGCATGGCGAGCGACAGTTTCCTGACCTCCGACTGCGTGAGCTGCGGCGCCTGCGTGCAGGCCTGCCCGACCGCCACGCTGCAGGAGAAGTCCGTGATCGAGATCGGCACGCCCGAGCGGTCGGTCGTCACCACCTGCGCCTATTGCGGGGTCGGCTGCTCGTTCAAGGCGGAGATGCGCGGCGACGAGCTGGTGCGCATGGTGCCCTACAAGGAGGGCAAGGCGAACCGCGGCCATTCCTGCGTCAAGGGTCGCTTCGCCTACGGTTATGCCGCGCACAAGGACCGGATCCTGAAGCCGATGGTGCGCGAGTCGATCCACGATCCGTGGCAGGAAGTGTCCTGGGACGAGGCCCTGGGCTTCGCTGCGCGCCGCCTGAAGGCGATCCAGGAGAAGCACGGCCGCCAGTCCGTGGGCGTCATCACCTCGTCGCGCTGCACCAACGAGGAGACCTACCTCGTCCAGAAGCTGACCCGCGCCGTCTTCCGCAACAACAATACCGACACCTGCGCCCGCGTCTGCCACTCGCCCACCGGCTACGGGCTCGGCCAGACCTTCGGCACCTCGGCCGGCACGCAGGATTTCGACTCGGTCGAGGAGTCGGATGTCGTCATGGTGATCGGCGCGAACCCGACCGATGGCCATCCGGTCTTCGCCAGCCGGCTGAAGAAGCGGCTGCGCAAGGGCGCGAGGCTGATCGTCGTGGACCCGCGGCGCATCGACCTCGTGAAGAGCCCGCACATTGAGGCAGCCCATCATCTCGCCCTGAAGCCGGGCACCAACGTGGCCGTGGTCACGGCGATGGCGCATGTGATCGTGACCGAGGGACTGGTCGATGAAAAATTCATCCGGGAGCGGTGCGACTGGGATGAGTTCCAGGACTTCGCCGAGTTCGCCTCGGATCCCCGGCATGCGCCCGAAGCGATCGAGACGCTGACCGGCGTGCCCGCGGCTGATCTGCGCGCGGCGGCCCGGCTCTTCGCGACGGGCGGAAACGGCGCGATCTACTATGGCCTCGGCGTGACCGAGCACAGCCAGGGCTCGACCACCGTCATCGGCATCGCGAACCTTGCCATGCTGACCGGCAACATCGGCCGGCCGGGTGTCGGCGTGAACCCGTTGCGCGGCCAGAACAACGTGCAGGGCTCCTGCGACATGGGATCCTTCCCGCATGAACTGCCGGGATATCGCCATGTGAAGAACGATGATGCGCGGCAGGTGTTCGAGACGCTATGGGGTGTCGAAATCGACCCCGAACCGGGCCTCCGCATCCCCAACATGCTGGACGCGGCGGTCGAGGGCACCTTCAAGGGCCTCTATTGCCAGGGTGAGGACATCCTGCAGTCGGACCCCGACACCCGCCATGTCGCGGCGGGCCTCGCGGCGATGGACTGCGTGATCGTCCACGACCTCTTCCTCAACGAGACCGCCAACTACGCCCATGTCTTCCTGCCGGGCTCGTCCTTCCTCGAGAAGGACGGAACCTTCACCAATGCCGAACGCCGCATCAACCGCGTGCGGAAGGTCATGGCTCCGAAAAACGGTTTTGAAGACTGGGAGGTCACGCAACTGCTGGCCAATGCCCTCGGTGCGGGCTGGAGTTACACCCACCCCTCCCAGATCATGGACGAGATCGCGGCGACCACGCCCTCCTTCGCCGGTGTCTCCTATGAGAAGTTGGAGGCCGTGGGTTCGATCCAGTGGCCCTGCAACGAGGAACACCCGCTCGGGACGCCGCTCATGCATGTCGATGGCTTCATGCGCGGACGCGGCAAGTTCATCCGCACCGAATATGTGGCGACCGACGAGAAGACGGGGCCGCGCTTCCCGCTGCTGCTGACGACGGGCCGCATCCTGTCGCAGTATAACGTGGGCGCGCAGACGCGGCGCACGGCGAACAGCGTCTGGCATGCCGAGGACGTGCTCGAGATCCATCCGCACGACGCGGAAGTGCGGGGCGTGACCGAGGGAGACTGGGTGCGCCTTGCCTCGCGATCCGGCGAGACGACGCTGCGCGCGAGGCTGACGAAGCGGGTGTCGCCCGGCGTGGTCTACACGACCTTCCACCACCCGACGACACAGGCCAACGTCATCACCACCGATTACTCGGACTGGGCGACGAACTGCCCGGAATACAAGGTGACGGCGGTTCAGGTCGCGCCCTCGAACGGCCCTTCCGACTGGCAGGAGGACTACCGCACGCAGACCGAGCTCGCCCGACGCATCCTGCCGGCGGCGGAATGAGGGAGACGCGCCACCTTCTTCCGCGGCTTGCCCTTTCACCGGGGCGGGCCGAGGCCGGCGCGCGGTGCCTGCCCGAGGAAGTGGCCGTGGCGCTCAGCTTCAACGGCACGACGCAGGCGGTCATGATGGCGAGCCCCTCGGATCTCGAGGATTTCGCCTTCGGATTCGCCCTGACCGAGGGGTTCGCCCGTCCGGAGGAGATCGAAAGCGTCACGCCGGTCGAGACGCCGCACGGCATCGACCTGCAGATCTGGCTCGTATCGGCCGCCCAGGAGCGTCTTGCAGCACGACGTCGCCGGATGGCGGGGCCGGTCGGCTGCGGGCTTTGCGGCATCGACAGCCTTGAAGAGGCGTTGCGCGAACCGCCGGTGGTTACGGGGCCGATCCGCATGAGTGCTGGCGATTGCGCCGCGGCCATTGCCGCCCTTACCGACCATCAGCCGCTTCACGACGCGACGCGCGCCGTCCATGCGGCCGGGTTCTGGTGTCCCGGACGTGGCCTCGTCGCTGCGCGAGAGGATGTGGGACGCCACAACGCTCTCGACAAGCTCGGGGGTGCGCTCGCGCGGGGCGACTCAGGCGCCAGCCTTGGAGCGATCATCCTGACGTCGCGCGTGTCCATCGACATGGTGCAGAAGTGTGCCCGGCTTGGTGCGCCGCTTCTCGTTGCCGTGTCCGCGCCTACGGCCCATGCGGTGCGCATGGCGGAGGCAGCGGGCCTTACTCTCGTCGGCCTCGCCCGTGGCAATCGCTGCGAGGTCTTCACCCATCCCCACCGCATTATTCCCGACGAGGCCGCGCATGTCGCCTGAGAAGCTGATCTACATGGCGAACCAGATCGCCACCTTTTTCGAATCGAAGCCCCATGCCGAGGGCGTCTTGGGTACGGCCGCGCATATCAACGATTTCTGGGAACCACGCATGCGCCGGCAGCTTCTGGCACTGATCGACGAGGGCCGGCCGGGGCTGCGTCCTCTCGTGCTGGATGCCGCGAATGAAATCAGGCGGCCCGCAGCGGTTTGATTGCTCGCGGGGAGCTGGCCGAGGGGCGCGCGGTGAACCGAATGCGCCGGCAGGCTTCGCGAGCCTGCGTCAGTTTGCGGATTGGCCCTGACGCGGCTTGAAGTCGGATCCGAGCAGGCTCGGGCGCAGCAGCGCGAAGGCCATGAACAGCATGGCGCCCAGTGTCCCGCCGAGCATGTGCATGAAGACCGCGAAGGGGATCGAGTAACCCTGCGCCAGCGCCCAGATCGCCAGGCTCAGTCCCGAGATGATGCTGGAGAAGACAATTCCGAAGGCCATCGGCAGATCCTCTGTTGGGGCGCACTGACTGCGTTGAACCTGAGGCTGCAGGTGGAAAAGCGCAAAATGGCGGACAGTTTGCGGCGCAATCATGGCATTTGAGACCGGCGCTCGCAGGCCTGCAGAAATAATGGAACGCCTGAAGGCATTTGGCGGCCGGGGTTGCCCCTGCGTCAACGGGGCGCGGGGCTATCAATGGCCCGCATCGCGGCCTATGCAGGAAGCATTGACACCGCTGGTTTCCCCTGCATGCGCCTCGGCTATTTGATCAATACCTACCCGCGCGCCTCCTACAGCTTCATCCGCCGCGAGATCCGGGCGCTGGAGCGGTCGGGCCACCTCATCCACCGTTTCGCGATCCGCAGCGAGCGGGCGGCGCTGGCGGACGGCGCGGATTTCGACGAGGACGATGCCACCGAGCATTTTCTGCAGGAATCGCCTCTCCGCCTGGGCATCTCGGCGCTCCGCTGGATGGCCCGCAGGCCCCGCCGGGCGTGGCGCGGGATGAAGCTCGCCGCAAGCTGCGGCACGCAGGGAGGGCGGCTCCGTCACCTCGTGTTTCTCTTCTTCGCCGCCCATCTCGCGCGCAGGACACGGGCGCTCGGCATCACCCATGTCCACGCGCATTTCGGGGGCGCCGCCGCAACCGTCGCGATGCTGTCCGAAGTGCTTGGAGGGCCACGTTTCAGTTTTACCGTCCACGGACCCGACGAATTCGACGCGCCGGTCGCGCTTAACCTGCCGCTCAAGATGAGCCGTGCCGCCTTCACCGTGGCCGTGAGTTCCTACGGGCGGAGCCAGCTCTACCGCTGGGCCGATCCGGCCGACTGGCGGCGCATCCATGTCGTGCACTGCGGGATCGAACCCGAAGCCTTTCCCGAATGCCTGCCCCTGCCCGAGTGTGGCCCTCGCCTCGTGGCCGTCGGGCGTCTCTCCGAGCAGAAAGGCTATGCGCTGCTGATTGAGGCGATCGCGCTTGCGGCGGAACGCCTGCCCGACCTCCACCTGACGCTGGTCGGCGATGGTCCGTTGCGTGGGCAGATCGAGGAGATGATCCTTCGCCGGTCGCTGGCGCGGCACGTCACCCTCACCGGCTGGACCGACGAGAGCCGCGTGCGACAGGAACTGGCCGCAGCCCAGGCCCTCATCCTTCCCTCCTTCGCCGAGGGGCTGCCGATGGTGGTGATGGAGGCGATGGCGGCGGGACGGCCGGTGATCGGCACCATGGTCGCGGGCATACCCGAGCTCGTGCTGCCCGAGGAAACCGGCCATCTCGTCCCTGCGGGCTGTGCGCGGTCCCTGGCGGAAGCAATCGAGAGGCTGGCCGGGACCCCGATCGAAAGCCTGACCGAGATGGGCCGCCTCGCCCGGCATCGGGTTCTCGAGCGGCACGACGTCAATCGCGAGGCCGCGCGGCTTGCCCAGCTCATCGCTGCCGGCTGAGGCCGCTGGCCGTCACTTCAGTTCGTGCCAGCGAGGGGAAGCGGCCTGAGGCTCAGGCCGTGAAGGCGTAGCCCACGCCGTGCACCGTCCGGATGAAGTGACTTCCGTTCTTCGTCGACGGGATCTTCCGGCGCAGGCGGCTCACGATCCCGTCAACCACGCGATCGTAGCTCTCCCAATGCCGCCCCTTGATCGCATTCATGATCTGGTCGCGGCTCAGAACCTGGCCGCGCCGGGCCAGAAGCGCCGAAAGAAGCTCGAACTCGGAGGTCGTCAGCTCGATCTCGCCGCCACCGGGTGCCCAGACCTTGCGAGCCTGCAGGCTCACGCCATAGCCCTCGAACTCGTGATCTATCGCGGGGAGCGCGGATGACGGCGCCGTCGGGGCACGCCCGGTCCGGCGGAAGACGGCGGTGACCCGCGCGGCCAATTCGCGCTCCTGGAAGGGCTTGAGCAGGGAATCGTCCGCGCCGACCTCCAGCCCCAGCACACCCTCTCCCTCGTCCCGGCGGGGCGCGAGCATGATGATGCCCCGGTCGGTGAACTGCCGCAGCTCACGCACCAGCGACACGCCGTTTCCGTCGGGAAGCGACGTGTCGATGAGGTAGAGGTCTACCTGCTCATTCGCATCGATCTTGCGGAACTGGGCCATGCTCTTTGCGGTAACCACGCGGAAACCCCTCTGCTCGAGGGCTCTCTGCACGATCGTCAGAACCGACGCCTCGTCATCAAGAGCAAGGACGCACGGCACCATCCACATCTCCGCAGTTCGTCACCTGACCATGCGGACAACCTTAGCGTGTTTTGCATCCATGGCAATCTCCGAGAGCCAAGCGTCGCGGGTCACAGGTTCTCGATCGGATTCAGAAGCGTCGTCCATGGCGAAGACGTTGCGGGTCTCCAGGCCCTCGCGATGAAGGTGCCGCAGCGCGCGCAACCTGCGCTTGCGCGCCAGAGGGATCAGGGTCAGCGACATGGTCTACCTCCTTTCGAACAATCGGATTTGTGCTCAAGGAGGGAAACGGCCGGAACCTCACACCTTTTAGTTGAGCCGGCATATTTTTCGCAACCTGTTGGAGTATAACGCTTTCTTCAACTGTGACTTTTTTACCAGACTATCGGCAATTTCTCGGATGTATGCATGCTTGACCTTCTTTCGCATAATCGGCACAAATCCGCCTACTACGTGTATGAGGGTTGAGTGAGACACGAATCATTAACCGGCGAGGGAGCGGCTGCCACGCGCTCCGGGTAGATCGGCAGGTTCGCGCGGGACGCTTTCGTTTGGGGAGACGATAATGATGAGAATGAATTTCGATGGCGGAATGGGTGCGGGCCTCCGTTTGGCGTGGCCCTTCTTTCTCAGAAGCCCGCGCCGCCCGACGTCGAGCGTCAAGACCCCCAAGATCCTCACGCGCGAGGAACTGAAGGAACTCTTCTCTTCCGAACTCTCGCAATCCGGCGCCGAGCGCCGCCAGCGCCCGCTGGGCATGCGCCAGGGCCGAAGCTTCCCGGCCTGACCTCCGTATCGGGGCCGATCTGCCATTCTCCCCCTGTCCTGTCGTGGCAGATCTGGTATCTCTGGCAGTGAGACTGCCACCGGAGCCCCCAGATGCTGACATATATCTGTCTGAGTGACACCGAAGGCCCCGCCCGCTTCTACCGGGTGGAACTCGCCTACAACCTCTTTGGCGAATATACCGTCCTGCGCGAATGGGGCCGACGCGGCCCGGGGCAGGCGGGTCGGAGTCTCGTCACCTGGTTTTCCAACCTGCGGGACGCCTGTCTGGCGGCCGAGCGCTGGCACCAGCGCGCCCGGCGACGGGGCTACCGCTCCACCATCGAAGGCAGCGCATGACGCATCTGTGGGTGAGGGCCGAGCAGCGGCCAAACGAGGAACGCGTCGGTCTGACGCCCGCAGGCGCGGCTGCGCTCATCGCGAAGGGCATCCGCGTCACCGTCGAGGCGAGCGGCGTGCGTGCCCTTTCGATCGAGGGCTATGCCGCTGCCGGCTGCGCCATCGCCCCCGAGAACTCCTGGCCCGCGGCGCCCGCCGATGCGATCGTCTTCGGCCTGAAGGAACTGCCCGAGGACGGCACGCCGCTGCCGCACCGCCACATCCTCTTCGGTCACGCCTACAAGGGCCAACCCGCCGGCCGCATCCTGCTGCAGCGGTTCAAGGCGGGCGGCGGAACACTCTACGATCTCGAGTCGCTTGTCGACGAAACGGGCCGTCGCGTCGCGGCCTTCGGTTACTGGGCCGGCTATGCGGGCGCGGCCGTCTCGCTCCGCTGCTGGGCGGCCCAGGCCCGCGGCGGGATCTGCGAGCCGGTCTCGACCTGGCCCGGGCGCGAGGGGCTTCTGGCCGATCTTGGCGCCGAACTGGCCGCCGCAGGCGCCCGTCAGCCCCGCGCCCTCGTCATCGGCGCCAAGGGCCGCGTCGGCACCGGCGCGGCGGACCTCTGCGAATCCATGGGCCTCGCCGTCACCCGCTGGGACATGGAGGAGACCGCGCATGGCGGCCCCTTCCCCGAGGTGCTCGAGCACGAGATCTTCCTCAACTGCATCCTCGCCCGTCCCGGCTGCCCGGTCTTCGTCCCGACCGATGCGCTTGACGCGCCGCGCGCGCTTCGCGTGATCGGCGACATCGCCTGCGATCCGACCTCGGACTTCTCGCCCGTGAAGGTCTACGACCGCGCGACGAGCTGGACCGCCCCCGCGCTGCGCGTGCATGCCGATCCCGTGCTCGACGTCATGGCCATCGACAACCTGCCCTCGCTCCTGCCGGTCGAGAGCAGCGAGGATTATGCGGCGCAGCTCCTGCCCTCGCTCCTCGCCCTCGACGCGCTGGAGAAGGGTGTCTGGGGTCGCGCAAGGGCGGAGTTCGACCGCCACGTTGCGGCGGTCTAGACCCTTCATTCTCGCGCAAATATCCTCGGGGGGAGCCCGTCCTCCGGACGGGCCGGGGGGCAGACAGCCCCCCGTGCGACATGGGCCTCCGGATCGCCCTCAGCCCTTCCCGAGCAGCCGATAGAACAGCCCGTCCGGCAGCAGCTGCGAGAAGCGGAAGAACGAGGCGAAGAGCACCGGGAAGTTGAGGCGGAAGTTGTCCGAGCACATGTGCTCGAACATCTGCTGCGCCGCCTTGTCCGGCTCCATGATCGCAGGCATGCGGAAGCTGTTCTTGTCGGTCAGCCGGGTGCGGATGAAGCCCGGGTTCACCAGCTGGATCTCGACACCCGTGTCGCGCAGGTCGGCATAGAGCGACTCGGTCAGCGCCATCACGCCCGCCTTGCTGGCGGAATAGCCGATGGCGCCCGGCAGGCCGCGATAGCCGCCGATGCTGCCCGTCACCACGAGATGCCCGCGGTTTGCCGCGATCATGCCCGGCAGCACCGCCGAGACCAGCCGCACGAGACCCGAGAGGTTCGTGTCGATCATCGCCTCGACCTTCTCCGTCTCCCAGTCCTGCGCCTTCATCGGCCAGTAGGCCCCGGCGAGGTAGACGATACCGTCAAAGGCGCCGACCTTCCCGAGCGCCGCCTTGATCGACTCCTCCGACGTCACGTCGACCGCCACCGCCTCGGCCGGTCCCGGCATCGCCTCGACGGCCTCGGCCAGCCGTGCCTCGTCACGACCCGACAGGATCACCTTCGCCCCCGCGCCGCTCAGTTTCTTCGCCAGCGCGAGACCGAGGCCCTCGCTTCCGCCGATGAGCCAATACCGCTTACCTACAAAGTCTCTCATCTCTCGATCCGTCTCAGTGTCGCCACAAGCTCGGCCACCTTGATCCCGAACTTGCGGAACTGGCTCCGATTGATGATCGTGCCATTCTCCAGACGGTACATCCAGTCAATGACGTCCAGGACATGGCCCCCTGCGTCATCTTGAAGCCGCAGCCGGTAGCGCAGGCAGAGCGCGGATCCCTCGGCCCGGCCGATCCCCTCGCCCACCACGTCGTCTGCCTCGGCCCTGAGTGTGCCGTCATTGCCCAGCGTGAAGCGCCATTCGCGCCGGTCGGTCGCGCCGCCTTCGTAGCGGAAGTGCTCGGTCAGCACGCCCGAGGTTCCGTCCCATCGCCCCTCCATGTCGGCCACGAAGCGCGAGGTGACCCGGCCGGTGGGTCCGTAGATCACGCCCTCGCAGAGCATCGGCCCGGCAAGGTCGCGCCGTGGATCGAGGGACGGCCCCCCGCCGGCATAATCCGACGGTCGTTGTGCCGCGAAGGACAGCCTGCGGCTCCGCAGGCTTGCGAGCGCAAGAGGGACGAGGGCACCGAGGACGAGGAACAGGAACGCGGTCACGGATCAGGTCTCCGGAATGGGTGTGGCGAGCAGGAGCAGTATCGCGAGGCCCTTGAGCCCGCAGGGCAGCAGCGCATAGAGGACGGACAGAATGGTCATGGCCTCTTCGGATCCGCCGCTGCCGGCCTCGAAGCCCGCGAATTGGAGCAGCGGAAGCAGCGTGGCGGCCGCGAGCGCAAGGGCCAGCTTCGAGGCGAAGGACCAGAGGCCGAAGGCCGTGGCCTCGCCCGATCCTGAACCGGAGAGGTGCCGGGCGAAGATCGCCGGCAGAAGGACCATGTCCGCGCCGAGGGCCGCGCCAGAGGCCGCGCAGATGACGGCGAAAGGCCAGAGATCGCCGGGTCCGAGCGTGAAGGCGAAGACGAAGGAAGCCACGGCGAGCCCCATCCCCGCGAGGAGGACGGGCTTCGCACCCCGGGCGCGGGCGGCGCGGCTCCAGCCGGGGGCGCTGGCTGCGGCGGCGAGGAAGAAGAGCAGCAGCAGTGGCCCTTCCCATCCTGCCCCAGCCAGGCGACTTTCAACGAAGAACAGGAAGAGCGTGGAGGTCACCGCCACCGGCGCGGCATTGACCACGGCGAGCAGGAGGAGCCTTCGGATCATCGGGTCGCGCAGCACTGCCCGAAGGTCCGGCTGCGGGGCTTCGGCCGACCCGGTCCATTCCCTGCGCATGCCCAGCCATGCCAGCAGCGCCAAGCCCGCGAATCCCCAGGCGAAGAGGGCGAAGCTGCCGAGCGCTACGGGCGCGACGGCCGCGACCGAGACGCCCGCCAAGGCCCCGGCCTCGCGCCAGCCGGCCAGCCTGAGGTGCCCCCCCGGCCCCAGCCGCGCGGCCTTTCGGACGCCTTCGGAATAGAAGGCGATGGTGAGGAAGGAGAAGGCCGAGAAAAGCAGGGCCAGTGTCAGCGCGAACCACAGCAGCGGCGCCACGGGCGGTGCCACCGCGAAAAGCCCGAGCATGGCAGTTGCGAGGATAGCAACCGCGCCTGCCACCATTCCCCTGCGCCATCTGCGCGTCACCTCGGCCAGCCAGCCGAGCGCCGGATCCTGCACCACGTCGAGAAGCCGCAGCCCCGCGAGAACCGCTCCGAGCGCGGCAAGGCTCACGCCATGCTCATCCACGTAGACCTTCGGCGCGTGGATGTAGATCGGCAGGCCCGCGGCCGCGATCAGCCCCGCGAAGAGCGACCACGGCAGGAGGGCAGCCGTCACCGCGTGACGTCTTGCAGCGGCGGCGCGGGACGGCTGCGGTAGCGGGCGCCCTTCACGGCGAGTTTCAGCGCCTGCCAGTGGATCAGCGCCAGCACCCGGCGCGATCCGAACGGCCGTCGCAGACAGGTCCGCAGGATGCCGCCGTTGGTCAGCGGCACCCTCCGGCCGGTGAGTGTCGCGTAGAGGCCTCCCTCGGCGGAACTGTAGTCGATCCAGACGCCCACGCGGTCGTCGCGGATGTCGAACCGGAACCGGTAGCCGCCTTCGATCGGCTGGAACGGTGACACATGCATGATCTTCGTGGCCGCAAGCGTGTCCGTCCGGTCGATGGCAGAGCCGTCTTCCTTCGCGCAGAGATACCAGTGCCGGTCTCCGAAGGTGTTGCTGACCTCGGCAATGACGACGCGCAGCGCATCCCCGGCGTCATGGCACAGCCAGAAGCTCACCGGGTTGAAGACGTGGCCCAGCACCCGCGGCTGTGTGAGGAGCAGGATCCGGCCGGGGGCATCGAGACCCTGTGCGTCCAGAACCTCGCGCACCCAGGTCACGCCGCGCCCCTCGCCCGGCGCGCCGCCGTAGTCGCGGTCATGCAGAGCGACCAGATTACTCCGGTTCCACGAGAAGAGGGCCGGTCCCTCGACCGCTTCAGGATCGACGATCAGGTAGTCCACCCCGTAGCGGAAGGTGTTTTCCAGAGCGCCCTTGCGGCCGTGGAAGGTTTCGCCCTGCACATGCTCGACACGCATGGTCCGTCCTCAGGCCGCGACCGGCGAGGCAACACGGCCGCGCATCGCCTCGACCACATCCACGGCGCTCGCGAAGCCGTCCTCGTGGAAGCCATTGCGCATCCAGGCGCCGGCGAACCATGTCTGGTTCCGGCCGTTCATCATCCTCAGAGCGGCCACCCCGAGCTGCGCGCCCAGATCGTAGACCGGGTGCCGGAAGGTCACCACGTCGTGCACCAGTTCCTCGCGGATCTCGCGATTGCCGTTCAGCGTCACGAACAGCGGGTCATCCTCGGGGATCGGCTGCAGGGAGTTCATCCAGTAGGTGATGTCGATCGGTGCGTGGGGATCCTCCGGCTCGACATACACCCACGACGCCCAGGCCGCCCGCCGCTTCGGCATGACCGAGGTATCGGCGTGAAGCACCGCCCGGTTCGGCTGGTAGCGAATGGCATCGAGCGCCGCCCGCTCCTCCTCCGTCGCGTCCGACAGGAGCCGCAGCGTGTCGTCGGAATGGGTTGCGAAGATGACCTCGTCGAAGGCCTCCCACTCGCCGCCTTCTGCCCGGATGCGCACTCCGCCCCCCTCGCGGCGGACGGCTGCCACCTGCGCCCCCAGTCGCAGATCCACCCCGCGCCCGGCCATCGACAGCTGCAGCCGCCGCACATATTCGACCGAGCCGCCGGCGACCGTGTACCATTGGTGCTGCCCGGCATGGGACAGCAGCGCATGGTTCTCGAAGAAGCGGATCATCGCCTGCGCCGGAAAATCGAGGATGCCGCGCGACGGGGTGGACCAGATCGCACCCGAGATCGGCAGCAGGTAGTAATCGCGGAACCAGTCGCCGAGATCCAGCCGCTCGAGCAGATCGCGGATCGTCATCGTCGGATCGTCCGCATGGTCCATCGCATGGGCGTTGAAGCGCAGCACGTCCATCATCATGTTCAGGAACCGCGGATCGACCATGTTCCGCTTCTGGGCAAAGACCGCCTTCAGGTCCTTCAGGCCATATTCCAGCCGCCCGCCCCTCACAGAGGCGCCAAAGCTCATGTCGCTCCTGGCCACGGGCACCTCGAGTTCGTCGAAGAGGCGCGTCAGATGCGGATAGTTCACCTTGTTGAAGACGATGAAGCCGGTGTCCACGGGCTGATCGCCGCGCTTGCCTGCAATCACCGTCCTCGCATGTCCTCCGAGGCGTTTCTCGGCCTCGAACAGCACCACCGCGTGATCCCGGGCGAGCAGATGTGCCGCCGCCATGCCCGAGACCCCTCCACCGATTACCGCAACGCGCCGGCGCGCGAACTCAGACGTCTCGAATGGCATGCGATCGACCTTCCCCGTTCTCGAATGGCATGGATACGCAGGGTAAACCGGGCCGGATCAGTGCGGATGCGCATTTTCTTCATCCGACGCTGATCCGTGTCGCCGCGCACGGCGTAGAAAGAGCACAAGGTCCTGACCGGAGTTCGTCCGAAGATTGCGGATGCAAGCGGGAGATCGGTTGCCTATCTTCTCCCGTGGGCGACGAGCGGAAAGGCCTGTTGTGACGGACAAGGGTGAAGGAACGGACTGGATGGCGCTGATGCGTGCGATCCGGGATCATCGGGACGAAGCCGCCTTCGCGGTGATTTTCCAGCACTTCGCTCCAAGGCTGAAGGGCTTCCTGATGAAATCCGGCAGCGCGGAGGTCCAGGCCGAGGAATGTGTGCAGGACGTGATGGCTACGATTTGGCAGAAGGCCCATCTCTTCGATCCCTCGCGGGCGTCGGTCGCGACATGGATCTTCACGATCGCCCGGAACCGTCGGATCGACGGGCTCCGCAAGGCGCGGCAGCCCGAGCCCGAGGATCTCTTCTGGGGACCCGATGCCGAGCCCGACCAGGCTGACGTCTACGAGATGCAGCAGGAGAGCGAACGCCTCGGCCGTGCGATCGCCCGCCTTCCCGAGGCGCAGCGCACCCTGATCGAGCGTGCCTATTTCGGCGACCTCACGCATCGGGAACTTGCGGCCGAGACGGGACTTCCGCTGGGCACCATCAAGTCGCGCATCCGGCTCGCGCTGGACCGGCTGCGCCAACACATGAGTTGAGTGAGACCATGACGATCAGGCACCACCTCTCCGACGCCCTTCTCACCGCCTATTCGGCGGGGTCGCTGCCCGAGGCCTTCTCGCTGGTGGTGGCGACGCATCTGTCGCTCTGCGATGAATGTCGTGCCCGTTCGGGTGCGCTCGATGCCATAGGGGGCCATCTGCTGGCGGACACGATGCCCGTCGCGATGTCTGAGGGCAGCCTCGCCTCCGTCCTGTCCCGGCTCGACAATCGGATCGAGGTGCCACGCCCCGCGCGTCGGGCCGATCCGCGGGCACCGGCGCCCCTTGCCGGCTATGTCGGCGCCCGACTGGAGGATGTGCGCTGGCGGTCTCTGGGCGGCGGGGTGCGGCAGGCGATTCTGCCGACCGGAGGAGAGGCGCTTGCACGGCTGCTCTGGATACCGGGTGGGCAGTCGGTTCCCGACCACGGGCACCGCGGGATGGAGTTGACACTCGTCCTGCAGGGCGCCTTCCGGGATGAGACGGACCGATTTGGCCCCGGCGATCTCGAGATCGCCGACGAGGAACTCGAGCATACGCCGGTGGCGGAGACCGGGGTCGACTGCATCTGCCTCGCGGCGACGGATGCGCCGCTGCGCTTCAACAGCCTGCTGCCGAAGCTGGTGCAGCCCTTCTTCCGGATCTGACGCCTCCGACTTCGGCCACATGGTCCACCGCGGTGCGGGGCCATGCAGCGCGGGAAGTTGTCCGCGGTCGTTGCCATACCTTGACGGCAGATGGGGAAGTCGGCGAGGCCGCCTGCCTGCATTTCACGAAGCGCGAATGACCAAGGTTCATTCGGCCGCATCGGCGCGCGCCGTCAGATCCTCGAAGTCGAAGTTGTCGAGCCGCCGCGCCTTCTTGCCGGCCTTGCCGGCCGAGATGCGGATTTCATCCACGTCCCTTGCCGCCTGGGTGAAGTGGCGGTCGAGATTGCCCACCCGATCCGTCAGCCGATCGATCTCTCGGCCGAGTTCGGCCAGCTCGCGTCGGATCGCGCCCGCCTGCGCGCGCATCCGGGCATCCTTCAGCACCGCCCGCATCGTGTTCAGCACCGCCATGCAGGTGGTGGGCGAGACGATCCAGACCCGCGCCTCGAACCCCTCGCGCACGAGGTCGCCGAAGTTGGCGTGCAGTTCCGCATAGACCGCCTCGGAAGGCAGGAACATCATCGCCCCGTCCGCCGTCTCGCCCTCCAGGATGTATTTCTCGGAGATGGCGCGGATATGGGCGCGCAGCGCCACCCGCATCATCCGCTGCGCCTCCATCTGCACCGCCGGGTTCTGCGCCGCGCGCAGCGCCTCATAGGCCTCGAGCGGGAACTTCGAGTCGATGACGATCGGCCCCGGAGGCTCGGGCAGGTGGATCAGGCAGTCGGCCCGCTTCCCGTTCGAGAGCGTGGCCTGCATCGTGTAGCTGTCCGGGGGCAGGGCCTTCTGCACGATGTCGTGCAACTGGATCTCGCCGAAGGCGCCGCGGGTCTGCTTGTTGGACAGGATGTCCTGCAGCCCCAGCACGTCGCCCGAGAGCTTCTCGATGTTGGCCTGTGCCCGGTCGATGGTCTCGAGCCGCTGATGCAGGTCGCCCAGCGAGCGCGCCGTGCGGAGCGCGGTGCCGTGCAGGCTTTCGGCCATGCCACGCTGCACCTCGGCCAGACGTCGCTCCATCAGTTGAAGCATCGCCCCCTGCGTCGAGGCCTGCGCCTCGGAGACGTGATGCAGCCCGCCCGCCAGCCGCTCCTGTCCGTCGGAGAGCATCTGCACCTGCTGGCCGAGCCAGCCGAGCTCCTGCAGCATCGGCCGGACCATCCGCGCCGAGCGGCCCGCGGCCCTGAGGATCAGGACCAGCATGAGGAACAGGAGGGCCGCCCCGCCCGCGCCCAGCACCATCGGGTCGTCCCAGCCGAAGGTCTGGTCGCCGATCCGGATCATCGCGCGGGCGTCATCGCCGGCCGAACAGCCGCTCGATGTCGGCCAGCTTCAGCTCGACATGGGTGGGCCGGCCGTGGTTGCACTGGCCCGAAAGCGGCGTCGCCTCCATTTCGCGCAGGAGCGCGTTCATCTCCTCGGCCCTGAGCGCGCGGCCCGAACGGACCGAGCCGTGGCAGGCCATCCGCGAGAGCACCGCATCCATCCGCGCCTGAAGCCGGTCGGAACTGCCGAGATCGGCCAGGTCGTCCAGGATGTCGCGCAGGAGGGGCGCCGCCTGCACCTGTCCGAGGATCGCGGGCACCTCGCGCACCGCCACCGCGCCGCCGCCGAAGGCCTCGATGACGAGCCCGAGACCTGAAAGTTCCTCGGCCGCCTCCAGCAGCCGCGCGGCATCCGAAGGCGAAAGCTCGACGATCTCGGGGATCAGCAGCGCCTGTCGGGCGATGCCCGCTCCGTCGCGCTGACGCTTCAGCTTCTCGTAGACCAGCCGCTCATGCGCGGCGTGCTGATCGACGATCACCATGCCCGTCGCGGTCTGGGCCACGATCCAGTTGCCGTGGATCTGCGCACGGGCAGCGCCAAGCGGACGGTCCTCGGCGGTCTCGGCCGGCGGCTCCTCGACCCGCGCCGCGGGCGCTTCGGCCAGGCCGGGCATCGCGGGCTGCGGAGCCTGGAAGGCGAAGCTGCGCGCCACCGCGGCGGCCGAGGGGCGGTCCATCTGGTAGATCCGCGCGCCGGGATATGCGGCGGGCTCCGCCCGGAAGGCCTCGAGCGTCTCGCCCGCAACCGTGGTCGAGGCGCGGTGCCCCGCCCCTGCCAGCGCATGGCGCAGCGACGAGACGATCAGCCCGCGCACTTCGCCCGCTTCGCGAAAGCGCACCTCTGCCTTGGCAGGATGGACGTTCACATCGACGCGCTGGGGATCGCAGATCAGGTTCAGAACCGCCGCCGGGTAGCGGTCACGGCTCAGCACGTCCATGTAGCCTGCCCGCAATGCACCCAGCAGCATCCGGTCGAGCACCGGGCGGCCATTCACGAACAGGAACTGCGCCACCGACGAGCCGCGCGAATAGGTCGGCAGCGCGGCGTAGCCCTGCAGGCGAAGCCCCTCGCGCGCGACGTCGATCCTGAGCGCGTTCTCGGCGAAGTCGGCCCCCAGAACGCGGGCCACCCGGCGGTGAAGCGCGTCGAAGAGATCGCCCCCCTCGGGTTCGGCACGAAAGAGGATGCGCGGCTCGCCCGACGAGAGGTCCGAGAGGGTGAAGCCGACCTCGGGCTCGGCCAGGGCGAGGCGGCGGACGACTTCGGCGATGGCCTGTGTCTCGGCCCGATCGGTGCGCAGGAACTTGAGCCGCGCAGGTGTGGCGAAGAAAAGGTCGCGCAGTTCGACCACGGTGCCCGCCCCGAGCGCTGCCGGACGCACAGGCTCGACCCTCCCCGCGCTGACGGCGATCTGCGCGCCCTCGTCGCCTTCCACCCGCGAGGTGATCGAGAGCCGCCCCACGGCTGCGAGCGAGGGCAAGGCCTCGCCCCGGAAGCCGAAGCTGCGGATGTCGAGCAGGTCCGACCCGTCGATCTTCGAGGTGGCGTGGCGCGACAGCGCGAGCGGCAGGTCCGCGGCGGTCATGCCGCAGCCGTCATCGGTCACGCGGATGAGCGTCTTGCCGCCGTCGGCAATGTCCACCGCGATGCGCCGCGCACCCGCATCAAGCGCATTCTCGACCAGTTCCTTGACCGCGGAGGCCGGTCGCTCCACCACCTCGCCCGCCGCGATGCGGTTGATGGCAGCCTCATCGAGTTGCCGGATCACCGGGCGCAGAGCGCCTATCTTGGGGCTGTGGAGCGTCATGCCACCAGCCTTAGCAGAATCGTGGCAGCTTCGCCACCGCGTTCCTTCAGGCAGGCCAGCGCGGTCCGCCGGGGCAGCAGCCGTCTCAGCCGTCCGAGGACACGCCCTCGGGCTGGCCCACCACGACGAAATGGAGCGCTTCCGGCCTGAGCAGCCGCTCGGCCACCCGCTTCACGTCCTCGAGCGTCACAGCCTCGATCCTGGCGTTGCGCGTCACCGGATAGTCGATGGGCAGGCCCTCCATCTGCATCCCCACGAGGATGCTGGCGATGGGGCCGTTGCCGTCGAAGCGCAGCGGATAGGAGCCTGTCAGGTAGGTCTTGGTGGCCTCCAGCTCCTCGGCGGTGACCCCTTCCGTCGCCGCCTGCCTCCATTCGCCCCGCACGATCTCGATGGCCTGGCCCACCGTGGCGTTGGAACTGGCGAAGTAGCCCATCATCATCTCGGCATGGTCCATCGGCGCGAGATAGGTGCCGATACCGTAGGTGAGGCCGCGCTTCTCGCGCACCTCGGTCATCAGCCGCGAGCCGAAGCCGCCGCCGCCAAGGACCTCGTTGAGGACATAGGCCGGGAAGAAATCCGGGTCGTCGCGCTTGATGCCCTGCTGGCCGAACCGGACCGAGGCCTGCGGCGTCGGGAATTCGACCACCGTGACGCCGCCGTCCAGCATCCAGTCCGCTCGCTGGGGCATCGGCGCCCCTTCGGCCGGCAGATCGCCGAGCAGCCGGTCGAGCAGTGCGCCGAGGTCCTCTGCCGTGATGTCGCCGGCCGCGGCGACATAGACCCGGTCGCGGGCGAGCGCGCCGTCATGAGCGGCAACGATCTGATCGCGGGCAAGGCCGCGCACACTCTCGGGCGTGCCCGATCCGTCGCTGCCGTAGGGATGGCCGCCGAAGGCCTGCGAGTCGAAGGTCTGGCCCGCAATGTGACCGGGATCCTTCGCATCCGAGGCAAGACCCGACAGCACCTGCCCGCGCACGCGCTCGACCGCCTCGGGATCGAAGCGCGGGTCGACCAGCGCCAGGCGCAGCAGATCCACCGCTTCGCCCCGATTTTCGGTCAGGAACCTGGCCGAGATGGCAATCGCATCCGTCGAGGGGCGGAAGGAGAAGCTTGCCGCAAGCGCGTCGCGGGCTTTCGCAAACTCCTGCGCGTCGAGATCGCCGGCGCCTTCCTCGAGCAGCCCCGTCATCAGGTTGACCGCGCCGCGTGCGCCCTCGGCGTCGAGCGAGGTGCCGCCGCGGAAGCGGATCTCGAGCGCGGTGAAGGGCAGCTCGTGCGACTCGACCAGCCAGGCGTGGATCCCGCCGGGCGAGGTCACGTCCTGGATCTCGACATCGGCCCGGACAGGGAGGGCGAAGAGGATCAGCGCGAAGGCCAGGCGCAGCATCATTGGCTCGTCTCCTCTTCTTCCTGCATCAGCCAGCCGGTGACGGCGTGGCGCCGCTCGAAGACCTCGCGCGCGGCCGTCATCACGTCCTCGGGCGTCACCGCCTGCAGCACGTCCGGCCAGGCCGCAACGTCCTCGACGGTCAGGCCCGTCGTCAGCGCCGCCCCGTAGCGGCGGGCAAGACCATCCACGTTGTCGCGCGAGTAGATGTCCTGCGCGCCGAGCTGGGTCTTGATCCGCTCGAAGTCCTCAGGATCCGGCCCCTCCTTCAGGAAGCGCGCGACGACAGCGTCCATCGCATCCTCGGCGTCCTGCAGGCTCACTCCGGTGGCCGGCACGACGGCGAGACCGAAGCTGCCCGAATCGATGGCGTTGCCGTCATACCAGGCCTGAGCCCAGACGGCCTTCGGCGACGGCCCGAACTGCAATTCCCGCGAGAGGAGCGAGGTGGTGGGGCTGCCGCCCAGAAGCTCGGCGAGGATGGTCAGCGCCGCGGCCTTCTCCTGCGCACCGCTCTCGCGGGCCGGAGCGAGATAGCTGCGCGAAACATAAGGCTGCGCCACCCGCGGGTCGTCGTAGGTCAGCCGGCGCTCGGCAAGCTGCGGCGGCTCTTGCGGGCGGATCCGTTCGGGCAGGTTCTTCGTCGGCTCGAGCGCGCCGTAGTGCGCCTCGGCCATGCGCCGGACTTCGGCCGGGTCCACGTCGCCCGCAACGACCAGAATCGCGTTGTTCGGCGCGTAGTAGGTCCGGTAGAAGCTGAACGCATCCTCGCGGTCGAGTTGCTCGACCTCGTGCCGCCAGCCGATGATCGGGATGCCGTAGGGGTGGTTGAGATAGGCCGCGGCGCGGCTCTGTTCGGCGAAGACCGAGCCGGGATCGCTGTCGATGCGCTGGCTGCGCTCTTCCAGCACCACCTGCCGCTCGGTGCGCACGTCGTCCTCGGTCATCTGGAGGTCGCGCATCCGGTCGGCCTCCATCTTCATCATCAGGTCGAGCCGGTCGGCGGCAACCCGCTGGAAATAGGCCGTGTAGTCCCAGGAGGTGAAGGCGTTGTCATCGCCGCCCTGTGCCTCGACCGTCGCGGAGAACTCGCCCGCGGCAAGCTCGTCGGTGCCCTTGAACATCAGATGCTCGAGGAAGTGCGCGATCCCGGAATGGCCGGGCGGTTCATCGGCGGCGCCCACGCGATACCAGACCATGTGGGTGACGACCGGCGCGCGATGATCCTCGATCACCACCACCTCAAGACCGTTCTGCAGGCGGAAGTCGCTCACGGTCTCGGCCAGGGCAGGAAGCGAGATCATCAGCCCGGTGACGGCCGAGACAGCCAGACGGCGCAGCATCATCTTGTCCTTCCAGAAGATGGGTCTGCGCGAAAGCTACTGTCGGACCGCTCCGCCGCAAGTCCCCCTACGGGCTTGTGATCACTCGCCGGCTTCTACGGGCGGCGCAGAGGGATTGCGTGCGCCGGCGGCCCGCCAGCGGGCGAGTTCCGCATGCTGGTTGAGAGCCATCGGCTCGTAGGCCTTGAAATAGACGTTGACGTTGAACACGCGCTCCAGCAACCGGCCGTCATGATCGCGACGCCAGGCGTAATCCTCGGCGGCGAGCGTCGGACGGATGTCCGCCTCGCGGCCGAAGCGGCCGGCATGGGCCACCACGGCCGCATCGGCGGCCGGAATCACGCCCGAGCGGGCAGGATTGCCGCCCAGTGCCGCCACCGCATCGCCCAGGGGGTTCGGGTCGGCGAGATTCGCGCCTCCGGGGGTGGGCGCGGGAAGGGCCGCCATCGTTTCCGGGATCTCGAGTGGCTTGACCGGCAGGATGCCGAATTCGTCCGGTCCCGGTCCGCTGGAGCGCAGGTTCATCAGCTCCGGCTCGCCTCCGCCACAGCCGGCCAGCAGGAGCATCGCCAGTGCCGCACCCGCCCCTGCGCCTCGAGCTGCCCGCATGCCTCGTCTCCTTGCTGCCTCGAGCCCGTCTTTAGCGCAAAGGTTCAGAGCCGTCACGGGGTCTTTCCACCGCCCGGCCTGCCGCCGGCGTCGTCCTTGCCCGATGCGGCCTTCCGCCTCGGCGCGGCGCGCCGACCCGTCTTCGCGGACCCGTTGCCGGACGCGTCGGGCGCCGGCTTCGTCTCGCGCGTGAAGAGGACGAGGCCGATGGCGCCGGCAAAGATCGCGATGTCGGCCACGTTGAAGGCGTAGGGGTTCTCGATGCCGCAGCAGGACATGTTCAGGAAGTCCGCCACGGCGCCGTAGAGGACACGGTCCACGACATTGCCCAGCGCACCACCGATCAGCAGCCCGCCCGAGACCCGCGCGAGCCGCGATGGCGCGCTGCGTCCCACCCAGCGCCAGACCCAGGCCGAGATCGCCAGCGCCACCACCACGAGCCCCCAGCGCACGATGGCCTCGTCGGACGAACCGACGCCGAAGTTGATGCCGCGGTTCCAGGCCATGCGGAAGGTCAACCAGGGCGCCACGAGGTCGATCGCGCCCCTTTCGGCCAGCCCGAGCCACCAGACGACGAGCCATTTCGTCGCCTGATCGATCACGAAGGTCAGCAGGGCGGTGAGCGCCGTCAGCCGCATCTCAGTGCCGGAAATGCCGCTGACCGGTGAAGACCATCGCGAGGCCGGCCTCGTCCGCCGCCGCGATCACCTCGTCGTCGCGCATCGAGCCGCCGGGCTGGATGATCGCCGTGGCCCCCGCCTCGGCCGCCGCGAGCAGCCCGTCCGCGAAGGGGAAGAACGCATCGGAGGCCACGACTGACCCTTGCGTCAGCGGCTGGGCGAGGCCCAGCGCCTGCGCCATGTCCTGCGACTTGCGGGCGGCAATGCGGGTCGAGTCGACCCGGCTCATCTGCCCGGCACCGACGCCGACGGTCGCGCCGTCCTTCACGTAGACGATGGCGTTCGACTTGACGTGCTTGGCGACGGTCCAGGCGAAGAGCAGGTCGGCGAGCTCGGTGTCGGACGGCGCGCGCTTCGTCACCACCTTCAGGTCGAGCGCATCGACATGGCCCGAGTCGCGATCCTGCACGAGGAAGCCGCCCGCCACCTGCTTGAACGCGAGGCCCGGTGCGAGCGGATCGGGCAGGCCCTCGGTGGTCAGCAGGCGCAGGTTCTTCTTGGCCGCGAAGATCGCGCGGGCCTCCTCGTCGGCGCCGGGGGCGATCACCACCTCGGTGAAGATCTCGGTGATCTTCTCGGCCGTCGCCGCATCGAGCGGCTGGTTCAGGGCGATGATGCCGCCGAAGGCCGAGACGCGGTCGCAGTCGAAGGCGCGGGCATAGGCTTCGGCGAGAGTCGCGCCGCGGGCCACGCCGCAGGGGTTCGCGTGCTTGACGATCACGCAGGCCGGGCCCTCGGCGGGGTCGAACTCTGCCACCAGCTCGAAGGCCGCATCCGTGTCGTTGATGTTGTTGTAGGAGAGTTCCTTGCCCTGCCACTGCTTCGCCGTGGCCACGCCGGGCCGCGCCGATCCATCGGTATAGAAGGCGGCCTTCTGGTGCGGGTTCTCGCCGTAGCGCATGGTCTGGGCCAGCGTGCCCGCAAAGGCGCGGCGGCGCGGCGCCTCGGCTTTCAGCGCGCCCGCCATCCAGGCCGAGACAGCGGCGTCATAGGCCGCCGTGCGGGAATAGGCCGTCAGCGCCAGCTTCTGCCGGAAGGCGAGCGTCGTGGCCCCGTCATGGGCGCGCAGCTCGTCCAGGAGTGCCCGGTAGTCGGCGGTGTCGGTCACGACGTTCACGAAGCGATGGTTCTTGGCCGCCGCGCGGATCATCGCCGGGCCGCCGATGTCGATGTTCTCGATGCAGTCGTCGTAGGAGGCCCCGCGCGCGACCGCCGCCTCGAACGGATAGAGGTTCACGACCAGCAGGTCGATCGGCTCGATCCCGTGCGCGGCCATCGCGACCAGATGCTCGTCATCATCGCGCAGCGCGAGCAGCCCGCCATGCACCATCGGATGCAGAGTCTTGACCCGTCCGTCCATCATCTCGGGGAAGCCCGTGACCTCGGCCACGTCCCGCACCTTCAGCCCCGCCGCCCGCAGCGCGGCGGCGGTTCCGCCCGTCGAGATCAGCTCCACCTCCAGCTCTGCCAGGGCGCGTGCGAGGTCGAGGAGCCCCGACTTGTCGGAAACCGACAGAAGGGCGCGGCCAACGGGAACAAGGTTCGTCATCACAGTGCCTCCAGGTCAAAGCCAGGTCAGGGCCGGTCACGGCCGATCCGGCGGATCGGGCGGGTCCAGATCTCGAATGGCCAGCGGAGTATCCTCTGTCTTCGCCAAGGTCCAGCCGATCCGGGACTCGACATCGCGAAGCACGCCATGCAGCACGATCTGCCGCGTGGCCCGCGGCAGCAGATGTGCACGGTCAAGATAGACCGAAGGATCGAGCGTCAGCCGTGCCGCCCCCTCGAAGCGGAAGCTCCATCCCTCGCCGCTCGGCAGGGTAAGGTCCACGCCGAGCCCGCCCGCGCCGATCCTCGCGCGCACGTCCGGATGGAGGTGAAAGCGCAATGCATGGGCCACGCCCTGCCCTCCGGCGGCCCTGAGGACCGAATCGAGCCGCTTCTTCTCGGCCGGCGTCAGCGCGGCGAGCGTCTCGGCACCCGAGAGGCTCCGTCCGTCCGGGGCGAGCAGCAGGTCGCGCCGGTGGGTCAACCCGTGGGTCTCGGCCCAGCCCGTGTGCACCAGGCTCAACTGCACGCCCGCCGCCCCACGCTGGCGGTGCGCCGAAACGACGCGGGCGCGTTCGGCCATCTCCTCGCCCGCCCGGCCGAGCCTCGAGGACGAGAAGCCCTCGACGGCCAGCGTGGAATGCGAGGCGGTGGCGCGCCCCGCGCGATGCCACTCGGCGCCCCAGGCGCGACCCGATCCGCAGGAGACGACAATGGCCCGCCGGCCCGAGCTCATCTCGAAGGCGAGGGTCGAGGCATGGGCCTCCGCCCCGAGTGGCGGATCCGCCGCGTCGGCGATGACGCTCGTCCGCCCGGCCGAGAGGCGCAGGAAGCCCATCGCGGCGCCATCGGCGGGCACGGCCTTTACCGCGGCCGTGGCGAGGGCGCGTTCGACACGCTCGGCGACGGTGCGCCCGCCACCGTGAAAGCGGGCGAGACCGCCGTCGCAATGGCGCAGGGCCCGCAGGACGGGCGCGATCCGGCGGATCGCCGCGCGGTGTGGCTCGGCCACCGGCCGTCCCGCGGCGGTCAGCGCCGCCTCGCTCTCGGCGAGGATGGCGAAGAGCTCCGCCAAGCCCTCGGGACTGCGCGAGGCGATGGCGCCATGGGCGTCGACCTGCGCCTCGGCTTCGCGGCCCAGCGCCACGGCGGCAGGCGTCACATGACGTTCCATCCCCTCGAGCGCGAGGGCGGATCGGAGGATCGCCGAAAGCGCCTCGATCCGGGCCGGGCCACGAGCGCCACTCCAGCGCCGTTCGAGGAAGTGGAGGGTCTGCGAGGCTGCCCGCGCCAGCACCGCCTGCTCGCGCTCGCCACCCTCGGTCAGCAGGGCCGCGTGGCTCATCCAGCGCCCCAGCCGGTGAGCCGCCAGCGCAGGTGTCCAGCCGGGGCCCCGGCCGCGCCCGAAAAGGGCGATCCAGCGGAAGGTCCAGTCGCGGGCCAGCCGGCGGGCAGGCCCGTTCCCGAGGCCGGCAAGGTCGTCCAGCCAGTCGAACGCCTGCGCTTCGGCCTGCCGCACGGGATCCGCTCCGGGAAGGTCCCACGGAGGCACTCCCGGCGCCTGCACCAGCTGGCCCTCGACGAGATGGCTTCCGGCGACGAGCCACCGCCCGCGCTCTGGCAGCCCGAGGCACGCGGGTTCGGGCAGGGATGCAAAGCGCCGGGCGCCTCGGCGCAGCAGGGCGCGACGGGCCGCGAACCGGTCGAGCAGCGTGACCTTCGTCTCAGTCATGCCGGCACCGGTTTTCACCTGCGGCAACTCCGGTCATGGCTTGCGCACCCGGGCGATGAAGAAGCCGTCCATGCCGCCCGTATCGGCCCAGAAATCCGGGCGCAGTCGCAGCCCGCCCCGGTCGGTCCACCACCCGTGCTCGACCCCGGCCACCTCCGGCGTCTCGACCGAGAGGCCCGGGTGGCGGTCGAGCAGCGCGGCGAGCTGCGCCTCGCCCTCTTCCTCGAGAAGGGAGCAGGTGCAGAAGACGAGTCGCCCGCCGGGTTTCAGCATGCCCAGCGCCCGGTCGAGCATCGTGGCCTGCAGGGCCGCAAGCTCCGGGATCTCGCTGCCGTCCTTCACGAAGGGCAGATCCGGATGGCGTCGTATCGTGCCGGTCGCCGAGCAGGGCGCATCGAGCAGGATGGCATCGAAGGGCCCGCCCTCCCAGCCAAGGAGGTCGGCCGCCACCACATCGGCCTGAAGTCCCGTTCGCGCGAGATTCTCGCGCAGCCGCCCGAGGCGGGCTTCGGAGAGGTCGAGCGCCGTCACCCTCGTCCCGGCGGCGGCGAGTTGCAGCGTCTTGCCGCCCGGGGCGGCACAGAGATCGGCCACATCCTCGCCGGGCTGCGGATCGAGCAGCCGCACGGCAAGCGCCGCCGCCGCATCCTGCACCCACCAGTCCCCCGCCTCGTAGCCCGGCAGGGCCGAGACCTGCCCCGCATCCTTCAGGCGGAAACTGCCCGTCGGCAGCGGCTCGCCCGGCGCGACAAGGCCCGGTTTGGCCGTCAGGTCCAGCGGTGGCGGCCGGGAGTGCACGGCCTCGATGGCCGCGACCACGCCCCGCCCCCAGCGACGGACCAGCGGCTGACGCAGCCACATCGGCATGAGTTGCGCGGGCAGCCCCTCGAAGGTGGCCGGGGCGAGCTTGCGCAGCACGGCGTTCACGAGCCCCGCCAGATGTTGCGTCCGCCGCCCCCGCCGCGCGAGATCCACGGCGGAGCTCACGACCCCATGCGGGGCTGCGCCCTCTGTTGCCATCTCGACCACCGCGAGGCGGAGGATGTTGCGGACGGTCAGCGGCGGCGCCTTGCGCAGATGCGGCGCGAGGAGCCGGTCCGCCGGGTCGAGGTGGCGCAGCACCGAGAGCGCCAGTCGCTGCGCGCGAGCGCGCTCGGCCGGCGCCGCCGCTGCGGGCAGATCGGCCAGCGCCTGCGCGAACAGCTTCCGGTCGCCCAGCACGGCATCGAGGAGTGCCACCGCCAAAGCCCGCGCCCCATCCGCCATGCCGCCTCCTTGTTCCGTGCTTCCCCGGCGGTATATCATGCGGAAAGGCCTTACAAGGAAAGCGACATGACCGACGAGACCCGCAGGGACCTTCCGCCCGAGGCATTGCGCGCACTGGCCGAGGCCGAGGAGCGTCGGCGTCAGGCGAAGGCGCTGGACCTGCCGAAGGAGATCGGCGGCCGGAACGGGCCCGAGCCGGTGCGCTTCGGCGACTGGGAGAAGAAGGGCATCGCGATCGACTTCTGAGCCGGGCAGGGCTGTGGGCCGTCAACGGCCATCGGTCGCGCGCGGTGCCACGCGCCGGGGCTCTGCCCCGGACCCCGGGATATTTTTGCGAGAATGAAGCGGCGTTGCGGTCCTGCGCAGCAGGCGGGTCGGTGCCGCGTCCGGCTGGCACGGGCGGCTCGCCGGAGCCGTGGCGCCTCGTTGACCGTCAGATCCCCAGCACGTCCGCCATGTCATACTGTCCGGGCTGCTTGTCCTGCCCCCAGAGCGCGGCCTTGAGGGCACCCCGCGCGAAGATCGCGCGATCCGTCGCGACGTGGCGGAGCACAATGCGCTCGCCCTCGCCTGCGAAGATCACGTCATGTTCGCCGACGATGTCGCCGCCACGGATGGCCGAGAAGCCGATGCTTCCCCGAGCCCGCGGTCCGGTGATGCCGTCACGGCCCGACACGCGTTCGTGGTCGAGGTCGATGCCGCGACCGCGCGCGGCGGCCTCGCCCAGCATCAGCGCCGTGCCCGAGGGTGCGTCGACCTTCATGCGGTGATGGGCCTCGACCACCTCGATGTCCCAGTCCGCGTCGAGCGCCTCCGCCACCTTCTGGGTGAGCCGCGTGAGCAGGTTCACGCCAAGGCTCATGTTGCCCGCGCGCACGATCACGGCATGATGCGCCGCCCATTCGAGCTTCTCGAGATGGGCGGGCTCCAGCCCCGTCGTACCGATGACGTGCACAGCGCGGGCCTGGGCGGCGAGTTCGGCAAAATGGATGGTCGCCTCGGGGGCGGTGAAGTCGATCACGGCCTGTGCCTGGGCGAAGGCTTCCAGCGGGTCGTCGGTCACGGTGATCCCCACCGCGGCCCCACCCATGGCCGCACCCGCGTCGCGCCCGATCCAATCGCTGCCCGGACGCTCGACCGCACCCACCAGCCGGGCCTTGTCGGAGGCGAGGACGATCTTCATCAGCATCTGCCCCATCCGGCCCGAGGCTCCGGTGACGACGATACCCGGCAGATCCGACATGACATGCTCCTTCGCTTTTGGAACTTCCTAGCGGCTTCCACGTCGCGGCGCAAAGGGCTGCCGGCCCATAGCGATCCATGGACACACCGGAGAAGATACACCGAGCCGGCGGCGAGCGGACACGCGGGCCGGGCGGACAGCGAACCGAGGCGCCAGACCACCGGATGCCGGACGTTGCGGGCCGGGGCGAAACGGCCTACATGGGCCGCATGGCACACAGATCCAACTCCGGCACCGGCCCCTCGCAACGCCAGCTTCGCGTCGGCGAACTGATCCGGCGCACGCTGTCGGACGTCCTGAACCGGGGCGAGATCCACGACCCCGAGCTCAACCGGATGTCGATCACGGTCGGCGAGGTACGCTGCTCGCCGGACCTCAAGGTCGCGACGGTCCATGTCATGCCGCTGGGCGGCAAGGACGTCGAGGAGGCCATCGCGCTCCTGTCGAAGCACCGGGGCGAACTCCGTCACCATATCACCCGGCAGATGACGCTGAAATACGCGCCCGACCTGCGCTTCCGGCCCGACGAGACCTTCGACCGGCTGGACGAGACGCGCAGGCTGTTCTCGGACGAGACGGTGCAGCGCGACATCCGGGGCAGCGAGGACGGGGATGAGGACTAGGCTCGCCGCCCTGCTGCTCGCGCTCTGGCCTGCGGCCTGCGCGACGGCCGAGCCTGCCTGCCGCGACCTCACCTTCGAAGGCACGCGCTACAGCATCTGCGAAGCGCAGGCCGGCGACGACATCCGGCTGTTCCAGACGGCACCTGACGGCAAACCCTTTGGCAGCTTCGAGCGGATCAACAGCGCGCTCGAGGCAGAGGGACGGCAGCTTGCCTTCGCGATGAACGCCGGCATGTATCACGGCGACCGCCGGCCGGTCGGCCTGATGATCGAGGACGGCATCGAGCGCGCGCCGATCGTCACCTCGGCCGGTCCCGGAAACTTCGGCATGCTCCCCAACGGCGTCTTCTGCGTCGGCGACCGCTTCCGCGTGATCGAATCGCGCGCGTTCGCGGCCGAGCGACCCTCGTGCCGCCACGCAAGCCAGTCCGGCCCGATGCTGGTCATCGGCGGCAAGCTGCACCCGCGGTTCCTCGTCGACAGCGACTCGCGCTACATCCGGAACGGCGTGGGAGTCAGCGCGGATGGCAGCCGCGCGGTCTTCGCGATCTCGAACCGTCCGGTCACCTTCCACGAGTTCGGCCGCCTGTTCCGCGATGCGCTGGACCTGCCCGAGGCGCTCTACTTCGACGGATCGATCTCGCGGCTCTATGACCGCGGCGCGCGCCGGTCCGACTGGGGCACGCCGATGGGTCCCATCGTCGGACTGGTGGAGCCGAGGCCCTGACGACGGGTGCCGTTGACGCGCCGGTCGCGAGCGGCTAGCAGGCGGCCTTCTTTCTGGAGGGACGACCATGGGGCGGACGCGCAAAGGCCGGGCGATTTCGGGCTGGCTGGTGGTGGACAAGCCGGCGGGCATGACATCGACCGCAGTCGTGAACAAGGTCCGCTGGGCGCTCGAGGCGCAGAAGGCGGGCCATGCCGGCACTCTCGATCCCGATGCGACGGGCGTCCTCGCGGTCGCTCTGGGCGAGGCCACGAAGACCGTGCCCTACATCACCGACGCGCTGAAGTGCTACCGCTTCATGGTGCGGCTCGGCATCGCCACCCGGACGGACGATGCGAGCGGCGAAGTGATCGCGACCTCCGAGGCCCGCCCGTCGGATGCGGAGATCGAGGCGGCGCTGACTGCCTTCCGCGGCGAGATCATGCAGGTGCCGCCGCAGTTCTCGGCGGTGAAGGTCGAGGGCGAACGCGCCTACGACCTCGCGCGCGACGGCGAGGTGATGGAGCTGGCTGCGCGGCCGCTCTGGGTCGAGAGCCTCGAGATCATCGCCCGGCCGGACGCGGACCATGTCGAGCTCGAGATGGTCTGCGGCAAGGGCGGCTACGTCCGCTCTATCGCACGCGACCTGGGGCAGGCGCTCGGCTGTCACGGCCATGTCGATTGGCTGCGCCGCACCTGGTCGGGCCCCTTCGAGGCCGAGGACGGGATCTCGGTCGCCAGGATCGACGAACTGGCGAAGAGCGATGCGCTCCTCGCCCATGTCCTGCCACTGGCGAAGGGCCTCGCGGATCTGCCCGAACTCCCCGCCACGCCCGAGGGGGCGGCACGGCTGAAATGCGGCAACCCGGGCATGGTGATCGCCTCGAACGTCGAATTCGGCGAGGAGGCCTGGGCGAGCTTTCAGGGCCAGCCGGTCGCGGTCGGCATCTACAAGGCGGGCGAACTGCATCCGACGCGGGTCTTTAACCTCTGAGGCTCTGCGGCCCAGGTTCGCACCAGCGCTGGACCCCTCCCGCCATTCGCCATCCCCAGCGTCGCAGGTGCGTCCGACCCGGCTGAGGCTGCGGTATCGCCGCATTCCGCGGCCCCCGCCCGTCGCTGAGGGGGGGTGCCGGTCCGCCGAGCGTCCGCGGGTGCGGCTGAGCGGAGCGCGACGCCCCTTCTGCGTATGGGTCGCAGAGTGCCAGTCACCCTCCCGGCCCTTTCCCGCGCAAGCCTCTGGAACAGCAAGAAGACCCGCCTCGCGCCACGGCTCCGGCCGCATCCCGACCCGTGCTGCGGGGTGACAGCGTTCCACGGGCCGCGCATCGTGGGGGACAGTACTCCACGGCTCGCGTGAAAAAGGGGAAACACGCCGCGCGGGAACGGGTTAAGCTCCGGCAAAGGGAACGACAGGAGAAGCATCATGGATGCCCAGAAGATCCGGACGACCGAGGGCCGCGGCAGGCTCTACGACAGCGTGCTCGACACGGTGGGCAATACGCCCGTCATCCGCATCAACAATCTCTCGCCCGAGGGCGTCACGATCTACGTCAAGGCCGAGTTCTTCAACCCGGCCGCCTCGGTAAAGGACCGGCTCGCGCTGAACATCATCGAGGCGGCAGAACGGTCGGGCAAGCTGAAGCCCGGCATGACGGTGGTCGAGGCGACCTCGGGAAACACCGGGATCGGGCTTGCCATGGTCTGCGCGCAGAAAGGCTATCCGCTGGTCATCACCATGTCAGAGGCCTTCTCGGTCGAGAGGCGGCGGCTGATGCGGCTTCTCGGCGCGAAGGTCGTGCTGACCCCGCGCGGCGGCAAGGGCTTCGGCATGTATCGCAAGGCACAGGAGCTGGCCGAGGCGAATGGCTGGTTCCTCGCGAGCCAGTTCGAGACCGACGCCAACGCCGACATCCACGAGGCCACGACCGCGCGCGAGATCGTTGCCGATTTTGCGGGCGAGAAGCTCGACTGGTTCGTGACGGGCTACGGCACCGGCGGCACGGTGACGGGTGTCGCGCGCGTGCTACGCCGCGAGCGGCCGGAGGTGAAGATCGTGCTCTCCGAGCCCGCGAACGCGCAGCTGGTGGCCTCGGGCGTGCCGCAGGAGCGGAATGCCGACGGGACGGCAGCCTCGGGCCATCCCGCCTTCGAGGCGCATCCGATCCAGGGCTGGACGCCGGACTTCATTCCGAAGGTGCTGCAGGAAGGCCTCGACGCGGGCGCCTATGACGAGCTGATCCCCGTCTCGGGCGAGGACGGCATGAAATGGGCGCGTGAACTGGCGGCGAAGGAGGGCATCCTCACCGGTGTCTCGGGAGGATCGACCTTCGCGGTGGCGCGGCAGGTGGCCGAACGGGCGCCGAAGGGGTCGGTGATCCTCGCCATGCTGCCCGACACGGGCGAGCGCTACATGTCGACCCCGCTCTTTCAGGCGATCGGCGAGGACATGAACGAGGAAGAGAAGGCGCTCTCCGCCTCGACGCCGAGCTTCCAGCTCTGAGCCGAGCGGCGGAGGCTTTTACCGGGAAGCAAGCGTGACGGCCAAGGGCGCTTCACGCCGAGAGGCATCCGGTTCCGCCGGGTTTAGCCGCAGAAAGCGCCCGTCCGGCCGCATGATCTGGACGGAGGTGCCGCGCGAGGGGGCATCGACCCCCCTCGCGCGGCCCTGCCGGGGACGACGGAGAGGGCGGCGACCGGACGGCGCCGGCAGGGTCACCGCCCAGTTCCCGCGTCACCCTCGCGACGAATAGGGCGGTCCGCGGGGCAGGCTCCGGATGCTGAACCGTGTAGGGGCACGGGCGATCTTGCCTCTGTGGCCGGCGCTGCCTTAGGTGAGGACCTTGAACCGGAGGCCAGATGATCACCCGCAGCTTCGTGAAGGGCGATGCGCCCTCGACGGCGGTCTATTCGGACTGCGAACGCTACCGCTACCTGCTCACCCGCATCTGGGATCCCGACGGCACCAAGGCCTTGTTCGTCATGCTGAATCCCTCGACCGCCACCGAATACCAGAACGATCCCACCGTGGAACGGTGCGAGCGGCGGGCGCGCACGTTGGGCTTCGGCGCCTTCCGGGTCTGCAACATCTTCGCCTGGCGCGACACCGACCCCAGGAAGATGCGGGCAGCCCCCGACCCGGTGGGAAATCCCGAGAACGACGAGGCGATCGCCCATTCCGCGCCCTGGGCGGACCGGATCGTCTGCGCCTGGGGATCGCATGGCGCCTTCCTCGACCGCGGGCGGCAGGTCGAGCACCTGCTGCGAGCCACAGGGCTGCCGCTCTATCACCTCGGCCTGAATCGGGACGGGCAGCCGAAACACCCGCTCTACATTGGCTACCAGCAGCAGCCGATCCTCTGGGAGGGATAGCCCCCGAGGCCAGCCCGAGGTGCGAGGCTTGGTATCGGGCTCCGCCTCGCGGAGCAGAGGCCGGAGACCGATCCCAAGGGAAACGAGAGGAGCCCGAGGCACCGGGCCGGTTGCCGCCCGAGGCAGGCGCCGGGAGGAAAAGGCGCTTTCCTTTCAGACGTTTTTCCCGTATAGGCGCGCATCCGCCCCAGCCGGGCGGAGGAACAAGGGCCTTGCTGGACGACATCCCGGCTTGCGCCGTCACCTGCAGACATGGAGTAACCGATGTCGATCACCGTCGAAGAAAAAGCCCGCCTCATCAAGGAATATGCCACCAAGGAAGGCGACACCGGCTCGCCGGAAGTCCAGGTGGCCGTCCTCAGCTCGCGCATCGCGACGCTGACCGAGCACTTCAAGGCCCACAAGAAAGACAACCACTCGCGTCGGGGCCTGCTGATGATGGTGGCGCAGCGCCGCAAGCTGCTCGACTATCTCAAGAAGAAGGACGAAGGCCGCTACACCGCGCTGATCGCGCGCCTGGGCCTCCGCCGCTGACCTTGAAGCGCGCCCTGCGGGGCGCGTTTTCCTATTCCCGGCGCGGAGATCCCCTCCGCGAATGACGGCCTCCCCGACGGGCTCCGCGGGACAGGCTTCGGCAAGGAAAGGGGCCACGGGCATACGGCCCGTACGCAACAGGCCGGGCGGAGGGTCCCCCGGTCAGGACAGGATAGAAGATGTTCAACATCACCAAGAAATCGATCGAATGGGGCGGCGAGACGCTGACCCTCGAAACGGGCAAGGTTGCCCGTCAGGCCGACGGATCGGTCATCGCCACCCTGGGCGAGACCTCTGTCATGGCCAACGTGACCTTCGCGAAAACCGCGAAGCCGGGCCAGGACTTCTTCCCGCTCACGGTTCACTACCAGGAACGCTACTATGCCGCGGGCAAGGTGCCCGGTGGCTTCTTCAAGCGCGAGGCGCGCCCCTCCGAGAAGGAGACGCTGACCTCGCGCCTGATCGACCGTCCGATCCGCCCGCTCTTCGTGGACGGGTTCAAGAACGAGGTGCTGGTGATCGCCACCGTCCTCAGCCATGACCTCGTGAACGAACCCGACATCGTCGCGATGATCGCGGCCTCGGCGGCCCTGACGATCTCGGGCGTGCCCTTCATGGGCCCGATCGGCGCGGCGCGCGTCGGCTTCTCGAACGGCGACTACGTGCTGAACCCGTCGGTCGACGACATGCAGAAGCTGCGCGAGAACCCCGAGCAGCGGCTCGACCTCGTCATCGCCGGCACCAAGAACGCTGTCATGATGGTCGAATCGGAAGCCTACGAACTGTCCGAGGCCGAGATGCTGGGCGCCGTGAAGTTCGGCCACGAGGCGATGCAGCCGGTGATCGACATGATCATCGACTTCGCCGAGGAAGCCGCGAAGGAGCCTTTCGACTTCGCGCCTCCGGACTATGCCGCGATCTATGCGAAGGTGAAGTCGCTCGGCGAGACGCAGATGCGCGCCGCCTTCGCGATCCGCGAGAAGCAGGAGCGGGTGAACGCGATCGACGCCGCCCGCGCCGCGATCAAGGCCCAGCTTTCCGAAGAGGAACTGGCTGACGAGAACCTCGGCACCGCGTTCAAGAAGCTGGAAAGCTCGATCCTGCGCGGCGACATCATCAACGGTGGCGCCCGCATCGACGGCCGCGACACCAAGACGGTGCGCCCGATCGTCTGCGAGACCGGCATCCTGCCGCGCACCCACGGCTCGGCGCTGTTCACCCGCGGCGAGACGCAGGGCCTGGTGGTGACCACGCTCGGCACCGGCGAGGACGAACAGATCATCGACGCGCTGCACGGCAACTCGCGGTCGAACTTCCTGCTGCACTACAACTTCCCGCCCTATTCGGTCGGCGAAGTGGGCCGTTTCGGCCCGCCCGGCCGCCGCGAGATCGGCCACGGCAAGCTGGCGTGGCGCGCGCTGCAGGCGGTTCTGCCGGCGGCGACCGACTTCCCCTACACCATCCGCGTGGTGTCCGAGATCACCGAATCGAACGGTTCCTCCTCGATGGCCTCGGTCTGCGGCGGGTCGCTGTCGATGATGGACGCGGGCGTGCCGCTGAAGGCGCCGGTCGCGGGCGTGGCCATGGGCCTTATCCTCGAGGATGACGGCAAGTGGGCGGTGCTGACCGACATCCTCGGCGACGAGGACCACCTCGGCGACATGGACTTCAAGGTCGCAGGCACCGAGAACGGGATCACCTCGCTGCAGATGGACATCAAGGTCGCGGGCATCACGCCCGAGATCATGGAGCAGGCCCTCGCCCAGGCGAAGGACGGCCGGATGCACATCCTCGGCGAGATGGCCAAGTCTCTGACGCAGGCCAATTCCTTCTCGGAATATGCGCCGAAGATCGAGACCCTGACCATTCCGACCGACAAGATCCGCGAAGTGATCGGCTCGGGCGGCAAGGTGATCCGCGAGATCGTGGAAACCTCGGGTGCCAAGGTCGACATCAACGACGACGGCGTGATCAAGATTGCCTCGAACGATCAGGCGGCGATCAAGAAGGCCTACGACATGATCTGGTCGATCGTGGCGGAGCCGGAAGAGGGCCAGATCTACACCGGCAAGGTGGTGAAGCTGGTCGATTTCGGTGCCTTCGTGAACTTCTTCGGCAAGCGCGACGGTCTGGTGCATGTCTCGCAGATCGCCAACAAGCGCCTGACGCATCCCAACGAGGTGCTGAAGGAAGGCCAGGAAGTGAAGGTCAAGCTGCTCGGCTTCGACGAGCGCGGCAAGGTCCGCCTCGGCATGAAGATGGTCGATCAGGAGACCGGCGCCGAGATCGCCCCGGAGAAGAAAGAGAAGGAAGAGGCCGGCGAGGCCTGATCCTTCGGCAGACGAACGGAAGGCCCCGGCTGTTGCCGGGGCCTTCTGCATTCAGAAGTAGGTGACGTTGGACTGGAGCAACTCGCCAAGCTGATCCGACGAGATGCCGAGGAACATGGCGCCGTGGCCATTGCCGAGGTCGAGGAATGAATCATCACCGCAGTCCTCGATGCGCCCGAGAAGCTCTTCGACGGAAGCAAATCCGTCGGATCCGCCGATCCCGTTGATGTTACGCGTGATCATCAGCGTGTCCTCGGCGGTGAAATCCGAGATCATGTCGATCCCGTGCGCGCTGCGCATCTGGAAGATGTCCGCTCCATATCCGCCAATCAGGAAATCATCACCCGCACCGCCGTTCAGCACGTCGCACCCGTCGCCGCCGTCGATCTGATCGCATCCGCGGCCACCGTGCATGGTGTCGTCGCCGGCCTGTCCCCTGATCACGTCATCGCCGCGGCCGAAATCCTCGACCGCCACGACGTAGTCGTTGCCGATCCCGAGATCGATGAGGTCGTCGCCGCCTCCGCCGTCCACCCAGTCATTCCCGTCGCCTGTGAGGATGACATCGTCACCGAACCCCGCGTAGACGATGTCGCGGGCGGCACCGGCATCTATCGCGTCATTCCCATTGCCAGCGAGGATACGGTCGCTCCCCTCCCCGCCGACGAGCCTGTCGTCACCGAGGCCGCCGTCGAGGGTGTCGTCCCCCGCGCCTCCATCGAGCGTGTCCGCGCCCGCGTCGCCGCAGAGGCTGTCGTTCCCCTCGCCGCCGGAAAGGACATCGTTGCCATCCTGTCCGCGGATCGAATCATCGCCGGTTTCGCCCAGCAGCGTGTCGTTGCCGAACGAGCCCTCGAGCGTGTCATTGCCGTCGCCGCCATACATGACATCGCCATGGGCGAGCTTCGAGGCTCGCCAAGCCTCGAAGGACAGGCCGTCACTCGTCAAGTCGGTGGAATAACGAACGTCGAGCAGGTCATCACCCGCGCCGCCCACCAGCAGGTTGGCCCCGGAGCCCCCGTGCAGCGTATCGTTGCCGTCGCCGCCAAGCAGCAGATCGTCATCGTATCCGGAGAACAACGTGTCGCTGCCGCCGGCACCGATCAGGATGTCGGCGTCGTTCCCGCCGTCGAGGTAGTCGTTGCCGTTCCGGCCGACAAGCAGGTCTCGGCCGGCGTTCCCGATCAGGTGGTTGCCTCCGGTCGAGCTGATGAGAAGATCACGATTGCCGGTGCCCTGCACAAGGTAGTTTTCGCTACTGGCGACGATTGCCCCAGTGAAGCGCATCGCGTCAGCAAGGGAAAAACCTGTTCGAGCTGCAAGGTCGGCGAGATCGTCGGCGTATGTCAGGTGCGGGCGTTGCATGAAATCTCCCCGAAGTGGAAGCGCCGCCTCGGCCCGGTGCCGAAGCGCAGCAGCGACAGCAAGCGGTCCAATCCTTTCCAGCCGGTTAAGTCGCAAGTTCGACCTGTGCCGACTTTTCACAAATCCTAATCAACCGAAATGAGGCTTTAACTCTTCGTTAAAGGCCCGCGGGCACATGTTGCACACGCAGAAATTGCATGTTCAACGCGAGGGGTTCCAAATGGCCACGATACCGGGAGGCGCTTTCAGCGACTTCATCTTCGGCACGTCCGGCGCCGACTACATCCAGTCGGGCAACGGGGACGATACCGTCTCGGGCGCGAGCGGCGACGACCTGATCCTCGGGGGTCTCGGGGACGACCTGCTCAACGGCGGAACGGGTGACGATCGGCTCTTCGGCGAAGAGGGCGACGACCAGCTTCTCGGCGGCACCGGAAACGACATCCTCGACGGCGGCACCGGCGACGACACGGTCTCGGGCGGCGCCGGCAACGACCGCCTGTTCGGCGCAGAGGGGTCGGACCTTCTGGCTGGCGGCTCGGGTGACGACACGGTCGAAGGGGGGGCAGGCGACGACGCCCTCCTCGGCGGCACCGGAAACGACATTCTCGACGGCGGCACCGGCGACGACACGATCGCGGGCGACGACGGCGACGACTTCGTCATGGGTGGCGCGGGCGACGACCGGGTCGACGGCGGCAAGGGGAACGACACGCTGCTGGGCGGCGACGGCGACGACCTCATCATGGGCGGCGCGGGCGACGACCAGATCGACGGCGGCGCGGGCGACGACGTGATCTACACCGGCGAAGGGAGCGACCTCGTCACCTTTTCCGGGGGCGGCGACGTGATCATGGACTTCTCCGAGGGCGACATGCTGCAGATCTCGGGCAGCCTTGAGGGAGTGGATCTCTCCTCTGCGGAAGATGTGGCCGGATATGCGATGTCCATGGGGGATGCGGGAACGCTGATCGACTTCGGACAAGGCGACAGCGTGATGCTCCAAGGCGTTTCCTACGACGACATCGCAGCCGATCCGTCGCGCTACTTCTCCATCGTCTGACGTTGACGGGCCGGGCGCTTCCCGCGCCCGGCTCATGCCCTGCCGCAACGGACGCCCGCCATGAACATGAGACCCGATGCCTTCGGCGATATCGGCGCGCTCGCCTGCGACAGCCGGCCGAGCACGCTTGACGAGGTGCGGATCGTACCTCTCACCGGATCGCTTGCTGCGTTGTTCTTCGACCGCCCCCGCCCCGTCACGAAGCGCCCGAGGCTCGCAACGACGATCGACGGAGGGCCGGCGCCCTTGCCGTCGATGTCGACTTCGGTGCCGCTGGAGCAGGGTGGACTTCGCCACATGCTGCTGCTGCAGATCGGCACCCCACAGCTTCTGGCGTCGCGGATCGTCATGACACTCGACGGACGGCCAGAGGCCGAGGCGTCGCCGGACTGGCTGCAGCCACCGCTTCGCTCGCTGCCCGCCCTCTTGGCCGGCCTCGGTCCTGCCGGCAGGGCCCAGGTCCTGAAGACGCTTCTGACCACGGGTGCCTCGCTCTTCGCTGCCTCGGCTGGCGACGGCATGACACTGCTCGCCCGACAGATTCTCGAACTCTGCTCGGTGATGCCTGCCAGCCCCATCGGAGCTGCCGCCTTCGGCACGGGCCATGCGCTCCTGAGCTACGATCTGCCCGCGCCTTCCGCCCCCGATGCGCCGGTGGTGGCCCTGGCCGGCGGCCTGCTTCACCGCCTGACCGATTCCGCCGCCTTCAGCGACGGCAAGCAGCTCCACCTTCACCTCTCCCGGCGTCTCCCTGCCGACAGCGAGCTGGTAATCCTCGGCCCTGAACCGATCCGGCTGGCCCTGCATGAGGAGGCCGCCCAGCCCCTGGCCACCTGGCTCGACGGCCGCTCGGAAGACTTGCGCCAATGGGCGCTCGGGCGGGTGCGGGCTGCCGCGCCCCGGGACGAGATGGCACAGGCGCTGCTGCAGGAAATGCGGACCGCGGACCTGCCGGTTCACCTGCGCACCTTGACCCTTGCCGCCACGTCGGAGGGGCTGCTCCACGCCTGCCGGCTGGAGGATCCTGAGCGGCTGGTTCGCGCAATCCGCATCGACCGGGGCGGGCGGTTCGCCGACATTCTGCCCTCTCCCGACCCGGACGGCACCAGCCTGATGGCCGGACATGTCGCCCTGCCCCCGGCTGATGACGATGAGGGGCCCTGCCGCATCCAGATCGTCCTGGGATCAGGCCGGCTCCGGACGGTTGCCACGCTGACGCCCGCCTGCTGGAGCGGCGACGTGCCTGTCGGCTTCGCCGAGGCATGGAACGACTGGAGGCTGACCCAGAATCCGGCCTTGCCGGATCCGGCGCTCGCAATTGCCCTCGCCCGGCGTTCAATTCCGCCGCAACGCATCCCGGTCCGGGTCCGCTCCTACGGACCAGACCGCCTCGGGCGGATCAGCCTGATATCGCCGGTCGGCCCCTGCCCGGACCTCATCACCGTGCGCGCTGCGGTCATCGCAGGGGAAGAACAGGCGCAGAGCATCGACGTGATCCTGACCGCTCCAGAGGGGCCGCAGGCCGCCCTGGCGCGCGAACGCGCGGCTGCCGCTTCCGAGATATATGCCATCCCGCACCGGATCGTGACCCACCCCGCCTCGGCCAATACGGTCGAGGTGCTGCGCGCCGCAGCAGCGCTGGCAGCGGGACCGGTGTTGATGCTCGGACCGTCCGTGTTGCCGACGACGGAAGGGTGGCTTGAGGAGATGCTCCGCCATTTGTCGACCAGCGGCGCCCTCGTCACGGCTTTGGCACTGCTCGACCGGGAAGGGGCGATCGTCGGCGGCCCTGCTTTCCTCGCGGAAGGGCGGATCGTTCGTCCGATGGAGGGTCTGCCGGCCGCGCGCCTGGCGCCTGTATCCGGCACGCAAGTCGTCTCGGCCGATTGCGCGGTCCTCAGCCGCGCCGGCGTCGAGCGGATGCTCGCCTCGCCGGTTGGGCACTCCGAACCCGCGCTTGCACTGGGAGAGCTCGCGCGTGTGGACCGCACGGCGGGCCGGGCGAGCCCGTTCCTCGCCACGCATCCTTTCCAGCGGTTCGGTGGACCAGCGCCGGCGGAAGGCGTTGCCGAGGCGGCCCTCGTTCACGGTCTACGTCTTCTCGATGCCGACCTTGCGCAGCCGGAGGCAGCATGATGGCGGCGCTTCGCATCCTCCAGATCGTCCACGATCACCCGGACTGGACGCTCGGCGGGACCGAGATCGTCGCGCATGATCTTCATCGCGCACTCGTCCGGCGCGGGATCGCCTCGCACTTTCTCGCCGCGGCGACGTCGCTCCAGCGACCGGACGCGGCCGCAGGCAGCCTCGGCCGACAGGGCGGGGACATGGTGCTTCGGACCGGCAGATACGACCGCTTCATGATGAACCGGCTCGACGGGCTGGGATGGCTCGACTCGCTGCGCCGCCTCATCGCCGATGTGCGGCCCGAGGTCGTTCATCTCCACGGCCTGGACCGGATCGGAGCGGAGATCGTGCCGGCGATCCGCCGCCTTGCGCCTGCGACGCGTATCGTCCTCACGCTGCACGACTACCAGATCATCTGTCCGAACGAGGGCCTTCTTCAGACCCGGCCGGATGGAACACGCTGCCGGGCCGCGCGTCCGGACGCCTGCCGAGCCTGCTTCCCCCAACTTGGAGCGGATCGCCATGCGCTCAGGAAGACCTATCTGGCAACGATCCTGCGCGGAGTGGACCGCTTCCTCGTGCCCAGCCGCTTCCTGCGCGACCGCTTCATCGACTGGGGCCTGCCCGCCGAGAGGCTGCACTTCATACCGAACGCGGTGGCCCCGCTCGCGCTGATCCAGGAAAGGCCAAGAGCGCAGCGCAATCGGTTCGCGTTCTTCGGGTCGATCGCTCCGCACAAGGGGGTGCTGACCCTGCTCGAGGCGGCGGCGCAGCTGAAATCCGGCGGGGCCGACCTCCGCATCGCGTTGCATGGCGGACTCCGCCAACCCGAACCCGCCTTCCGGGCCGCCTTCGAGGCGCACCTCGCGGCAGCGCGACCGCTTGTTCAGCATCCCGGCGCCTATGACCGCACCGCGCTGGCAAGCCGGATGGCGGATACGGACTGGGTCGTGGTGCCATCGCTCTGGTGGGAGAATGCACCGCTCGTCATCCTGGAGGCGCAGGCCGCCGGCCGGCCCGTCATCGCCTCGGGCATCGGCGGCATGGCGGAACTGGTGAAGGACGGCCAGACGGGCCTTCTCGCCCCGCCGGGCGATGCCGCAGCCCTCGCCGAGACGATGGCGGCGGCGGCAAGCGACCCCGGGCTCTGGTCACGCCTTGCGGTCGCGCAGCCGAAGGCCAGCCACGAGGGCTTCGTCGATGCACATCTGGAGACCTACGGATCGCTGTTGGAGAAGAGGTGCGCCGCATGACCCCGGCTGATGGTTCGACCTTCCCGGCGACCGGCCTCGCGCCACCGCCTCCGGCACATATCGAGATCCTGGTCTGCATCGTCCTGCCGGGCGGCAGAAGCCTGTTCGGGCTCAAGGCGCAGACCGATTTCCCCCGGGAAGGCACGGTGCACTGGTCCGCCGGCCATGCCCGCTGGCAGGCGGATTTCTGGCGGCGCGACGCGGGCCTGGCGGGCATCGCGCTTGTGGAGACGGCCCTGTGCGAGCGGGCGACGGTGCGGGATGCGGAAGGGTCTGCCCTCCGGATTGGCGCTCCGGGCAGGATCGAGATCTCACCCGTCGCGCTTGCCAACTTCGCGCGAGAGAGCGGTCTGCCGCCGCGGGCCGTCCTGGATTTCCTGCTCCGCATGCTTGTCGACCGGCCCGATCTCCCGGCTCAGGAAGCCTGCGACCTCCGTGCCTTCACGGCAGGTTTCCTCGACAGCGTCGCCACACCGGACGGTTTTCTGGAGATCCTCGCTCAGCCCGAGACCGACGGGCTCTTCGCGCAGGGGTGGTCGATGAGCCTGCCTGCCGGCCGGTGTCGGATTGCCAAGCTCGACGGAAACCTCGCCTTCTGCGAGGCTGAAGTGACGTGCTTCGCGCGTGATGACATCCTGTCACCGGCGCAGGGGGTCGCGATATTCAGTCGTGACTGGCGCGGGCAGGATCTGGCCGCCGTTCAGGCCCTTGTCTTTGATACGGACGGCCAGCTGCGGCGGCTCGAAGTGGTGCGCGGAGCCATCCAGCACCTGACCGGCGAGGCGGGCTCTGCCCATGTCGCGCAGATGCTTCCGCGCCTGACGGGGCCGGAGACGGCAAGACGCGCGATGCGTCGGATCTGCCGGCCGCGTTACCCGGGTCACGACACCATCGGCGGAACCTCCCTTCCGGTCGCCACCGCCTTTGAAGCGGTTTTTCAGGCACCGGACGGGGGCCTGCTCGCCATCGGCTGGCTGCTCGATCCGCTGGCGCGGGTCGAACGGATCATCCTCAAGAGCGATGCGGGACTATATGCTCCGCTGCAGGATCGGTGGCACGCCGTTCCCCGCCCGGACCTCCACGAGGGTTTCGCGAAGGATCCGCGCTTTTCGCGGCTGCTGGATCCGCGCGACACGATGCATGGCTTCATCGCCTACGCACCCGCGTCGCGCGCCAAGGTGGAAGATGCCGAGGTCTATCTGGAACTGGTGCTCGACGACAATTCCTGCCTCTTCCGGCCCGTGACCATCACGCCTCTGGCGTCGCGCGACAGGTTGCCCGGCATTCTCTCGCCGGTCTCGCCGCAAGACCCCGCCCTCGGCCCGCTGGTGGAACGGGTGCTCGCCCCGTTCCTCGCCGGGCTCCCGGCCGCTCCGCCGCCAGTGCTTGCCCGGCGCACGGCCACCATCGATCTCGGATCCGGGGCACCGTCACGGGACATAGCCGCTGTCATGCCCTTCCGCAGCCTCGCACAGTTGCAGCCGGTCTTCGCGCTCCTCAGCGGCACGCCTGAGGCCGAGACCCTCAGCCTCACGCTGGTCAGCACCCGAAGCGCCGCATGCGGCCTCGTCGACAAGCTGGACGAGGCCTTCCGCTTCTACGGTCTGTCGGGCCGGCTGCTTCTGGTCCCGGACGGTGAGGGCTCACTCGCTCAGATCGAGGGCGGGATCGCCGCAAGCGACGGCTCGCGCCTCCTGCTGTGGGACCCGTCGGTGCTTCCGGCGACGTCCAACTGGCTGGCCCGCCTCGCGCGGGAAGCTCAATGGATGCGGCCCCCGGGCCTGATCTCGCCCCGGCTGGTCTACGAGGACGGGTCCGTCTGCTTCAGCGGCGGGGAAGAGCGGGGCAGCGGGGCCGAGGCCATGTGTCCGCAACTCGGCTATCCGGCAGAGTGGCTGTCGCAGGGTCGCCCCTCGCGCGCGGCATCGGGCGCTCCGGAGATCGCCTTCATCGGTCGGGCCGACCTCGAGGCGGCAGGCGGGTTTTCCGGGCGGCTGTTCGACGACCGTATGGCACATCGCGACCTTGCCGACCGGCTCCATGCGGCAGGCGCGGGCACCTGGTGCTCGGGGTCCGTCACCTTCTGGGCGCTGCAGGAGCCGAGGGGCACGAACGATTTCTTCACCTCCCTGATGGCAAAGGTGGACCGCGCGCTGATGGCCGCGCGCAGCAAGGAAAGGCACAGCCCTTGAAAGCCCTCGTCCTCAGCCACGCCCACCCCGCCTTTTCGATCGGCGGAGCGCAGGTCGCCTCGTACAACCTCTTCACCGGGTTGAAGAACATGGCAGGCTGGGACGCCCATTACATGGCAGGCGTGGGTCCGCCCGTTGCCCGGCACGCGGCGACGCCCCTCATGTCTCTGGGGCAGGCGCCGGACGAGACGCTGTTCTGGACGGACGACTACGACTGGTTCCACCTCGGATCGACCGACCTCGACGGGTTGATGCGCCACTTCGAGCGATTCCTGTCGGACCTGCGCCCGGATGTCGTGAACTTCCACCACATGATGGGCTTCGGCATCCAAGCGATCCGGTCCACGCGCCGCGCGCTTGGCGACGTGCCCATTGTCTTCACGCTGCACGAATATTTGCCGATCTGCGCCCACCACGGGCAGATGATCAAGGCGCGCAGCCACGGCCTTTGCCTCAGGGCTACGGCCTCGGATTGCGGCCTCTGCTTCCCTGAAATCGGTGCCGCGGCCATGAAGCGCCGCGAGCTCTTCATCAAGAGCTTCTTCCGCGACGTCGACGCCTTCGTGAGCCCAAGCCGCTTCCTCCTCGAGCGGTTCGAGGCCTGGGGCCTTCCGCGACAGAAGCTCGTGATGATCGAGAACGGCCTCGACGGTGGCGCCGTTGCCCCGCCGCGAACTGTGGCGGCGGGCGGACGACGCAACCGTTTCGCCTACTTTGGTCAGCTGAACCCGTTCAAGGGCATCAGGGTTCTCGTCGATGCCGTGACGCGGATTCCCGACAAGGTCTGGGGCGACTCGATCCTCTACATCTTCGGAGGCAACCTCGAGCATCAGCCCGAGGAGTTCCAGGCACAGGTCAGGGAACTCTTCCGCCTCGCGGGACGCAGGCTGCGCTTCATGGGCTCCTACAAGAGCGCGGACCTGCCCCATCTGATGCGCGAGGTCGACTGGACGATCGTACCCTCCACCTGGTGGGAGAATGCGCCCGTCGTAATTCAGGAGGCCTTCCATCATGGGCGGCCGATCATCGCGTCGGACATCGGCGGCATGGCCGAGAAAGTGCGCGACGGAATCGACGGGCTTCACTTCCGCGTCTCCAATCCGGAAAGCCTTGCCGAAACGATGGTTCGTGCCCTCTCGGACCCCCTGCTCTGGGAACGCCTGCGGCGCGGGATCGAGAAGCCCACGGATCAGGCGTCGGCCGCCCGCCAGCACGCGGACCTGTTCGGGCAGCTCATCGCGCGACGCGACGCCTTGCGGCTGAACCATGGCTGAGACGGGCCGGGACCCCGGCATCTACCGCGTTGTCCTGCGCGAGATGGCACTCGGTGCAGGCGCAGCGGCATTCGTCGGCTTCTTCGTGAACCTGCTGCATCTGGCCCTGCCACTCTATAACGCGCAGGTCTATGACCGCGTGATCGGCAGCGGCAACCTCGACACGCTGGCCGCACTCACCGTGCTCGTCGTGATCCTGCTCGTCTTCGGCGCGATCCTCGACGTGATGCGATCGCGGATCTTCGCAATTCTTGCGGCGCGACTTGCGGGCCGGCTCGGGCATCCGGTGTTCGAGGCAGCGGTCGAATCCTCGCTTCGTGGCGGTCCTGCATCGGCGGCCGAAGCCATGCGCGATGTATCGGAGCTGCGGGGCTTCGTGTCCGGGGGCGCGATCGGCCTGCCCATGGACCTCACCTTCACGCCCGTCCTGATCGTGATCCTGTTCCTGATGAACCCGCTCTACGGCCTGATCGGCCTCTCCGGTGCCGCCATTCTGGCCGCGACCAGCGTCGCGACGGAGCATCTTGCCCGGCGTCCGGTTGCAACCGCAGGTGCCGTCAACGGACGCATGCAGGCCGAAACCGCCACGGCGTTCCGCGGCGCCGAAGTCATCGCCGCCATGGGCATGCTTCCGGATATCGCCCACCGCTGGCGGCGCTTGCAGGCACGGTCTCTCGACGCCGTCGACCGTGGACAAGGGCGCGCGAAGATCCTTTCCGCCGTGGCCCGGTTCCTGCGCACCATCATCCAGATCGCAGTGATCTGCGGCGGCACGACCCTTGTCGTCGATCAGGCGGCGACGGCCGGCACCATCATCGCCGCCATGGCGATCATGTCCCGTCTTCTCCTGCCCTTCGAGCATCTGATCGAAGGCTGGCGGCAATGGATGGATGCAATTGCCGCCCATGCGCGGCTGCGGATGCTGCTCCAGGACGGCGGCAGCGCCCGCGCCACCCAGCCCGCACCAATAGCGAACGCAGTCCTGGTGGCCGACAGGATCACCTACGTGCCACCCGGCCAGGATGTTCCGCTGCTGCGAAACGTCTCGTTCCGGATCGAAGCGGGCGAGTTGCTGGGAGTCGTCGGTCCCTCCGGCGCGGGAAAGTCGACTCTCGCCCGGCTGGCCGTCGGGCTTTGGGCTCCGACCGCAGGAGGCCTCTACATCGACGGCCAGAGTACCTTTCTTCACGAGAGGACGAGCTTCGGCGCCGCGGTCGGCTACGTTCCGCAGGAACCGCTGCTGCTCGACGGCACCATCTGCGACAACATCGCCAGGTTCCGGGATGCGCCGATGGAACAGGTGATTGCGGCGGCGCGCCAGGCGGGGGTTCACGAGCTGATCGGCCGGCTCCCGCAGGGCTATGGCACGAGGCTCTCCGACGCCGGTTCCCGGCTGAGCGGAGGGCAGCGACAGCGCATCGCCCTCGCTCGCGCCATATTTGGCGATCCTCTGCTTCTGGTCCTGGACGAGCCGAACTCGAACCTCGACGCAGAGGGCGAAGCGGCTCTGGTTTCGGCCGTCCAGCAGGCGCGCCAGCGAGGCGCAGCGGTCCTCATGGTCGCACAGCGGATGTCGATCCTGTCGAAGGCCGATCGGCTTCTCGTTCTTCGCGACGGCGCGGTCGCGCACTACGGCCCCCGCTCCGAAGTGCTGGCTGCCATCGGACCGCAACGCAAGTCGCAACCGCCGGGCCCGGTCTACGCCCTCGCGGGCGAGGTGCGGCCATGAGCGCTGATGCGGCATGGAACGACAGCGCAGCGGCCAGTTACCGGCCGGTCTTCAGGGCGGCGGTGCTCCTCATCCTCGCCCTGACCATCACGCTCGGCAGTTGGGGCATCTACGCGCGCCTCGATGGCGCCGTCATCACACAGGGAACCATACTGGCAGAGAGCCGGAAGAAGACCGTGGAGAATCTGGAGGGCGGAATTCTGGAACGTCTTCTCGTCCTGCCGGGCGATCGCGTGGTTGCCGGTCAACCTGTGGCACAACTCGCCACCCTTCAGGATCGCGAGCGACTCGCACAGCTCGAGGCCGAACGCGTGGCACTGCGCTTCGACATCTGGCGTCTTGAAGCCGAATCGCTCGGCGCCGATCGCCTGGATCCCGCCAAGGCACCCGCCGCCGACCCATCCAGGATCGAGGCGCAGATCCGCCTCTTCGACAGTCGCCTTAATGCTCACCGCGATCGACTGCGATCGCTCGAGCAGGAGATCACTCTGCTGACGGCTCAGGCGGCCGCCAGCCAAGCACAGGCGCGGGCCGCGGCGCTCCAGATCGAGAGCTGGCGACAAGAGCGCGCCGATCTCGCGACACTTGTCGACCGAGGCGCGAGCCCGCGCCAGAAGCTCGTCGAACTCTACCGCAACATCACCGTGCTGACCGGGACGCGGGAACAGCAGCTCGCACTGGCGACCGCTGCTCGCGCGGATGCCAACCGCGCGCGTGTGGAAATTTCCATGGCCGACCAGCTCCGTTTGGCCGAAGCGGCAGAGAAGCTGGCCGCGGCTGGACGTGTCCTGCCCGGTCTCGAGGCGCAGATTCGCGCAACGCAGGACATCCTGGAACGCCGAACGCTGCGCGCACCGCAAGATGGGCTGGTCGTCGAGATTCCGACCGTCACGCCCGGCGCCGTGATCGGATCGGGCACACCGGTGATGGAGATCGTCCCGGACATGGACCATCTGGTGATCCAGATGCGCCTGCCGCCAGACGCGATTGACAGCGTTCGACAGGGCGGACCGGCACGCGTCCGACTGACGGCATACCGCCGCGCCATCGCGCCTGTGGTCCTTGGCACAGTCATCTTCGTCTCCCCCGATCTCATCGAGGATCCACGAGATGCCACGACCTATTTCGAGGCGCAGGTAGCGCTCGATCCGGAGTCACTGGAGGAACAGCCGTCGTGGGTGCGGCTGGGCGCCGGCATGCCCGTGGAGGTGTCCATCAGCACAGGTGAGCGGCGGGCCGGCGACTATCTGCTGGAGCCCATCCTGCGCCACCTGCGCGGTGCCATGCACGACCAGTGAGAGCTTCACCATCCATTCAGAGTTGCCCCCTAGACTAAGCGTGTCGCGGCCGAGTGAGAGGAGTATCGATGGGACAGATCCAACTCGACCTGAAGAACCAGGACTTTTCGAGACTTGCCGAGGCAGGCCTTCGCCTGCCCGGGCTGCGCGAGGTCAAGAGCCTGACGCAAAGTTCGCGAATTGAAGCACCCACGACGATCATTGCGACCGTCACGACAGGGGCGGAGATTCACGTCGGCGCCTTCTGCAGCCTCTCCGGCGGAACGCTCAACAACGTTCGGATCGGCCGGTACACCTCAATTGCGGCAGGCACCGTCATCGGTGTGCATGAACATCCTACCGATTGGCTCACGACTTCGCGGACGTCCTACTGGCCCCAGGTTTATGGCTGGGACGAACTGGTGGCACCGGACCGGGCAGCGGAAATCCGTGCAGGCAAAAGAGCGTTCACGAAGAGCTGTCCGATCACCGAGATCGGCAACGATGTCTGGATCGGTCAGGGCTGCTTCATCAAGTCAGGCGTGAAAATCGGGCATGGCGCAATCATCGGCGCCCGAGCATTGGTGACGAAGGATGTGCCTCCCTACGCCGTGGTTCTGGGGGCACCGGGCCGGGTGGTTCGCACACGGGTACCGGAAGCTCTCATTGACAGGCTTCTTGCCTCCGAATGGTGGCGTTATTCGATCTACGATCTCTTCGCCGCGCCATTCGACGACATCGCGCGCGCACTCGATGTGATCGAGGATCGTATTGCCGAGGGCGCAATCAAACCCTATGCCGCTCCGGTCATCACGGCTTCAGACCTGACCGAACCGCAACTGCTTGCCGCGCGTCTTGCGGCGAACTTTTCGCGTCCACTTGCGAAGGCAAGCTGAGTGATGGCTCGACACGAGAATCATTTGGTCGAGGCGCCGTCGATCGGTCTCGGGACGCAAGAGCAAGCATCGGGACCGCCGCTATATGGCGTGGTCGATGTGCTGCGGTCGGACCGGATAGCGGGATGGGTCATTGATCGCCGGGATCCAGAAGCCCAAGCATCTGTCGAGATACGCATTGAAGGCAGGCTCTATGCCAAAGTCAGTGCAGATCGAAAGCGCCGAGACTTGCAGGCCTCGGGCTTAGGTACAGGGTGCTATGGCTTCTCGGCGCCTCTCGATCCGCCAATTGAAGAGGGAATGGAGTTTACGGTCTCTGCACGGGCGGTTGGCTCTGACGGAGCGTATTCGGTCCTGCGCCCGATTCGTCGTTTGGGGCCTACAAGCAGCGAGCAACGGGCCCTTGCTCGCATCCTCGAAGAGACAGCAGGCTGTCATGACGCCCTTCAAACGCAAGCGGAAAACTCGGATCTCATCAAGTCCGCGCTTTACCATCTCGAATTGCTGCAGGCTCGGCTGGACAGCATGTACCCGAGCGTAAGCGATCCTGCTCCTCGCCACCCTTCGTTCTCGTCGCTCGTCGGACTCCTGACTGGCGTAGCACTGACATCAGCGATTTTGGCCGTGCTATCCCTCTGACAAGTCGGTTCTGCAGTTACGCTGAACTGGCCACCATTTCGACCGGACACTTGCGCATAGCCACGGAGGCTCAGGGATATGCCCGAACATGTGCTTG